>NZ_MUJY01000113.1 GCF_002286785.1 Pseudomonas sp. PIC25 | reverse complement strand
GAGTGCTCTCCTTGCCTTGGGTCATGGACCGGAAGTGGTCCGGGAGCCGGGGACATAGCGAGGGGCGTGCCAGGAAGGAAAAAGAGCAGGTAATTCAAATAGATAGGCGAACGGCAAGCTCGTCGATAAGCCTCGATGCGAAGGCGATCACAAAAAAGTGCGCAAGAAGTTGCGCACTACTGCGCAAGTTTTTGCGCAGTGGGCAGAGAGCCAGGCAACGCAACGGCTACCCGCATTCATCCACAAGGTTATCCACAGTATGCTGGCAGAAAGTTGCGCAGCCGGCTGGCGTCATTCGTGCCAGGCGCGGCCCTGTAATTCCAGCAGGCTGTGGGCCAGTTCCGGGCCGGTCGAGCCGGCCGGATAGGGGCGGGGTTTCTGGTAGTGCCGGTGCCAGCCCTCGATGATCGGATCGACCCAGCGCCAGGCCGCTTCCACCTCGTCACGACGCATGAACAGCGTCGAATCGGCTTCGATCACGTCCAAAAGCAGGCGCTCATAGGCGTCCCAACGGCGTTTCTGGCGGAAGGCATGGGCGAGGTCGAGGTCCAGTTCCACCGGGTCGAGGCGCATGCCCTTGCCGGGGACCTTGGCCATCAGTTGCAGGCTGATGCGTTCTTCCGGTTGCAGGCGGATCAGCAGACGGTTGGCCTCGCAGCCGTTGAACAGCAGGTGTGGAACCGGCTTGAACTGGATGACGATTTCCGAGCGCTTGCGATCCAGGCGTTTTCCGGTGCGCAAGAAGAACGGCACGCCACTCCAGCGCCAGTTATCGATTTCCACCTGAACAGCGACGAAGGTCTCCGTATCGCTGTCGTTATCGACACTTTTCTCGAAATAGTACGCCGGCACGTCATGTCCGCCGACTTTGCCGGCACTGTACTGGCCGCGTACGGTCTTGTCCTTCACGTCGAGCCCGGCGATGGGTTTGAGCGCTTCGAGGATTTTCACCTTCTCGTTGCGCACCGACTCCGCGTCGAAACGCACCGGGGCTTCCATCGCCACCAGGCAGAGCAGTTGCAGCAGATGGTTCTGGATCATGTCGCGCATGGCGCCGGCGCGGTCGTAGTAGCTGCCGCGGTTTTCCACGCCGAGGGTTTCGCAGACGCTGATCTGCACGTGGTCGATGTGTCCGGCGCGCCAGATCGGCTCGAACAGGGCGTTGGCGAAGCGCAGTGCCATGAGGTTCTGCACGGTTTCCTTGCCCAGGTAGTGATCGATGCGGAACACGCGGGATTCGTCGAACACCGCGCCGATGGAGGCGTTGATCGCCTGGGCCGATTCCAGCGAGTGGCCGATCGGCTTTTCCAGCACGATACGCGTGTCGTCACCGGCGAGGCCGGCTGTCTTCAGGTAGGCGGCGATGTCTTCGAACAGGTCGGGCGCGGTGGCCAGGTAGTAAATTCGCCCGCGCTGGCAGCGGCTGCCGAGGTGCTTGGCCAGCCGGCCGTAGTCGGCGCTCTGGCTGGCGTCCATGGCCAGGTAGTCGAGGCGTTCGGCGAAGCCCTGCCAGGTCTGCGGATCGAAGTCGGCGCGTGCCACCTGGGCCCGGCAATGGCGTTCGGCGAGGGCGCGGTAGGCGTCCATCCCGAGGTTGCGTCGGGCCAGGGCGAGGATGCGCATGTCGGCCGGCAGGCGGCCTTCGCGGTGCAGGTGATAGAGCGCCGGCAGCAGTTTGTGTAGGGCCAGATCGCCGGTGCCGCCGAAAACCAGCATGTCGCAGGGCTTGGTCAATTGCGTTCTCCGAGACACATTACCTGGGCGCGAAAGCGAGCCATGTAGTATAACTACAAGCGCACTACCAGACTGTTGAAACGCGTTTTCAACAGCCTGCCATGAGTGCGAGAACCCATTCCAAACTGCTGCGCCCGCCTGGCGCGGACATTTTCGAATGGCGTCTCGTCCCGACCTGACGATCATAACCCGAGTCCTTTCCAGTGAATCTGTTGCAACACATCGCTCAATCGCGCCACCTGCTACGCAAATCGGAACTCAAGGTGGCCGATCACGTGCTGCTCGATCCGGCAGCGGTGATGCACAGCTCCATGGCCGATCTGGCCCATGACGTCGGCATCAGCGAGCCGACCATCGTCCGTTTCTGCCGCGCCATCGGTTGCAGCGGCTTCCAGGACCTCAAGCTGAAACTGGCGCAGAGCCTGGCGGCTGGCGCCAGCTTCGGCCAGTTCGCCATCCACGAGGACGACTCGGTGGCGGACTTCAGCCTGAAAATCTTCGACACCACCCTGCACACCCTGATGGAGGTCCGTGAGCGCCTCGACCCGGAGGCCCTGCAGAAGGCCATCGCCGCCTGCGCCCAGGCCCAGCGGGTGGAGTTCTACGGCTTCGGCGCGTCCGGTGCGGTGGCGGCGGATGCGCAGCACAAGTTCTTCCGCCTGCTGCTGACGGCGGCGGCCTATTCCGACCCGCACATGCAGGCGATGTCGGCGGTAACGCTCAAGCCCACCGACGTGGCGATCTGCATTTCCCAGTCGGGCCGTTCCAAGGACCTGCTGATTACCGCCAACCTCGTGCGTGAAGCGGGCGCCAACCTGATCACCCTGTGTCCGAGCCAGACGCCGCTGGCCGAGCTGGCCACGGTCAACCTGGCCATCGACGTGCAGGAAGACACCGAGATCTACACCCCGCTGACCTCGCGGATCGCCCACCTGGTGGTGATCGATGTGCTGGCCATGGGCGTGGCCATGGCGCGCGGCCCGACCCTGGTCAACCACCTCAAGAGCGTCAAGCGCAGTCTGCGCAGCCTGCGCTTGTCGCCGAAGACGGTGAAGGCCGCCGAGGATTGATCTTTCATCGAAGCGTCATCATGTTGCCCTCAAGGCGTAACCACCCCGGAGGAAGCTGCGGCTACCGCACCTCACCCCAGGGAGACGCGCCATGTCCCGGCATCACGATACGCATCAAGACGACCACGGCCTGGATTCCAAGGCCCGCCGCAAGCTGGCCGACCAGCGCCGCATGCGCTTCCGTCGCGCCATCGAGACCTACGCCGAGCAGCGGCAGTTGCAGCAGGAGCTGTCGGATTATCCGGAGCTGATCGCGGTCAACTACCTGCTGTCGTCGCAGGCAATGTCCCGGCGAAACGCTCGGCCAGCGCACTGATCTGCGCACGTTCCTCGCGGATGAAGGCGAGGAACGCCTGTGCCACCGGCGTCAGCCGCTTGCCGCGGGCATGCACCGCGCACCAGCTACGGAACAGCGGCAGCTCTTCCACCGGCAGCTCGCGGAGCAGGCCGGTGGCCAGTTCCAGGCTCACCGCATGGCGTGGCAGCAGGGCCAGGCCGAGGCCGGCGACCACGCATTCCTTCTGCGCATCCAGCGACGCCACTTCGAGTATCTGCGCGAAGTGTGCGCGCTTCTGCTGGAAATATTCCTCGCAGGCCTTGCGGGTGCCCGAGCCGGGTTCGCGAACCAGCAGCGGGTAAGGCTCCAGGTCCTGCAGTGTCAATTTGGCGGCGCGGCACAGCGGATGACCGGGCGGGGCCACGGCGATGATGGGGTTGTTCAGGAAGGGCAGGAATTCCAGTGCCATGTCCTGCGGTACCAGGGACATGATTACCAGGTCGTCGCGGTTGTCGGAGAGGCGCTTGATCACCTGGCTGCGGTTGACCACCGTGAGGTGCAGGCTGACGTCCGGTTGCTGGCGCTTGAAGGCGGCGAACAGGTGCGGCACGAAGTACTTGGCGCTGGACTCCACCGCCAGGTTGAGCTGGCCCTGCAAGGAGCCTTGCAGGTCGGAGAGCTGCATGTCGAGGCTTTCCAGGCGCTGGAAAATATCCGTGCTGGCGCGTTTCAGTGCTTCCGCCGCTTCCGTGAGATAGAGCTTCTTGCCGACGTATTCGAACAGCGGTTGACCGACCAGCTCCTCCAACTGACGAATCTGCAGGCTGACCGCCGGTTGGGTCAGTGCCATCTCCTCGGCGGCACGGCTGTAGGACCGGCTATCGCATACCGAACGGAACACCTGTAACTGGCGCAATGTCAGGCGCATCAAGGACTTACGCATCTCGAGCCGATCTCATCCAAGCAACCGATCGGTCAACTATAAGCCATGGCTAATAGGTAACCCAATAAATATTGATTTGGGTTAATCGCTGTGAGCGCCTAGGGTAAATAAGCGACCGCAAGCCATGCTTCGGTCACGCGTCGACCGGCTTCGGAAGCGCTTATCGGTAAATCGTGAAGTCTTTCGCAGTCGTTCGCCTGTTCACTCGGTCGAGGGAAACCTGACGTGATCAAGAAAATCCTGATCGCCAACCGCGGCGAGATTGCCGTCCGCATCGTGCGCGCCTGCGCCGAGATGGGCATCCGCTCGGTGGCCATCTACTCGGAAGCCGATCGCCATGCGCTGCACGTCAAGCGTGCCGACGAGGCGCACAGCATCGGCGACGACCCGCTGGCGGGTTATCTGAACCCGCGCAAGCTGGTCAACCTGGCGGTGGAAACCGGCTGCGATGCGCTGCATCCCGGTTACGGCTTCCTCTCCGAAAATGCCGAGCTGGCGGAGATCTGCGCCCAGCGCGGGATCAAGTTCATCGGGCCGTCGGCCGAGGTGATCCGCCGCATGGGCGACAAGACCGAGGCGCGGCGCAGCATGATCGCCGCCGGCGTGCCGGTGACACCCGGCACCGAGGGCAATGTGGCCGACCTCGACGAGGCGCTGCGCGAGGCCGAGCGCATCGGTTACCCGGTGATGCTCAAGGCCACTTCCGGCGGGGGCGGTCGGGGCATCCGTCGCTGTAACACCCGCGAGGAGCTGGAGCAGGCCTACCCGCGGGTGATCTCCGAGGCGACCAAAGCCTTCGGTTCGGCGGAGGTCTTCCTCGAGAAGTGCATCGTCAACCCGAAGCACATCGAAGCCCAGGTGCTGGCCGACAGCTTCGGCAACACCGTGCACCTGTTCGAGCGCGATTGCTCGATCCAGCGGCGCAACCAGAAGCTCATCGAGATCGCCCCCAGCCCGCAGCTCACTCCTGAGCAGCGCGCCTACATCGGCGACCTGGCGGTGCGTGCGGCCAAGGCGGTCGGCTATGAGAACGCCGGCACAGTGGAATTCCTTCTCGCCGAGGGCGAGGTGTATTTCATGGAGATGAACACCCGGGTCCAGGTGGAGCACACCATCACCGAGGAAATCACCGGGATCGACATCGTCCGCGAGCAGATTCGCATCGCCTCCGGCCTGCCGCTGTCGGTGAAACAGGAAGACATCCAGTACCGAGGCTATGCGTTGCAGTTCCGCATCAACGCCGAAGACCCGCGCAACAACTTCCTGCCCAGCTTCGGCAAGATCACCCGCTACTACGCTCCCGGCGGCCCCGGCGTGCGCACCGACACGGCGATCTACACCGGCTACACCATTCCGCCGTACTACGACTCCATGTGCCTGAAGCTGGTCGTCTGGGCGCTGACCTGGGAGGAGGCCCTTGCGCGCGGTTCGCGGGCGCTGGACGACATGCGCGTGCAGGGCGTGAAGACCACCACCACCTACTACCAGCAGATTCTCGCCAACCCGGACTTCCGCAGCGGCCAGTTCAACACCAGCTTCGTCGATGACCATCCTGAGCTGCTGAATTACTCGATCAAGCGCAGGCCGGGCGAGCTGGCCCTGGCCATCGCCGCTGCCATCGCCGCCCATGCAGGTTTATGAGCGACAGGCGCCTCCGCCGCTTGCGGCTCGACGCTTGTAGCTCCCTAGGAGAATACGATGAGTAAGAAGATTTTCGTCACCGATACCATCCTGCGCGATGCCCACCAGTCGCTGATCGCCACCCGCATGCGCCTGGAAGACATGCTGCCGATCTGCGAGAAACTCGACCGGGTCGGCTACTGGTCGCTGGAAGTCTGGGGCGGCGCCACCTTCGACGCCTGCGTACGCTTCCTCAAGGAAGACCCGTGGGAGCGTCTGCGCCAACTGCGCGCCGCGCTGCCCAATACCCGTCTGCAGATGCTCCTGCGCGGGCAGAATCTGCTGGGCTACCGGCACTACAGCGACGACGTGGTGAAAGCCTTCGTCGCCAAGGCAGCGGTGAACGGCATCGACGTGTTCCGCATCTTCGACGCGATGAACGACGTGCGTAATCTGCGCGTCGCCATCGAGGCGGTGAAGGCGGCCGGCAAGCATGCCCAGGGCACCCTCTGCTACACCACCAGCCCGGTGCACACCATCGACGCCTTCGTTGCCCAGGCCAAGCAGATGGAAGCCATGGGCTGCGATTCCGTTGCGATCAAGGACATGGCCGGCCTGCTTACACCGTACGCCACCGGTGAGCTGGTCAAGGCACTGAAGGCCGAGCAGTCGCTGCCGGTGTTCATCCACTCCCACGACACCGCTGGCTTGGCCGCCATGTGCCAGCTCAAGGCGATCGAGAACGGCGCCGACCACATCGACACCGCCATCTCCGCCTTCGCCTGGGGCACCAGCCATCCGGGCACCGAGTCGATGGTCGCTGCGCTCAAGGGCAGCGAGTACGACACTGGCCTCGACCTCGAACTGCTGCAAGAGATCGGCCTGTACTTCTACGCGGTGCGTAAGAAGTACCACCAGTTCGAGAGCGAATTCACCGCCGTGGACACCCGCGTGCAGGTCAACCAGGTGCCGGGCGGGATGATGTCCAACCTGGCCAACCAGTTGAAGGAGCAGGGCGCGCTGCACCGCATCAACGAAGTGTTCGACGAGATCCCGAAGGTACGCGCCGACCTCGGCTTCCCGCCGCTGGTCACGCCGACCTCGCAGATCGTCGGCACCCAGGCGGTGTTCAACGTACTCGCCGGCGAGCGCTACAAGACCATCACCAACGAGGTGAAGCTGTATCTCCAGGGACGCTACGGCAAGGCGCCGGGTAAGGTGGATGAAAAGCTGCGCCGCCAGGCCATTGGCAGTGAAGAGGTGATCGAGGTGCGCCCGGCTGACCTGCTCAAGCCGGAAATGGCCAAGCTGCGTACGGAGATCGGCGCCCTCGCGAAGAGCGAAGAGGACGTGCTGACCTACGCCATGTTCCCGGACATTGGCCGCAAATTCCTCGAAGAGCGCGCAGCCGGCACCCTGACCCCCGAAGCGCTGCTGCCGATCCCGGATGGCAGCCAGGCGGCGGTCGGCGGCGAAGGTGTGCCCACCGAGTTTGTCATCGACGTGCACGGCGAGAGCTACCGCGTGGACATCACCGGCGTCGGCGTGAAGACCGACGGCAAGCGCCACTTCTACCTGTCCATCGACGGCATGCCGGAAGAGGTGGTGTTCGAGCCGCTGAACGCGTTCGTCGGCGGCGCCGGCGGCAAGCGCAAGCATGCCAGCGCGCCGGGCGACGTCAGCACCAGCATGCCGGGCAACATCGTCGACGTGCTGGTGAAGGAAGGCGACGTGGTCAAAGTGGGCCAGCCGGTGCTGATCACCGAAGCGATGAAGATGGAGACCGAGGTGCAGGCGCCCATCGCCGGCACGGTCAAGGCCGTCCACGTGGCCAAGGGCGACCGGGTGAACCCCGGCGAGGTCCTGATCGAAATAGAAGGTTGATCGAGCAGTCCCCTGGGAGCCGCAAGGCTCCCTTTTTTTAACCGCTTTGGAGTTGTGATGAGTCTCGATCCTGTCGTGCTGTTCTTCATCTTCGGCCTGGTCGCCGGGTTGGTGAAAAGCGAGCTGAAACTGCCGCCGGCGCTGTACGAGACGCTCTCCATCGTGCTGCTGCTGGCCATCGGTCTGCATGGTGGGGTGGAGTTGGCGGAGCAGGCCAGCCCGGCGCTGCTCGGCCAATCGCTGCTGGTGCTCGGGCTGGGCATCTGCCTGCCGCTGCTGGCGTTTCCGGCGCTGCGCCTGCTCGGCTTTTCGCGGGTCGATTCGGCCAGCGTGGCCGCCCACTACGGTTCGGTGAGCGCCGGTACCTTCGCCGTGGTAGTCGCCTTCATGGTGGCCAAGGGCATCGCCTTCGAGAGCTACATGCCGCTGTTCGTGGCGATCCTGGAGATTCCGGCGATCCTGGTGGGCATCGTCCTGGCCAAGGGCATTTCCCGCGAGACGCACTGGAAGGAGCTGGGCCGTGAGATTTTCCTCGGCAAGAGCATCATGCTCCTGCTTGGCGGCCTGGTGATCGGCGCGATCGCCGGCAAGGAGTCGATCAAGCCGCTGGAGCCGCTCTACACCAGTATGTTCAAGCCAGTGCTGGCGTTCTTCCTGCTGGAAATGGGATTGATCGCCTCCGGGCAGCTCAGCGCACTGAAACGCTTCGGCGCCAAGCTGGCGCTGTTCGCCCTGTGCATGCCGCTGGTCGGTGCCCTGGTGGGGGCTTTGCTGGCCCGGGCCATGGGCTTGTCGCTGGGCGGCACGGCGATGCTCGCCACGCTGGCTGCCAGCGCTTCCTATATCGCGGTGCCAGCGGCGATGCGCCTTGCGGTGCCGGAGGCCAATCCGTCGCTGTCGCTCACGGCCTCCTTGGGAATCACCTTCCCCTTCAATATCCTGGTGGGCATTCCGCTGTACCTGGCCCTGGCCGAAACCCTGATCGCATGGGGACTCTGAAAATGCCTGCCCATACCCGTACGCTGCTCACCGTGATCTGCGAAGCGGCACTGGAAAAGAAACTGGAAGCCGACCTGGACCAGCTCGGTGCCCCCGGCTGGACCCTGTCGGACGCCCGCGGACGCGGTAGCCGGGGCGTGCGCAGCGCCGGCTGGGACACCGAGGGCAACATCCGCCTGGAGGTCATCTGTGCCCGCGAAGTGGCCGAACGCATCGCCCACCACTTGCAGGATCACTATTACGCCAACTATGCCATGGTCTGCTACCTGGCGGAGGTGGAGGTGCTGCGGCCGGAGAAGTTCTGAGAGCCTGTCCCGGATGCGCTTCTCCGGGCAGGTCGGGCTCTCGTCTTCTGTAGGTGCGAGCGCTGCTTGCGAATGGCGACACAAAAGCATCGCCAGCAGAGCTGGTTCCTACACAGCACGGCTCAGCTTCGCAGTGCCTCCAGACGTTGCCGTTGGCGCCCCTCGGCATCGAAGTTCTCCTCCGCCAGCCATCGCTGGAACGCTTCGCGCAGCGCCGGCCATTCGTGGTCGACCATGGCGAACCAGGCGGTGTCGCGGTTACGGCCCTTGACCACCCGGTGCTGGCGAAAAATCCCCTCGAACTGGAAACCGAAGCGCTCGGCGGCGCGCATGGAGCGCTGGTTGGCGGCGTTGCACTTCCATTCCAGGCGGCGATTGCCCAAGGCGAAGGCTTCCTCGGCGAGGAGGAAGACCGCCTCGGTCGCTCGCGGGCTGCGCTGCATGCGGGCGCCGAAGGCGACGTGACCGATCTCGATGCTGCCGTGTTCCGGCACGATGGACAGGAAGCTGAGCAGCCCCTGGACCTGTCCGCTGCGCCGATCCACCACGCTGTAGAACAGCGGATCCTGTGTCGCGGCATTGTCCGTCAACCAGGCATCGAAATCCGCACGCCGCGCGAACGGACCGTAAGGCAGGTAGTCCCACAGCGCCGGGTCGGATTCGGGGCCTTGCAGTGCTTGCCAGAGATCGTCGCCGTGCCGCTTCGGGTCGAGCGGTTCCAGGCGGATGTAGCGGCCTTCCAGCGTCCGTGGCGAGGGCAGGGCGGCGGCGTGCCAGTCGAGCAGATCATCCTGATGCATGGGTTCTCCTTCAGAGCAGATGGCGATATTGCACGAAGCCCGAGCGGTCGGCGATCCGTTCGTACAGCTTCATGGCCTCGGTGTTGGTCTCGTGGGTCAGCCAGTGTACGCGCGAGCAGCCGGCGGCTTGGGCCGTTGCGTAGACGTGCTCGATCAGCCGGCGGCCGACGCCTTCGCCGCGCAGGCCCTCGGCGACGAACAGGTCCTGCAGGTAGCAGTAGTCGCCGCCGGTCCAGCAGGAGCGGTGGTAGATGAAGTGCACCAGGCCCACGGCGCGGCCGTCGAGCCAGGCCAACGCCGCGTGCATGGGCTCCACTGGATCGAGGAAGCGTTGCCAGGTGACGGCGCTGGTCCCGGCCGGGATGTCCGTCTGGTAGAAACGCTGGTAGCCCTGCCAGAGCGGCAGCCAGGCGTCGTGGTCGGCTGCGCTGATGGGGCGGATTTCGAGCATGGGACCTCCTGTCAGGATGAGCGGGATACTTCAGTCATTCGTTGGGCGAGAGCCCGGTCATTGGTACCGGGGCTGTCGGCGAGGGCGTTGTGGACACCGGCGAAATCCTCCGCGCTACGGTTCTGGCTGAGCTTCCACTTGCCTTCCAGGCGACGGATCGGCAGCGAGAAGCCGACGATGGCGCGCAGCATGCCGTCGACGTAGCCGGGCGGCGCGTCATCCACCGACCACGGATGGACGCGGTCTTGCTCGTGGCGCTCGCTCAGCCGGCTGACCAGTGCGCGCAGGCGCTGCGGGTCGTCGTAGATCTCGGCCTGGCCGTAGGCATGCACGGCGATGTAGTTCCAGGTCGGCACCGCCTTGCCGTGTTCCGCCTTGCTCGGGTAATAGCCGGGGCTCACGTAGGCGTCGGGGCCGGAGAAGATCACCAGGGCCTCGGCCCCGTCCGCGAGCCGGCGCCACTGCGGGTTGGCGCGGGCAAAGTGGCCGTGCAGGGTGCCGAACTCGCCGGCCTGCGGGTCGAGCAGCAGCGGCAGGTGGCTGGCTTCGGGCCCCTGTTCGCCTGGGGTGACCAGGATCGCCAGCGGGCTGGCATCGATCTGTGCGTGCAGGCGGGGCAGGTCTTCGACGCGGAAGGCCGCTGGCAGGTACATGGTGGGGCTCCAGGGAATCGTTGAAGCCTGATCCTAGGGGGCGGATTGGTCCGTTGAAAGAGCCATTCATGGCTATTTTCAGTAGTCCAATTTAGGCTGCTGGCTTTCCAGTCGGATCGCCGCCATGAACGCCACGACCTTGCCCTTCGACCCCGCCGGCATCCGTCTCGACCCGAGCCGGGGGTTGGCCCGGCAGCTATACCAGGCCTTGCGCGAGCGCATCCTCGATGGGCGCATGACCAGCCGCACGCGCCTGCCGGCCAGCCGCGACCTGGCACGGGCGCTGGGGGTGTCGCGCAATACGGTGGTGCGCGCCTATGACCAGTTGTATGCCGAGGGCTTCATCGAGGGCCGCACCGGCGATGGCACCTATGTCGCCGGACTTGGTGGCGTTCCGGTGTCGTCAGGCGCAGTGGCGAGCCCCTCGGCCGAGCCGGCGTCGAACCGGCAGGTCCAGTTGCAGGCGCATCGCCTGGATAGCCGCCGCGAAGGCGCGCCCAGGGCGTTCCGGGTCGGGATTCCGGCCTTCGACCTGTTCCCCTTTGAGGTCTGGGCCCGTTTGCAGGCGCGCTTCTGGCGCAACCCGCCGCTGGAGCGCCTGGGCTATGGCGAGGCGGCGGGCGATCCACACTTGCGCGAACTGATCGCCGCCTACCTGCGCAGTGCGCGCGGCCTGCAGTGCGAACCGTCGCAGGTGATCGTCACCAGCGGCGCCCAGCAGGCGATCAGCCTGTGCGCCCGGTTGTTGTTGGAGCCGGGCGACAGCGTGGCGGTGGAGAATCCTGGCTACCGCGCCGCCGGCCATGCCCTGGCGGTAGCCGGGGCGCGGTTGCAGGGTGTGGCGGTGGATCACGAAGGGCTGGATACCGGGCAACTGGCAGGATTGGCCGACTGCCGGCTGGTCTACGTCACCCCCTCGCACCAGTACCCCAGCGGCGTGACCCTGTCCCTGGCACGCCGACTGGAGCTGCTGGACTGGGCCGAGCGCGAGCGGGGCTGGATTCTCGAGGACGACTACGACGGCGAGTACCGCTACAGCGGCACGCCCCTGGCACCCCTGGCCGCGCTCGACCGTAAGGGGTGCGTGCTCTACATCGGCACCTTCTCCAAGATCGCCTTTCCCGGCCTGCGCCTGGGCTATCTGGTGGTACCGCCGGTGCTGGCCGAGGCCGTCGCGCAACTGCGCGCGTTGGACATGCGTCACTCGGAAATCGGCACCCAGGCGGTCATGGCGGCGTTCATCGCCGAGGGCCATTTCCAGCGCCACATCCGGCGCATGCGCCGCGCCGCCCGTTCGCGAAGGGACGCGCTGTTGACGGGTTGGCCGGCCCAGGTAGCGGGTTGCCAGCCGCTGCCGACGGTGGAGGCCGGGCTGCACCTGAGCGTGCGGGCGGAGAGCCAGGCACGGGAGCGCGAGCTGATCGAGCGCGCCGCCGCAGTCGGCGTGGAGATCAATGCGCTCAGCGATTACTGGCTGCCGGACCCCGCTGCCGACCCGGACAGCCGGGCCGGTCTGGTGCTGGGGTTCGCCGGTGTCGACGAGCGTCGCATCGGCGAGGCACTGCGGGCCCTGGGGAGCGCCTGGCAGTAGGGCGGAGGCGGCTCAGCGCGACAGTCGATAGGCCCGACGGATATCGATCAGGTCTTGGTGGGTGCAGGTCTGCGGCTGTTCGGCGGTCAGGTCGTAGCAGCGTTGGCCGAAGCCCATCGGCCAGTAAATGATGGCGAACGGCGGCCAGAAGATGGAGGCCACGCGGAAACGTGCGCGCAGCTTGCCCTGACGGATCAAGGTGCCGTTCTCATCGCTGAGCTTGTAGGGAATGCCGCCGGTGGCGGTCCAGTAGAAGGGCTTGGTCTTCACCAGACCCTGGGAATATTGCTGCGGGCGCTCGTAGACCGAGACCTTCGCCTGTTCGGGCAGCTTGAAATAGGCCTTGGTAGAGCAACCACTGGCAACGATAGCCAGCGCGACGACGCTCGCCAGTTTCTTGATCTTCATGGGTTCTGTCCTTGTATGGCATGGGAGCGGGAGGCCGCGCGGATCGCGCGGGGCCGCGACTATACAAGAGACGAACGCAATGATGGCAAAATGCCGTTCACAAAAGCGGCGCCGACCGTCAGAACACAAAAAAAGGCATGGAAGGCGATCTGCCCTCCATGCCTTGGCTGTGGATGAATCGCCGGGGTGCGACTCATCCGCTGGTTAGCATCCGGTTCAGCGCTGGTGTACGGCAGCGGCGGTCACATGCGGCTCCGGACGCGGCTCCGGCCAGGCAGCCGGATCGAGTTCCAGGTCGGCATATTCGCGACGGTCGAACACCGGGCGCTCGATCCCGGCCTTCACCTGGGCGTCATAGTCGCGCATCAGGCGCAGGCCGGTCTTGAACAGCAGCGCCACGGCCACCAGGTTGACCAGGGCCAGCAGACCCATGGTCACGTCGGCGAAGGCGAACACGGTGCCCAGGTCCTGCAGCGAGCCCCACATCACCAGGGCGATGACCAGGGCGCGGTAGCCGATCACCACCGGACGCTTCTCGCTGAAGAAGCTCAGCGCGTTCTCGCCCAGGTAGTAGTTGTAGATCAGCGTGGTGAAGACGAAGAGCAGCAGCGCCAGGCTGACGAAGATCCGGCCCCACTCGCCGACCACCGCCGCCAGGGCGTTCTGGGTCAGCAGCACGCCGGCGATCTCGGCGCCCGGCTGGTACACGCCGGAGAGCAGGATGATCAGCGCGGTGCTGGTGCAGATCAGCAGGGTGTCGATGAACACGGAGAGGGACTGCACGATGCCCTGGGCGGCCGGGTGCTTCACCTCGGCGATGGCGGCCACGTTCGGTGCGCTGCCCAGGCCGGCTTCGTTGGAGAACAGGCCGCGCTTGACGCCCATCAGGATCGCCGCGCCGATGCCGCCGGCGAAGGCCGGCTCCAGGCCGAAGGCGCTCTTCACGATCAGCGCCAGGGTCTGCGGAACTTGGTCGATGTTGCCGCCGATGACGAACAACGCCATGGCGATGTAGGAGAACGCCATCACCGGCACCAACACGTCCGCCATGCTGACGATGCGCTTCACGCCGCCGAAGATGATCGCGCCGATCACCACCGCCAGGAGGATGCCGCACAGGTAGGTCGGCAGGCCGAAGGTGTCATGCAGGGAGCTGGCCACGGTGTAGGACTGCAGGGCATTGAAGCCGAAGCCGAAGGTCACCAGCAGCAGGATCGAGAAGACGATCGCCAGCCAGCGCTGGCCGAGGCCGTGGAGGATGTAGAAGGCCGGGCCGCCGCGGTAGGTGCCGTCTTCCTCGCGGCGCTTGTAGAGCTGCGCCAGGGAGCACTCGAAGTAACTGGTGGCCATGCCGAGCAGGGCGACCAGCCACATCCAGAACACCGCACCCGGTCCGCCGAGGGTAATGGCCACGGCCACCCCGGCGATGTTGCCGGCGCCGACGCGGCCAGCTACCGACAGCATCAGCGCCTGGAACGAGCTGAGCTGGCCGGGTTGGCGCTGGAAGGCCTCGGCGAAGATACGGAACATGGTGCCGAAGTAGCGGAACTGTACGAACCGGGAACGTACCGTGAAGTACAGGCCCAGGCCCACCAGCATGACGATCAGGACTTTGCTCCAGAGGAGGTCGTTGATCAGGTCCAACATGAGAATTTCTCCCGTTTTGTTCTTTTAGTGAGAAAAGCACCGGCGCAGCGGCTGTCGAGCCGATGCGCCGGACGGTATCCCGCCCCGACGGGATACCTGGGTTGTCACTCCTTGGTGGAGCGGTTGTACACCTCGAGATCCAGTTCCTTTTCGCTGCGGCCGACCAGGGCCGAGGTCATCAGGTCGCCCGCCACGTTCACGCTGGTGCGCGCCATGTCGAGGATGCGGTCGATACCGGCGATCAGCGCCACGCCTTCCAGCGGCAGGCCGACCGAGGTCAGTACCAGGCCGAGCATGATCAGGCCGGCGCCCGGCACACCGGCGGTGCCGATGGAGGCCAGGGTCGCGGTGAGGATGATCATCAGGTACTGGCTGGCGTTCAGATCGATGCCGAAGGCCTGGGCGATGAACAGCGCCAGCACGCCCTGGTAGATCGCGGTACCGTCCATGTTGATGGTGGCGCCCACCGGCAGCACGAAGCCGGCCACGCCCTCGGACACACCGAGGTTCTTGCGGGCGCACTCGATGGACACCGGCAGGGTGCCGGAGCTGCTGGAGGTACTGAAGGCCACCGCCAGCGCCGGGGCGATGCCCTGGAAGAAGCGCAGCGGGTTGAGGCGGGCCAGCAGGCTCAGTAGGCCGCCGTAGACCAGCAGCACGTGGGCGATGCTGGCCAGGTAGATCACGCCGATCACCCCGGCCAGCGGCAGCAGCACTTCGGCGCCGTGGCTGCCCACCACGCCGGCGATCAGGGCGAACACGCCGTAGGGCGCCAGACGCATCACCAAGTCGGTGAGTTTGTAGAAGGTTTCCGCCAGGCCGTCGAACAGCTTCACCACTGGCGCGGCCTTCTCGCCGACCAGGTTCATGCTCACGCCCAGGCCGATGGCGAACACGATGATCTGCAGGATGTTGCCTTCGGCGAAGGCGGTCACCGGATTGCTCGGCACCAGACCGACCAGAATGCTCACCAGCGACGGCGCCTGCTTGGCCTCGTCGGCGCCACTGGCGACCATGTGCATACCCTCGCCGGGGCCGAACAGGCCGCCGAACAGCAGGCCGATGCTCACGGCGAACGCCGTGGTGATCAGGTAGATGGCGATGGTCTTGACGCTGATCCGGCCGAGCTTGCGGGTGTCGGCCATGGAGGTGATGCCGGCCACCAGCGAAACGAACACCAGCGGCACGATGAGCATCTTGATCGCGTTGAGGAACAGGCTGCCGATGGGCGCCAGGACTTGCGCGTCGTTCTTGAACAGCACGCCGGTGGCGACACCGAGGGCGAGACCGATGAGGATCTGCTGCCACAGCGGCAGCCGGCCCCAGAGACGCAAAGGTAGGGTAGTGCTCTGACTCATGTTTTTATCACCCGGATTGTTGTTGTCGGAACGGCCGTCTGACGCGACCTTCGGTGTGCCGCCCGGCAGGCTTGGGCGGAAAACGAGACGCCGCGCTGGAGGGCGCGGCGTCTCGGAATTTCAGTTGTGTCAGGCCTTCAGCGGTACCAGGCGCGGCGCAATCATGTTGGCCGGCTGGAGGATGTCGGCGAGCACGGCGTCGTCCAGCAGGCCCTCCTCGCGCACCAGCTCCAGCACACCGCGGCCGCTTTCCAGCGCCACGCGGGCGATGCGGGTGGCGTTCTCGTAGCCGATGTAGGGGTTCAGCGCGGTGACCAGGCCGATGGAGTGCTCGACCAACTGGCGGCAGCGCTCTTCGTTGGCGGTGATGCCGACCACGCAGTGCTCGCGGAGCATGTCCATGGCGCGCTGCAGCAGGCGGATCGAGTCGAAGATCTTGTAGGCGATCAGCGGCTCCATCACGTTCAGTTGCAACTGGCCACCCTCGGCGGCGAGGGTCAGGGCCAGATCGTTGCCGATCACTTCGAAGGCCACCTGGTTGACCGCTTCCGGAATCACCGGGTTGACCTTGCCCGGCATGATCGAGCTGCCCGGCTGGCGCGGCGGCAGGTTGATCTCGTTGATGCCGGTGCGCGGGCCGCTGGAGAGCAGGCGCAGGTCGTTGCAGACCTTCGATAGCTTCACTGCCAGGCGCTTGAGCATGCCGGAGAACAGTACGAAGGCGCCCATGTCGGAGGTCGCTTCGATCAGGTCGGCGGCCGGACGCAGCGGCTGGCCGCTAATGGCCGCCAGACGCTCGACGGCGAGCTGCTGGTAGCGCGGGTCGGCGTTGATGCCGGTGCCGATGGCGGTGCCGCCGAGGTTGACCTCGACCAGCAGTTCCGGCGCCAGACGCTTGAGGTGGTTCAGGTCTTCGCCGAGGGTGGTGGCGAAGGCGCGGAATTCCTGGCCGAGGGTCATCGGCACGGCGTCCTGTAGCTGGGTACGGCCCATCTTCAGCACGTGGGCGAACTCCTCGCCCTTGGCGGCCAGCGCCTGGCACAGGCTGTCCAGGCTGGCGAGCAATGCGTCGTGGCCGAGCAGCAGGCCCAGGCGGATGGCGGTCGGGTAGGCGTCGTTGGTCGACTGCGCCATGTTCACGTCATTGTTCGGATGCAGGTACTGGTATTCGCCCTTGGCATGACCCATGGCTTCCAGCGCCAGGTTGGCGATGACCTCGTTGGCATTCATGTTGGTCGAGGTGCCGGCGCCGCCCTGGATCATGTCCACCACGAACTGATCGTGGAACTCGCCGCGAACCAGGCGCGCGCAGGCCTCGCTGATCGCTTTGTGCTTCTCGTCGGTCAGGTGACCCAGCTCGCGGTTGGCATCGGCCGCGGCCTGCTTGACCATGGCCAGGGCGACCACCAGCTTCGGGTAGTGCGACAGCGGCACGCCGGACAGACGGAAGTTGTGCACCGCGCGCAGCGTCTGGATGCCGTAGTAGGCATCGGCAGGGACTTCGAGGGTACCGAGCAGGTCTTTTTCGACACGGAAAGATGCAGCAGAGGACATGATGAGCGTTATCTCGGATGGAGCGCGGACAGTGCCGCGATGTGGATAGGCTAAGGGCTCGGGCGGAGCGGCGGCCAATGCTGTTAAACGCTATCCTATGCAGGAACGGCATAACGTCGATGTGACGTGACCGGCTCGGCGAGCGTGCGCCGCTCGACGTTCGCTGCTGGTTTCCGCCCCGAGGCCGCGGCGGCTGTGGCTCCCGCCGGGTCGCAAGCGTCCGATTACCCGCACACCCGGAGTCCGGGCACACGCCCGAGGAGGCGGTATGAACCTGGAAATGAAATGGCTGGAGGACTTCAGTGCCCTGGCCGCGACCCGCAGTTTCTCCCAGGCGGCCGAGCGCCGCTTCGTCACCCAGCCCGCCTTCAGCCGGCGCATCCGTGCTCTGGAAGAGACACTCGGCCTGACCCTGGTGGACCGCGCCCATACCCCCATCGAACTGACCGAAGCCGGGCAACTGTTCCTGGTCACCGCCCGCAGCGTGGTCGAACAGCTCGGCGAAGTGGTGCGTCACCTGCATCAACTGGAAGGGCGCCAGGGTGAGGTGCTGCAGATTGCCGCCGCCCACTCCCTGGCCCTGGGCTTCTTCCCCACTTGGTTCGCCCGTCTGCGTGCCGAGGGCCTGAACCTCACCAGCCGGCTGGTGGCGACCAACGTCGGCGAAGCCGTGCATGCTCTGCGCGAAGGCGCCTGTGACCTGATTCTCGCCTACTACGACCCGGACGCTTCGTTGCAGATGGACCCGGAAATCTTCCCCTCGCTGCACTTGGGCACCACCTTGATGCTGCCGGTCTGCGCGGTGGGCGAGGACGGGAAGGCGCTGTTCGATCTCGATAGCGGCCAGACCGTGCCGCTGCTCGCCTACAGCGCCGGGGCGTTCCTCGGACGGTCGGTGAACCTGTTGCTGCGCCAGCGCGCGCTGCGTTCCACCACGGTGTACGAGACGGCCATGGCCGACAGTTTGAAGAGCATGGCCCTGCAGGGCCTGGGTGTGGCCTGGGTGCCGCAGTTGTCGGTGACGCAGGAATTGGCGCGGGGCGAACTGGCGATCTGCGGTGGCCCGCAGTGGCACGTACCGCTGGAAATTCGCCTGTACCGCTGCGCGCTGGTGCGCAAGGCGGCGGTGAGGTTGCTCTGGCGGCGGTTGGAGACGGGAGCGGGCGCTCCCGTCTGAGCCGATCCGTTACAGGGTCAGCACGATCCGTCCTTCGATCTTGCCGCCGCGCATGTCGTCGAGCACTTGGTTGATGTTGTCCAGCGAGTCGGTGTGGATGGTCGCCTTGACCAACCCCTCGGCGGCGAAATCCAGCGCCTCCTGCAAGTCCGCGCGGGTGCCGACGATGGAACCGGTGATGCTGATGGCCTTGAGCACCACGTCGAAGATCGGCGCCGGGAAATCGCCCGGCGGCAGGCCGACCAGGGCCACGGTGCCATGCCGGCGCGCCATGCCGATGGCCTGGCCGAAGGCGCTATTGGACACCGCCGTGACCAGCACGCCGTGGGCGCCGCCGATCTCGCGCTGAACCACTTCGGCCGGGTTCTCGTGACGGGCATTGATCGTCAATCCGGCGCCGAGCTTGCGCGCCAGCTCCAGCTTGGCATCATCCACGTCCACCGCCACCACGTGCAGGCCCATGGCGCGGGCATATTGCACCGCCACGTGGCCGAGCCCGCCGATACCGGAGATCGCCACCCATTGGCCGGGCCGTGCGCCGGTGACTTTCAGGCCCTTGTAGACGGTGACGCCGGCACAGAGGATCGGCGCGATTTCCTCGAAACCCACCGCGTCCGGCAGCAGGCCGACATAGTTCGGATCCGCCAGCACATACTCGGCATAGCCGCCGTTCACCGAGTAGCCGGTGTTCTGCTGGCTCTCGCAGAGGGTTTCCCAGCCGGTCAGGCAGTGTTCGCAACAGCCGCAGGCGCTGTACAGCCAGGGCACGCCGACGCGGTCGCCTTCTTTCACCCGGGTCACCCCGGCGCCCACCGCGGCCACATGGCCGACACCCTCGTGGCCGGGAATGAACGGCAGCGACGGCTTCACCGGCCAGTCGCCCTCGGCGGCGTGCAGGTCGGTGTGGCAAACGCCCGAGGCGGCGATCTTCACCAGAATCTGCCCCGGACCGGGCAACGGCACTTTCACTTCCTCGATGCGCAGCGGCTCGCCGAAGGCATGCACCACCGCGGCTTTCATGGTCTGGTTCATAACGGTTTCTCCATGGGTAGCGAACCGTCATTCTGCGCGGGCCGGACCGGCAGGCATTGAGCTAAAGCAAGTCTTGCCGCGATTTGCCGGCCGTTGGACGGATGGTCATCGCGGATGCTCGTCCGGCGTGGCTTTGCGGTATACTGCGCCGCCTCGAAAACCGGCGACGTCCGCTGGTTCGACGAATACGCCAAGCCACGCCCCATCAGCGTGGCTTGTTGGTTTTTGACGCGCCCCGCCGGGCGCCCGTGAAGAGGCATGATGATGAGCGCACTGGTAGGCGTGATCATGGGCTCCAAGTCCGACTGGTCCACCCTCAGCCACACCGTCGAGATGCTGGACAAGCTGGGCATCCCCAACGAAGTGAAGGTGGTCTCCGCCCACCGCACCCCGGATCTGCTGTTCCAGTACGCCGAACAGGCCGAGTCGCGCGGTATCCAGGTGATCATCGCCGGCGCCGGCGGCGCCGCCCACCTGCCGGGCATGTGCGCGGCCAAGACCCACCTGCCGGTGCTCGGCGTGCCGGTGCAATCCTCCATGCTATCCGGCGTCGATTCGCTGCTTTCCATCGTGCAGATGCCCGCCGGCGTCCCGGTCGCCACCCTGGCCATCGGCAAGGCCGGCGCCGTCAACGCCGCGCTGCTCGCCGCCAGCATCCTCGGCCACCAGCACCCGCAGTTCCACGCGGCGCTGAAGAAATTCCGCGACGAGCAGACCCAGACCGTACTGGACAACCCGGACCCGAGGGACGCGTAACATGAAGATCGGCGTGATCGGTGGCGGCCAGCTGGGCCGCATGCTGGCCCTGGCGGGCACCCCGCTGGGCATGAACTTCGCCTTCCTCGACCCGGCGCCGGATGCCTGCGCGCAAGCCCTCGGCGAGCACATCCGTGCCGACTACGGCGACCAGGACCACCTGCGCCAACTGGCGGACGAAGTCGACCTGGTCACCTTCGAATTCGAAAGCGTGCCGGCCGAGACGGTCGCCTTCCTCTCGCAATTCGTGCCGGTCTACCCGAGCGCCGAGTCCCTGCGCATCGCCCGCGACCGTTGGTTCGAAAAATCGATGTTCAAGGAACTGGGCATCCCGACGCCCGCGTTCGCCGACATCCAGTCCCAGGCCGACCTCGACGCGGCCGCTGCCAGCATCGGCCTGCCGGCCGTGCTCAAGACCCGCACCCTCGGTTACGACGGCAAGGGCCAGAAGGTCCTGCGCAAGCCCCAGGACGTGGCCGGCGCGTTCGCCGAACTGGGCAGCGTGCCCTGCATCCTCGAAGGCTTCGTGCCCTTCACCGGCGAAGTGTCGCTGGTGGCGGTCCGTGCCCGCGACGGCGAAACGCGCTTCTACCCGCTGGTGCACAACACCCACGAGAACGGCATCCTGCGTCTGTCCGTCGCCAGCAGCGACCACCCGCTGCAAGCCCTGGCCGAAGACTACGTCGGCCGCGTGCTGGAGCGCCTGGACTACGTCGGCGTGCTGGCCTTCGAGTTCTTCGAAGTGGACGGCGGCCTGAAAGCCAACGAGATCGCCCCGCGGGTGCACAACTCCGGCCACTGGACCATCGAAGGCGCCGAGTGCAGCCAGTTCGAAAACCACCTGCGCGCCGTGGCCGGCCTGCCGCTGGGCTCCACCGCCAAGGTGGGCGAGAGCGCCATGCTCAACTTCATCGGCGAAGTACCGCCGGTGGCTCAGGTCATCGCCATCGACGACTGCCACCTGCACCACTACGGCAAGGCGTTCAAGGAGGGCCGCAAGGTGGGCCACGCCACCCTGCGCTGCGCCGACCGGGCCACGCTGGCTGCCCGCGTCGCCGACGTCGAGGCGCTGATCGCCAGACGTTGAGTGCCGGTTTTGCGGTGGAAGTCTGCCGTCGGCTGCCAACCCTGTGTCTTTTTCCGGCCGAGGGTGAGGTGAAAGGGCCGAAGGCAGGCTCTAAGCTCCTGACGATGGCCGTCGTTCAAGAGCCCGCCGATGAAACACCTCCTTCTACTGCTGCCTGTGCTGTTCGGGCTGGGTAACACCCAGGCCGAAGAAATTCTCAAAGCCGACTTTCGTGAGCGCCCGCCCGAAATGCAGGTGATCGACGGCCTGCCCAGCGGCCCGCTGATCAGCGTGCTGGACACCGCCGCCCATCGCATCGGCGCCCGTGTCCAGTGGCGCGAAGCGCCGTTCCTGCGCAGCCTGGACGACCTGCGCAACGGCCGCATCGACATCGTGCCCAGGGTGATCTACACCCTGGATCGCCAGTCCTATATCCACTACCTGCCGAGCATCGGACGCCAGCGCAAGAACATTCGTTTCGTCGTCCGCCCCGGCCAGGAAACCCGCCTGCGCAGCTACCGCGACCTGCAAGGCCTGAGCATCGGCGTCAAGCGCGGCACCGCCTACTTCGAACCCTTCGACAGCGATGGCCTGCTCAGCAAACGACTGGCCAGCGACGATGCCCAACTGGTCGCCATGTTCCGCGCCCAACGCCTGGACGCCATCGTCGTACTCGACCAGATCCCCCTGGAAACCAGCTTCGCCGCCATCGGCTTCGACGGCTACCGCTACGCGCCGTACCAGCACGAGCAGCGCATCGACAACCATTTCGGTGTCTCCCGGCGCCTTTACGAGGGCAAACGGCGAGCCTTGTACGAACGCCTCGCCGCCGAACTGCAAGCCATGCGCGCCAGGGGCGAGATCAAGCAGATCTACGAGCGTTACGACGTCGAAGTGCCGGACGCACCCTGAGGACACGCAAGGCGACGGCAGATGCGGATGACTGCACTTTGCCAGCTTGATGCCATCGGCAAATAGAAAGAAATGTTCCGGGCCCATCTGGCTACCGGCAGAACCCGACGGCATCTTCGCCTGTCCATTGATTGACGCCGCCTCGCGGCACCACTCCCAAGGAGGAACGCCCATGGGCATCATCGGAACCATCATCATCGGCCTGCTCGTTGGCCTCGTCGCACGCTTCCTCAAACCCGGCAACGACAGCATGGGCTGGATCATGACCATCCTGCTCGGCATCGGCGGCGCCCTGCTGGCCACCTACGGCGGCCAAGCCTTGGGCATCTACGCCGCCGGGGAAGCGGCGGGCTTTATCGGCGCGGTGGTCGGTGCGATCATCCTGCTCGTCATCTACGGTCTGGTCAGCCGCAGGACCTGACCCCGTGAAGGGGTCGCCGCGGCGACCCTTTCTCCCCCGCGAAGTCCCCATGCGCCGACTACTGTTACCGCTGCTGCTCACCGCCACCCTCGTCCATGCCGCACCACCCGAACTCGACTGGCTCGAGCTCATGCCTCCCGAGGACCGCAAGGCCCTCGAAGAAATGCCGGAAATCAGCCACGACACTCCGGAAGGCCAGGGCTTCAGCGACAAGGGCGGGCTCAAGCAACAGGACAAGGACCTGCCGGCAGTCATGTACTCGGCCAAGACCGTCCCGTCCCTGAATGGCAAACAGATCCGCCTCGGTGGCTACCCGGTCCCGCTGGAAACCGACGCCAAGGGCCGCGGCACCGAATTCTTCCTGGTGCCATATCCTGGCGCCTGCATCCATGTACCGCCGCCGCCGCCGAACCAGATCGTCCTGGTGCGCTACCCCAAGGGCATCCCCCTCGACGACATCTACACCCCGCTCTGGGTGGACGGCACCCTCAAGGTCGAAAACATCAGCAACGACCTGGCCGACGCCGCCTACGCCCTGGACGCCAGCGCGGTGAAGGTAGTGGAGGAAGACGAGCTATAGTCCCGCTCGGACTGCTTTTAGCGCCCTCTCCCATTGATGGGAGACGACTGCATGGATGCAGGAGGTAGAGCGCGAGGGCGGGGGAGGGTGAGAACGGCTGACGACACCGACCCGGACCAACCAAGGAGGCACCCCATGCCCCTCGACCCACACCAGCGCCAAGCCTTCCGCGCCCTGGCCGCGGAAACCGAAGGCATCGACACCGCCACCTACGCCCGCTTCGGCAAGGACCCGCTCGACCCCATCATCGGCCTCGGCGACCCCGACGCGCCCCTCGGCTTCTTCGGCCGCGACCCCGGCCGCGACGAAGTCCGCTACGGCGAGCCCTTCATCGGCAGCGGCGGGCAGATCGTCCGCAAAGTCCTCTACCGCCACCTGCACGGCCAGGACATGCCCGACTTCGACGCTTCCTGCCAGCTCGGCCGGGACTTTTTCTGGATCAACACCGTCCCCTACAAACCGGTGGGCAATAAAGCCTGGTCCATGAAGGTCAAGAAACGCTTCCACCCATTAATGCGCCGCCTGCTGATCGAAAGCTGGCACGACCGCGACATCATCACCCTCGGCCGTGAAGCCTTCCTCTGGTTCGGCATCGACCAGCCCAAAGAGCAACGCCAGCGCCTGGAAGCCTTCTGGGCGCGCGAAGACCGCTTCGAAACCCACCTCGACGTCGAACTCCAGGCCGACGACGGCGCCGCCCGCAGCTTCACCCTCCACCCGCTGCCCCACCCCTCGCCGCTCAACCAGACCTGGTTCAAGCGCTTCCCGGGATTGCTGGAGCAGCGATTGAAAGCTCTCCTGCCGACCAAGCCCTGAAGCCGGCGCCACGCGCCGGCTCGGAAGGCTCTACCCGGCGTCGCGCTCCAACCCCTCCAGGCAACCCAGCACCGCCGCTCTGGCCATCCCGATCAGATAACCGCAGCCATCGCTCAAGGACTCGTCCGCCTCATGCCCCGCCCGAGCCGCCAACACCTCGGCGGCATCCAGCAGATGGCAGGCACTCTCCAACGCCGCCCGCACCGGCACACCCGGCCGAACCGCGAACAGATGATGCCGACCATCCTCGCAAGGGTGGAAAGCGGTGGAATGTGTCTTAGACATGGCGCACCTCCCCGGCAAAATGCCGAAGAAGGGCGAAGAGAAAAGAAACAGAAAGGCTGTGCAACTGCAGCATGGTTTGGCTCCTGACATTCGAGAAGGTCTCCACACACAGCCGCCATAACACGCACTGCGAGCCAAAAAGCCAGCAATGGGATAGGGACGCTATGCGCCTAACGTAACTCGGGTCGCCAAACCCGGCCGCGAATCATCGCGACGGCGGGCACTATAGGACTCGAACCCAAGGACAGGCAAGCCGGGGCAGGAAGAATAGGCGGCAACGGCCGAGTGGTTCACGAAGCAGGGGGGAACTGTGTGGTGGTTGTCGAAGCGCGGGGGATCACTTGGACGGTGCGAGCTTTTCCAGATAACGGGCTCGGTTGTGGGGCTCATACGGGCGCCGCAGTCATTCACTGTCGTTTCGTGAGACTGACTACTGTTTTCGGTCTCGAAGCCTTCCTTCTGACTTGATTGGATTAGCTCTCAGTCACGACTTCTTATAATCACCTTAAATGGTTCGTTGGGAGATACTTCCTGCTCTAAAGATATAGCCGTTTCTAGGTTTTTAGGGCTGTATATTAAAAAGCTCCGCTTCTTCCCTAAATCTGTTATGGCTCCATTCTCAACTACCAGCGTCGTCGGGCTCCGCTCGAGAAGGTCTGTTGCGCTTGTATAATTGCTGTATATGAAAGAGTCATTGATTTTTCCGGCTAGTACTTTTATAGGGGATTCTAGGTCTTCAAATAGACCCATTAGGTTTTCCTTGTCCGCTTTGGTAATCCATTTTTCCGTATAGGCATAAACTTTATCTTGCACATCATTTCCGAGCTTTTCGTCAATGCCGCATACAGCCTTTCTGGTCGTTAGTCCGTTTATGTGGCTGGTGATGTCGGCATAAATACAGTCCAGATAAATTTCATTATTTTTTCCATAAAGAGTGTAGTAGATATCAAATGAAGTGCTGGAAGCTGTGTTGGAGTAATATAGCGCTGGCGTATTGTTGAAATTTATTAGTGTGGTATAGGTTTGACCGTAAGCCCCGATTATGCCATTTAATTTCCTTTGCCCTCCTGTCCATTGGATAGTCAATACGCCGGAGGCAGTATCTGCTGTGTATGTATATAGGTCGTGCTCTAGTTTTATCTCTTCCGCGTGCCCGGTTAAAATGAAGAGGCTGTATAAAAATATGAATCTACTTAGTGTTTTCATCGTATCATTGCCGTAATTTCGATGTGGCTAATTGTTCTTATCCCTTACTGCTAAGTATTGTGTTCCAGCTCTTTCCTTTATCGCTTCAGAGGTGCCGTTACTCTAGTTGGAATTAATTTTTCTTTTCCAGCTCTCTTCATTTTTACATGATATTTTTGGTAGTAAGTCTTCGCTTCCCTCTGTTGTTCTTTTGCCCAAAGAACATCGGCTAGGTTTAACATGAGCACAGTGCGATCAGGAGCAATATTTCTACATTTCGAAGCACACGAAGGGCTAGATCAAGTTCGCCTACTTCAGCTAGTGCAAATCCTATGTCGTTATATGAAGTGGCGTCAGCTTTAGAAATGGGAGTCCTTGTAATTGTCGTTCGAATATTGTCGTCTGATGCGTAGGATGTTATCGCCTCATAATCATGATCGACTAATCTACTGAGCAGTACTCGATGAATAAGTGCTGGCGAGTCAACGTCTCCGTCTTTTAACTTCTGCGTGGCTAGTTCTTTTGTGTTGTAAAAGAAATGCTCTCTAGCTCCTTCTTCTGTAGTTCCCTCGTAGCCGGATATAAGACCTTCAAGGTTTTCTTTTCTTTCAAGAGAGTTGGAGGTTTCTGCTAAAACAAAACTGGTATATTGAACACCTGTTATGCCTAAGCCGCTGTGGTCTAAATGATAAGAGCATGTGATGATTAGTGCTTCTGATCCATCGGGCAACTTCACCGAATAAGAGTCGCTAAGTGACGGCTCCCCTCCTTCTGGATCGCATTGCACGGGAAGAATCATTCGCTGCCCATTTTCCAGGGCTAGGGCAGCAGTCAAAGAATTAGTCTTTGGGTTATGCGAGAAAACGACCTCTTTACCGCCCGATATGCTTGGAGAAAGCTTCTTAGTGGTTTCCCCTTCAGTTGCAAGCACTATGGAGGAAGCCATAATCAGTATGGTTAAAATTGCCTTCATATTATTCGGCTTGTTTTGCTCATAAAGAATTTTCGATCCGTATGCTATAAGCCTAGAGATAATGCATATTCTTATTTTTTGTTCATGTAAGCGGTGCAATCCGATCTTGGGATCACATGCTTGGGGATTCGATCTTGTTTTCCAATCGCCATCATTCTCTTCCTGTATTCGCCATAAAGGTGGCAGGCAGAGTCTTTCATATCTAGCGCCCAGTAGCTGTCAGCCAAATTCAGAGTTGTTACCACTCGTTGTGGAAACTGATTGTGTATTTGCTCTAGAAGGTTTGCGGCAAGTACATTGTTCCCACTTTGTTGCATATAAAAAGCATAGTTATTAAGTGCTTCAACGTTGCTTTTTGTTATGGCTGTTCCTAATTCAAAGATCAAATCTGGTGGGATCGGCTTCCGGTTCTCTTCGCTTGGGGGAAGTTTGTTATAGAATAATTTGCTATTTTTGCCATCTGCCAAGTATTTTTTTATCTCGCTGATATCGTCATTTATAGATTCTCTAGCTTCCGCTTCGTTAAGTTGTTTGTATTTTGGTGTTTGAGTATTGAAATCTGAAAAAGAAGTACAGCATTCTATTCGCTTAACTTCAAAATCTTGTGGAAAACGGGCTTCAGGAGGGATTTTTCTGTTATTTAAAGAAAACTCTTCGCTTCTGTAGGGTTCGGACCAAGTTGACTCCTTTTTGAGTAAGAAGGTTTTTAGCTCATCATTCCAGCGAAACGTATATACACTCTGTATAGTGTCATGTGGTGAATAGTAGTCCAAGGGGATAATTAACTCTTCGGGGAAGTAGCCGGGCGCTATCCCTGCAGAGCCTGTATTAAATTTACCGGTAATATCTCCGATCCCATTAAGCGAAATAGTAACATTGCTCATGCCCTCAGTTTCTTCTATTGGTCTGACAGAGTAGCTATCGCATTTTTCATCTTGGTTAAAGTCATATTCACACTCGCCTGCTAATATATTGCTTGCGACTAAACATAATAATGTGGCTGCAATGATTCTTGACATTATGAGTTTCTCAGGATTTGAATTCTTTGTTCGGCATATTCTTTTGCCTGTGGAGCCTTCCGGGTAGAGGAATAATATTTGGTAGTATTATCATCCCTAACACTTTGGTTAGTGTTGTATATTTCGATGAAGCGCGAGTAGCCCTCAATGGCATCTTCTTTATTTTTTGCTTTCCCAGCGGCGCTCGCTCCAGGATCACTCCAAAGGCCCCAAGCAAACGACGGTTTAGCCTTGTTATAAGCCTCGCTATCTTTAAATAGATAGCGGCCATTTTGATTAAGCTTGGCGCAAGCGCTTATCTTAAGCACATCAATCGCTGAGTTTAGAAAAGACAAGCGATGATCGTAACCATTTAAGCCGCCGTTAATTAAAATAGTCACATAAATGAAGTCATCTTTATCGGAATGTACGCCAAGTTTTTTAAACTCTGTCCAAAACCAGCCTGCGGAAATCACGCAGTGCGGGGGGTGAGCCATTTTTTCGTAATTGGGGTGTCCGATAAAGTTTTCGCCCACATAGTTCCCATATGCTTGATAGTTTGATTGCCATGTGATTTGAAGTAGGCCTCTGCCGATATAAGGATGATAAGCAGGAAGAGGGGCTCCTGAATTAAGTCCCTCGGTGACATAATTAAGACTGCCGCTTTCATGTAACATCTGAGAAAGTAAGTGAGCCCTGCTTATGCACTGGTTTATTTCGAACCTCTCAAACATTTGATTGATCGGCTCAATATATCGATCAATATTTGCTGCCGAGGAATGAGGCGCAATCCTTCGAAGCTGATCTTTCGTAAGCTCAGCCTTACACGAGCAGGCAGCCAAGGGGAAGTTGTTTATTAATGAAACTGGCTGAAAATGCCAAGCCTTCCCATCCGCATTGATCCCGTGCTTGCCCGCCAGGCTTCCCCACCAGCTCAACTTCTCAATACGCGCCTTTTCGCTCTCCCAATTCGGGTTCGGGTCGACGAAGGGAATATGTCCCATCAACGGGTCGAGTTCGTCCCATTTGTCGGCCTTCCAGAGCCATTCGCTTTCGTAGTGGGTGACCAGTTGGGCGATGGATTGGGCGTGCCATGGTTTTTTCAGGGCATTGCGTATTTCGGTGGCGGTAAGTTTGTTGTCGCGGTTGCTGTCGATGATGTCGTACAGCCGGGTCTTTACCGGGCCTTGGTCTTCCTGGCTGACCAGGGCGCGGTAGTTCGCTCGTTCTTCGTCCGTCAGGCGGCGCAGGGCGTCGTAGAGATAGGCGACCTTGCCGATGGGGCGTCCGGTTTCCTTGATGAAATCGTAGCCCGGCCACTCCCAGGGGCTATGGCGCGTGGTGATGGGCTCCTGTTCCGCGAGCCAGCCGCTGATGGGGTTGCCGCTGCTGTCCGCGAGCAGATTGTCCAAGCGCCACCAGCGCGTCACGTGTGGGGTCGTGCTGCCGGGTACGGTGGTGCTGACTTGCAGTTTGCGGTCCGCCGGGAGGCCGTCCAGCAGGCTTTGCGGGATGATCAGGTCGACCCCCACGGCCGTGCCGGCGTCGCTGGTCTTGGGTGGGTTGGTCGCGTTGATGCCTTCGCGGTGGGGGATGAGCTTGCTGGCCCCCTTGTAGACCTTGAGCAAGGTTTTCTGTTGCTCGGGCAACTGGCCTGCCCAGGCTCTGCTTCTGGCGATGAAGCCGGGCACATCCTCGCAACTGAACACTTCCAGATGGAGAAGCGGCTGGGGGGCCCCGTCATCGTGATTCTGGTAGTGGCCGAGGTGGCCGATCACGTCGCCTGCCTTGACCGGGAAAGGCGTGGGCAGCACATGCACACGGTCGAGTACCGGTTCCGAACGGGTTGCTTCCAGGGAGTCGAAGTGTACGAAGCCCTGGATGTTCTGCACGCTGTTGGCCGAGAGCGGAGGCGCATCCTTGCCGGCAACGATTTCTTTCAGCTTCCGATAGGGGCCCGTCGCCGACTCCAGCCGGAACGTGGCAGCCGTTGGCAGAACACCCATGATGGGTGAGCGCCCGTTTCCGGCTTTGCGCACATTCAGGCCTTTTTCCGGTGCGAGCATCGGCTCCTGGTCATTGGCCTCTTCGCCGACCAGAAAAACGTCCGCATCGCTCGTTGGCTCCATTTCCTTGATGAAGACCCAGCCTTGGGCCGGACTGGCGAGGGCGGGAAGCGTGCGGCCTTGAACGATGGCCACCAGCTTGCGCCATCTCGGATCGGCACCATGGACTTCGCCTACCTTGACCGTGCTGCCTTTGGGGAGGATGGCGAGCACTCTGCCGGCTGGGGGTGTTTCTCTGACGCGCAACCCTCGTACCGGGTCCGTGGCTTTGTCCGCCTTGACCTTGTAGAGGGTTTCCCCGATGAACGCGGGTGCGGTGGGAGCACCCGCTTTGCCGTAGCCGTCCCAGTCCAGCAAGTGCATGTACAGGCTGAAGAAGGTCAACGAGGGCGGCGGGACCGGGGTGGTACTGGGATTGGCCGGTAGCGCGGGGGCCTCCAGACGATGCTTGACCAATACGAAGCAGCGCGAATACGGGGCCGCTATGGTTTGTCTCGATGCATTGACGTAGAGACTCTGGGGATAGTGCCTGTCGATCCGGTAGGCGATTACTTCGCCATCGGCGATACAGCGCACGTGGGATTGGTCGAACGATGCGGCTGTCTTGCTATCGAAGTGCACCCCGCCATGCCACTGGCCGTTCTTGCCGATGGGGTAGTAGCCACCGCCTGCTTTTGCCAGGGCGGTGAGGCATTGGATGGGGTCGAGGTTGCCCGCGCTGGGCTTGAAGGGAAAGCTCCAGTTGTTGACCTTGCTTGTGTCGCTCATGTGTTCCAATCCTTGATTATCGCGTCCTGCGCCATCAGCCCGAGAAGTTGATCATCCGCTTGAGTTTCTGGGGTTCGATGGGTTCGAGCCGGTTCAGCAGCGCCTTATCCAGCAGATTCCCCGCCTTGTCCGCATCCGCCGCGCCCGGTGGGGTGGGGGGCTTGATGGCGATGCCGCTGCCCTTGCCCGGCGAGCCGCCGGCGTTGAGCTTGGCCAGGGGGCCGGAGACGGTAATGCCGCTGGGGTCGAGTTTGATGAAGCTGCCGCCGGCCTGGACGGTCAGTTCCATGCCGGCTTCGATGACCAGTTTCTGCCCGGCCTTGAGGTGGATT
>NZ_MUJY01000112.1 GCF_002286785.1 Pseudomonas sp. PIC25 | reverse complement strand
GAGCTGGCTGGGGTTGCCGCCGGTGACTTCGTTGAGGATCAGGCCCGCCGCCTGGCCCTGGAGGTTCGCGTTGCCGAGGATGATGCCGCCAAGCTGGGTGCTTTGCGTGGCGCGGGTGGCGTTGTTGAGAATCAGGCCCTGCTGGCCAACGTTCAGCTCGCTGAATTTATTGTGGGAGAGGCCATTGCCGTTGGGTTTGGCGATGTTGACCACCGGACGCCGTTGCCCGCCTGGGTCAGCGTGGCGCCGCTGCCGGCCGCTACCGCCAGGTCCGCCGCGGTGGCGACGAGGGGGTTGAGGAACAGTACGCCGCTGAGGATGAGGGCGATGGTCTGGAAGAAGGGGCTGCGGACGTCCATGTGGGCGCTCTTCTGAAATCGACGAGCGCGCGATTCTCGGAAGGGCGGATGGACAGGACAATCGGGAAAGTCCTACTAGCGAATGGGTTTTTCTGCTTTTGTGGGAGACCTCTCGGCGGGTTTGGGGGCGGATGCAAAAAAGCCCGGTCCAACTGCCCCGGGCTTTTCTACTGCGGCGACCGCCGCGGCTTACACCACACGATGGCGTTCCAGCAGACGGTCGGCACCACCTTCGGCGACGCGATTGGCGCCGGTGCGGTCGAAGCCATCTTCGGCAACGCGGTTGTCCTGGGTGCGGTCGTAGCCGTCTTCGGCGACACGGAAGCGTTCCAGCAGGCGGTCGGAGCCACCCTCGGCGATGCGGTTGGCGCCGGTGCGGTCGAAGCCATCTTCGGCCACGCGGTTTTCCTGGGTACGGTCATAGCCGTCTTCCGCGACGCGGTGACGCTCCAGCACACGGTCGGAACCGCCTTCGGCGAGCCCGCCGCCCAGGGGCGTACGGTCGAAACCGTTTTCCTTGAGGACTTCGCTGCCGCCCTTGGCTTCACCCAGCAGGGGTTGCGGTTGGGTTTCCGGCAGAGCGAAGGCTTGTGCCGCGACGAGGCTGAAGGCTAGGCCGAGGATCAGTTTGCTGTTCATGTTGGGCCTCCATGGAGGGAATCGAGTGAGTACGCTGCATAGGCTACTCGCGCAGGAAAATTGGAGAAGAAGAACGGGCTGATAGTGGAAATCGACGCGAGTGATTGAAGGCGAAACCCTTGTGTGGCGCGGTTTTCAGCGAGATTTGCGGTGTGGCTAGAGGGTTGTCCGGTCGGACAGGTTTTGCTGGCGCGGGGCCATCGGGCGGGCATGAAAAAGGCAGCCCGAAGGCTGCCTTGGGGGTATCGCGAGGGGAGTGGTCAGTGAGCGACTGCGCCGGAAGCGCCGTAGCCGGTCTGCGAGCGAATGAACTGCGGCAGGAAGCGCGCACGTTCTTCCTCGGCGGCGTTCGACTTGTCGGTGACGGAGAAGAACCAGACACCGGTGAAGGCGACGATCATCGAGAACAGCGCCGGATACTCGTAGGGGAAGATCGCCTGGGCATTGCCCAGCACCTGCACCCAGACGGTCGGGCCGAGGATCATCAGGGTCACCGCGGTGATCAGGCCCATCCAGCCGCCGATCATCGCGCCGCGGGTGGTCAGGTTCTTCCAGTACATGGAGAGGACCAGCACCGGGAAGTTGCAACTGGCAGCGATGGAGAAGGCCAGGCCGACCATGAAGGCGATGTTCTGCTTCTCGAACAGGATGCCGAGGACGATCGCCAGCACCCCAAGGGCGACGGTGGTGATCTTCGACACGCGCAGTTCATCCTTCTCGTTGGCCTTGCCCTTCTTCAGCACGCTGGCGTAGAGGTCGTGGGAGACCGCCGAGGCACCGGCCAGAGTCAGCCCGGAGACCACCGCGAGAATGGTGGCGAAGGCCACGGCCGAGATGAAGCCGAGGAACAGGCTGCCGCCCACCGCGTTGGCCAGATGCACCGCGGCCATGTTGTTGCCGCCGAGCAGGGCACCGGTGGCGTCCTTGAAGGCCGGGTTGGTGCTGACCAGCAGGATCGCGCCGAAGCCGATGATGAAGGTCAGGATGTAGAAGTAGCCGATGAAGCCGGTGGCGAAGAACACGCTCTTGCGCGCTTCCTTGGCGTCGGCGACGGTGAAGAAGCGCATCAGGATGTGCGGCAGGCCGGCGGTACCGAACATCAGCGCCAGGCCCAGGGAGATGGCCGACAGCGGGTCTTTCACCAGGGTGCCGGGGCTCATGATCGCTTCGCCCTTGGCGTGCACCTTGACCGCTTCGGCAAACAGGGTGCCGAAGTCGAAGCCGACGTGCTTCATCACCATCAGGGCCATGAAGGACGCGCCGGAGAGCAGCAGAACGGCCTTGATGATCTGTACCCAGGTGGTCGCCAGCATGCCGCCGAACAGCACGTAGAGCACCATCAGGATGCCGACCAGCACCACGGCGACGTGGTAGTTGAGGCCGAACAGCAGTTCGATCAGCTTGCCGGCGCCGACCATCTGCGCGATCAGGTAGAAGGCCACTACCACCAGCGAGCCGCTGGCCGACAGGGTGCGGATTTCCTTCTGCTTGAGGCGATAGGAGGCGACGTCGGCGAAGGTGTACTTGCCCAGGTTGCGCAGGCGTTCGGCGATCAGGAAGAGGATCACCGGCCAGCCGACCAGGAAGCCGATCGAGTAGATCAGGCCGTCGTAGCCGGAGGTGAACACCAGCGCGGAAATGCCCAGGAAGGACGCCGCCGACATGTAGTCGCCGGCGATCGCCAGGCCGTTCTGGAAGCCGGTGATACCACCGCCGGCGGTGTAGAAGTCGGCGGCCGAGGTGTTGCGCTTGGACGCCCAGTAGGTGATGCACAGGGTGGCGCCGACGAAGGCGATGAACATCACGATGGCGGAAACGTTCAGCGGCTGGCGCTGCACCTCGCCTTCGAGGGCGCCGGCGGCCCAGAGGGACGGAGCCAGCACGAGCAGGGCAAGGCCGGAAAGCAGGCGGGCGATCATTGCTTCACCTCGTCGAGAATGGCGGCGTTGAGTTCGTCGAACTCGCCGTTGGCGCGGTAGACGTAGATGCCGGTGAGCACGAAGGCGGCGAGGATCAGACCGACGCCGATGGGGATGCCCCAGGTGGTGGTGGAATCGGGGCTGATGCGCGTGCCGAGCACCTGGGGCTCGAAGGCGATCAGCAGGATGAAGGCGAGATACAGGCCGAGCATCACGGTGGACAGCAGCCAGGCGAAGCGCTCGCGCTTGCCGACCAGCTCCTGGAAGCGCGGATTGCTTTGAATGCGCGCGTAGATGGGATCTTGCATGGGGGTGGACCTCCACTTGTACTTGTGGAGGCCACTCTATAGGGTCCCGCTCCGGCTTCCAGGCGACTTTAGTCGGGACCAGACGTTAGTCGTAGCCGCTCTGCAAAAGGCATTTGCGGGCTTTCGACGACTCAGCCGAGGCCGTCCAGCAGGCTGGCCATGTCGTCGGCGTGTTCTTCCTCCTGGGCCAGGATGTCTTCGAAAATGCGCCGGGTGGTGGGGTCGTGCTCGCCGAGGTATTGGACGATCTCGCGGTAGCTGTCGATGGCGATCCGCTCGGCCACCAGGTTCTCGACGATCATCTCGCGCAGGTTGACGCCTTCGACGTACTGCGCGTGGGAGCGTTGGGTCAGCCCTTCAGGGTTGAAATCCGGCGCTCCGCCGAGCTGTACGATGCGCTCGGCCAGGCGGTCGGCATGCTCCAGTTCCTGTTCGGCATGTTCGAGAAACTCGTCGGCGGCGACGCTGGCCTTCAGGCCGCTGGCCATGTGGTAGTGGCGGCGGTAGCGCAGGTTGCAGACCAGTTCGGTGGCCAGCGCTTCGTTGAGCAGCCGCAGCACGGTCTCCCGGTCGGCGGCGTAGCCTTCGGTCACCGCACCGTTCTCCACGTGCTGGCGGGCGCGTTCGCGCAACGTCTGGACGTCGGTCAACTGCACATAGCTCATGTTCCTTTCTCCTCGGCTACAGGTTCGAAAAGTCCGGCTCTTTCGGCCGGTCTCAAACGGCAGGATCAGCCGCGCGGGCTGCTCCTGCCGCGCGGTTGTCCGGCGGGACGCGGAATGGTCTGCCGGTCGGGTGGCAGGGGCGCATGGGCATCGCCCGGCAACAGGTCCGGCTGGTTCGGGTCGGGGCGTGGGGCCGGTGCATCGGGTGTCATGGTCCCTCCTCGGGCGCGGCCTGGCCGGGTCCGTTCTGGGTGGCGATGCCCGATCAGCTCAGCGCGCGGATCAGTTCGTCCTTGCGCATCTTCGAGCGGCCGCGCACATCGCGTTCGCGGGCGCGCTGCATCAGTTCGTCGCGGGTCATGTCAGTGAGCGAGGTGCTACGCGACTTGGAGCGCGAACGGGCCGATGCCGAGCCGCGATTCGGCGAGTGGCCGTGCTTGGTGGCCACCGCTCGGCGGGCCGAATCCTTGCGGTCGGCGCGCTTGGCCGTCTCGCTTTTCTTCCGCCCGGAACCGCCTTTCTCGCCGCCGCCGGATTGCTTGTTCACCGTCGCCCAAGCGCGCGCCTCGGCCTCGCCTTCGGAAACGCCACGCTTTTCGTAGCTCTCCTCGATGTGTTCGGCCTTGCGCTTCTGTTTGTCGGTGTACTTGGATTTCTCACCCCGTGGCATGGGAAGTCTCCTCTGCAAGGGAGTACATAGGGTTCGACTGCCCGCTGCCGTAAAGTTTCGCGCCGGCCGCCCGGTGGTGGGTGCGGCCGGCGCGGCGTCGTCAGGTACGGGCGGCGCGCTCGTGGCGTTCCATTTCTTCGCAGGTCATGAAGCCCTTGCCGTCGACCACACCGGAGGCGTTGAAGCTGACGTGGTAGGGCTGCTGGTGGCCGTCACGGTTGAGAACGTAGTTGTTGCAGGTCCCTTCGACGTTCGTGCGCTGCATCTCCGTCGAAGGCGGGCCGCCGATTTCGCGGACCTGTTGTTTGCTCATGCCCTTGTCCACCTGCTTGACCAGGGGCTCGTTGCGGAAGGTGACGTAATCGACCGGGTTCTCGACCTTGGTGGCGCAACCCGCCACCGAAGCCAGCACCCCTGCCGCCAGAAGAAGTGGCTTGAACATGTCGTGGCTCCTCTCGTGAGCATCGTTGGGTGACACCTTTTGGAGCCGGGACGGCTATTGGAAGTTCGTCGCAGTCGCCAGGATCGGGGGCCGCACGTATGCTGTGCGGCCCTCTGTTTCGCGCCTTGCACGCGGAGCGGGGCCTCATGTTCAGTAGTCCGGGGAGCGTGTTTCCATGGTGGCGGTACAGGCGATTCTGCCGATCTTTGGCCTGATTGTGCTGGGTTATCTGCTCGGCTGGCGGCAGTGGTTGAACACGGAGGCGGCCACCGGCCTGGCCAGCATCACCTTCAAGCTGTTCATGCCGGCCGTGCTGTTCGTCGGCATCGCCAAGGCCTCGTTGGGCGATGGCCTGTCGCCGTTCCTCCTGCTGGCCTATTTCGCTCCGGTGCTGGCGGTGTTCGGGCTGGTCAATCTGGTTGCCCATCGCCTGCGTGGCGGCGCTACGCCGCTGGGCCTGACCGCCGCCTATTCGAACAACGTGCTGGTGGGCATTCCACTGGTGACCACGCTGCTCGGCGTGGAAAACCTCGTCTACGTCTTCGCCATCCTGGTGTTCCACAGTCTGGTGCTTTTCTCCCTGCACAGCTTCTACGCCGCGTTCGGCGGCAGCGAGCGGGTGGACGGGCGCGCCTTGCTGAAGAACCTGGCCAACCCGCTGATCATCGGCCTGTTGCTGGGGGCTTTGCTCAATCTGTCCGGCGTGGCGCTGCCGGATTCGCTGTGGCGGATGTTCACCTGGCTGTCCCAGGCCGCCTTGCCCTGCGCCCTCATCGTGTTGGGCATCAGCCTGTCGCGCTATCGCCTGCGCCCGAGTGCGGCGGTGCTGGCGCTGACCACTGCCAAGCTGTTGCTCTTCCCGCTCATGGTGTGGTGGCTGAGCGGCCTGCTGCCGGGCCTCAACCAGGCGGCGCGGACGGTGCTGGTGCTGATGGCCGCCTGCCCCACCGGGGTCAACGTGCTGGCCTTCGTCAAGACGCCGGAAGACAGCCGCACGGTCAGCTCGGCGGTATTCCTCTCCACAGTGTTGGCGGCCGTCACCCTGCCGCTGTGGATGTACGCGATCGGGTCCTGATGCGTTGCCCCTGTGTCTTCGTGTATCGATGGCGGCGAACCCTGGCAGGAGCGGGCGGGTCAGAACAGAGACAGCGCCAATCGAGGAGAACACTCATGCTGAAATTCATCGGTGGCACCGCAGGCGTCATTTTCATCATCGGTCTGATCGTGGTGATTGCCCTGTTCAAGCTGCTGTTCTGATCCCTTCGTCTCAAGGCAGCATCATTCACGATCACCCAGCGCCGCCGCTCGGCGGCGTTGGCTACCGTGGCCAACGATGCGGGCGTAACGCGGTCCGATGACGGTAACCGGTCTTTTCGGAGCGACGAGATGGCGCTGAACGCGAAAACCCGTTTTCCCCTGGTCCTGGTCCATGGCCTGCTCGGTTTCGTCCGGGTGGCCGGCTATCCCTACTGGTTCGGCATCGATAGTGCGCTGCGGCGGCACGGCGTGCAGGTGTTCCTGCCACGGGTGTCGGCGGTGCACTGCAACGAGCTGCGTGGGGAGCAATTGCTCGAGCAGATACCTGCGATCCTCGCCAGCAGCGGCGTCGAACGGGTACACCTGATCGGCCACAGCCAGGGGGCCCTGACCGCCCGCTACGTGGCGGCTCGCCGCCCTGAGTGGGTCGCGTCGGTCACCTCGGTGGCCGGGCCCAACCAGGGCTCCGAACTGGCCGATTACCTGCAGTTGAAGCTGGGCCTGAATACCCCGCGCGAACGCTTGTTCCGAAGTGCTATCGAAGGTGTGGCGAAGCTGATGGATCGCCTGGACCGCCGCGATGAGCGCATTCGTCTGCCCCAGGACGTGCTCGCTTCGCGCCAGGCGTTGACCCAGCAGGGCGTGGCGGCCTTCAACGCCAAGTACCCCCAGGGCCTGCCGAAGGTGTGGGGCGGCGAGGGGCCCGAGGAGGTGAACGGCGTGCGCTATTACTCCTGGTCCGGGACCTTGCAGCCGGCGACCGATCGCGGACGCAACCGTTTCGATGCCTCCCACGCGTTGTGCCGGCGACTGTCGCGCTGCTTCCAGATCGAGAAGGGGCAGAACGACGGCATGGTCGGGCGTTTCAGTTCTCACTTGGGCAAGGTGATCCGCTCGGACTATCCGCTGGATCACCTGGACATCATCAACCAGACCGCCGGCGCCGTCGGCCAGGGCATCGATCCGGTGGCTCTGTTCGTCGAGCATGCGGCGCGCCTGCGCGAAGCGGGGCTGTAGCGGATCAGTAGGCACCGTCCAGTAGCGGCTGGAGGCGTGCGCGCATGTTGCGCCAGTGCGAGCCTTCCCAGTACAGCCGGCCGCAGACGACGCCGAAGTCGCGCCGACGCCGTGCGGCGGGAAGAAAGTCGTTGAGTTCCTCGTAGAAGCGGAAGGTGGCGTGGATCATGGCCGACGATCAGACCACGCGGAAGTTCTTGAACTGCCACGGGTCCGTGCGATCCAGGTCCTCCTCGAACAGGTGATCGCGGTCCTGCAGGGGTGTCCAGTCGCTGTACACGCCCACCACTTCGCCGAGGTACGGCCGGCAGAGATCGAGCAGGATGGCGTAGGGCAGTTCATCCGGCTCGACGATGCCCCGGTCGGGGTGGCGCATCGCCCAGATCACTCCGGCCATCACCGCGGCGGTCACCTGCAGGCTGGTGGCGCTGTTGTGGGGGCAGAGCGCACGGGCTTCGGCGATCGACAGGCGCGAGCCGTACCAGTAACTCCGGCGCCCATGGCCCATCAGCAGCACACCCAGTTCGTCGCGGCCGTCGGCGATGTCTTCTTCGAGGATGCGCTGGCGCTCCTGCAGGTGCCAGTTGCGCCCCGCCAGTTCGTGGAGGGAGAGCACCGCGTCGTCGCACGGGTGGTAGGCGTAATGCACGGTGGGCCGGTACTCCGGCTGGGCACCTTCGCCCAGGGTGAAGTAATCGGCGATGGAGATGGACTCGCTGTGGGTCACCAGGAAACCCAGTTGCGGCCCGGCCAGGGGTGTCCAGCTCCTGACCCGAGTGTCGGCGCCGGGGCGTTCGAGGTAGATCGCCGACTGGCTGCCACTGTCGTGGCGATGAGCATCCGTCGGGAAATGCCGCTCATGACTGCCCCAGCCCAGCTCGGCTGGCTGGCAGGCTTCGCCGACGAAGCCGGCTACCGACCAGGTATTGACGAACTCGCCCATGGCCTTGGGTTGCCGGGCGCGCTGGGTGTCGCGCTCGGCGATGTGGATGGTACGAATGCCCAGGCGCTGGGCCAGCCGTGCCCAGTCTTCGCGCCGGGTCGGGGCGGCCTGGGGTTGGCCGAGGTCGTCGGCGATGTTCAGCAGCGCTTGCTTGACCAGATGCGAGACCAGGCCGGGGTTGGCACCGTGGGTGATGATCGCGGTCGGCCCGCCGGGCGACTGGCGGCGCAGATCCAGTACCGCCTCGCGCAAGGCGTAATTGGAGCGCGCGGCAAGTGGCAGGCGGCTATCCGTGTAGCCACCGGCCCAGGGCTCGATGCAGGTATCCAGGTAAAGCGCGCCGCACGCGCGGCAGAGGTCGATCAGCGCGACGCTGGAGACATCCACCGAGAGGTTGAGCAGAAAATCGCCGGCTCGCAGACGGGGCTTCAGCACCTCGGCATAGTTGTCGCGGGTGAGACCGAGCGTGAGGTGTTCCACCCCGTATTCTCGGGCGACCTGTTCGCCGTCGTCATCGGCGCTGACGATCAGGATCTGCTCGGGGTGCAGGTCGATATGGCGCAGCAGCAGCGGCAGCACGCCCTGGCCGATACTGCCCAGGCCGACCATCAGCAGGCGGCCATGGAACCGCAGGGTCTTGCCGGTCTCGTTCATGGCGCTCCCAGGACGACAGAAAGCCATCCGTCATGAATGCCGGGGTGTGGTTTTCACCTTAGACCATTCATCCAGGGGCTGCGTCTCGGCCATCGGTCCGGCGAGCGATGGGATGAACGAGGGAAGGGCTCAGTCCGACTCTTCGGCCGCCTGTTGCAGGCGTTGCATGCTCTGCGCGTTGGCGTGTTCCACCTGCTGCTTGAGCTGGTCCATCTGCTGTTGTGCCTGCTTGGCCTGTTCCGCCTGCAGGGCGGCGGTGGTCGCGGTTTCGCCGGCGCCGCAACCGGCCAGCGACAGCACGACGGCCAAGGGAATGAGACGGTGAAAGGAAGGCATGGCAGAACCTCGAGAAGCGACGGGACAGGTCGGAACGCTAACGCTGTCCGTCGCCGCAAACCATGAACGGCCACGCATCCTGGCGCGGATCAATAGATCGGGATGTACAGGTCCACTTCCGAGGCCGGGTCGTCGGGGGCGATGAAACGCTCGTCGTAGCGCTCGAAGGTCACCCCTTGGCGGGGCTCCAGACCCAGTTCGGCGAGGCGGCTGGCGTAGATCGCCTGGAAGCTCTCGCCGATCCCCTCCACCGTGCCTTTGTGGGTGAACACCGCATATTTCTGTGCCGGCACCTCGAAGCGCTGCATGCCTTCCGGCACCGAGTGTTCCGGCTCGACGCCGAAGCCGGCGACGTAGTGCATTTCGCCGGGGGCGGTGAGTCGGCACAGGCCATAGGCGATCCGTGGTTCGGAGACACCGGCGATCTCGCTCTCGCGGGCGACGAAGCGTTGCCAGAGAAGACCGATGTCGCCGTTCATCGGGTCTCCCTGGTATTCCATGCCCACGACGCTGAAGGCGGGCAATTCGACGATGCGTGAAGCCATGCTGCGATCCTCCCTGGATCAGTCGGTGAGGCGGCAAGCGTAGCGCATCGGTGGAGGGCGCGCGCTGCTGGCAATCAGCCGTAGCGCTTCTTCGCCTCGATGGCCAGGCCGCTGCCGATGCTGCCGAAGGTGTCGCCTTCCACCGGACGGGCGTTGGGCAGCATCGCCGCAATGCCCTGGCGCAGTGCCGGGATGCCGCTGGAACCGCCGGTGAAGAACAGGGTATCGACCTGCTCCGCCGTGACGCCGGCGCTGGTCAGCAACTGGCTGACGCTGGCGCGCACGCGCTCCAACAACGGTTCGATGGAGGCTTCGAACAGGTCGCGGCTCAGCTCGGCGGCGAGGCCGTCCTCGATGCGGGCGAGGTCGATGCGCTGCCGGTCGCTGTCGGTCAGGGCGATCTTGGCGTCTTCCACCTGCATCGCCAGCCAGTGCCCGGCACGCTGTTCGATCAACTTGAACAGGCGGTCGATGCCGGTGGGGTCGACAATGTCGTAGCGCATGCTTTTCAGCGCCAGTTGCGACTTCTGTGCATACACCGCGTTGATCATGTGCCAGGTGGCGAGGTTGAGGTGGAAGCTGGTCGGCATCAGCGCCTCGCTCTTCATCCTGCTGCCGTAGCCGAACAGCGGCATCACGCCCTGCAGGCTGAGCTGCTTATCGAAGTCGGTACCGCCGATATGCACGCCGCCGGTGGCGAGGATATCGCTTTGCCGGTCCGCCACCTGGCGGCGCTCCGGGGAGAGGCGCACCAGGGAGAAGTCCGAGGTACCGCCGCCAATATCGACGATCAATACCCGCTCTTCCCGCTGGATCACGGATTCGTAGTCGAACGCCGCGGCGATCGGTTCGTACTGGAACGACACCTCCTTGAAGCCGAGCTTGCGGGCCACACCCACCAGGGTGTCCTCGGCTTCCTGGTCGGCCACCGGATCGTCGTCGACGAAGAACACCGGACGACCCAGCACCGCTTCTTCGAACGGCCGATCCGCCACCGCTTCGGCACGCTTCTTCAGCTCGCCGAGGAACAGCCCGAGGATTTCGGTGAACGGTAACGCACTGCCCAGCAGGGTGGTCTCGCTCTTCAGCAGCTTGGAGCCGAGCAGGCTCTTCAGCGAGCGCATCAGCCGGCCTTCATAGCCCTCCAGGTACTCGTGCAGGGCGAGCCGGCCATAGACCGGGCGGCGCTCTTCGAAGTTGAAGAACACCACCGAGGGCAGGGTGATCTTGTCGTCTTCCAGCGCGATCAACGGATCGGTATCGGGGCGCAGCCAGCCGACGGTGGAGTTGGAGGTACCGAAGTCGATGCCGCAGGCACGGGCGGGAAGGGCTGTGTTCATCGTTCGCGGGTCCGGCAAAAAAACGGCCGCGCAGTGTATGCGAGGAGCAGGGCCGGGTGCACGGCCCTGCTGTCGCATCGGGGCTTCGGCATCGAATGGCTTCTGTCGTCGGGGCCAGGCAAACCGCTGTGCCCGAAGGCAGTCGAAAGCAGAAGCGGCCAAGCCTTTTCGGAACGGTCGGTATCGGGGGCTGGCCTATGGCCGGGTATTTCGTATCTACTGCCGGGACCCGGATAGAAAGATCGCGGCCCGACTGGGCCCACCTCACTGCACTTGGAAAAGCTGTCATGCAGAAAACTTCGCACCACGCCTTGCGCCAATCGTTCCGTTCCCTGCTCGAATCGAGCGCCTGTTACCACACCGCTTCGGTGTTCGACCCCATGTCCGCGCGCATCGCTGCCGACCTTGGCTTCGAGGTCGGCATTCTCGGCGGATCGGTCGCCTCGTTGCAGGTGCTGGCCGCACCGGACTTCGCCCTGATCACCCTCAGCGAGTTCGCCGAGCAGGCCACCCGCATCGGCCGGGTCGCCCGCCTGCCGGTGATCGCCGACGCCGATCACGGCTACGGCAATGCCCTCAACGCCATGCGCACCGTGGTCGAACTGGAGCGCGCCGGCGTCGCCGCGCTGACGCTGGAGGACACCCTGCTGCCGGCGCAGTTCGGACGCAAATCCACCGACCTGATCCCGGTGGACGAAGGCGTCGGCAAGATCCGTGCGGCCCTGGAGGCGCGCGACGATTCGGCCTTGAGCATCATCGCCCGGACCCATGCCGGCGTGATCGGCACGGACGAAGTGATCGAGCGCTGCGTCGCCTACCAGAGCGCCGGCGCGGATGGTATCTGTCTGGTGGGCGTCAACGACTTCGAGCACCTCGAAGCCATTGCCGCGCACCTGCGCATCCCGCTGATGCTGGTGACCTACGGCAACCCGGCGCTGCGCGACGACGCCCGCCTGGCGAGCCTCGGCGTGCGTATCGTGGTCAACGGCCACGCCGCCTACTTCGCGGCGATCAAGGCCACCTACGATTGTTTGCGCGAACAACGCCAGGTCGCCGCCTCCGACCTCAACGCCACCGAGCTGACGCATAAGTACACCCAGCCCGAGGACTACATCGTCTGGGCGCGGGAATACATGGACGTGAAGGAGTAACGGCGCGAAGGCGACGCACGGTTGTCCCGCAACGCCGCGCCCTCTTGAAAACTGCGGCGTCGCCGGCCATATCTGCTCTTGTCAGACCGTCGGGAGAAAGCCATGGCCACCGGTTGGGCGCATGACGGCGCCGTCCAGGAACAGATCGACAGCACCATCGACGATGCCGTGCAGCGTGCCCGCAGCCAGCTCCCGAAGGGCGAGAGCCTGAGCCACTGCGAGGAATGCGGCGCGAAAATCCCCGAAGCCCGCCGCGCGGCCGTCCCCGGCGTGCGTCTGTGCATCGCCTGCCAGAGCGAATACGACAGGGAGCAACAAGCCTTTGCCGGCTATAACCGGCGTGGGAGCAAGGATAGTCAGCTCAGGTAGTGGCGAGTCGGTTGGCGCTGCTCGTACATGATGTCGGTTCGCAGCACGTACTTCACCCCGGCATCGAGAGTCCTTCCCTGGTGCATCATCAGGTGCGGAAACACCAGCGCCATGCCTGCTTCCGGCTTGACGATATCCCACTTGAACTCGGTCTCGCCGCCTTGATAGCCATCGTTCAGATAGATCAGAAACGTGTACTGACTGATTTCGTCGTCGGTACGGCGGTAGAAGCCGTCCTTATGCCATGTGAAGAATTGGCTGGGCACATAGCGGTAGAAACGGAACCGTTCGTTGAAGCCCGACAGGCGCCAATCGGGTGAGTCATCCGGCAACAGGGGCCGGGCACGTTCGAACAGATGCTGTGCCAGGGCTGGGTCGTCGAAGATCACCCGATCATTGTTCCTCACGTCCTTGATGAGTTCGGCGCCGTTCCGTGTCTGGATAGCCGCCTCCTCGTAACCCATGCGTTGGCTCAGGGCGATGTACTGCTCACATTCGCTTGGCGAGAGAAAATCCGGCAGCGTGAAAATATCTGCGCCGTAGTCGATCCGTTTCATGGAGGCGTCCTTTTCGAAAGCGCAAGCGTATGCGGTGCAGGACGGGTTGGGCGCGTCACGGCTTCGATACGGTGGGCGTGCGATGAACCGTCGAATACGGCCATTCCTCCGGCCGCTGCACATGGCCGTGCCTCACCGGGTTGGTGTGAATGAGCGCAGTGTGGTGCCGCAGCTCTTCATCGTTTCGAATCGGGCGGAGTCGGTAACTGTCCTTCCAGACGCTACGCTCGCGTTGCAGCCGTCGGGACAGGCGAATCGGTTTCAAGTGGGGCACTCGTCGGCTGAATTCGTCCTGGATCATTCCCCAACGCAGGGCATGCTCGTTGTCGTCCTCCGGCAGCCGCCATAACGCATGCAAATGGTCCGGCAGTACCACCATGGCCAGGATTTCGAAAGGATGCGCCGTTCTGACCTGGCGCACTGCGTTGCGCAGGATGTCGATGTGGTCGGTCAGCAGGGAGAGCGAAGGATCGGCCAGATGGACCGTGAAGAAGAACGTGCCATCCGGCACGGAAGCGTGTCGTTCACGCATGGCTGCCATCCTTGGCGTTGGAAAATGCCTGGTGATTCTAGGAAGGCATCGCCGTGCGGTTCGTAGGGGCGGGTCACTTCATGAGTGTGGTGTGATCGACAAAAACGCAGTTCTCCGCACCCACCGGCGTGTCGGGCCGGTGGAGCATGATTACTGTTTGGCCAACTCGGCAATCTCCTTCGCCGACAGCGGGCCGCTGTAGAGGCGGAAGTCATCGATCCGGCCTTTCAGGAAGGGATCGGCGCTGTACTGGGAGCGGCCCAGCCAGTTCTGCCGGGTCTTGCCAAGGCGGAAGGGGGCGAGGGTGAAGTCGCCGCTGCCAACCTTGGCGCCATCGACGTACAGCGTGCCGACGTTGCCTTCCTGGGTGACGGCCAAGTGCACCCAGCGGCCGGTGGCGATGCCACCGCTGGTTATCGTCTGGTCCGCGTAGCCGCTGATGCGGGTGATAGCGTACTGCGCGCGGGAAGGGGCGAGGGCCATGTAGCGCTGGTCGCTGTCGCCGAAATCGAACAGGCGGGCCCAGGTACGCGCTTCGTCGAGGTACACCCAGGCGGCCACGGTATAGTCCGCCAGATTCGCGGCGATGCCCGTCGACAGGCTCGCATAGTCGTCCGTGCCGTCCAGTTCCAGGGCCTGCCCCAGGAGACCGGTGCCGCGGTGGGCGCCGTTATGCAATTGACCGATCTGGCTGCCGTCCACCGCGTTGCTCAGGGTGTCGTTGCTGGCCTCGTCGAAGGTCAGGTGCACTTTGAGACGGGGGCCGACCTCGGCTTTCGCGGTGTTGGAAGGGGCGCTCTCGCCCTGGCTCGAAATCGCCGTCACCTGGTAGTAGTAGTCCCGCCCCGGCACGACGGCGGTGTCGGTGAAGGTCTGGTCCTGGCCGGCGGTACGAATGGCGATCCGTGTGAAGGGGCCGGATGCCGAGGTGGCGCGCTTGAGGTAGTAGCTTTCCGCGCCGGTCGCCCCCCACCAGGAGAGGATCACCGAGCCGGCGTGCAGTTCGCTGGTCAGGCCGCGCGGTGCGCCGCCGGGAGGCATGGGATCGCGGCTTTCGGTCAGCGTGCCCCAGCCCACTTGATCACCGTTGCCGTATTTTTCCGGGCGTGTCGCCTGGGCCATTTTCTCCGACCAGGGCGCGGCGATGCCGATGCGGTTCTGGTACTGGTTGTAGATCAGCTCCCAGGCGGGACGCCGGTGGCCGCGTGCGGCGTCGGAAATCACCGTTTGAAGACCGGCGCTCCGGCAGTTCGGGCCGTAGGGAACGAAGGGCACCTCTTCCATCAGGTTATAGCGGGCGATGTATTCCGAGGCGGCGAGCAGCCGGTAGTTGTCGTAGGCGAACAGGTCTTCGTTCTGGCTCCAGGCCATCCGTGCGATGGTACCGAACAGGGCGACGCCAAGGGTGGTATGGCCCTGGTCGCGACCGCTTTCCTGGAACTGCCCGAGGTTGCCGGCGTGGAGGTAGTACACCAGGTTGTCCAGTGCGCCGTTGCCTTTGCCGTAATAGAGGTAATCCAGCGCTTCCTGGTAGAGGTCCTCGCGGTCGGCATACACACCGATGGCCAGCACGTTGGCGATGTTCGCCAGGTCCCAGTTGGCCCAGTAGTTGGAGATGCAAGCACCGTTGTGATTGACCAGGAAGTCGTGGCTGAGGGGGTAGAAGATGTCCAGCAGCATGCTCTTGAAGCGGGCGCGGTCCTCGGCCGCCCAGCCGTCGTAGGTACGCATGATCTCGCCGACGTTGGCGAACTGGTAGCCGTAGAGACCTGCCGCCAGGAAGCGGTCGGCGTTGCCGGTGATGGCGGTGAGGGTCGAAGACCAGGCATTGAGGAATTCCACCGCCCGTTTGGCGTAGGCCTCGTCGCCGGAGATCTTCCAGCGCAGCGCCAGGCCGTAGGCGAAGCGCAGTTGGCTGATGACGCGGCCGAAGTTCTGTCCGTCGCCGCCACGGACGATCACCGACAGCGGCGCGGGTTTCGCCCCCAGGCTGGAGGAACCGTCGGTGATCAGGCCCTCCCAAGCACTGGCCCAGGGCTCCTCGCCTGCCTGGATCTTGCTGCGCATGCGCTCGAAATCTGCTTCGGTGTGCAGCAGGCCGGGATGAATGAAGCCGGAGGTCGGATTGGGCGACGTAGTGACGGGCGTGCCGGGTTCTTCGGTGGCCGGGGTGCTGGGTTCCGGGGTGGGCGTGCCCGGTACCGCTGGTGTAGTGACGGCGGGCGTGGACGTGCTGGTGGAGGGTTCGCTGGCCGCTGTCGTGACTTCGGTTGTGGTCGACGAGCGCGACGAGCCGGACGACGATTTGAACAGGCAGCCGGAGAGTCCCAGCGACAGACTGGTGCTAACGGTCAGCGCCAGCAGGAAGGACGGAAAACCCGGCAGGATGTTCATGGTGCAACGACTCCACCTGTAATTCAGCCTCCCCTGATATCACCGATGCCGGTGGATTGCTTTCTTGGTACACAGGACTGCTGGATCAGTCACACAAGGACTGTCGAATCTGCGGCAATACGCCGGAATAAGAAGGGGGATCGGGAACTCGCGCTCTGGGTTTGGCGTCGGGCGAATTCATTCGCCTCTACGGGTGCTCTGCAGGAGCGGGCCCTGCTCGCGAACCGGACCCCACCACCGCATCGCCAGCAGAGCTGGTTCCTACGAAAAGCCACGGGGCGAATTCATTTGAACTTGGGAAACCACGTCCTTAGGACGTGGTCATGAGTCACCGGCTCTGCCTGTGACGATTTGAGAGGCTCATGTTTAGTCCT
>NZ_MUJY01000111.1 GCF_002286785.1 Pseudomonas sp. PIC25 | reverse complement strand
CCCCTTTTACTTACTCAACTCTTTGATTATCAAGGAGTTTTTCGTTCAGGCTGCGCCGGAAGTGGCGCGCATTATAGAACCATTCGAACAGCCGTCAACGACTTTTTTACTCCGCCTTCAAGGTCACTCGAGCAAAAGACTTTTTGCCGGCCTGGCAGACATGCACCTTGCCCAAGCCAAAGACAAAGGAGCGATCAACAACAGAACCGTCGACCCGCACCCCTCCGGCTCCTAGCAGATCACGGGCCACGGCCGCATTTTTCACCAAGCCAGCCTTATTGAGCACAGCCGCAATGGGCATATCCTCAGCCGATGTAATTTCAATTTCTGGCAAGTCATCAGGCAGCTCGCCGTCCTTCATTCGATTACCTGCCGAACGATGCGCACTCGCCGCAGCCTCTTCACCATGGAAGCGCGCCACAATTTCCTCGGCAAGCTTGATCTTGATATCTCTCGGATTGGCGCCTTTCTCAATATCAGCCTTGAGCTCGGCGATTTCATCCATCGAGCGGAAGCTGAGCAGCTCGAAGTAACGCCACATCAGTGCATCAGGGATCGATACCAGCTTGCTATACATGACACCTGGCGCTTCCTGTATGCCGACATAGTTCCCTAAGGACTTGGACATCTTCTTCACACCGTCCAGCCCCTCGAGCAAAGGCATGGTGACGATGCATTGAGACTCCTGACCATAAGCACGCTGCAGCTCGCGCCCCATCAGCAGGTTGAACTTCTGATCCGTTCCACCCAGCTCGACGTCAGCCCGCAACGCAACCGAGTCGTATCCCTGAACCAACGGATAAAGGAACTCATGAATGGCGATCGGCTGATTGCCGGAGTACCGCTTACTGAAGTCGTCACGCTCCAGCATGCGAGCCACCGTGTACTGCGATGCAAGCCGAATGAAGTCCGCCGGGCGAAGCGCATCCATCCAGGTCGAATTGAACGCCACCTCGGTCTTGGCCGGGTCAAGAATCTTGAATACCTGAGCCTTATAGGTCTCAGCGTTCTCCAAGACCTGTTCACGCGTCAGCGGCGGACGAGTGGCGCTCTTACCGCTGGGGTCGCCGATCATTCCGGTGAAGTCACCAATCAGGAAGATGACCTGATGACCGAGATCCTGAAACTGGCGCAGCTTATTAATAAGCACCGTGTGCCCGAGGTGCAGGTCCGGCGCCGTCGGGTCGAACCCCGCCTTGATACGCAACGGCTGGCCACGCTTGAGCTTTTCAACCAGCTCGGATTCAACCAGAACCTCTTCCGCACCACGCTTGATCAGCGCGAGCTGCTCTTCAACCGACTTCATACAGGACTCGTTCAACCGCTCGACAGACGAAAGGGAACCAAACATACAAGATCGCTGACCAATTACAAGTTTTGCGCCCGCACCGGGCCATCCAGCCACCCCATCCCAGCCCGAGGCAACCCAAGGGTTGCCTCCGAGCGCTTTTGGTTATATTTTATACAGTTATTTCATATTCCAAAAAACACCGGATGCCATGACGTATAAAGCACCCAAAGCTCCGCTCTACCCGAAAAGCCATTTGCTGGCTGCCAGCGGCGTAGCTGCGTTGCTCAGCCTGGCCTTGCTGGTGTTCCCCTCGCGTGAAGTCGAGGCGAAGAAGACCTACCTCACACTCGATCTGGACAACGGATCCGAGCAGGTCATCCAAGAAAAAGACGATCTCCGACCGGAGCTGACCGAGCAGGAAGGGAAAAAAACTCCGTTTGCCACGATCGAAAGTTCAACAGAGAACCAGAAACGCGCCGAACAAGACGCGGACAAAGATGACGATACCGAGCAGGCCATTAGCGAAGTAGTTACCGATCCACGTCATAAATCCGTGACAGTGAGCAACGGCGACACGCTTTCCACCGTTTTCGCAAAGGTTGGACTCCCCGCCACGACAGTTCACGAAGTTCTGAGCAGCGATAAAGAAGCCAAGCAACTGACTCGCCTCAAGGTTGGTCAGGTTATCGACTTCACATTGGATGATTCCGGACAGCTCGAAAGCTTGCAGACGAAGCTGAGCGACCTGGAAAGCATCAGCTTGAGCCGGACGGAAAAGAGCTATAGCTTCAAGCGCGATCTGACCAAGCCGGACATCCGTCCCTCCTACGCCCACGGCGTAATCGACAGCTCGCTTTTCGTGGCGGCCAAGCGGGCCGGCTTGTCTCACAACTTGACCATGGATCTGGCCAATGTCTTTGGTTATGACATCGACTTCGCCCTGGACATTCGTCGCGGCGACGAATTCGAAGTGATCTACGAAGAGAAAGTGGTCAACGGTAAGCAAGTCGGTCACGGCAGTATTCTCGCCGCCCGCTTCACCAACCGGGGCAAGACCTACACAGCGGTGCGCTATACCAACAAGCAAGGTACCACCAGCTACTACAACGCCGACGGCAATAGCATGCGCAAGGCGTTCATCCGGACACCGGTGGATTTCGCCCGGATCAGCTCGCGCTTTTCCAATGGCCGTCGCCACCCGATCCTGAACAAGATTCGCGCCCATAAGGGTGTCGATTACGCCGCACCGCGTGGAACGCCAATTAAGAGCGCCGGAGATGGAAAGGTAATCCTGGCCGGTCGCAAGGGCGGCTATGGCAATACCGTGATCATTCAGCACGGCAATAGCTACCGCACCCTGTACGCTCATATGCAGGGCTTCGCCAAAGGCGTTCGTACCGGTAGTAGCGTCAAGCAGGGACAAATCATCGGATACATCGGCACTACTGGCCTCTCCACTGGGCCACACCTGCATTACGAGTTCCAGGTCAACGGCGTCCATGTCGACCCGCTCAGCCAGAAACTGCCGATGGCAGACCCGATTGCCGGCAGCGATAAGCAGCGTTTCATGCAGATCAGCAAGCCGCTGATGGCACGCATGGACCAGGAAAAGGCCACCATGCTGGCCCAGAACAAGCGCTGATCATATGCAGCGCTATATAGGGGTGATGTCCGGTACCAGCCTGGACGGACTGGACATTGCCCTGATCGAACAAGCCGATCAAACCACCCTCCTCGCCACCCATTACCTTCCCATGCCAGCAGACTTGCGCCATGAGCTGCTAGCGCTCTGCACTTCGGGTCCCGATGAGTTGGCTCGCGCGGCCATAGCCGAACAACGGTGGGTAGAGCTGGCCGCGGAAGGTGTCTGCACTCTGCTACAGCAGCAGCAATTGAAACCGCAGGACATCCGGGCCATTGGCAGCCACGGTCAGACCGTTCGCCATGAGCCGATACGCGGCTTCACCATCCAGATCGGCAATCCGGCATTGCTCGCGGAACTGAGCGGCATTAGCGTCGTTGCGGACTTCCGCAGCCGGGATGTCGCCGCAGGCGGACAAGGCGCCCCCTTGGTGCCCGCTTTCCACGAAGCATTATTTGGGGGCTCAGATAGCGTTCGTGCCGTGTTGAATGTCGGCGGGTTCAGCAACCTGAGCCTGCTGCAGCCCGAACATCCCGTACGAGGCTTCGATTGCGGACCGGGTAATGTGCTGATGGATGCCTGGATTCATCGGCAGCGGGGAGAGAGCTACGACCGTGACGGTGCCTGGGCAGCCAGCGGGCAGGTCAACGCCCAGTTGCTTACCGCTCTGCTGCAGACCCCGTTCTTCCATACTCAGGGACCTAAAAGTACGGGTCGCGAGCTGTTCAATCTTCCCTGGCTGGAAAACCTGCTCTCCAACATGCCCCTCATTGCACCGGAAGATGTCCAGGCCACACTGCTGGAGCTGACCGTATCAAGCATCGCCGACGCTCTACTGGCTACGCAGCAAAACACCGAAAAACTGCTGGTATGTGGAGGAGGCGCCCACAACAAGGCACTGATGACCAGACTCGCCGGCCGCCTGCCCGACTGTGAGGTCAGCAGCACCGCAGAGCATGGCATCCCGCCGGATTGGGTAGAAGCCATGGCTTTCGCCTGGCTGGCCCATTGCTGTCTGGAAGGCATTCCTGCCAACCGGCCAAGCGTAACCGGCGCCCGGGGGTTGAGAGTGCTCGGGGCGATCTATCCCGCCTGATCTCAAATAAAAACGCCGCGCTAAAGCGCGGCGTTTTGGTCAATCAATTACTTTCAGATCGAGAAGGATTGCCCACAGCCACAGGTCGTTGCCGCATTCGGGTTATTGATAACGAAGCGCGAACCTTCCAGTCCCTCCAGGTAATCGACTTCAGCGCCGGCGAGATACTGGAAGCTCATGGGATCGACAACCAGGCTGACCCCCTCGCGCTCGACGATGGTATCGTCCTCGGCGATGTCTTCGTCGAATGTGAAACCATACTGGAAGCCAGAACACCCGCCTCCCGTGACGAAGACACGAAGCTTCAAGCGGGGATTGCCTTCTTCATCGATCAGGCTCTTCACCTTGCTCGCCGCCCCTTGTGTGAACAACAAGGGTGTAGGGGTGAAGGTTTCGACACTCATGTTGCTAATCTCCCGGCGCGATACGCCATACCACTTTGGCCCGCATTATCCACTTACCCTACAAAAGCGGTCAACTATTGATCAGCCTCGAGGCTCGCAGGCAGCTCCAGCGTCCTGGGCGTTCCATCCTTGATGTGACACAACCGCCCCTCGATCTGGGCTCCCATTGCCATTTCCATCAGACCGTAATGCAGATTACCGCGAACACGGGCACGAGTTCCGAGCTCAAGGTGCTCGCTAGCATAGACGTCTCCGATCACCTCGCCATCCAAGATGACATGGGGTGCCCGAATCTCACCCTGGACCTGCCCCTCGATACTGACACGAACCAGCCCCTCGGTAGCGAGCAGGTTGCCGGACAAGCGCCCATCCACCTGAACCGCGCCTTGGAAACGCATATCGCCGATCAATTCGGCTCCGGCGGCAATTACGCTGGTTCTTCCACTGAACTTCTGGATGTCCGCCTTGGGTTTAGTTTTGTTCCACATAGAATCATTTATCCTCGTCGATCCACTTGAATGTGCGCTCCAATGGCTGCCGCTGGCCTTTGACCTCAGCGCGCACTTTGACCTGACGGGGTTCGAAGCCCTCAGGCAATTCCAACACCGCGAACCGGCCACCTTCCGGAAACGCCTGGAAATGCTTGAAAGCGAAAGGAATGGCCTTTTCGGCCAACTCGTCGGACAAGTCTGACAGTTCCAGGCTGACATCCTTGCCGTTTTGCAGCCCTTGCACCGTTATGTGCAGTTGCCCCTCCAGCGGTTTGTCATCCTTGCCCACCCGACTGAGAAGCGCTTTGTAGCGGAATTGCCGGGAATTATCCGTGGTGTGTAACTCAAAGGCACGGATACGCAGCCCCTCTCGACGACTGGCCGGAGCCAGCACACCTTTATAAAAAGCCAGATCCTGCTGCAGCTTGAAGATCTGCTCTTCGAGCAACTTGATGGTTAGCCGGTTCTGCTCGTTGGCCTGCTGTCCGAGGCGCTCACCGCTAGCCACCACGGCCAGTCGCTGGCGCAACTGCTCGATTTCGTGTTCCTGCTCTGCCAGTCGCATCAGAAGCGCCTGACGCTGATCCAGCGTCTCGCGTACGTCACGAGCCGTCCACCACTGCCCAGCCCAGAAGGCGGCTGGCACGGCGATCAACAATATGAGCAACGCCAGCCGCAGGAAACGCTCGCGGCGAGGATCGGTGAAGCGGACCTCCCAGCCTGCCATCAGGGCAGCAGAGCAGCGTGGGACAGGCCAAGACGCTCATCGAGCCCGAAGAGGATGTTCATGTTCTGTACCGCTTGGCCGGATGCCCCCTTGACCAGGTTATCGATCACCGAAAGCACCACGACCAGATCACCGCCCTGCGGACGATGCACGGCAATCCGGCATACATTGGCACCGCGCACGCTCCTTGTCTCGGGATGACTGCCCGCCGGCATCACATCGACGAAAGGCTCGTTGGCATAGCGCTGCTCGAACAGGCTCTGCAGATCGACCGATTTGTCGGCCACAATCGCATAGAGAGTGGCATGGATACCGCGAATCATCGGAGTCAGATGCGGCACGAAGGTCAAGCCGACATCGCCTTTCGCCGCACGCCGCAAGCCCTGGCTGATTTCCGGCAGGTGGCGGTGTCCTTTGACCGAATAGGCCATCATGCTTTCACCAGCCTCGCAGAACAGCGAACCTACTTTCGCACCGCGACCGGCACCGCTGACCCCGGACTTGCAGTCGGCAATCAGGCGCGACGTGTCGGCCAGCCCCGCCTCGAGCAGTGGAATCAGACCCAACTGAGTTGCAGTGGGGTAGCAGCCCGGAACAGCGATGAGCCGGGCAGTGCGAATCTGTTCGCGATTGACCTCAGGCAGTCCGTAAACGGCCTCAGGCAGCAGGTTCGGCGCGCCGTGGGGCTGGCCATACCACTTCGCCCACTCCTCCGCATCCTGCAGACGGAAATCGGCGGACAGATCGATCACCCGCGTTCCGGCATTCAGCAGTTCGCCGGCAAGGGCATGGGCAACGCCATGCGGCGTGGCAAAAAACACCACATCACAGGCGCCCAGCGTGGCCGTATCCGGGACGCTGAACGCCAGGTCGTCATAATGGCCGCGCAGGTTCGGATACATATCGGCGACTTTCACCCCGGCCTCGGAGCGCGAGGTGATCACCTTCACCTCAGCCTGCGGGTGCTGCGCCAGCAGGCGCAGCAGCTCCACCCCGGTATATCCCGTGCCGCCGACGATACCGACCTTGACCATAATGCGCCCCTTGAACGAAACCATTGGAAAGCTGCCGATGATAAAGCTGCTTCGGTCATGGGCCAACAGCCAGGATGACGGTTGATCACCCAGCCTCTACTATCGCGTCACATTGTCGAAGGAAGGTCGCGCATGCTCTACCTGTGGCTCAAAGCCCTGCACATCATCGCCATGGTCTGCTGGTTCGCAGGCCTGTTCTATCTGCCGAGGCTGTTCGTGTATCACGCGATGAGCGAGGACGCTCCCAGCCGGGAGCGCTTCTGCATCATGGAACGCAAGCTTTATCGGGGCATCATGATGCCCTCGATGATCGCCACGCTGTTCTTCGGCATCTGGTTGATCAGCCTCAATCCGGGCTATTACTTCAGCCAGGGCTGGCTGCACGCCAAGCTCACTCTGGTCGTACTGCTGATCGGTTATCACCATGTCTGCGGTGCCCAATTGAAGCGCTTCGCTCGTGGCGAGAACGCCCGCAGCCATGTGTTCTACCGCTGGTTCAACGAAGTCCCGGTGCTTTTCCTGCTCGCCATCGTGATCCTGGTAATCGTCCGACCTTTCTGACCCGAGGTGCGCCATGTCGCTTCCCGCCCTACTCGAACAATGCCTGCGTCTACCACTGGTCGCGGCACCAATGTTCCTGGTTTCCAATCCGAAACTTGTCCTGGCCTGTTGCGAGCAAGGAATCGTCGGCAGCTTTCCCGCCCTGAACCAAAGGGAAAGCAGCGGCTTCAAGGCCTGGCTGGAGGAGATCGAAGCGGGCCTCACGGCTCTGCCACAGGCCGCCCCCTATGCGGTGAACCTGATCGTTCACCAGAGCAACCCACGCCTGCGGGCAGACCTGGAGCTTTGTGTCGAGCACAAGGTGCCCATCGTGATCACCAGTCTCGGCGCGGTAAAGGAAGTGGTAGACGCGGTACACAGCTATGGCGGTCTGGTGTTCCATGACGTCACCACCAGGCGTCACGCGGAGAAGGCCGCCGAAGCCGGAGTCGACGGGCTGATTGCCGTGGCCGCGGGCGCCGGCGGACATGCGGGAACCTGGAGTCCATTTGCCCTGGTCGCCGAAATTCGCCAGTTCTTCGACAAGACACTGCTGCTGGCCGGCTGCCTGAATCATGGCCACGAAATCCTCGCCACCCAAGTGCTCGGCGCCGACTTGGCCTATCTCGGCACACGTTTCATCGCCACCCGGGAAAGCAACGCCGAGATGGCCTATAAGCAGATGATCATCGATGCCAAGGCTGCCGACATCGTCCATACACCAGCGGTATCCGGTGTACCGGCCAGTTTCATGCGCCAGAGTCTGGAGGCCGCTGGCTACGACATGGCCCGCCTGAACGACAAGGGCGATATCAATTACGGCGAGAAGCTCAAGCCGCTGAACGATGAGGCCAAGGCCTGGAAAACCGTATGGTCGGCGGGCCAGGGTGTCGGCGAAATCCATGACATGCCGACCGTAGCGGAACTGGTCGCCCGCCTGGATGACGAGTACCGGCAGGCACTGTCCCGTGCGACACAGTTGTCCGAACGATGGCCAGGTAGCCGGAACCGCTAAAAACAGAGACTCTCTGCACAAAAATTGTGTGACCGGCCGCTTGTCTGGCTACTGATGGCCCCATTACGCTGTGCTTCTCATCTCGCCGACAGGGAAGCCCGCATGTCCGAAGCCCGTTACAAGATCGTCTTCAACGGTGAAGTGATGCCTGAAATGGCATTGGATACCGTCAAGGACAATCTCGCCCGTCTGTTCAAGAGCGACCGCGCGAAGATCGACAACCTGTTCAGCGGCAGCGCCGTTGCGCTGAAGCGGGACCTTCCCGAGAGCGAGGCCGACAAATACCTGACCGCCTTGCAGCGCGCCGGCGCCAAGGTTCGCAAGGAGCCGGATCAGGCTGCCTCGCTGACGTTGGTGGAGACCGACGATCATCGCCCCGTCGAGTCCGCCCCACCTACCAGCACGGCCCGAATGGAATGTCCCAAGTGCGGCCATGAGCAACCCCAGGCCGCCGAATGCTCGGCCTGCGGCATCATCATCGAAAAGTACTTGGCCCGTCAGACGCAGCTCGAAAAGACCGCGCCGACCGTCTCTCCTTCGCCCTACGCACCACCACAAGCCCAGGTAGGCGAGGAGTTGCCGGAATTCGGAGAGCTCAAGGTCTTCACTACCAATGGACGAATCGGTCGCCTGCGCTATCTGGCCTGGTCGTTGGTCATGACCCTCGCCGCCGCCGGCCTTCTGGGTATCGCTGCCGCCGGATTCGCCATCGCCGATACGGTTGGCATCCTGCTGATGTCGCTGGTGTTCATCGGCCTGTTGGTGGTCAGCGTCCAGATTGGCGTCCAGCGTCTGCACGACATCGGCTGGTCGGGCTGGCTGTTCCTGCTCAACCTGGTGCCTATCGTCGGTTCCGTCTTCCCCCTGCTGATGCTGATCATCCCTGGCACCGCCAGCGCCAACCGCTATGGACCGCCGCAGCCGCCGAACAGCACGGCAGTCAAGGTGCTTGCCTCGCTTTGGCTGGCTCTGCTGGCGCTGATTTTCATTTTTGCGATCGCCGGTGGCCTGGGCATGCTGGAAGCCATGACCGGCTTCGGAAGCGATTTCGATATGCCCAGCGACTACAGCTACGATCCGGAAGCGGCCGATCCCGCAGCCGCAGCACCGGAATGGGACGCCGCCGAAGAAGAGTGAAGTCCTGCCGTAACTCGAAGCGACCGGCGCGGTCCAACGCCGGTCGTTTCCCGGAGAACCTGCAATGCCCCGTTACGCCCTGATCACCGGAGCCTCCAGCGGCCTGGGACTGGCCCTGGCCGAAGCACTGGCGCGCCGAGGGCGGAATCTGCTGCTGGTCGCCCGCACCCGTACTGCATTGGAAAGCGTGGCCTGCGAGTTGACCCAACGCTTCGGTGTCGAAGTGCTCTTTCGTGTCTGCGACCTGAGCGAGCCCTTGCAGCTCTCCGGGTTGCTGCATGAACTGGAGCAGGGCGAGCGGCAGATCGATCTGCTGGTGAACGACGCCGGAATCGGTGTGTCGGGCCCGCTCATCGAACAGGACTGGGGACGCCTCCAGGAACAGATCGAAGTGAACGTGCTGGCATTGACCCGTCTCTGCCACGCCTTCAGCCAGCACATGACCGAGCGCGGTGGCGGCCAGATTCTCAATGTCGCCGCACTCGACGCCTTTCACCCCGGCGCCTGGATGAGCAGCTACCACGCCAGCAAAGCCTACGTGCTGAACTTCTCCGAAGGGCTTCGCGACGAACTGAAGTCCAAGGGCGTGAGGGTGTCGGTCCTCTGTCCTGGCCCCATTCGTACCGCATTCAGGGACAAGAGCGGTATCGCTGCGAATGATCTCTCTACCTGCAAACGGGCGCTCAGTGCGGAAGAAGTCGCACTGGTTGCCGTCCGGGCGCTGGAGAAGAACCGGGGGATCATCGTTCCGGGCTGGCGCAATCGATTGCTGGGTCTGTCGTGTCGACTGGCGCCGCGCTGGCTGGTCAATCGCCTGGCCGCGCGGCGCAATCGTCTGGCAATGGCCGGCTGAGCACAGCCATCACCCTGCCTCGACCGTCCTCCCCCTGGCCCATGCCCGCAAGGCGGCCAACTGCTCGGCCATTACCACCGACAAAGGGGCGGTACCCTGGATGGTCTGCAGCAAGAGCGCCTGATCCACGCTCTGTTGCCGCGCCTGGCTGGCATACAGAGCGCTGACCACCACCTGTTCGATCTCCGCCCCGGTGAACCCTTCGCTGACTGCCGCCAGCTCGGCCAGATCGAAGGTCTCCGCATCGAGTTCCCGGCGCGCCAGGTGAATCCGGAAGATGTCCGCACGTACCGACGGGTCCGGCAGATCGACGAAGAACAGCTCATCGAAGCGCCCCTTGCGCACCAGTTCAGGCGGCAGGCGATCGATGGCATTGGCCGTCGCTACCATGAACACCGGAGCCTTGCGCTCGGCCATCCAGGTCAGCAAAGTGCCAAGCACACGCTGGCTGACACCGCCATCCTGCTCGCCGGTAGCCAAGCCTTTCTCCACCTCGTCCATCCACAGCACGCACGGCGCCATCTGCTCGGCCAGGCGCAAGGCCTCTCGCAGGTTGCGCTCGGTCTCGCCGAAGAACTTGTTGTACAGACAGGCGAAATCCAAACGCAGCAATGGCAGCCCCCAGAGCCCGGCCACTGCTTTCGCCGCCAGGCTCTTGCCACCACCCTGGACACCGACCAGCAGCACCCCCTTGGGCGCATCCACCGTCTTGCCGTCGAGAAATGCGCTCTGCCGCTCGGCCAGCCAGCGTTTGAGATTGGCCAAGCCACCAACGTCAGCAAAACGCGCGGTGTCGTATTCGAAACTCAGGACACCCTCCAGATCCAGCAATTGGAACTTGGTGCGATTAAGCTCCGGCAGGTCTTCCTGGGTGATCGCGCCATCGTCGCAGATCACGTTGCGAGCCAATGCTCGCGCTTCTGCATGACTGGCGCCGCGCAGGTTCTTCACCACCTGCTGCAAGGTCCGGTTGTCCGTGCGCACCCGGTTGCCATGATTGCGTTCGCTCCAGCGCGCCGCCTCTTCGCGGACGATCGCCAGCAGCTCTTCTTCCGTCGGCAAGGCAAGGGAGAAGCGCGCCGCGTACCGCTGCACCTCCGCCGGCAGCTTCAAGGCATGGGAAACCAGGACGACCGTGGGCTTGTGCATTCCATCGGCCATCGCCACCTCCTTCAGCAGGCGGACCAGACGGGGATTGTCGGAAAGAAAGGGATGCAGGTCGCATAACACGTACAGGTTGGGTTGCGGATCATGCTTGATCAGCTTGAGCGCGGTCTCGGGCTCACGCGTGTCCCCCTCGCTCTCCATCGCGCCCCCAAAACCGAAGCGTTGCAGCCCCTCGGTCACCGACCAGACCTGCAGGCCCAACCCCCTTTTGACTGCAAGACCGGTGAGCATTTCCAGCACCCGCGACTCGTCCCAGGACTCGATGACCACCAGCTTGACCTTGGAATCCAGCACCAGGCCCAGATCATGGATATCGTTCTTCACTCTCGCTCCTTGTGATACCGCCCGAGACTGGCCGGGCACACTTCGCCCCGTTAAACTCGGGGCTTCTGATAACAGACCGGGAGACTGTCCGTGGACTGTCTGTTCTGCAAGATCGTCGCCGGGGAAATCCCTGCGCGCAAGCTCTATGAAGACGAGCACGTCGTCGCCTTTCATGACATCGGCCCGCAGGCGCCCGTGCACTTCCTCGTCATTCCGAAGAAGCACATCGCAACCCTCAATGACCTGAGCGAAGACGACAAAGCCCTCGCCGGCCACATCCTCTTCACCGCACAACGCCTGGCCAGGGAGCAAGGCTGCGAGGCCGGCTTCCGCCTGGTGATGAACTGCAACGAGCAGGGTGGCCAGACGGTTTACCACATTCACATGCATGTCCTCGGCCAACGCCAGATGCACTGGCCGCCGGGCTGATGGCCATGCGGGACCGGGCTTGCGCATGACCGCGGTCAAGACCGGTCCCTGCGATTCCAGTACACTGCACCGGCAGAACCATTGCGGAGGTGCCCATGGCCACCGAACGTCACTACTCCCCCGTCGATCGCCTGCTGCTGCAGGCTGATGCCGCGCTGCGCACCTTGCTGCCTTTCAGCGGCCAGCCCTATCGTCCCTCGCCCGGCATCGTCCAACCGGACGCCGAACTGAACGAGAGCGACGCCCGCCACGTGGCCGGCCTGATGCGCATCAATCACACGGGTGAGGTTTGTGCCCAGGCTCTCTACCAGGGGCAGGCGCTGACCGCCAAGCTTCCTGAAGTGCGCAGCGCCATGGAGCAGGCCGCCGATGAAGAAATCGACCACCTGGCCTGGTGTGAGCAACGAATCCGGGAGCTGGGCAGCCACCCCAGCGTACTCAACCCATTGTTCTACGGTTTGTCCTTCGGCGTGGGCGCCATGGCCGGACTGATCAGCGACAGAGTCAGCCTGGGTTTCGTCGCCGCTACCGAGGACCAGGTCTGCAAGCATCTGGACGAACATCTCGACCAGTTACCCCAGGAAGACCGCAAGTCCCGCGCCATTCTCGAACAGATGCGCCTCGACGAGGAGCAACACTCCACTGCCGCGCTGGAAGCGGGCGGGCTTCGTTTTCCCGCACCGGTGAAATTCGGCATGACGCTCCTGTCCAAGGTCATGACCAAGAGCACCTACCGGATATAGCGCCGCAGCAGCCGGACAAAAAGAAGGGCGCCATGGGCGCCCTTCTTCATTCCATTCGGTGCGTGCACCGCTGTCAGCGCGGCATGTTCCGCCCGTAGAAAATTTCCAGCATCTCGTGCCTCAGGCGCTGGGTGACCTGTTCACGCTGTTCCGCGGAAAGATTGCTGGCCGCATCGCCGAACAGATAGTTGTCCAGGTCGAAGTCCTTCAACAGCATCTTGGTGTGGAACAGGTTCTCCTGGTACACGTTCACGTCGGTCATCTGGTAGGCCTCGCGCGTGTCCTCGGACAGGTACTTCTGGATCGAGTTGATCTCGTGATCGATGAAGTGCTTGCGGCCTTCGACGTCACGGGTGAACCCACGAACCCGGTAGTCGACCGTGACGATGTCCGAATCGAACTGGTGGATCAGGTAGTTCAGCGCCTTCAGCGGCGAGATCACCCCACAGGTGGAAACATCGATATCCACGCGGAACGTCGCGATACCGTCCACCGGATGGATTTCCGGGTAGGTATGCACGGTGATGTGGCTTTTATCCAGATGCGCCAGGATGGTTTCCGGCAGCGGGCCGGGCGATTCCTCGATCTGGCTTTCGGTGGGCGTCACCGGTTGCTCGGAGATCAGGATGGTTACGCTGGCGCCCTGCGGGTCGTAGTCCTGACGGGCAATGTTCAGGATGTTGGCGCCGATGATATCCACGACATCGGTGAGAATCTGGGTCAGACGCTCGGCATCGTATTCTTCGTCGATGTACTGCACGTAGGCCTGAAGGTCCTCCGGTGTCTCGGCGTAGCAGATGTCGTAGATGTTGAAGCTCAAGGTCTTCGTCAGGTTGTTGAACCCGTGGAGCTTGAGTTTGCTTTTCACCGTAGGAAACTCTCTGTGTATGCGGCTCTGCCGCGTGATTGAGCATGCCCGTCAGATGCGAACGACGCGTCTGCGTAGGACGGTTAACACCTCTTCGCGTTGGCGATTGTGGTCGTTTGGTCGGAGGCTCGAGCCCCCTGAAAATGGGGGCGCATTATGCAGAGGAGTGGCGTCCTCCGCCAGAGTTTGCGCCCGTTTTGTGATGGCCGGAATATCGGCTCAGCCCAGTTCGACGATCTCGTAATCGTGGGTGATCTCGACGCCGGCACGCCCCAGCATGATGGAGGCCGAGCAGTATTTTTCCGCCGACAGCTCTACCGCGCGCTTTACCTGGGCTTCCTTGAGGCCGCGCCCCTTGACGACAAAGTGCACATGGATCTTGGTGAACACCTTGGGATCTTCGCTAGCCCGCTCGGCCTCTAGGAACGCCTCGCAGCTTTCCACCGGCTGCCGGGACTTCTTCAGGATGCTCACCACATCGAAATTGGTGCAGCCACCCAGGCCGAGCAACAGCATCTCCATCGGCCGCACCCCGAGGTTGCGTCCGCCGTTCTCCGGCGGCCCATCCATGACAACGGCATGGCCGCTACCGGACTCGCCAACGAAAAGGGCCTCGCCAGCCCACTGGATACGTGCTTTCATCGCTGGATTCCGCTATATGAAAAGGTGCGCTAGCTTATCACAAGACACTTCGGGCCCCCTGCAGGACAGCGAAGTGACAAAAAAGTGCCGCCCAGGTGTTAGCTGGATCGCAATTTCACATGGACTGAGCAGGTGCGTCTGTTAAGCTGGCGCCGGATTACTGGCACACTTGGCCGGACAACTATAAGAAATTGCCTGTTGGACAAAGGCTTATCCTTTTATTTTTCGGGACTCGGGCATGGTTGCGATCACCCTTACACCTAAAATCAAGCACCTCGATAAACTCCTCGCGCATTGTCACCGCCGCCGCTACACGGCGAAGAGCACCATCATTTATGCGGGCGATCGATGCGAAACCCTCTACTTCATCATCAAGGGATCGGTCACCATCCTCATCGAGGATGACGACGGGCGCGAAATGATCATCGCCTATCTCAACTCGGGAGATTTCTTCGGTGAGATGGGACTGTTCGAAAAGGAAGGCTCGGAGAAAGAACGCAGCGCCTGGGTGCGCGCGAAAACCGAGTGCGAAGTGGCGGAACTCAGCTATGCCAAGTTCCGCGAACTGACCCAACAGGACCCGGATATCCTCTACGCACTCGGTAGTCAGATGGCCGAACGTCTGCGCAACACCACGCGCAAGGTCGGCGACCTTGCGTTCCTCGACGTCACCGGCCGTGTCGCCCGTACCCTGCTGGACCTGTGCCGGCAGCCGGACGCCATGACCCACCCCGACGGCATGCAGATCAAGATCACCCGCCAGGAAATCGGCCGCATCGTCGGCTGCTCGCGGGAAATGGTCGGTCGTGTTCTGAAAAGCCTCGAGGAGCAGGGACTGGTACACGTCAAGGGCAAGACCATGGTGGTCTACGGCACCCGCTGACGGGCGCACAAGAAAAAAGCCGGCAAAATTGCCGGCTTTTTTCCATTCGAGCCGAACCCATCAACCCGGATCGGCGCCCATTACCGCGCGCGTTTTCTCCGGGAAGAACAGGCGCTGCAATTCCAGGCCAGGGTTCTCGGCACGCATGAAAGCCTCTCCGACCAGGAAGGCATAGACCTCACTGATTTCCATCAGCTCCACATCGGCCCGATTGAGGATGCCGCTCTCGGTGACCACTAGGCGGTCGCGCGGAATCCGCGGCAGCAGGTCGAGCGTAGTTTCCAGGCTGACCTCGAAGGTGTGCAGGTTGCGGTTGTTGATGCCCAGCAAGGGGGTATCCAGCGTCTTCAGCGCCCGCTCCAGCTCATCGCCATCGTGCACTTCGACCAGCACATCCAAGCCGACATCCCTGGCGGTGGCCGCCAGTTCCGCCATGCGCACATCGTCCAGAGCGGAGACGATCAACAGCACGCAATCGGCACCCAAGGCCCGCGACTCGACGATCTGGTAGGGGTCGATCATGAAGTCCTTGCGGATCACCGGCAGGCTGCAGGCCACACGGGCTTCCTGCAAATAGGCGTCGGCCCCCTGGAAAAAGTCCACATCGGTCAGCACCGACAGGCAGGTCGCCCCACCCTCTTCGTAACTCCGGGCGATTTCCGTCGGCACGAAGTTCTCTCGCAATACACCCTTGCTTGGCGATGCCTTCTTGATCTCGGCAATCACCGCCGGCTGCTTACGCTTGGCCTGCTCAAGCAGGGCCTGGGCAAAACCGCGCGGCGCGTCGGCGTCACGGGCCAGTTGCTCAAGCTCCGCCAGCCCCAGGCGCGCCCGGCGCTCGGCCACTTCTTCCGCCTTGCGGGCAATGATTTTCTCCAGAACGGTCGGCAGACTCACGCTTCATTCTCCTGTCGGAACACCGCGGTAAAGGACACCAGCTCCTCCAGCTTTTCGCGGGCCAGGCCGGTGTGCAGCGCATCATGGGCCAACTGCACGCCCTCCTTCAGACTGCTGGCATGGTCCGCGGCATACAGGGCCGCGCCAGCGTTGAGCACGATCATGTCGGCAGCCTTCTGCCCGTTTTCCGTCTTACGACGGCCGAGCGCGTCGCGGATCAGCTCCAGCGATGCCAGCGGCGTCTCCACGGTCAGGCCGATCAGGCTCTGGCTCTTGATACCGAAATCCTCCGGCTGGATGCTGTATTCGCTAACGGTGCCATCCTTCAGCTCGGCGACATGGGTTGGTGCGGCCAGGCTGATTTCATCCAGCCCATCCTGCGCATGCACCACCAGTACGTGCACACTGCCGAGGCGCTGCAACACCTCCGCCATCGGTCGACATAGCGCCTGGCTGAACACGCCGATGACCTGATGCTTGACACCCGCTGGGTTGGTCATCGGGCCGAGCATGTTGAAGATAGTGCGTAGCGCCAGTTCCCGGCGCGGGCCGATGGCGTGCTTCATCGCCCCGTGATGAGCCGGCGCGAACATGAAGCCGACCCCGACGGACTCGACGCAACGCGCCACCTGCTCCGGCGTCAGGTTCAGGTAGACGCCTGCCGCCTCCAGCAGATCGGCGCTGCCACTCTTGCCGGAAACCGCGCGATTGCCGTGCTTGGCCACCTTGCCGCCCGCCGCGGCGACCACAAAGGCCGCCGCGGTGGAGACATTGAAAATGTTCATGCCGTCGCCGCCGGTGCCGCAGGTGTCTACCAGACGCTCGGCCTGGATGTTCACCGGTGCCGCCAGCTCACGCATCACCTGGGCGGCCCCGACGATTTCGTCGATGGTCTCGCTCTTCATGCGCATGCCCATCAGGAAGGCACCGATCTGCGCGTCGGTGCACTGCCCGGTCATGATTTCCCGCATCACCGATTGCATTTCCTCGGTGGTCAGGTCCAGTTGGCCGACGATACGGCTCAGCGCGCCCTTGATATCCATCACTGCTCCTTAGCGGCGACCGCCGGTCTGTTTCAGGAAGTTGGCAAACAGCTCATGCCCTTGTTCGGTCAGGATCGATTCGGGGTGGAACTGCACGCCTTCGACGTTCAGAGTCTTATGGCGCAGCCCCATGATTTCGTCCACCTCACCGTTCTCAAACTGGGTCCATGCGGTGATTTCCAGACAGTCCGGCAACGTCTCGCGTTTGACCACCAGCGAGTGGTAGCGGGTGACGGTCAAGGGATTGTTCAAGCCGGCGAAGACGCCCTGGTTCTCATGAAATACCGGGCTGGTCTTGCCGTGCATCACCTGGCGGGCACGCACCACATCGCCGCCGAACGCTTGACCGATGCTCTGGTGCCCCAGGCAGACGCCCAGGATCGGCAATTTGCCGGCGAAACGCTCGATCACCGCCAGCGAAACGCCAGCTTCGGTCGGGGTACAGGGGCCGGGGGAAATGACGATGCGCTCGGGACTCAGCGCTTCGATATCGGCGACGCTCAGCTCGTCGTTGCGGATCACCTTGACGTCCTGACCCAGCTCGCCCAGGTACTGCACCACGTTGTAGGTGAAAGAGTCGTAGTTATCGATCATCAGCAGCATGGCAGACTCCTTCACTTCGCGGTCTGTTCGGCAAGGGCGACGGCACGGAACATGGCGCGCCGCTTGTTCAGGGTTTCCTCCCACTCCAGCGCGGGCACCGAGTCGGCGACAATTCCTGCGCCGGCCTGGACGTGGAGTTCGCCGTCCTTGATCACCGCCGTGCGGATGGCGATGGCGGTGTCCATGTTGCCGTTCCAGGCCAGATAACCGACGGCACCGCCGTAGACACCGCGCTTGACCGGCTCCAGCTCGTCGATGATTTCCATGGCGCGAATCTTCGGCGCGCCGGACAGCGTACCGGCCGGCAGGATCGCCCGTAGTGCATCCATCGCACTCATGCCAGCCTTCAACTGGCCGGTGACGTTGGACACGATGTGCATCACGTTGGAATAGCGCTCGATGACCATTTTTTCGGTCAGGCGGACCGAACCCGTCTCCGAGACCCGGCCGACGTCGTTGCGGCCCAAGTCGATCAGCATCAGGTGCTCGGCCAGCTCCTTGGCGTCCGAGAGCAGGTCCTTCTCCAGCGCCACGTCGGCCTCCTCGCTGGCGCCACGCGGTCGGGTGCCGGCGATCGGACGGACCGTCACCAGATTGTCCTCGACACGCACCAGCACTTCCGGCGACGAGCCCACCACGTGGAAATCGCCGAAATTGAAGAAGTACATATAGGGCGTCGGATTAAAGCAGCGCAGGGCGCGGTAGAGATCGATAGGTGCCGCCTGGAAGGGAATGGACATGCGCTGGGAGATCACCACCTGCATGCAGTCGCCGGCCAGGATGTATTCCTTGATCGCGTCGACCGCCCGTTCGTAGTCCCCCCGGCTGAAGCTGGAACGGAACTCGGGTTCGCGGCCGGCCGGGGCATTCAGGTCGACCCCGAGTCGCGGCGTGATCGGCTGGCGCAGTCGCTCCAGCAAGTCCTGCAGACGGGCCTGTCCCTGCTCGTAGGCGTTTTCCTCGGCCGGATCGGCGAGGACGATGGCGTGAATCTTCCCAGCCAGGTTGTCGAACACCACCACGGCATCGGAGACCATCAGCAGGATATCCGGCGTCCCCAGCGGATCGGGATTCGGACACTGGGCCAGCTTGGGCTCGACGTAGCGCACGCTGTCATAGCCGAAGTAGCCGACCAGTCCGCCATTGAAGCGCGGCAGTCCAGGCAGCGTCGGCACGCGATAGCGCGCCTTGAAGGATTCGACGAAGGCCAGTGGATCGGAGCAATCGTCATGCCGCTCCACCTCGACGCCATCGGTCGCGATGCTGACACGATGCCCATAGGCACGGAGCACGGTGCGGCTGGGCAGGCCAATGATGGAATAACGGCCCCACTTCTCGCCGCCCTGCACGGACTCCAGCAGGTAGGAGTTAGGCGCGTCGGCCAGTTTCAGGTAGATGGACAGCGGGGTATCGAAATCGGCCAGCGTCTCGCAGGCCAAAGGAATGCGGTTATAGCCGGCATCGGCCAGGCGCAGGAATTCTTCGCGGTTCATGATCAGCCTCGTGGCTTGAGGGTAACGGTCGGGTGCAAACGCGCCGGCGGTCCGGCGACAGACAAGATCAGGCGCGCCAGCGCCAACGGGCCAGGGCCTTGATGACCTTCATCCAGAGTTTGCAGGTGACCACCACGATCTGATCTCTCGGCGGGGTTTGAAGACGTCCGGCCACACTAGCGCAGGCGCCGGCCCGAATCAACCGCCCGGCAGCAGCTGGCGCAGATCGTCGAGAACCAGCGCCGGATTTTCTTCGGCGATGGGACGTCCATGGTTATAGCCATAGCTCATCGCCACGCAAGTCACGTCCGCCGCCCTGGCCGCCAGCACATCGTTGCGCGAATCGCCGACGAAGAGCGCATCGGCCGGCGCCACGCCGGCTTTGTCCAGCACCCAATGCAAGGCGGCCGGATCGGGCTTTTGCTGCGGCAGGGTATCGCCGCCGACGATCCAGCGGAAATAGCCGCCGAGCCCCTTTTCTTCCAGCAGCGGCGCGACGAAGCGCTCCGGCTTGTTGGTCACCACGGCCAGGGGAATGCCCTGTGCCTTGAGCCAGTCCAGGGTCGGCGGGACGCCGGGATAGACGGTGGTCAAGCCGTGGCTGTCGGCGTAGGTCTGCATGAACATTTGCAAGGCCCGCTCGGCTTCGGCGTCGTCGACATGTTCATGCTGCAATCCTCCGGCCAGCGCCCGGCGCACCAACACCTGGGCACCGTTGCCAACCCACTCGCGCACCCGCTCCAGCCCCGCGGGTGCCCGGCCGAGATCGGCCAGCATGCGGTCGACGGCTGCCGCCAGATCAGGGACGGAATCCATCAGGGTGCCGTCCAGATCGAACATCACCAGACGCGGCAGGCGTCCGGGGAACAGTTGCGCGAGTCCGTTCACGCCTTGGCCTGGGCCAGCTCGGCGCGCATCGCGTCGATCACCGCCTTGTAGTCGGGCTGGTTGAAGATCGCCGAACCGGCGACGAAGGTATCCGCACCCGCCTCGGCAATCTCGCGGATGTTCTTCACATTCACGCCGCCATCGATCTCCAGGCGGATGTCGCGCCCCGAGGCGTCGATCAGCGCGCGCGCCTCGCGCAGCTTACCGAGGGTTCCGGGGATGAACTTCTGTCCGCCGAAGCCAGGGTTCACGCTCATCAGCAGGATCATATCGACCTTGTCCATGACGTACTTGAGCACGTCCAACGGGGTCGCCGGATTGAATACCAGGCCCGCCTTGGCGCCGCCGTCGCGGATCAGTTGCAGGGAGCGGTCGATGTGCTCGGAGGCTTCCGGGTGGAAGGTGATGTAGCTGGCGCCGGCCTCGATGAAGTCGCCGATGATGCGGTCCACCGGCTTGACCATCAGGTGCGCGTCGATCGGCGCGGTGATGCCGTACTTGCGTAGCGCCGCGCAGACCATCGGACCGATGGTCAGGTTGGGCACGTAGTGGTTGTCCATCACATCGAAATGGACGATGTCGGCCCCGGCGGCGAGGACCTTGTCCACCTCCTCGCCGAGGCGGGCGAAGTCGGCGGAAAGGATCGACGGAGCAATGGCAAAGGGCTGCATGGCGCACCTCGGGAAATCACGGAGGCGCGCATTGTACCCGAGAGAGCCGGCTCGCCGCGCGGACGGCCGTCGTACCGCCCGCCGTCAGGGGCGTGCCAGCCAGCGTTCGAAGCGCTGCTCCAGCTCGTCGCCGTGTTCGATCCAGAACTCCACGCCCATGGGCAATGCCTGCGCCATGTTCGCTGGCGCGGTGGGCAACCGTGCCACCCGCTCGGGCGCCAGGCCGGCCAGCGCCCGGCTGTTGACCGGCCCGTAGGGAATGCGCTCGGCAAAGACCTGCTGCGTCTCTTTTTGACTGGCGAAGCGGATGAACTGAAGTGCCTCGCGGCTGTTGAAGCTGCCGCTGGGGATGGCCCAGTAATCGAAGTCGTAGATGCTGCCTGGCCATACCAACTGCAGGGCGGCCCCCTGGTCCTGGGCCGCTCCGATGCGTCCGCTGTAGGAAGCACTCATCAGCAGGCTGCCGTCATTCAAGCCCCGGATGGGCTCTTCACCGGCCTGCCACCAACGAATGTGGGGCCTGAGCTGATCGAGCTTGTCGAACGCCATGTCCACCCCCTGCCGGGTCGCCAGACGGGAATAGACCTGCTCCGCCGGCACGCCGCTGGCCAGCAGGGCGAACTCCAGGTTGTACTTGGCGCCCTTGCGCAACCCACGATTACCAGGGAAGCGCTGCACATCCCAGAAATCGGCCCACCCCTGCGGCGCCTGCGGCAATCGCTGGCTGTCGTAGGCCAATACCATCGACCAGACGAACGTGCCCACGCCGCAGGGGCGTAGCGCGCCGGGAATGAGCGCCTGGGTGTCGCCCAACTCCTGCGCATCCAGGGGCTGGAACAGGCCCGTCTCGCAACCGCGCACCAGCTCCGGCGCTTCCACCTCGACCACGTCCCAGTTGACATGCTGGGCCGCCTGCATGCGCCGCAGCTTGTCGAAGTCGCCGTTGTAGGAACCATTGATCACCACCGTGCCGGTGGCTGCCCTGAACGGCTTGTAGAAGGCATCGCGCTGGGCGTCGCGCGTCGCGCCACCGAACGAGACCACCATCAATTGCGCCGCGAGACCGGTGCTCGCAGCACCGAGGCAGAGAGCGGCCAGAGTCCAGCGCAAGCTGTGCTTGAGCATCGAATGTCTTCCTTGTAGAGAGAACGGCTGCCCGGGCGCAGCCGTCATGCCGGCGCCTGACGGTCCCGGCGATCAGGCGGGCTGCTGGGTACGCATCTTCTCGCTGCGACCGCGCAGCCATTCGAGGGTCAGCAGCAACAGGACCGAGAAACCGATCAACAGCGTCGCGGCGGCGGCGATGGTCGGGCTCAGGTTCTCGCGGATACCGCTGAACATCTGCCGCGGCAGGGTCGCCTGCTCGGGGCCGGCGAGGAACAGCGTCACCACCACTTCATCGAACGAGGTGGCGAAGGCAAACAACGCGCCGGAGATCACGCCGGGTGCGATCAGCGGCAGGGTGACCCGGAAGAATGCCGTCAGCGGCGAGGCACCGAGGCTGGCGGCGGCGCGCACCAGGTTGTAGTTGAAGCCCTGCAGGGTCGCGGAGACGGTGATGATCACGAAGGGCACCCCAAGTACCGCGTGCACCAGGATCAGCGACAGGTAGCTGTTGCCCAGGCCGAGGGGCGCGAAGAACAGGTAGCTGGCGACACCGATGATCACCACCGGCACCACCATCGGCGAAATCACCAGGCTCATGATCAGCGCCTTGCCGCGAAACTCGCCACGGGTCAGGCCGATGGAGGCCAGGGTACCGAAGACCATCGCCAGCAGGGTCGCGGCCGGCGCGATGATCATGCTGTTCTTCAGCGAACGCATCCATTCCGCCGAGGTGAAGAAGGCCTCGTACCAGCGCAGGGAGAAACCCTGCAACGGGTAGACCAGGAAGGAACCGGAGTTGAACGACAGCGGCACGATGACCAGCACCGGCAGCACCAGGAACAGCAGCACCAGCGCGCAGATGCCGCGCAGGGTATAGAACCAGACCCGCTCGGCGGGCGACATATAGGGGCTCAGCATGGCCTACTTCTCCAAACGCATCGTCTAGGGTCCGTGGACCCTCCAGAAGCCCCGGCGTACGGCCGGGGCGCGCCGATCAACCCAGGCGTAGCCGGTTGGCGCCGACCAGCCAGCTGTACACAACGTAGAGCACCAGGGTGGCGAACAGCAGCAGCCCGCCAAGGGCCGTGGCCATGCCCCAGTTGATGGTGGTGTTGGTGTAGAAGGCGACGAAGTAGCTGATCATCTGGTCGTTCGGGCTGCCCAGCAGCGCCGGGGTGATGTAGTAGCCGATGGACAGGATGAACACCAGCAGGCAACCCGCCCCCACACCCGCCACGGTCTGCGGGAAGTACACCCGCCAGAAGCTGGCGAACGGGTGGCAGCCCAGGGAGATCGCCGCACGCATGTACGTCGGCGAGATGCCCTTCATCACGCTGTAGATCGGCAGGATCATGAACGGCAGCATGATGTGCACCATGGCGACGTAGACCCCGCTGCGGTTGAACACCAATTGCAGCGGCTGGTCGATCAGACCGAGCTTGAGCAAGGCACCGTTGATCAGGCCGCCGGACTGCAGCAGCACGATCCAGGCCGCGACCCGCACCAGGATCGAGGTCCAGAACGGCAGCAGCACCAGGATCATCAGCAGGTTGCTCTGGCGTGTCGGCAGATTGGCCAGCAAATAGGCCAGCGGGTAGGCCAGCACCAGGCAGATCGCGGTGATCACCGCCCCCATCCAGAAGGTGCGGGCAAAGATATCCAGGTAGATCGCCTGGTCCGGCGTGGCCGGCGCCAGCTCGCCGAGGTCGTCGATCCGATGATCGAGGGCGGCCAGCAGGTAGTACGGTGTAACCGCATGGGTGTTGCGGCGGATCGCCTGCCAGTACGCCGGATCGCCCCAACGCTCGTCGAGCCCTTCCAGTGCCTCCCTGTACGAGGCCGGCTCACTGTCGAACGGCAGCGCCCGCGCGGTCTTGCTCAGCAGGCTGCGATAGCCGGCCAGCTCCATGTTCAGACGCTTGGACAGGTCGCCCAGGGCCTGCTTGGCGCCCTTGGCACTCAAATCCGTGGCCAAGGCACGGTAAACCGCTTCCGGCGGCAGGGACTTGCCATCCCAGTCGCGGATGACTTCTACGGTCTGCGGCAGCGCCGTCACCACTTCCGGGTTCTTCACGCTTTTGTAGAGCAACGCGGCGATCGGCACCAGGAAGGTCAAAAGGAGGAAGAGCAGCAGGGGCAGGATCAGCGCCTGCGCCTTGAACCGGTTGAAGCGCTCGGCACGCGCCAGACGCTGCTTCAGGCTGGGGCCGGCGACCTCGTTCAGGGGCACTGCGATGGCCATGGCGAACTCCGCAAGGAGGGCCGCCCGACGGCGACCCGGAAACTAGGAAATCGGATCGGCCCTCCCCCTCGCCGGGAGAGGGCCTGCAGGCTTACTTCGCTGCCCAGGCGTTGAAACGCTGTTCCAGTTGCTCACCGAAGTCGGCCCAGAAGGTCACGTCCATGGCCACTTGGTTGGCGATGTTTTCCGGGGTGGTCGGCATGTCCTTGAGCAGCGCCGGGTCGAGCAGCGAGACCGCCTGCTTGTTGGCCGGACCGTAGGCGATGTTCTCGGAGTAGATCTTCTGCTGCTCGGGCTTGAGGCTGAAGGCGATGAACTTCAGTGCTTCATCCTTGTTCTTCGCGCCCTTCGGGATGGCCCAGGCGTCGAAGTCATAGATGCCGCCGTCCCACACCACCTTCAGATTGCTTTCCTTCTGCACCGCAGCGATGCGCCCGTTGTAGGCCGAGCTCATCACCACGTCGCCGGAAGCGAGGTACTGCGGCGGCTGGGCGCCGGCTTCCCACCACTGGATGTGCGGCTTCAGCTCGTCGAGTTTCTTGAAGGCGCGCTCCTGGCCGTCCTTGCTCGCCAGGACCTTGTAGACGTCCTTCGGCGCGACGCCGTCGGCCATCAGGGCGAATTCCAGGGTGTACTTGGCGCCCTTGCGCAGGCCACGCTTGCCGGGGAATTTCTTCACGTCCCAGAAATCGGCCCAGCTGGTCGGTGCCGATTGCAGTTTGTCGGCGTTGTAGGCCAGTACGGTGGACCAGACGAAGAAGCCCACGCCACAGAGCTGCGCGGCGCCGGGGACGAGGTTGTCCTTGCCGCCCAGCACGCTGTAGTCCAGCTCTTCGAACATGTCTTCGTCGCAGCCGCGGGACAGTTCCGGCGACTCCACTTCGACCAGGTCCCAGGTCACGCTGTTGGTATCGACCATGGCTTTCACCTTGGCCATCTCGCCGTTGTACTCGCCGGCGATGATCTTGTTGCCGGTGGCGGCTTCGAAAGGCTGGTAGTAGGCCTTGGCCTGGGCGTCCTTGTTCGCGCCACCGAAGGAAATGACGGTCAGGTCGGCCGCCAGCAAGGAAGTGGAAGAAGCCATGGCGACGGCCAGGGCGGCGACTTTCAAGCGAAACGACATAGTGTTCTCCTTTCTTGTGTTTGGCAGATTTGGAACGCGAGTCAGTTTGCTGGGAGTGCGTCCAAGGCGCGGACGTGTTCGAGTTGCCAGCCCAGCGGCACAACGTCGCCCACCGCCAACGCCGGATCGAGCTCGGCGATGGGTTGTTTGACGAAGAAGTCGGACTGACCACAGACCTCCAGACGGATGCGCACGTGGTCGCCCAGATAGATGAACTCCGCCACCCTTCCGGAGAAGCGGTTGGTACAGGCGTCGCTGCCGCCGTTGAGGCGAACGCGCTCGGGGCGGATCGACAAGGTCACCGGATCGCCCGGCTGGCCGACGTTCACCGCCAGCGCCTCGACCTTCTCGCCACGCGGCAGGCCGATCACGCAGCGTTCGCCCTCGCGGCTGAGCAACTGGCCGCTGAGCCGGTTGTTTTCGCCGATGAAGTTGGCGACGAAGCTGTTCTTCGGGTGTTCGTACAGATTGCGCGGCGCGTCGATCTGCTGGATTTCGCCCTGGTGGAACACCGCGACGCGGTCGGACATGGTCAGCGCCTCGCCCTGATCGTGGGTGACGTAGACCACAGTGACGCCGAGCCGCTCGTGGAGATGTTTGATCTCCATCTGCATGTGTTCGCGCAGTTGCTTGTCCAGCGCGCCAAGCGGTTCGTCCATCAGCACCAGTTGGGGCTCGAACACCAGGGCGCGGGCCAGGGCCACGCGCTGCTGCTGGCCACCGGAAAGCTGGGCCGGATAACGGCCGCCGAACGCATCGAGCTGTACCATGGACAGCGCGCGCTTGACCCGCTCGCCGATGTCCGGCTTGGCCAGGCCGCGTACCGTCAGGGGAAACGCCAAGTTCTCCGCCACGGTCATGTGCGGGAACAGCGCATAGTTCTGGAACACCATGCCGATGTCGCGCTTGTGCGGCGGCACATTGTTGATGGAGCGGCCAGCGAGAAGGATTTCCCCGGAAGTGGGGGTTTCGAAGCCGGCCAGCATCATCAGGCTGGTGGTCTTGCCGGAACCGGACGGCCCCAGCAGCGTGAGGAATTCGCCTTTGCGAATGTCCAGGTTGAGGTCTTTGACGATGAGCGTCTCGCCGTCGTAGCTCTTCTGCACACCACGGAAGCTGACCAGCACGTCGCTCGCCCCAGTCGTTGTAGTCCCGACCATCACCGCACCTTGTTGTTATGGTTGCCGTTGTCAATAAGCCTAGATAAGGCGAAACGGCGCGCAAATCGGCGCTGGGGAGAGATTGCTATAGGGGGCGGCGAGAATGTCGTGTAGGGCTCGCCCTACACGCTTGTCGTTTTTGGATAAGCCGCCAGCACAACCATCGGAGTCGCGGCAGCAGGCAGGTCGCAAATAGACAAGTCCGATCTGACGCCTGCCTGTAGTCCTCCCGGTGGGTGCGTCAGATCAGCTTGTGCTCCACCGCATAGCGCACCAGCTCGGCGACCGAATGAGCGCCCAGCTTCTGCATCAGGCGGGCCTTGTGGGTGCTCACGGTCTTGCTGCTCACCGCCAGGTGCTGGGCGATCTCGTTGACGCCCTCTCCCTGCACCAGCCGCTCGAAGACCGAGAATTCCCGCTCGGACAAGGTGGCATGGGGCGGTCGCGAATCGGTCAGGCCGACCTCGAAGACCATGCGATCGGCCAGCTCCGGATCGATGTAGCGCCCACCCGAAGCCACCTTGCGGATCGCAGTGAGCAGCAGGGCCGGGTCGCTGTCCTTGGTCGCATAGCCCGCCGCGCCGATCTTCAACGCGCGCGCCGCCATCTGCGCCTCGTCGTGCATCGACAGCACCAGGATCGCTGGCGGCTGGGTCAAGGCGCGGATGCGCGGAATCGCTTCCAGGCCATTCACGCCCGGCATGGAGATATCCAGCAATACCACCTCGCAAGGGGTCTGCCGCAGGGTCTCCATCAATTGCTCACCGTTGCAGGCCTCGCCCACCACCTTGAGATCCTTGGCCATGCCGATGAGCTGCTTGATGCCCTCGCGGACGATGGTGTGATCTTCCGCTACCAGAACCCGGATCACGCGGCTTCCTCCTTATCCAGAAACATGCATACCCGCAGCGTGGTGCCCTCGCCCGGCTGGCTGTCGATGCTCAGCGTACCGCCGAGCATCAGCACCCGCTCGCGCATGCCGACCAACCCGAACGAACTGCCCCGGCGCTCGCTCGGGCTGAACCCGCGCCCGTCGTCGCTGATGTACAGGCACAACTCCCCGGCTTCGAGGCTCAGGCGCACCGTCACAGTATGCGCCTCGGCATGCCGGATCACGTTGGTCAGCGCCTCCTGCAGCACGCGGAACAGGCCGATGGCCTTGGCGTCCGATAAGGGCGGCACGCTCTCCGGCACCTCTACCAGGCAGGGAATCTGCGTCCGCGCCTCGAAGCGCTGGGCCTGCCACTCGATGGCCGAGGCGATACCGGCATCCAGAATCGGCGGGCGCAGCGCAGTGGCCACGTCGCGCACCAGTTGGAACAACTGCGCGATCAGCCGCTTCATATTGTCCAGGCGCTCGCCCAGGCCGGAGTCGAGTTCGGCATAGGCCAGCTCGCACATCGAGGTCTCCAGCTTGAGCACGGTCAGCACCTGGCCCAGTTCGTCGTGCACCTCGCGGGCGATGCGCGCCTTCTCCTCCTCGCGCACCGTCTCGAGATGCGCCGACAACTCGCGCAACTGCGCACGGGAGTCGGCCAGTTCCAGCTCGATCCGTTTGTTCGCGCTGATATCCCAGACGATGCCGTCCCACACCACGCGCCCATTGTCGAAGCGCCGGGCGGTGGCCTTGATGTCCGCCCAGCGCGGCTCGCCGGCCTGGGTCAGGATGCGGCCCTGCCAGTGCCAGTCGCGCTCTTCGCGCAAAGCCTGTTCCTGGGTGCTTTCGTAGGAAGCCCGATCATCCGGATGGACCAGACTGCGAATGCCACGATCCGGCTGCAGCAGGGTGCTCGCCGAATAACCGACCAGGCTTTCGCTGCCCTCGCCGATGAAGGCGAACACCACCGGAGCGTCGATGTGCGGCCGTTCCAGACGGAACACCAGCCCCGGCACGTTGGCCGCGATGCCTTTCAGCCGGGCCTCGCTTTCCTCCAGCGCGGCGCGGGCACGACGGCGCTCGGTGACGTCAGTGAGGAACACCAGCAGGTACTCGCTTTCGCGAAAGCGCAGGAAACTCAAGGAGACATCGGCCGGCAGTTCGCTGCCATCGGCGCGACGGCACTGCGTCTCGAAACTGAGGGGACCTTCCGCGGCGCGTGCCCGTTTCCACAGCCCCAGCCAGCGATCCATGCTCAGGCTCGCCTCGAAATCGGACAGCGGCCGCTCCAACAGCGCGCCCCGGGGATAGCCGAGCATGTCCTCGGCCGCACGGTTGGCATAGCGCACCCGGCTGTCCCAGTTGACCCAGAGGATGCCGACGGTGCTCTCGTCGATGGAAAACTGGGTCAGTTGCAACGCCTCTTCGGCGGCGTCGCGCAACTCGATGGCATGGCGCGCCTCGGCCAACCGGGTCTCCAACACATGCTGCTGACGACGCAGCCAGGCGACGATGGCCATGGTCGCCAGCAGCAGCACGGCAAGCAGCAGGCTGAGGTTCTGCCAGAAGCCCCTCGACTCGCCGAGGCTCGGGTACCTGGGCAGCAGCCAGCGTTCGCGCAGGGCTTCCAGCTCTTTCGCCGGCAGCGCCCGCAAGGCCACATCCAGAACGGCGGCCAACTGCGGCCAATCGCGGCGGGAGGCGACACGGAGCAACTGAGGGAAACCGATATCGCCAACCATCCCCAGCCCGGCGAATTCCGGCTCACGGCTCAGGCGGCCGAACTGCGCTTCGTCGAGTACCGCATAGCGTACTTCCTCGCGCAACAAGCTCTGCAAGGCCTGCCGTTCCGACGCGGCCGCCCGCAGGGCCAGGTTCGGATAGTTGCCACGCAGGTAGTCGGCCACCGGGCCGGGCATGCGCACCGCCACCGGATCGGTCATGCCGAGCTGCTCCAACTCGACGGCCCCGCCTCCATTGCGCTCACCCACGAGCAAATGCGGTACTCGCATATAAGGATCGGAAAACAGCCAGAGGCGCAGGCCGGCCGGTGTCTGACTCAGGCCAGGCGCGAGGTCGATACGCCGGTCACGTGCGGCAGCCTCGAGCGCGGCCAGATCGTCATAGCGGTACCAGACCAGCTCCACCTGCAACAGCCGGGCGAGACTCTCCATCAACTCGACATTGGCGCCGGCGAGCTGCTGCAGACGCCGATCGTACTGCGCATACGGAGCCTGCAACACCACCCCGACACGCAGTTGACGATGCTCCTCCAGCCAGTTGCGCTGGGCCGGCTCGAGAGCCAGGGGAGCGGGCGGCGGCGCGGCGAACACCCCGGCCGGCAACAGCCAGGCCAGGAGCAGAACAACGGATAACGGACGGATCATGCAGCACACCGCGCGGCCGGCAGTTCGATAGAGGGCTGGCATACCTTACTCCAGCCGCCTCGCCCTGGCGAAGCCTGACAAATGCGGAACAGCCGTTTAGGCTGCCAATGTCGTCAAGACAGGAATACATCGATGCCTCGCACCGCTCGCCCTCTCGCCATTCTCTGCCTGGGTCTGTTGCTGCCCTACGCGGCCTTGCATGCCGAGGAGCAGTCCCCGCCGGCGGAACCGTCTGCCGAGGAAGCTCCCGCAGAACCGCAAGCGACGCAGCGCAGTCCGTTGCCAGAGCGCAGCCAGGACGAGGCTGCCGGACTGGAACGCCAGCTACCACACAAGGAACAGCAGCGTCTGAAGGCCGGCAATGATGATTTCCTCGCGCTCTGGCAACCGGCCAATACCGGTACACCGAGGGGGGTGGTGATCCTGCTTCCCGGCGACTCGAAGAGCGCCGATGCCCCTCAGGCCATCGGTCCGCTGCGGCGCAAGTTGCCGGATGCCGGCTGGCACACCCTGAGCCTGACCCTGCCCGACCCGCTGGACGACCTGCCGCCGCCCCGCCCCGTCGAGCAACCGGCAGAACCGACGGAAAGCGGCGAGGCAGACGAGGCGACCTCGAAGGAAGAAGCCGAGGCCCCCGTCCCGGAGGCGCCGACGAACCCCGCCGAAGCTGGTGGCATGCAGGCCCCGGAAACGGCCACCACCCCGGCCGAGACGACACCCACAGAAACCCCGGAGGCTCGTCGACAGGCTCATATGGAAAAGGTGTTGGCGCGTATCCAGAGCGGCGTCGACTTCGCCCTGGAACAGAACGCCAGCGAGATCGTGCTGCTCGGCCACGGCACGGGCGCCTACTGGGCAGCCCAGTACCTCGCCGAACGCAAGCCGGAGCGCATTCACAACCTACTGATAGTGGCTGCACGCGTCCCGAGCGGCTTCGCGCCAGAACTGGAGGAACTGGTGCCAGCACTGAAGCTGGCCACCGGCGACTTCTACTACAAGGACCAACCCGCCGACCGCAACGCCGCGGCGCAACGCATGCAGGCCGGCAAGCGCCAGCAGCACCCGGCCTACATTCAGATCGCGATGAAAGCCCTGCCCGGAAATTCGGCTGCGGAACAGGAACAGCTTTACCGGCGCATCAAGGGCTGGCTGATGCTGCACGTCCGGGCCAAGGGATAACGGCGGCTCTCAGAGCCTGTTCAAAGTCTCGCGAGCTAGAGCCATGCAAGGCCTCGGCAGCCCCGCGAAAACAGGCCGGGTCGACGCGCAGCAGACATTGAAAAGGCTCTCAGCGGAATCCGTGGCGCTCACGGATCAACGCATAGGCATTGTGCAACTCGCGCGTCTTGTCGGTGGCTTCGCGTACCCGCGCCGGGCTCGCTCCGGCGCCGGCCAGCTTGTCCGGGTGGTGACGGCTGAGCAGCCGGCGATAAGCCCGTTTGATGGTCTCTGGCTCGCTGTCGGGGCTGACCGCCAGCAGGCGAAGCGCTTCCAGGTAGGCGCTGCCGGCCGTGGCGGGAGGCGCCTTGGGCGATTCGCAGCGCACTTCCAGCGCCTCTACCTCCGGTGTGGTCCACCCCAGCCACTTGCCCCAGAGCAGGATCAGCTCCCGCTCACGCGCTCCAACCCGACCATCGGCCGCGGCCATACGCCAGCAACAGCGCAAAAGTCGTTCCGCCTCCATACGCTGGCTGCGCAGCCGCCGCAGTGGAGCTCGCAGCCCATCCTCACCGGCCTTGCCCCTGGAAAAGGCTTCGATGGCCGCACGCGTGGCCGTCTCGCTCAGGCCCAAGCGGCGCATCTCAGCCCGCGCCTGCTGGATATGCGCCTCGCTCACACGCCCGTCGCTCTTGGCCAGACGGCCGAGCAGGATAAACAGCAATTCATCCGAACGAAGGGCCGGCGTGCCGCCGAGGCGCTCCCGCAGGCTCGCCCAGGAGTCGAGCTGGAGGCGTCGATCCAGGACCTGCCCGAGCAACCCGCCCAGCAAGGCACCCGGAATGCTGGCCAGGGCCAGGCCGACCAGCGCACCGAGCAGAGTGGTCGGCCAGAACAATCAGACCTCCGACGCCAACAGGCGCTCGACGTCGGCCAGCCGCTCGTGGGTGCCCACATCGACCCAGCGGCCACGGAAGTGCTCGCCGCTCACCAGCCCCTCGCGCATGGCGTCGCGCAACAGAGGCGCCAGCTTGAAGACACCGTCCCGGCAGCCGGCGAACAAGCGCGGGTGCAACACCGCAATGCCGCTGTAGGTCAGGCTGGGCTGACCGGCGATGGCGTCCTCCACCTGGCCGTCGTACAGGCGGAAATCACCCCCGGCGTGATGGGCCGGATTATCCACCAGTACCAAGTGGGCCAAGTCGGTCAGCGGACGGCGCAACGAGGAAAAATCGTAATCGGTCCAGATATCGCCGTTGACCACCAGGAACGGCTCATCACCAAGCAACGGCAAGGCGCGGAAAATGCCGCCGCCGGTTTCCAGCGGTTCCCCTTCGGCGGAATAGGCGATCTCCAGGCCGAAGCGCGCACCGTCACCCAAGTGGTTTTCGATCTGCTCGCCGAGCCAGGCATGGTTGATCACCAACTGGCGAAAGCCAGCCGCAGCGAGGCTGCGCAGGTGATATTCGATGAGCGGCACGCCGGCCGCCCGCACCAGGGGTTTAGGGGTATGCAGCGTCAGCGGGCGCAGCCGTTCGCCCTTGCCGGCGGCCAGGATCATCGCCTTCATGGCGTCACCGCCTCGGTACGCGGCAGGGAGGCAAGCAACCGCCCAAGCTCGGCCAGCTCGGGCCGACGCGCGATCACCGCCTCGATATAACGGAAGAAGCGCGGCACGTCGCCGAGGTACTTCGGCTTGCCGTCGCGATGGCAGATGCGGGCGAAGATGCCGATCACCTTCAGGTGCCGCTGCACGCCCATCAGATCGCTGGCGCGATAGAAGGCGTCGAAACTTTCCTGTACCGGTACACCGGCCTCGGTCGCACGGCGCCAGTAACGCAGCAGCCAATCCTGGATACGCGGCTCGGGCCAACTGAGGAAAGCATCCTTGAACAGGCAGGTGATGTCATAGGTGACCGGCCCGTACACCGCGTCCTGGAAATCCAGGATGCCCGGATTGGGTCGGCTCAGCATCAGGTTGCGCGGCATGAAGTCGCGGTGCACGAATACTTGGGGCTGGCTCAGGGTGCTTTCGACCAGCAGATCGCAGACCCGCTGCCAGGCAGCCAGCATCTCTCCTTCCAGGCCGATGCCCAGATGGCGTTGCAGGTACCAGTCGGGGAACAGTTGCAATTCACGCCGCAACAGGGCGTCGTCGTAGCAGGGCAGGCCGGCGTCCAGCGGCAGGCGCTGGAACGCCAGCAAGGCTTTGACGGCATCCTCGAACAACGCCTCGGCGTTGTCCGCATCGATCACATCCAGGTAGGTATGCCGCCCCAGATCGTCGAGCAGCAGAAAACCCCGCTCCAGGTCTGCTGCGAGAATCCGCGGCACATGTACCCCGGAGCCAGCCAGCAAGCCGGCGACCTTGACGAAGGGCGCGCAGTTTTCCTGCGGCGGCGGCGCATCCATGAGAATCAGGCTACGAGTACCGTCCTCCCAGCGGAAATAACGGCGAAAGCTCGCATCGCTGCTGGCGGGTGTCAGACGGCCGGACATCACCGCCCCCCAACCTTCGGCGGCGAACAAGGCAGGCAACTGCTGATCCAGCCAGCCGGTCAGTTGCTGGAGGCGTACATCTTCATCAGGCATTTACAGGGTCTCCGACGGCGCTAGCCGTTATACGGGTCATGCTTTATTATCCAGCATCTTTTTCAGCCCATCGAGAGGCGTGCGGCCCCCCGGGCCGATGGCGCGCAGGAAGCCCGGACTAACAAGATGGCAGTACATTCTCCCGCGTTTCGTAAGAAATTCCCTCTGCTGGTTACCGGCAGTCTGCTGGCCATGCAGCCCGTAGCCGCTCCCTTTGTTTTCGCCGCCGAGCAGTTCGACTGCAAGGCCTCCGCTACCGGCGGCTGGGACTGCACACCGAGCGCACCGGCCGCAGCGCTGCCGCCACGCCCGGTACACAGTGCCACTGCCGTCAGCTCCGGCATCGCCTCCGGTACAGTCCAGGGGAACGGCGCCCGACAGCAGGCCGCCGCGCCCACGCTGGTCACCGAGAGCAAGGGCAAGGGCCTGGCGTCCCGTAGCGCCGACTATAGCCATCTGGACTGGGTCCCGCGCGAAAACCTCACACCCGCTCAATTGGCAGAGGCCGGTCCTTACTGCGCCGGCGCCTACGTAGAGCCGGTCCGTCCAGGCATGGACGACACCACCCCGCTGAACGAAGCACCGATGTACCTCTCGGCCAAAGCCTCGCGCTACGAGCAGGAACAACAGGTCGCGACGCTCGCCGGGGACGTGGTGATGCGCCAGGGCAGCATGCAGGTGGAAGCCGACGAGGCCAACCTGCGCCAGGCGGAGAACCGTGGCGAACTGGTGGGTAACGTTCGTCTGCGTGACAAGGGCACGCTGGTGGTCGGCGACCGAGCCGAATTGCAGCTGGACAACGGCGAAGCCAAGATCGACAACGCCGAGTACGTCATCCACCAGGGCCACGTTCGCGGCAGCGCGTTGTACGCCAAGCGCGAGGAAACCGCGATCATCCGGCTCAAGGACGGTACCTACACCCGTTGCGAGCCGGGCAGCAACGCCTGGCACCTGAAAGGCAACAATGTCACCCTGAACCCGGCCACCGGCTTCGGTACCGCGACCAACGTGACCTTGCGGGTGAAGGACATCCCGGTCTTCTACACCCCATACATCTATTTCCCGATCGACGACCGTCGCCAATCCGGCTTCCTGGCGCCGAGCCTCAGCACGTCGAGCGATACCGGCTTCTCGTTACAGACGCCGTACTACTTCAACCTGGCACCGAACTACGACGCCACCCTTTATCCGACCTACATGGTCAAGCGCGGCCTGCTGATGGAAGGCGAGTTCCGCTACCTGACCAAGAGCAGCGAAGGCACGGTAGGCGGCGCCTGGCTGGACGACAAGGACGACGAGCGCAAGCTGCAGTCCGAATACGAAGACCAGCGCTGGATGTACACCTGGCAGCACAAGGGTGGCCTGAACTCCCGCCTGCTGACCGAAGTCGATTACACCGACATCAGCGACCCCTATTACTTCCAGGATCTCGACAGCGACCTGGAAATCAGCTCCAACACCTTCGTGAACCAGCGCGGCACGCTTACTTGGCGCGGCGACAACTACACCGCTCGCCTCAATGCGCATGCCTATGAAATGGCCACGGTGACCGACATCACCCCGTATGAGCGTCTGCCGCAGGTCACCTTCAACGGTGCCCTGCCGTTCCAGCCGGGCGGGCTGAACTTCAGCTACGGCACCGAGTTCGTGCGTTTCGACCGCGACCTGCGCAGCGGCAACTTCATCAACGAAGACGGTGTGGCCGAGAGCTGGTACGACAACAACGTCCGCGGCATCGCCCGCGCCAATGGCGATCGCATCCACCTGGAGCCGGGCATCAGCCTGCCGCTGAACTGGACCTGGGGCTTCCTCAAGCCCTCGCTCAAGTACGCCTACACCCAGTACGACCTGACCCTGGACTCCATCGGCAAGAGCCAGGTCGGTGGCAGCTTCGAAGACTCCCCGGACCGCAGCGTACCGATCTTCGGACTCGACGGCGGGCTGTACTTCGACCGTGACACCCAGCTTTTCGGCAACGCCTTCCGCCAGACCCTCGAGCCGCGCGCGTTCTATCTCTACGTGCCGAAAGAGGATCAGGACGACATCCCGGTGTTCGACACCAGCGAAAGCAGCTTCAGCTATTCTTCGCTGTGGCGTGACAACCGCTTCTCCGGCAAGGATCGCATCGGCGACGAAAACCGCCTGTCCCTGGGCGTGACCAGCCGCTGGATCGAGCCGAATGGCTTCGAGCGCCAGCGCGTCAGCCTCGGCCAGGCATTCTACTTCGCCGACCGCAAGGTACAGATGCCAGGCATCGACTACCGCACACGCGACGACGCACAGAGCGACGTGTCGCCCTATGCCCTGGAATACCTGTACCGATTCAATCGCGACTGGCGCCTGTCTTCCACCTATAACTGGGATCCGGACAGCCATAGCACCCGTTCCGGCAGCCTGATGTTCCACTACCAGCCGGAAGACAACCCGAACAAGGTGGTCAACGTCGGCTACCGCTATCGCAACGACACGGTGCGCTACGACCAGGCCACCGGCACCTGGAAGTTCGGCGGCGACTTCGGCACACCCGGCAACCCCAACTACATCAAGGACTACTACAAGATCGACCAGCATGACTTCTCGGTCATCTGGCCGCTGGTCCCGCAGTGGAGCGCCATCGCCCGCTGGCAGTTCGACTACAACCGCAGCCGCACCCTGGAAGCCTTCGGTGGCTTCGAATACGACAGCTGCTGCTGGAAGCTGCGCCTGATCAACCGCTACTGGGTCGACTACGACGAAAACAGCCTGAACCCGGATCTCAACGAAGAAGCCGACCGCGGCATCTTCCTGCAGATCGTGCTGAAGGGCCTCGGTGGGGTCGTTGGCAACAAGGTAGAGTCTTTCCTCGACCAAGGCATTCAAGGTTACCGTGAACGTGAAGACCAAGCTTTCTGATTGTCTGCGCCCGCTGCTGCTGGGCGCCCTCCTCCTGGGGAATGCAACGCTCAGCACCACGGCAACGGCCGAGGTGCGCCCGCTGGACCGGGTCGTGGCCATCGTCGACAACGACGTGATCATGCAGAGCCAACTGGATCAGCGCCTGCACGAAGTGCAGCAGACCATCGCCAAGCGCGGCGCCGCGCTGCCGCCCGAGCATGTGTTGAGCCAGCAGGTACTGGAGCGGCTGATCATCGAGAACATCCAGTTGCAGATCGGCGAACGCTCCGGCATCCGCATCACCGATGAAGAACTGAACCAGGCCATCGGCACCATCGCCCAGCGCAACGGCATGACGGTCGAGCAGTTCCGCGCCGCCCTCGCCCAGGATGGCCTGTCCTTCGCCGATGCCCGCGACCAAGTGCGCCGCGAGATGATCATCAGCCGCGTACGCCAGCGCCGGGTCGCCGAGCGCATCCAGGTCACCGACCAGGAAGTCCAGAACTTCCTCGCCTCCGATCTCGGCAAGATGCAACTGTCCGAAGAGTTCCGCCTGGCCAATATCCTGATCCCGGTACCGGACGGTGCTCCATCGGACACCATCCAGGCTGCCGAGCGCCAGGCCCAGGACCTGTACCAGCAGCTCCGCCAGGGCGCCGACTTCGCCCAGCTGGCGATCGCTCGCTCGGCCAGCGAAACGGCCCTGGAAGGCGGCGACATGGGCTGGCGCAAGGCTGCGCAACTGCCGCCGCCGTTCGACAGCATGATCAGCGCCCTGTCGGTTGGCGAAGTGACCGAACCGATGCGCACCCCGGGCGGCTTCATCATCCTCAAGCTGCTCGACAAGCGCGGTGGTGGCACTCAGGTGCGCGACGAAGTGCATGTCCGCCACATCCTGATCAAGCCCAGCGAAATCCGTAGCGAAGAAGAGACCCGTCGTCTGGCCGAGCGCCTGTACGAGCGTATCCAGGCCGGCGAGGACTTCGCTGAGCTGGCGAAGAGCTTCTCCGAAGACCCGGGTTCGGCACTCAATGGCGGCGATCTCAATTGGATCGATCCGAATGCGCTGGTGCCGGAGTTCCGCGAGGTCATGGCCAATACCGCGAGCGGTGAAATCTCCAAGCCCTTCAAGAGCCCGTACGGCTGGCACGTCCTGCAGGTACTAGGGCGCCGCGCCACCGACAGCAGCGAGCAGTTCCGCGAGCAACAGGCGATGAACCTGCTGCGTAACCGCAAGTACGACGAAGAACTTCAAGCTTGGTTGCGCCAGATCCGCGACGAGGCCTACGTGGAAGTCAAACTGTGACGCCACGGCGCTTCGCCCTGACGCCCGGCGAGCCGGCCGGCATAGGTCCCGACCTGTGCCTGCTGCTCGCCGGGCAGCACCACCCCTACCCCCTCATCGCCGTCGCCAGTCTGGACCTGTTGAAACAGCGGGCCACCCAGCTGAACCTCTCGGTCCGTCTCCTGCCCGTGACACCGGAAGCCTGGCCCGACAAGCCAGCGGAAGCCGGCAGCCTGTACGTTTGGGATACGCCGCTACGCGCCCCTGTCACTCCTGGGCGCCTGGACAAAGCCAACGCCGCCTATGTGCTGGAAACCCTGACCCGGGCCGGCCAGGGCTGCCTGGACGGTCATTTCGCCGGCATGATCACCGCCCCGGTACACAAGGGTGTGATCAACGAGGCGGGCATCGCCTTTTCCGGGCACACCGAATTCCTCGCCGAACTGACCGGCACCGAGCAGGTGGTGATGATGCTGGCGACCCGTGGCTTGCGCGTCGCCCTGGTGACTACCCACCTGCCGCTGAAGGATGTTGCCTCGGCCATCACTGCCGAGCGTCTGAGCCGTGTCGCGCGCATTCTGCATGCCGACCTGCGCGACAAATTCGGCATCACCCGGCCGCGTATCCTGGTTTGTGGCCTCAATCCGCACGCCGGAGAGAGCGGCCACCTCGGACGCGAAGAAATCGAGGTGATCGAGCCCACTCTGGAAACCCTGCGCCAGGAGGGCCTCGACCTGATTGGCCCGCTACCGGCGGATACCCTGTTCACCCCGAAATATCTGGAGTATTGCGACGCGGTCCTGGCGATGTACCACGACCAGGGCCTGCCGGTGCTCAAATACAAGGGCTTCGGTGCAGCGGTCAACGTAACCCTCGGCCTGCCCATTGTCCGTACGTCGGTGGACCACGGCACCGCCCTGGATCTCGCCGCGACCGGCAAGGTCGACACCGGCAGCCTCGCCGTGGCGCTGGAAACTGCCTACGAAATGACCGGCAGCCGCCCCTAGGGCAGCCGGGAACCAATCCGGATGCCGGCCGCGGCCTCAACTGATAAGCTGCGCACCTTCTTGTTTACGCTTCGAGCCGGCCTGATGCGGGCTGCTCGAGGCTTGGAGCCTTCTTCGTGTCCGAGCTATACCAACACCGCGCGCGCAAGCGTTTCGGCCAGAACTTTCTGCACGACGCCGGCGTGATCCACCGGATTCTCCGCTCGATCAATGCCCGCGAGGGGGATCGCCTGGTGGAGATCGGTCCGGGTCAGGGTGCCCTGACCGAAGGGCTGCTGGCCAGTGGCGCCCGTCTCGATGTGATCGAGCTGGACCTCGACCTGATTCCGCTGCTCAAGCTCAAGTTCGGCATCCATCCGGGATTTACGCTGCACCAGGGCGACGCGCTGAAATTCGACTTCGCCAGTCTAGAAGCCACCCCGCGCAGCCTGCGGGTGGTCGGCAATCTGCCATACAACATCTCCACGCCACTGATCTTCCACCTGCTGGAACATGCCGGGCTGATCCGTGACATGCATTTCATGCTGCAGAAGGAAGTGGTTGAGCGTCTGGCCGCCGAGCCAGGCGGCGGCGACTGGGGTCGCCTGTCGATCATGGTGCAGTACCACTGCCGGGTCGAGCATCTGTTCAACGTCGGACCGGGCGCCTTCAACCCGCCGCCGAAGGTCGATTCGGCCATCGTCCGCCTGGTCCCCCATGAGACGCTGCCGCACCCGGCCAAGGACGTCCGCCAGCTTGAGCGGGTGGTCCGCGAGGCGTTCAACCAGCGCCGCAAGACGCTGCGCAATACCTTGAAAGGCCTGCTCGACAAGGAAGCCATCGAAGCCGCCGGAGTGGACGGCAGTCTGCGCCCCGAACAACTGGACCTCGCGGCCTTCGTCCGTCTGGCCGATCAGTTGGCCGGGCAGACAAGCTCCGGCTGACCTCCTAGACTCGACTATCAGCTTTCCGAGTTTCATTCGCATGTCCGACCCTCGTTATCAGATCGACATCAGCGTCGTCACCCGCTATCTCCCGGAACAGTCGCAACCGGACCAGAACCGTTTCGCCTTCGCCTACACGGTCACGATCCACAACAGCGGCGAGCTTGCGGCGCAGTTGCTGTCGCGGCACTGGGTCATCACCGATGGCGACGGCCGCATCCAGGAAGTCCGCGGTGCCGGTGTGGTGGGTCAGCAGCCCCGGATCGAGCCGGGCCAGAGCCACACCTACAGCAGCGGGACGGTCATGGCCACCCGCGTCGGCAACATGCACGGCAGCTACCAGATGCTCGCCGACGACGGGAAACGCTTCGAAGCGCCCATCGCCCCGTTCCGCCTCGCCGTACCGGGAGCCCTGCACTGATGGCGCTGTATGCCGTCGGTGACCTGCAGGGTTGCCTGGACCCGCTCAAATGCCTGCTCGAAGGGGTGAATTTCGATCCGGCCCGCGACCATTTGTGGCTGGTGGGCGATCTGGTCAACCGCGGCCCGCAATCCCTGGAAACCCTGCGCTTTCTTTATGCCATGCGCGAATCGGTGACCTCCGTACTGGGCAACCATGACCTGCATCTGCTGGCGGTGGCGCACAATATCGAACGCCTGAAGAAAGGCGACACCCTGCGCGAAATCCTCGACGCCCCGGACTGCGACGATCTGCTCGACTGGCTGCGCCGCCAGAAACTGATGCATTACGATGCCGAGCGCGACATCGTCCTGGTGCATGCCGGCATCCCCCCGCAGTGGAGCCTGAAAAAAGCCCTCAGGCGCGCCTCCGAGGTGGAAGAGGTCTTGCTGGATGATGCCCGCCTGCCGCTGTTTCTCGACGGCATGTACGGCAACGAGCCAGCCAAATGGGACAAAGACTTGCACGGGGTGACGCGCCTGCGGGTCATCACCAACTATTTCACCCGCATGCGCTTCTGCACCGCCGATGGCACGCTGGACCTCAAAAGCAAGGAAGGCGTCGGCAGCGCCCCGCCCGGCTATGCCCCCTGGTTCAGCCATCCGAACCGCAAAGCCCGCGGCCAGAAACTGATCTTCGGCCACTGGGCCGCCCTCGAAGGCCGCTGTGACGAACCCGGGTTGTTCGCACTGGACACCGGCTGCGTCTGGGGCGGCGCCATGACGCTGCTGGATGTGGACAGCGGCCGGAAGTACCGCTGCGATTGCCCGGCGCAACGATAACGAACGAAGCCGGGCGGCCAGACCGCTCCGGTAGACCGGAGAACCCCCATGAGCGATTTCAAACGCATCCCACCGCAACAAGCCCAGGCGCTCCGCGAGCAGGGCGCCGTGATAGTGGATATCCGCGACCCTCAGAGCTTCGCCAATGGCCACATTGCCGGTTCCCGGCATCTGGACAACCACTCCCTGGCCGACTTCATTGCCCACGCCGACTTCGACCGGCCGCTGATCGTCGCCTGCTACCACGGCAACTCCAGCCAGGGGGCGGCCGCTTACCTCGCCCACCAAGGCTTCGCCGAGGTCTACAGCCTCGACGGCGGCTTCGAACTCTGGCGCGCGACCTACCCCAACGAGACGGCCACGGGCCAGGAAGAATAAATTTTTCCGGCGGCAACCCCTGCCGCCCCTGGCCGGACTCGCCCGACAACGCGCTATTCCCACTCCTTTGCCCTTGCGCTTCTCCAGAACGAACTATCCTTAGTCACAGGCCATCCAAAACAGGGAAGCCGGCGTACCGGCAACGGGGCCATCGGTAGCGACCTTTAGGTGTTCTGGGGGATTTCCAAATCGGCCGACTCGTCGGCAGCCTTCCAGCACGCGCTCGACCGACCCCGCGCCGGCTCCTATGCATCGAGCGAGGTGACGTCATGAGTATTTTCAGCCACTTCCAGCAGCGTTTCGAGACGACACGTCAGGAGGAGTATTCCCTTCAGGAGTACCTCGATCTGTGCAAACAGGATCGCAGTGTCTATGCCACGGCCGCCGAGCGCATTCTCATGGCCATCGGCGAGCCCGAGCTGCTGGATACATCCATCGACCCGCGGCTGTCGCGGATCTTCTCCAACAAGGTGATCCGCCGCTATCCGGCCTTCGCGGACTTCCATGGCATGGAGGAATGCATCGACCAGATCGTCGCGTTCTTCCGCCATGCCGCCCAGGGCCTGGAAGAGAAGAAACAAATCCTTTACCTGCTGGGTCCGGTCGGTGGCGGTAAGTCGTCGCTGGCTGAAAAGCTCAAGCAACTGATCGAGAAGGTCCCTTTCTATGCGATCAAGGGGTCTCCGGTCTTCGAATCACCCCTGGGCCTGTTCAACGCCGACGAGGACGGCGCCATCCTCGAAGAGGACTACGGCATCCCGCGCCGCTACCTCAACACCATCATGTCGCCCTGGGCAACCAAGCGTCTGACCGAGTTCGGCGGCGACATCAGCCAGTTCCGCGTTGTGAAGCTCTACCCCTCGATCCTCAACCAGATCGCGGTGGCCAAGACCGAGCCGGGCGACGAGAACAACCAGGACATCTCCGCCCTGGTCGGCAAGGTGGATATCCGCAAGCTGGAGGAGTTCCCGCAGAACGATGCCGACGCCTACAGCTACTCGGGCGCGCTGTGCCGGGCCAACCAGGGCCTGATGGAATTCGTCGAGATGTTCAAAGCGCCGATCAAGGTCCTGCACCCCTTGCTCACCGCTACCCAGGAAGGCAACTACAACAGCACCGAAGGCCTCGGGGCCATTCCGTTCAGCGGGATCATCCTGGCCCACTCCAACGAATCCGAGTGGCACAGCTTCCGCAACAACAAGAACAACGAGGCCTTCATCGACCGCATCTATATCGTCAAGGTGCCGTACTGCCTGCGCGTCACCGACGAGATCAAGATCTATGACAAGCTGCTGACCAACAGCTCGTTGTCCAAGGCCCACTGCGCCCCGGACACCCTGCGCATGCTTGCCCAGTTCTCGGTGCTGTCGCGCCTGAAGGAGCCGGACAACTCCAATATTTATTCGAAAATGCGCGTCTACGATGGGGAGAACCTGAAAGACACCGACCCCAAGGCCAAGTCGATCCAGGAATACCGCGACAACGCCGGCGTCGACGAAGGCATGAACGGCCTGTCGACCCGCTTTGCCTTCAAGATCCTGTCCAAGGTGTTCAACTTCGACCCGCACGAGATTGCCGCCAACCCGGTGCATCTGCTGTACGTCCTGGAGCAGCAGATCGAACAGGAACAGTTCCCGCCGGAAGTACGCGAGCGCTATCTGCGCTACCTCAAGGAATACCTGGCACCGCGCTATATCGAGTTCATCGGCAAGGAAATCCAGACCGCCTACCTCGAGTCCTACAGCGAGTACGGCCAGAACATCTTCGACCGTTACGTGCTCTACGCCGACTTCTGGATTCAGGACCAGGAATACCGCGACCCGGAAACCGGCGAAATCCTCAACCGTGTCGCCCTCAACGAGGAACTGGAAAAGATCGAGAAACCGGCCGGCATCAGCAACCCGAAGGATTTCCGCAACGAGATCGTCAACTTCGTGCTGCGCGCCCGGGCCAACAACAACGGCAAGAACCCGACCTGGCTCAGCTACGAGAAGCTGCGCGTGGTCATCGAGAAGAAGATGTTCTCGAATACCGAGGATCTCCTGCCGGTGATCAGCTTCAATGCCAAGGCAAGCAAGGAGGATCAGCAGAAGCACAACGACTTCGTCAAGCGCATGGTCGAGCGCGGCTATACGGAGAAGCAAGTCAGGCTGTTGTCCGAGTGGTATCTGCGGGTGCGCAAATCGCAGTAACGCAGCCGCAAGCGACAAGCGGCAGGCGGCAAGCAAGAACGAGTGCGCTCACGGCCTCGCTCTTGCTTGCGGCGTGTGACTTGTGGCTTGAAGCTGCCACGGAGGGGCTATGAGCTATGTGATCGACCGACGCCTGAACGGCAAGAACAAGAGCACGGTGAACCGCCAGCGCTTCCTGCGGCGGTACCGCGAACACATCAAGAAGGCCGTGGAGGAGGCCGTCAGCCGGCGCTCCATTACCGACATGGAGCACGGCGAGCAGATCAGTATTCCCGGGCGCGACATCGACGAGCCCATTCTTCACCATGGCCGGGGCGGCAAGCAGACCATCGTCCATCCCGGCAACAAGGAATTCACCACCGGCGAGCGGATCCCCCGCCCGTCAGGGGGCGGCGGTGGACGCGGCGCCGGCAAGGCGAGCAATACCGGCGAAGGCATGGACGACTTCGTCTTTCAGATTACCCAGGAAGAGTTCCTCGACTTCATGTTCGAGGACTTGGAGCTGCCCAACCTGGTCAAGCGGCACCTGACCGGGACCGACACCTTCAAGACCGTCCGTGCCGGGATCAGCAACGAAGGCAACCCTTCGCGGATCAACATCGTCCGCACGCTGCGTTCCGCCCACGCCCGGCGGATCGCGCTGTCCGGCAGCAGCCGTGCCAAGCTGCGCGTGGCGCTGGTGGAACTGGATCGACTGAAGCGCGAAGAACCCGACAATATCGGCGATATTCAGCGCATGGAGTCGGAGATATCCCGCCTTCGAGCGCGAATCGAGCGGATTCCCTTCCTCGATACCTTCGACCTCAAGTACAACTTGCTGACCAAGCAGCCGAACCCCAGCTCCAAGGCAGTGATGTTCTGCCTGATGGACGTTTCCGGCTCCATGACCCAGGCGACCAAGGACATCGCCAAGCGCTTCTTCATCCTGCTCTACCTGTTCCTCAAGCGGAACTACGACAAGATCGAAGTGGTGTTCATCCGCCATCACACCAGCGCCCGCGAGGTGGACGAGGAGGAGTTCTTCTATTCCCGGGAAACCGGCGGGACCATCGTCTCCAGCGCGCTCAAGCTGATGCAGGAGATCATGGCCGAGCGCTATCCGATCAACGAATGGAACATCTATGCCGCCCAGGCGTCGGACGGCGACAACTGGAATGACGACTCGCCCATCTGTCGCGATATTCTGGTCAAGCAGATCATGCCGTTCGTGCAGTACTACACCTACGTCGAGATCACTCCGCGCGAGCACCAGGCGCTGTGGTTCGAATACGAGCAAGTCCGCGAGGCCTTTGCCGACACCTTTGCCCAGCAGCAGATCGTCTCGGCGGCGGACATCTACCCGGTGTTCCGCGAACTGTTCCAGCGGAGGATGACCACATGAGTCCCCGTGAAAAGAGAAGCCAGCCGCTCTCCACCGGTTCGGAATGGACGTTCGAGCTGATCCGCGCCTACGACCGCGAGATCAGCCGCATCGCCGAGCGCTATGCGCTGGACACCTATCCGAACCAGATCGAAGTCATCACCGCCGAACAGATGATGGACGCCTACGCATCGGTCGGGATGCCCATCGGCTATCACCACTGGTCCTACGGCAAGCACTTCCTCAGCACGGAGAAGTCCTACAGCCGCGGGCAGATGGGTTTGGCCTACGAAATCGTGATCAACTCCGATCCCTGCATCGCCTACCTGATGGAAGAAAACACCATGTGCATGCAGGCACTGGTGGTCGCCCACGCCTGTTATGGCCACAACAGTTTCTTCAAGGGCAACTACCTGTTCCGCACCTGGACCGATGCCAGCTCGATCATCGATTATCTGGTGTTCGCCAAGCAGTACATCATGCAGTGCGAGGAACGCCACGGCATCGACGCGGTGGAAGACCTGCTGGACTCCTGCCACGCCCTGATGAACTACGGCGTCGACCGCTACAAACGCCCCTACCCCATCTCCGCCGAAGAAGAGAAGCGGCGGCAGAAGGACCGCGAGGAACACCTGCAGAAGCAGATAAACGATCTGTGGCGCACCATCCCGAAAAGCTCCGGCAAGCACCGCGAGCGCGACGACAAGCGCTTCCCCGCCGAACCGCAGGAAAACATCCTGTATTTCATCGAGAAGCACGCCCCGTTGCTGGAACCCTGGCAGCGCGAGGTCGTGCGCATTGTGCGCAAGATCGCCCAGTACTTCTATCCGCAGCGCCAGACCCAGGTGATGAACGAAGGCTGGGCCACCTTCTGGCACTACACCCTGCTCAACGACCTGTACGACGAAGGCCTGGTCACCGATGGCTTCATGATGGAGTTCCTGCAGTACCACACCAGCGTCATCTATCAGCCGTCGTTCGATAGCCCCTATTACAGTGGTATCAACCCCTACACCCTGGGCTTCGCCATGTACCGCGACATTCGCCGCATCTGCGAAGCCCCGACCGAGGAAGACAAGCGCTGGTTCCCGGACATCGCCGGCAGCGACTGGCTGTCCACCCTCAAGTTCGCCATGAAGAGTTTCAAGGACGAGAGCTTCATCCTGCAATTCCTCTCGCCCAAGGTCATCCGCGATCTCAAGCTGTTCAGCATCCTCGACGACGACCAGAAGGACGAACTGCTAGTGTCGGCCATCCACGACGAAAGCGGCTACCGCACGATCCGCGAACTGCTGGCGTCGCAATACAACCTCGGCAATCGGGAGCCCAACGTGCAAATCTGGAGCGTGGATCGCCGCGGCGATCGCTCGCTTACCCTGCGTCACCAGCAACACGATCGCAAACCGCTGGGCGATTCCACCGAAGACGTGCTCAAACACCTGCATCGGCTGTGGGGCTTCGACGTACACCTGGAAACCCTGCAGGGCGACCAAGTGGTCGGCGTCCAGCATGTCCCACCAAAGGGCGACCGTGACAACGAGGGCGACTATCCCCGGCTCGACCTGGCAATCCCGCCCATTTGATCGGTTGACCCGCGCCGGATAGCCACGGAGCATGTCGGGAACGCCCTTCCGAGCCCTGTCCATGCGTCTGTTTCTCGTGCTGTTGCTGTGCCTCGCACTCGCCACCTGCACTCGCCAGTTACCGCAAGTTCACCTGGTGCAGCCGGCCGCCGAGGACCTGGGCGAGTTACGGGATTACCGGCTGATACCGCCTGATCTGGCCGTACAGGGCGAACTGCCGTTCGGCGACGACTACATTCAGCTCGCGACCTCGCTGCGCCAAGGCTTGGCTGCGCGCGGCTACCGGGAAAGCCCGGCGCCACAGATGCACATCTATTACTGGCTGGCCGCGAACGACGCACCGCTGGAATTCCGGGTCGACGTGCCGCCGCCCGATACCCTCGGCCCTTATCTCGCCATCCATCGCCTGCGTGACGAAACCGGCACGCTTCGCGTTCGCCTGACCGATCCCGACGGCCGCTCTCTATGGGAAGGGCTCGTCAGCACTGGCCTGAGCCCCTCCCGAACCAGCTCCGAACGCCTCGAAGACGCCGTCGAGGCACTGCTCCAGCGCCTGCCGGCCGCACGCTGAGCCCATAAACCGCCGCGACGCCCAGTGCTCCAGTCGGTATCCTGTGCCGATTGGAGGTAAACATGCAGATCTACAAAGTAGGCGGTGCGGTACGCGATCGCTTGTTGGGCCGGCCCGTCACCGAAGTCGACTGGGTCGTGGTCGGCGCCAGCGCCGAAGAAATGCAAGCGAAAGGCTTCCGCCCGGTCGGCGCGGACTTCCCGGTCTTCCTGCATCCCGAGACCGGCGATGAATACGCCCTGGCGCGCACCGAGCGAAAAAGCGGACGCGGCTACGGCGGCTTCACCTTCTACGCCAGCCCGGACGTCACCTTGGAAGACGACCTCATCCGCCGCGACCTCACCATCAACGCCATGGCCGAGGACGAGCAGGGCCGAGTCATCGATCCCTATGGCGGGCAGCGCGATCTCCAGGACCGCCTACTGCGCCACGTTTCCCCTGCCTTCGCCGAAGACCCGCTGCGCGTGCTGCGTGTCGCCCGCTTCGCTGCCCGTTATGCGCCGCTGGGCTTTCGTGTCGCCGACGAGACCCAGGCTCTGATGCGCCAGCTCAGCCAATCCGGCGAACTCAAGGACCTGACGGCGGAGCGTGCCTGGAAGGAAATCTCCCGCGCCCTGATGGAGCCACGCCCCGATGTCTTCGTCAGCGTGCTGCACGGGTGCGGTGCCTTGGCAGAGTTGCTGCCAGAGGTCGACGCCCTGTTCGGCGTGCCGCAACCGGCTGCCCATCACCCTGAAATCGACACCGGCGACCACATCCTCCGCGTCCTGCGCCTGTGCGCCGAGCGCGAACAACCGTTGACCGTGCGCTGGGCTTGCCTGCTGCACGACGTCGGAAAAGGCACGACCCCGGAAAACGAGTGGCCCCGCCATATCGGCCACGAGCACAACGGTCGTCCCTTGATCGAAGCGGTGAACGCACGCTGCAAGGCGCCTCGCGACTGCCAGGAACTGGCCGTGCTGGTCGGCGAATACCACACCCATGGCCACCGGGCCCTGGAGTTGCGCCCGAATACCCTGCTGGAGCTACTGCAGCATTTCGATATCTACCGTCGCCCGCAGCGCTTCGAAGAGTTCATCGCCGCCTGCGAAATGGACGCCCGTGGCCGGCGCGGACTGGAGCAGCGCGACTACCCCCAGGCGCCCTATCTTCGGGGAGCTGCGGATGCGGCGCGGGCTGTATCGGTGAAACCCTTGTTGGAAAGGGGATTGCAGGGTGCCGAATTGGGCGAGGCTTTGAGGCGGGAACGCCTGAACGCACTCAAGACCTACAAGGCCGGCCAGGTAGCGGAGGAATAGGGCGCCAAGCCTATTCCTCGACGGAAGACAGGGTCTGGAGCAACGCCTCGGGTGTCAGCTCCCGGCCACGCCAGACGAAGGACACCGGCCACAGTCGCTGGTCGATCGAGGCCTCCCGCCACAGCTCGGCGAAGGTCTTGCCAACACCCGGATGGACAGACTCCGGCATCAACAAGGCCAGCGGCCAAAGCACGAAGGCATTCTTCAGCACCTCGGCCCGCGGCAGCACCAACCCATCGAAGTTGCCGACCAGATCGTCGTAGAGCAGGACATCGATATCCAGCGGCAACCCCTTGCGATCCGGGGCGTAGCGGCCGTTGTCCGCCTCGATGAACTTCAATCGCCGATCGAGCTCACCCAAAGGCAGGTCGGTATAAGCCGACACCACGAGATTGATGAAGGGACCGCTCTTGATGCCCACGGCCTGGCTTTCGAACACCGGCGAGCAGCGCAGATCGGTCAGGAACGCCGCCAGGGCATCCAGGCCGGCAGTCAGATGAGCCTCGCGCTCGATGTTGCTGCCGAGCCCGAGCACGACCTGGGTCAGAGACATCCGCGTACGATCTCCACGCCCACACCGCTGGCGGCCGGGACAGCCCCCGGCTTGGTCAATTTGAGACGCAGGCCGGGAATCCCGAACTCAGTCATCAGTACCTCGGCCAGGCGCTCGGCGAAGGTTTCCACCAGCAGGAAATGCGCTTCGGCGGCGAAGGCCTGGATGCGCGCCGTCACCGCCGCGTAATCGAGAGCCTTGCTCAAGTCGTCACCATCCGCGGCCGGCCGGTTGTCCCAGGCCATCGACAAATCCAGACGCAGGCACTGGCGGATACCGCGCTCCCAGTCATACACGCCGATCACGGTGTCGACTTCCAGCCCTTCGATAAACACTCTGTCCAAGTACTGCTCCCCGCGGCACGACAAGGGCGTCATGCCCCGTTAGAATCGGGCGTCACCGCCCTGGAATGGATACCCATGTTCTGGCTGTTGGCGATTCTCGCCTACCTGCTCGGCTCACTGTCCTTCGCCATCCTGCTCAGCCGCCTGATGGGCGGGCCGGACCCGCGCGCCAGTGGCTCGGGCAACCCCGGCGCCACCAACATGCTACGGGTCGCAGGCCGGAAGATGGCCATCCTCACTCTGCTGGGCGACCTGTTCAAGGGGCTGCTCCCCGTGCTGGTCGCACAACAGGCCGGCCTTCCTCTGCAACAACAGGCCTGGATCGGCCTGGCCGCAGTGGTCGGCCATCTCTATCCACTGTATTTCCGCTTCCGTGGCGGCAAGGGTGTGGCCACTGCCGCCGGCATGCTGCTCGGCCTGTATCCACCGGCCGCCCTGCTGGCCCTCGCCGCCTGGCTACTGACCTTCGTTCTCACCCGTACCAGCTCCCTCGCCGCACTCATCGCCACACCGCTGACCTTGCCCCTGTTGGCTTGGCAGCAACCCGCGGCCCTGTTGCCGATGTGTGCGTTGACCGGGCTGATCGTCTGGCGGCACCGGGGCAACCTGCGCGATCTCCTCGCCGGGCGCGAGCGGCATTTCTGAGTTTCTTGAAGGCGATCAGATCGCCGGCAGGCTCTCCATCGGCCAACGGGCCTGCACCTTGATCTCCGGCCCCTCGTGCTGGCCGGCCAGCAACCGCTGACAGCCCGCGTAGGCGATCATCGCACCGTTATCGGTACAGAAACGCGGCCTTGCATAGAACACCTGGCCCTTCAACTCGCCGAGCATCTTTTCCAGCGACTGTCGCAATGCCTGGTTGGCACTGACACCACCGGCGATCACCAAACGCTTGAGGCCGGTCTGCTTCAAGGCGCGACGGCATTTGATGGTGAGAGTCTCCACCACGGCCTGCTGGAAGGCCAGGGCGATGTCGCAACGGGTTTGCTCGCCGTCGTCTCCGGCGTCGCGGCATTGCTGCCAGGTGTTCAAGGCGAAGGTCTTGAGGCCACTAAAGCTGAAATCCAGCCCCGGACGATCGGTCATCGGCCGTGGGAAGACGAAGCGCCCCGGCGCCCCCTGCTGCGCCAGCCATGCGATCTCCGGCCCACCGGGATAGCCCAGGCCGATCAGCTTGGCGGTCTTGTCGAAGGCCTCGCCGGCGGCATCGTCCACCGACTCGCCGAGCAACTGGTAATGCCCAATGCCGTCCACTTGTACCAACTGCGTATGGCCGCCGGAAACCAGCAGGGCGACAAAAGGAAAGGTCGGCGGCTGCTCTTCCAGCATCGGCGCCAGCAGATGCCCTTCCATATGATGGACGCCGACGGCCGGAACGCCCCAGGCCAATGCCAGCGCCTGGGCGCAGGAGGCGCCGACCAGCAATGCGCCGACCAGTCCGGGACCGGCGGTATAGGCGATGGCATCGATGTCGCCCGACGAACGGCCGGACTCCCCCAGCACTTGGCGGATCAGCGGCAGCATGCGCTTCACGTGGTCCCGCGAGGCCAGTTCGGGTACCACGCCGCCATAAATACGGTGCAGGTCGATTTGACTGAACAGGGCGTCGGCCAGCAGGCCCTGCTCGCTGTCGTAGAGGGCAACACCGGTTTCGTCGCAGGAGGTTTCCAACCCCAATACAAGCATGGGTTCGCGCCTTTAGAGGGTGGGCAAATTCGAAGGCGCGCATGATAATCGCCGCCCCGGCGCCGCGACCAGTGGTTTTCGATCAGAGGCTTTGCATTCCGGGCCGCGAGGCGGTAACATCCGCAACCCTTAAAAACCGACGCTCTCCCGTGCCGATTGCCAGGAGCGCGTTCACCACCGGTCAATTGTGAAGGTACGCCCTGGATGCCCGCCGTCAAAGTTAAAGAGAACGAACCCTTCGACGTAGCCCTGCGTCGCTTCAAGCGCTCCTGCGAAAAAGCCGGCGTTCTGGCCGAAGTCCGCAGCCGCGAGTTCTACGAGAAGCCCACTGCAGAGCGCAAGCGCAAAGCGGCCGCCGCCGTCAAGCGTCACGCCAAGAAAGTGCAGCGCGAGCAGCGCCGCCGCGAGCGTCTGTACTAAGTTACAGGCGCTGCCAGTTCTGCCACGCCCGGCCACAAACCGGGCACCCGGCAAGACTGCACGCATCAGCCCCGCCCGACCGCATCGCCGCGAATGCTTCATGTATTCCGGTCTCCAGACAGCGGTTCCTGTCGCACGGGGCGTGCATGCCGACTCGAATTCCGAGCAGCATGACTCCAGGCCCGGCGGACCCGCGATCCAGCGACGCCGGCACCTGCTACGATCCAGATAGCTTCTGGTCTTGTCGAAATCGTTAGACCCACGCCAGCACGACGAAGCCTTCGGCAGTATGTGATCGCCCACCTGTCCAGGCGGATGCGGCAGCATTATGCTGGCGACTCGCAGCCACCGAGAACGTCATGGCCGGCCTGATCCCGCAATCCTTCATCGATGACCTGCTGAACCGCACCGACATCGTCGAAGTGGTCAGCTCGCGCATCCAACTGAAGAAGGCCGGCAAGAACTTCACCGCGCGCTGCCCGTTCCACAACGAAAAGACCCCTTCGTTCAGCGTCAGCCCGGACAAACAGTTCTACTACTGTTTCGGCTGCGGCGCTGGCGGCAACGCGCTCGGCTTCATCATGGACCACGACCGCCTGGACTTCCCCCAGGCGGTCGAAGAACTGGCCAAACGCGCCGGCATGGATGTCCCTCGCGAAGAGGGCCGCGGCAACAACATGCCAAGGCAACCCACCGATTCGCCGCTCTATCCCCTGCTCACGAGCGCCGCCGAGTTCTACCGCCAGGCGCTGAAAAGCCACCCGGCACGCAAAGCCGCCGTGGATTACCTCAAGGGACGCGGCCTGACCGGCGAAATCGCACGTGACTTCGGCCTCGGCTTCGCGCCCCCCGGCTGGGACAACCTGCTCAAGCATCTTGGCGGCGATGCCCTCCAGCAGAAGGCCATGATCGACGCCGGCCTGCTGATCGAGAATGCCGAGACCGGCAAACGCTACGACCGCTTCCGCGACCGTGTGATCTTCCCGATCCGCGACAGCCGCGGCCGCGTCATCGCTTTCGGCGGCAGGGTACTCGGCGACGATAAGCCGAAGTACCTGAACTCGCCGGAAACCCCGGTTTTCCACAAGGGGCAGGAACTCTACGGCCTCTACGAAGCCCGCAAGAACAACCGCGACCTCGACGAGGTGATGGTGGTCGAGGGCTACATGGACGTCATCGCGCTTGCCCAGCAGGGCTTGCGCAACGCCGTCGCCACCCTCGGCACCGCCACCAGCGAGGAACACGTCAAGCGATTGTTCCGCCTCGTCCCGAGCATTCTTTTCTGCTTCGACGGCGACCAGGCTGGACGCAAGGCCGCTTGGCGCGCCTTGGAAGCGACCCTGCCGAGCCTGCAGGACGGGCGCCGCGCGCGCTTCCTGTTCCTGCCGGAAGGCGAAGACCCGGACAGCCTGGTCCGCGCAGAGGGAACCGACGCCTTCCGCGCCAGGATTCAACAACAGTCGCTGCCGCTCGCCGAGTACTTCTTCCAGCAATTGACCGAAGAAGCCGACCCGCGCTCCCTGGAGGGCAAGGCACACATGGCCACCCTGGCCACGCCGCTGATCGAGCGGATACCGGGCGCCAACCTGCGCGCTCTGATGCGCCAGCGCCTGAAGGAAATCACCGGCCTGAGCGGCGAACCGTCGCCTCAGCATACGCAAGCGTCTGCCCACCCAGCCGACGAATACGCCCATTTCGGCGACGATGCCTATTACGAAGCCGCTCCCACCTATGGCGATTACGACGAACCGCCCTCGCCGCAGCCCGCCTTCGAGCATAAACCGAAAGAAAAGGGAAGCTGGAAAGCGGACGGCAAGAAGTGGAGCAAGAAAGGCCAAGGCGATTTCCAGCCCCGCGCTCCGCGAACCGCCGTCAGCGTAGAGCCGCCCAATCTGAGCGCGCTACGCACCCTGCTGCATCATCCTGAGCTGGCGCAGAAGGTCGAAGATGCCAGCCACTTCGCGGCAGAAGACGACACCTATGCCCAATTGCTGGTCGCCCTGCTGGAAGCCCTGCAGAAGAACCCCCGGATGCGCTCGCTGCAGCTCATCGCCCGCTGGCACGGCACCGACCAGGGCCGCCTGTTGCGCGCCCTGGCGGAAAAGGAATGGCTGATTTCGGCGGACAACCTTGAACAACAGTTTTTCGACACTATAACTAGTCTTGCGGCTCGCCAGCGCGAGCGCAGTCTTGAACATCTGCTTCGCAAGGCACGTCAAAGTGAACTGAGCGCAGAGGAAAAAGATCAGCTGCGCAACCTGCTCAACCGCAACAGTTCTCCCATCTCCCCGACCTCAACTGGCGCGTGAGGTCAATGCTCGGCTATAATGCTCAGCTTGTTTTTAGCCCGCCAGAACCGTCAGTGGATAGGGTGTTATGTCCGGAAAAGCGCAACAGCAGTCTCGCCTTAAAGAGTTGATCAGCCGTGGCCGTGAGCAGGGTTACCTGACTTACGCCGAAGTCAACGACCACCTGCCGGAGGATATTTCCGATCCGGAACAGGTGGAAGATATCATCCGCATGATCAACGACATGGGGATCAACGTATTCGAGAGCGCTCCGGATGCGGATGCCCTGTTGTTGGCCGAAGCCGACACCGACGAGGCCGCCGCGGAAGAAGCCGCTGCTGCCCTGGCCGCGGTGGAAACCGACATCGGTCGCACCACCGACCCGGTCCGCATGTATATGCGTGAAATGGGCACCGTGGAGCTGCTCACTCGCGAAGGCGAGATCGAGATCGCCAAGCGCATCGAAGAAGGCATCCGCGAGGTCATGAGTGCCATCGCGCACTTCCCGGGCACCGTCGAAAGCATCCTCTCCGAATACGAACGCGTCACCCAGGAAGGCGGTCGCCTGTCCGACGTGCTGAGCGGCTATATCGACCCGGACGACGGCACCCTGCCGGCCGAGGAAGTGCCCGTCGAGCTGAAGAGCAGCACCGCTGCGGCAGCCGAGGAGCCGGAAGACGACGAAGAGGAAAGCGGCGAAGAAGCCAGCGACGAAGATGAAGGCGATGGCGGCCCGGACCCGGAAGTCGCCCGCCAACGCTTCGGCGCCGTGGCCGAGCAGCTCGAGAAAGCCAACAAGGCCCTGAAGAAACATGGCCGTGGCAGCAAGCAGGCCAACGAGGAACTGCAAGCCCTGGCCGATCTGTTCATGCCGATCAAGCTGGTGCCCAAGCAGTTCGACGCCCTGGTAGAACGCGTGCGCAGCGCCTTGGAGCGCGTCCGCGCCCAGGAACGCGCCATCATGCAGCTCTGCGTGCGCGATGCCCGCATGCCGCGTGCCGACTTCCTGCGCCAGTTCCCCGGCAACGAAGTCGACCTCGACTGGGCGGATTCTCTGGCCAAAGGCAAGAGCAAGTACGCCGAAGCGATCGCCGCCCTGCAGGACGATATCAAGCGCAACCAGCAGAAGCTGATCGACCTGCAGAACGAAGTCGAACTCAACATCGCCGAGATCAAGGACATCAATCGCCGCATGTCCATCGGCGAGGCCAAGGCCCGCCGGGCGAAGAAGGAGATGGTCGAGGCCAACCTGCGTCTGGTGATCTCTATCGCCAAAAAGTACACCAACCGCGGCCTGCAATTCCTCGACCTGATCCAGGAAGGCAACATCGGCCTGATGAAGGCGGTGGACAAGTTCGAATACCGTCGCGGCTACAAGTTCTCGACCTATGCCACCTGGTGGATTCGCCAGGCGATCACCCGCTCGATCGCCGACCAGGCGCGGACCATCCGTATCCCGGTGCACATGATCGAGACGATCAACAAGCTCAACCGCATCTCCCGCCAGATGCTCCAGGAAATGGGTCGCGAGCCCACCCCGGAAGAACTGGGCGAGCGCATGGAAATGCCAGAGGACAAGATCCGCAAAGTATTGAAGATCGCCAAAGAGCCGATCTCCATGGAAACGCCGATCGGTGACGACGAAGATTCGCATCTGGGCGACTTCATCGAGGACAGCACCATGCAGTCTCCGATCGACGTGGCCACGGTCGAAAGCCTCAAGGAAGCCACCCGCGAAGTGCTGGCCGGCCTCACCGCCCGTGAAGCCAAGGTACTGCGCATGCGCTTCGGCATCGACATGAACACCGACCACACCCTCGAGGAAGTCGGCAAGCAGTTCGACGTCACCCGCGAGCGTATCCGTCAGATCGAAGCCAAGGCGCTGCGCAAGCTGCGCCACCCGTCGCGTAGCGAGCACCTCCGCTCCTTCCTCGACGAGTGATCGTCGGCGCAGTGCGGTATGAAAAAGCCCGTCCCTTTTGGTGACGGGCTTTTTTTCGGCCACGGCCAGACCCGCGACCTACCAATTTGCCACTATCCCCGTCTACACTTCGCTCAAATACACCCGCCTGAATCCAAGCAGGGGCCTGCTATGCCACGAATGCCGGCCATTCTTTTGTCGTGTCTGGCGTTCTGGGCGATGGCCGTCAACGCCTTGGAACTCAGCAAAGAGGAACGCGACTGGCTGGCAACCCACCCCGAATTGCGTCTCGGTATCGATGCCTCCTGGCCACCTTTCGAGTTCCTCGACGAAAAGGGCAACTATCAAGGGCTCGCCGCGGATTACGCCAAGCTGATCGAACAGCGTCTCGACATTCATCTGACGCCAGTGGAATCGAGCAGTTGGAGCGGCGTACTGGAACAGGCCCGGGCCGGCGAACTGGACCTTCTCCCCGGCGTGATGTCGACGCCGGAGCGCCGCGCGTATCTGACCTTTACCCGCCCCTACCTCGATTTCCCCATCGTCATCCTGGCGCATCGCGACGGCCCCCAGCCGCGCTCGATGGATGACCTGTATGGCCTGAAGATCGCCGTCGTCGCCAACTATGCGCCCCACGAACTGCTGCGCCACTCCCATCCCGACCTGAGTCTCGTACCGCTGCCGAGCGTCAGCGCCGCCCTGGCGGCACTGGCCAGCCACCAGGCCGATGCCATGGTGAGCGATCTGGCCTCCAGTGCCTGGACCATCCGCGAACTCAAGCTGGAGGGTCTGCAAGTCAGCGGCGAGACGCCCTATCGCTACCAGTTGGCCATGGCCGTACCGAAGCACCACGAAATCCTCGCCGGCATCCTCGACAAGGTCTTCGCCGAATTGGATCAACGTGAGGTCTCTGCCCTCGAAGAGCGCTGGGTGGGCGCCGACCTGGCCCTCCCCAGCCGCTGGCATGAAATCCTGCTCTATGGCCTGCCCGCTTTCTTCGCGCTATTGGGCATTCTCGCCATCGTCCTGAACATCAACCGGCGCCTCAGTCGGGAGATGGCACATCGCAACGCCCTGGAACAACAACTCCGAAGCAGCGAGCGGCATTACCGCGGCCTGGTGGAGAGCCTGTCCGCAATTGCCTGGGAAGCCCGGCTGAGCGACCTGACCTACACCTACGTCTCGCCGCATGCGGAGAAACTGCTCGGCTACCCGCCGAAGGCCTGGATGGAACCCGGTTTCTGGTTGAGTCACCTCCACCCGGACGATGCGCCGATGGTCCTGGCGCACTGCCAGCAGGAGCGCGAAGCCGGACGCGACCACAGCCTCGACTACCGCATGTACCACGCCGACGGCCGGTCAATCTGGATTCACGACATCGTGACGCTCATCCAGCACGGCGACGCACCCATCCTGCGTGGCCTGATGATCGATATCACCGCCGCCAAGCAGACCGAACAGGCGCTGCGCCTGTCCGAGCAGAAGTTCGCCATGATCTTCCATCATTGCCCGGACATCCTGGTTATCGCCCGGCGTGAGGACGGTCGTCTACTGGCCGTCAACCGGACCTTCGAGCAGCACATCGGCATCAGCGCCAGCGAGGCGATCGGCAAGACGGCCACCGAACTGGACATCTGGGGTATCCCCGACATCGGGCCTCGCCTGCTGCAGAGCCTGCAAAGCGAGCAGTTGCACAACCTGGAAATGCCCTTCCGCAGCCGCAACGGCCAATTGTTCACCGGCCTGATCTCCGCTCAACCCGTCCAGCTCGAGGACATACCGGCGCTGGTAGTCATCGTGCGCGACATCAGCCAATTGAAAGAAACCCAGCAGCGCCTGCAGACCTCCGAAGAGAAATTCGCCAAGGCCTTCCACTCCTCTCCCGACGGGCTGCTGATCACCCGCCTGAACGACGGCATGATCATGGAAGCCAACGAGGGCTTCAGCCGCATTACCGGCTACAGCCTGAAGGAGGCGGCACAACGCACAACCCTGGAACTGGGTGTCTGGGCAAGCACGGAAGATCGCCAGAGGATGGTCCGCCAGATCAACGAGCGTGGTTTGCTCCGCGACTTCAAGGCGCCCATTCGGACCCGCAGCGGCGACATACGCATCTGCGAATTGTCCGCCCAGGCCATGCCCATCGGCTGCGAACCCTGCATGCTGACCATCGCCCGCGACGTCACCGAGCAGGAAAAAATGCAGGAGCGTCTGCGCCAGGCCGCCATCGTTTTCGAGAGCACCGCCGAAGGCGTGATGATCACCGACACCCAGCAACGGCTCACCGCGGTCAACCGTGCCTTCAGCGAGATCACCGGCTTCAGCGAGGAAGAGGCCCTGGGCCAATCGCCGCGCATACTCTCCTCGGGCCAGCACGACATGGCGTTCTACACCGCCATGTGGCAACAACTGGCCGCGCAGGGCCACTGGCAGGGCGAGATCTGGAACCGGAGGAAGAGCGGCGAGCTTTACCCGAGCTGGCTGACCATCAGCGCCGTACATGCCCCGGATGGCCCGATCACTCACTTCGTCGGAGTGTTCGCCGACATTTCCAGCCTCAAGCACGCCCAGGCCCGGCTCGACTACCAGGCGCACCACGACCCGCTCACCGGCCTGCCGAACCGGCTGCTGTTCGAAAACCGCCTGCACACCGCCATCACCGATGCACAGGACGAAGGCCGGCGCGGCGCCGTACTCTTCCTCGACCTGGATCGCTTCAAACACATCAACGACAGCCTCGGCCACCCGGTCGGCGATCTGCTGCTGAAGAGCATCGCCCTGCGTCTCAAGGAACAACTTCGGGACATCGACACCGTGGCCCGCCTGGGTGGCGACGAATTCATCATCCTGCTCCCCGGCCTGCAGCAACCAAGCGACGCCGGACACGTGGCCGACAAACTGCTCGCCTGCTTCGAAGCCCCCTTCCACACCGCCGACCATGATTTCTTCATCAGCGCCAGCATCGGCATCAGCCTGTTCCCGGAGCACGGCGAAGACGTCGCCACCTTGGTGAAAAATGCCGACGCCGCCATGTACCGCTCCAAAGCCAAGGGACGTAACCGCGCAGAGTTCTACACCCGCGACCTGACCTTCGAAGCCACCGAACGCGTCGCCCTGGAACACGAACTGCGCCGGGCCCTGGAACGGCAGGAACTGAGCCTCTGCTACCAGCCGAAATTCAGCCTCACCGAACGCCGGCTGGCCGGCGCCGAAGCGCTGATCCGCTGGAACCACCCGATCTACGGCGAAATCCCTCCGGACCGTTTCATTCCCCTGGCCGAAGAGAACGGCCTGATCCTCCCGCTGGGCGACTGGGTCCTCCAGGAAGCGTGCCGGCAAATGCGCGCCTGGCAGGACCACCACGCCCCCTTCGGCCCGCTCTCGGTGAACCTCGCCGGCGCGCAACTACGCCAACCGCAACTGCTCGCCCGCATCGAACAACTCTTCGAAGAGTCCGGCCTGGAGCCGGCGCGGCTGCAACTGGAAATCACCGAAAACTTCATCATGAGCCAGACGGAAGAAGCCCTGGCCATCCTCCATCAACTCAAGCGCCTGGGCGTACAACTGGCCATCGACGACTTCGGCACCGGCTACTCCTCCCTGAGCTACCTCAAGCGCCTGCCCCTCGACACCCTGAAGATCGACCGCTCCTTCGTCCGCGGCCTGCCCGACGACCCGCACGACGTCGCCATCGCCCGCGCCATCATCGCCCTGGGCCGCAGCATGCAACTCACCGTCATCGCCGAAGGCGTGGAAACCAAGGCCCAGGAACAATTTCTCGCCCTCCAGGGCTGCGAACAGATCCAGGGCTACGTCTTCAGCCGCCCCCTGCCCGCCGACGCATTTGCCAACCGCTTCCTCGAACCGCGCCAGACCGTTGGCGCTGCGGAAACCACCTCGCTATAATCCGCCGGCCTTCTGGGGGCCTGTAGCTCAGTCGGTTAGAGCAGAGGACTCATAATCCTTTGGTCCAGGGTTCGAGTCCCTGCGGGCCCACCACCTTCAAAGCCGCGCACTGCGCGGCTTTTTCATTTCTACTGGCTAGAACCACCCGACTTCACATCACTACCAGCGTCCACAAAATGTCCACGGTGCCAGAATTGCCACCATGGCGTGGAGTCTACGAACTGCCTCCCCAGCTCCATCGCAGTCTCCAGAATGTCTGCGGCATCCTTGAAATCTTCGGCGCCCAGCGACCCACTGAACAGCACGCCGCCCTCACTGATATCCGCCTTAACGCTATCTGCCAACTGGTAGAAGCGAACAACCATCCGCGCTTCCCGAGCACTCAACGAACCCAAGCGATTTACATTCGACTGGTACACCCGGTTGTAGTGTTCACCAATGGGCACCTGGAATTGAAAGTCGTCCGAGGAAAGCGTGTCGAGCTGCCATTGCTCGAGGTTCGACAGGGTAGCCTCTGCAGCCCGCAGATCCCGCAAGTAACCCCTAATTTCCACTATCTCAATCAGTGCCGACACCTCGGCAAGTAGCGCAGCGCGAACGCTGCGGCGCTCGCTTTTTGCCTGTTTGAGCCATATAAGATAAGGGCCGCCAGCAGCTGTTAGACCCGTTACCAGGGCCACAAGAACGGTTGTCCAATCCACGCCCGTGATTACAGCAGTCCAATCCACCGCATCAATCATCGTCTGCACTCACAGCTGGGCCAGCAACGGCCATAGGGTTCAGGTTCACCACATCAGCCAGGTGGCCGGGGCTGAAGTGGGCGTACTTCTGAGTCATCGCCAGGGTGGCGTGGCCCAGGACGCGCTGTAAGGTCAGGATGTCGCCGCCGTTCATCATGTAGTGACTGGCGAAGGTGTGGCGCAGGACGTGCGTCAGCTGGCCGTCCGGCAGCTCCAGGCCGATTTTCTCCACCACCTTGCGAAACAGGTTGTAGCCAGGCCGGAATGGCAGGGCTTTGTCGAGACGCGCCTGCAGGTCGGCGCTGATCGGCACCGTGCGGTTCTTGCTGGATTTCGTCTTGCTGTAGTGAATCAGGCAGTTGCGCACCTGGCGCGACTGCAGCGCCTCGGCCTCACCCCAGCGGGCACCGGTGGCAAGGCACACCTCGGCGATCAACGCGGCGTCCGAATCCTCTGCGGCCAGGGCCTGCAACAGATCCTGGATCTGCTCGGCCGACAGGTAAGCCATCTCGGCTTCGTCAAACTTCAGCGCGCGCACCTTGGCCAGCGGGTTGTCGCCTGCCCACTCGCCCAGGCGTTCCAGCTCGTTGAATACCGCCCGCAGGTAGGCCAGTTCATGGTTCAGCATATTGGCGCTGATCGGCTTGGGCTTCTCGTCGCCCTTGCTGCGGCCACGGCCTGGCTTAGCCCTGGTGTGTTTTCCCTCGGCACGCTCGGCCCGGTAGGTGGCAAAGTGGTTCGCCGTAAAACGGTGGGCCACCGGATCGCCCATTCGCTCCGCCATAGCAAGCAACAATGCTAGGCGTTGCTCTCCCGTTTTTAAGTTTTGCCCATGGAGCTTGTACCAGAGGTCAATTAGTTGGCTGAGCCGACGCTCATCTCGCTTCGGCTTCTTCTCAAACTCGCCCTTGGCACCATCCCCCATGATCCGGTTTTGGTAAACCATTGCCTCGTTCTTGGTACGGAACTTCTTCCGGATTCGCGGGCCGTTGCGCCCCTCCGGCCGGCAGTCCACCAGCCACTGGCCATCGTCTAGTTTCTTGATCGTCATAGTGATTAAACAGGGCTGATCTGCCCGCACTCCGGCGCAGTTGTGTCAGTGACAAGCCACAAGGCGTACTTCATGAAGCGGGGGTGCATGGTGAGCTTCAGCAGCTCCAGCGAACTGACTTCCTTCCTTCGCATCAGCTCATAGCTCTTCCAGGTCGACAGATTGATACCCGTTGCTTCACACAGCTCAGCCTGCGTGAGCTTTTCGCACAAACGGATCGCTTTCAGCTTCTCGAACAGTTCCATATGCCCCCTTGACAGGTGTACGAACGCGACCATAACCTTAGTCGCGTATGTACACCTTTTCCGAAAATATTTACGGGGAGCTTATCAAAATGCAGATCACCATCGACACGCCCTATGTAACGCCGAACGAGTTTGCGCGCCGGGCAGGGCTCAGTGAGCGGTCCGTCCGCCACAAGATTGAACAGGGGGTGATTCTGGTTCGGGAGAAGACGGCCGGGGAGAAGGGCACGGTCTTCATCAACATGATCCACTTGGCCATAGAGGCTGCCGAACAAGCCGAGCGCGTGCGCGGCCAGAACGGCAACAACTCCGCCGCCCAGCGCTAAGGGACGGCGGCATGAACTTCGAGGACATCTACCGGCTGGACGTGCTCCAGGCCCTGGAGCACGACCGGGACCTGGACTTTAAGGACGTTGGCGACACCTACCTGCAGAAGGGCGTTTGCCCGAAGTGCGGCCACCGCACCCTGTACATCAGCCGCAAGCAGCCCTATCAGCTGGCCTGCAACCGGCTGAACGAGTGCCGGCACACCGAGAAAACCCGCGAGCGCTACAGCTACCTGTTCGAGAACCTGAGCGAGCGCTTCCCGCGCACAGAGGCCAACCCTACCGCTACCGCTGACGCCTACCTGCAACGCAACCGCGGCTTCGACATCAGCAAGATGCAAGGCTGGTATTCCCAGGGGCGTCGCCAACTGGCCGATGACAGTTGGGGTGACACCGTGCGCTTCCCGGTATGCAACGGCTACTGGGAGCGCCTGATCGATGCCCGAGCGGTGGCTCGCAACAACGGCGATAAAGCTGGCATCAAGTACGGCATGAGCTACAAGGGCCAGGGCTGGGAGCCGCCAGGGCAAACCTTCGAGACGAACGATCGGGTGTACATCGTGGAAGGGATATTCCACGCCATCGCCCTACATCTGGCGGGCTACAAGGCCATCGCCGCCATCAGTTGCAACAACTTCCCGTGGCAGATCATCGAGGCCAACAAAGGGAAGCTGATCACCTGGGTGATCGCCCTGGACAACGACACAGCCGGGCGCGCCGTGGTGGCCAAGTATCTGGCACAGATCCGCAAGATGAAGGAAATCGGCTGGGTAGCGCTGGGTGATCCCGACCGAGACTGGGATGACGTGTATCGCGACGGCCAGCTGGACGACGCCTACCTGCAGGAAGCCTGCTATCAGGGCCGCCTGTTCTGCGCCACCACGCCGATGAAGAAGGCCTATCTGGTCTATCTGAAAAAGCGCACCGGGTTCTACCTGCTGGAGTTCGGCAGTTGCCTGTACGCGGCGCGGGTGAACCTCACCGAGCTGCAGAAGGACATCGAGGGCGACGACATCGAAGGGCATCAGCCCGCGTTCGCCAAGCACACCACCATCGTGGAGGTGGCCAACTGTGTGCCGCGCTTCGAATACATCGAGCGCGATGCCGTCACCGGCGAACAGCGGTTCTTTTTCAGCTTCGAGTTCCCCAATGCCCGACGCAGCTGCCGCGAGGCGTTACCGCCCAGTTCCGTCAACGACCCGCGCAACTTCGCCAAGGCCCTGATCGAGAAAACCCCCTTCGGCACCTTCGACGGCGGCGAAAAGGTGTTGTCGATGCTGCGCAAGGAATGGCAGCGCGACGCCCGTACCGTGCGCACCTTGCCTTTCATCGGCTACGACGACGACACCGCGACCTATTGCTATCCGACCTTCGGCTTCCACAAAGGGAAAGAACTGATAAGCAACGAACACGGCTACTTGGACATCAACGGCGAAGGCCTGAAAACCTCCATCCGTACCCTGCCAGTGACACGAGGTGGCGACTTCGACCCAGAATGGTTCGCCGACTTCCGCGCCGTGTTCGACCTCAACGGCCTGGCGGCACTGGCCTGGTGGTCGGGCTCATTGTTCGCCCAGCAGATCCGCGCCGCGCAGGCGTCCTGGCCATTCCTGGAGCTGACCGGAACTGCCGGCGCGGGCAAGTCCACCCTGCTGCGCTTTTTATGGATGCTGGTCGGCCGGCGTAACGAAGAAGGCATCAAGCCCAGCGGCGGCGGCGCCTCGGCTATCGGCCTGCTGCGTGCCATGGCGGCCGTCAGCAACCTGCCGGTTGTGCTGCTGGAGTCGGACAAGACCACCACCGACGCCTTGGGCCGCGAGGTGGTGGTGCAGTACAACTGGGAAGAGATCAAGTCACTGTTCGACTACAACGCCAAGCTGCGTGTGACCGGCGTCAAGAGCACCAACAGCGACACCGAGGCGCTGTTGTTTCGCGGGGCGATCTGCATTTCCCAGAACACCAAGGTAGAAGGGCATGAGTCGATCATCACCCGTATCGTCTACCTGCACATGACCCGCGCTCACCATCGCCCCGCGCTCCAGCCGCTGGCTCAGCGCTTGCGCGGTATGGCAGTGGAGGGCTTGGCCGGCTTCTTGCGCGCCATACTGTGCGACGAGCGAGGCTGGCTGGAACGCTACTTCGCCGCCTACGAACGCTACGAGCAGCGCTTTCAGGCGCTGAACGGGCTGGAGCACAGCCGCATCGTGCAATGCCATGCCCAGGTAATGGCCGCCGCCCGGGCCACCCAGGCGCTGTTCCCGGCCTGGACGGACAACGACCTGGAGGCCCTGGCCAAGCATCTGGAAGGCTGCGCCCTGGAGCGCCAGCAAAGCATCAGCGCGGAGAACCGCAGCGCCGCCCAGTTCTGGCAGAGCTACCACTTCCTGAACGAGGACGTGGTGACCATCACTGACAGCGACGGCACCCGCGAAGAGATCCGCGAGCGCCTGAATCACAGCAACGACCGTGACCTGATCGCCATCAACCTGGAGCACTTCCAGCAGGCCTGCCGCCAGGCCGGTTTGGAGGTGATCCCCGCCGTGACCCTGCGCCGCGTGCTGCCGCAGAGCACCACCCACCGCTTTATCGAAGTGCGCAAGGTGCGCTCCAGGCTGGAGAAGCGCCCCCTCAACTGCTGGGTGTTCGCCAAGCGGGGGCTGGAGTGATGAACAGCGGGGTGAAAGTGGGCCTGGGTAGGCCTGGCTATGTCCGGGATGTTTTGCGTGTACTGCCTCAATCTGTCCAGAACATTCGGAACATTGAGAATAGTGAAGAAAAACATCAAGAAATACAGAAGGTTACAACAGAAAAAGCGTTCCCCCTGAGCCGGAACAAACCCGCCAGCACAGGAACAGATTCGGGCGCCCTTGTTCTTGCCATTCCGCTTTTACCGGAACACTCGGCAAATCGCCGTCGCCCTAGTGCCACGCGGGTTACAAGGCGCTCGCAGAAAAAGCCCGTCCAGAATGTTCCGCCTGCACCGGAACACTTTCAAACCGCTGCAAGCCCCGGAATACGCGGCCTCCAGCCATGCGCTTGGCCGGCTGTTCCGAATGTTCTGGACGTTTCGACGGGGTACGCGGTTTTTTGGTTTTCCGCGTCCATCTGCCAGCCGCCGAGGTGCCGGCCATGGCCGAGCTGAGCCCCGCCGAAGCCAGCCGCCGCGACTGCCTGGCGCGCCACCTGCTGAGCAACTGGTGCCGAACAGACATCGTCGAGTGGTTGAACAACCCGAAGCATGGTGAAGCCTTCCGCGAAGACATGCGGGGCCGCCTGAACCGATTGAAAACACAGGAGAAACGACAGTGACCAGCTATTACCAACCCCACACCCCACCGGCAGACGCCCCCGGGATTACGGGCCAATCCGCCGACTTTCTGGACTGGTGGCGGCAAGGCGCCGAGCTGATCGGCGCGGTGGCCTTCCCCATGCTGTCGCCAACCGCCAACACCTGGGCGGACCTGCAACTGGCGAGCATGCCGCACCTGCTGAAAGCCATGCACGTCCTGGATGTCCAGCGCCGGACCCTTCTGCTGACCATGGCCTGCCTCGCCAACCCGGGTTGGGCAACTTGGCTGCAGCGTGAGTTCGGCCTGCATTACGGCCACTTCTGCGCGACGCACCTGGGCGATGAGATTTTCACCGTGGTGGTGGGGCTGTTGGCCAGCTACCGCGAAACCCCAAGCAACTGAAAGGAGAGCAACCATGGGCAGATCCATTAGCGCAACACTGGCCAAGGCCCTGGCCTACCAACTGCAACGCCCTGCCATCGTCATTGCCGGCGAGCAGGCGCTGCACCGACTTATCCCCGTCGCCCTGCGGGACAGCGGTCAGAGCAGGGTTATCGGTCGCCTTTTGCTGAACCTCTACGACGGAAGCGCTTACCCGTTCGACCTGACCGAGCTTCGTCTGCTGGACCTGGAACTGTTCGAGGACAGCCTGCGGGTGTTGATGCTGGATTACAGCCCCGAAGTGAACGTGCATGAGCGCGTTCCGAATGGCACTGCGATTTGGCAGCGGCTGATCGCCCTGTGGGCACCGGCGGCGGTGACGAAATGATCCTGTACTACAGCGCCAACGGTATCAGCGGCCAGTTGTCGCTGCCGTCCAGCTTTGTCGAGGATTGCCGCGCCGAGGATCTGGCGGAGCTGGTTGCCAGCGATTTCTGGCGCCATCGCCCCACCGAAACCCCGTCGCTGATGACGCTTATCCACCTGCAGGACGTGGACGGGGCGGACCTGGGAATTTTCGAGGTACGGCGCGATATGCGCCCAGTCTTCACGGCCACCCTGCTGGGGCAGGCCGGGAAAGGTGGGGCCGAGGGAGTGAGCTTGCCGGCCACCCTCCCTACGGCACCAGAGAGCAACTAAGAGGAGCACAACATGAACCATTACCAACAGCAGCGCCTGCGGCGCTCCGAAGCACTGATCCTGCTGCATTGCCAACTGATGCGCCGGCCCCGCACGCATTCTATGTGGGGCCTCCTGGGCCAGCAAATCCGCGCTGCCTTTTTGCACCTGGTCGGCCTGGCGGCCCGCAATACTCACCACGGGCGGAGACTGGGCGTGGAGATCCAAACCCATGGATAAGTGCTTTTTCTGCGGCTCGGACAGCTGCGATTTCTGCCAACTGTGCCGCGAGGCGGGCCGACCAACCAGCCCACCCATACCGGCTAGCGCCGAGCGGATGCGCCAGATCCGTGAGCAGTTGGGGCTGGGCTCGGCATTTCAGTTGTTCGAAGCCTCCCAGGCCCTGGACCTCTATACCGGTTTCGGGGTGGTCCAGGTGGCGCTGCCGCCGGGCGAATTCCTGGTAGCGCTGCAGGATTCGGTCGGCGTTCGTCGGTACGGCGTCGTCCGCTTTGAAGGATTGCCCGATTCGGAGGGATGGGCTCAAAACTGAAAATTTGATACGAAACAAAGGGCGCTTCGGCGCCCTTTTTTACACCGTTTTCATATGAAAAACGAATCCAATTTATATCCAATCACAATGCCTTTCATCTAACTTAGATATGCATTTGTCCATGAGATATATCACAAGTCTGGTTATTAAGCTAATCGCCTCGCAATGGTACTTTTGTACAAAAGGAGTTTTGTTCCTAAGTACCTGTTGGTTTTTGTGGAATAAAGCGGTGTTAAAGAATTCTTCATTTAAAGAAATGAGTAAACCCACATTCTCTGAATACAGAGACAGGATCGGTCCGTAAAACGTCTTAGTTTACGGACAGCCTTGTGCCAAGGGGGTTTTTCTCAAAAACGTGTCTCAAAACTTTTCGTCGGAAAGGCACTTGACGAATCAAAATGCCACTACCTAAACTCCCGCCCCGTTGTAACGGCCAGATAGGGAGGTACGTAGTTATGGCTGCAATTGCAATTGACGTAACCGAGTTACGGGGAGAGATTCAAGAGTTCGCGAATTCGCTAGCGCTGCTGGTGGATGTCATAGGCTCCGGGATTACACTATCCGAGCGCGGGCAAGTTGGCCTGTTAGAGTTTGGTCATTACAGCCAACAGCGAATTATCGCTGTGGAGGAAAAGTTACGAAGTTACGCTGACGGCAACGATCCCAGTTGATCGAACAGCTGACGCTGTTTCGCCACGGGGAGTTCGCGGAGGCGGTCGAACAGCAGCTGATCGATTGCCCCCGCCGCTGGCCGAAGCGGATGCGAATAGGTCAGGTTCATGACGAACGTGTGGCCGCACCGAGGATCCAGGCACTGGCAATACAGCCGGGCGAACTCCACCGACAGCTCATCACGCGAACCGATCCGGGCCTTGCCGCCACACTCCTTGCAGTAAATCCGCACTGTTGCTTTCTCCAAGGTGTCCGAACGTACACCTATTTTGCCACAACATCTTGTGCCGCCGAGGAAGCGCAGCCCCGATCCGGCTTGATTGGAAAGTCCCATTTCTAGATCAATGTCACCCTCTGGAAGCCAGAGGTTTCGCAGTAGTCCCGTGGCCTGCCTGATACGGTGCCCTCTGTCTTACCCCGATGGAATGGAAGCCATGCACTTGCCAACAAGGCGTTACGTCGTCTGCTCCGGTCTTTTCGTTCGCTTCTGCGACGCTCATAACGAACACTTCGCCGCCGCTCAATTCAGCCCACCCAATCGCCGCATCCTGATCCATCGCACGGATCCGGCCCGCCCAGTCCGCTGGTGGGTCGTGGAAGTCACAGCGAAACAAGAGCAGCTGATTCAAGGTCTTCCCCCCGCTGACCGCCTGGACTTCATCCAGAATCTGTCCGGCTGCATGGCGCTGTGTGAAATGTGATCAGGTGATTTCTTCCCGGCGTCACGCCAGGTTGAACGCTATCTGGCGATCCCCGCGCAGCGTCGCGTTCACCTGCAGGAATAGCTGGCAGATCGGCCGGATTTCGTTGTTGGTGTACACCCGGTCGATCTTCTCGATATCGCCGAAGCCGCCGGCATTCTCCGGCATGATCCCGGCCAGGGCCGGGTTCATGCGCCACGCCGCGATCACGTCCGCCCGGGTGATGTTCTTCACCCGCTCGAACTCGTCCTTGGTGGCAATGTCCCCCACCGGGATGATCTGAATCGCCTTCTCGCTGCCGCCCGGGATGTTGACGAACATCGACCGGAAATTGCCCACCCCCTTGCTCGCACTGATCTGGGCTTTCAGGGCCTCTTCGTCCTCTTCCGTCAGGTCCGGGTCGTTCGTGTAGAACACATAGCCGGCGTGGGCGCCGTTGTTGTAGTAGCGGCGCCGGAACAGCGTGGCCGACTCGTTGAGCAACAGCGAGTGCATGCCGCCCAGGTAGTCCGGCACGCCGTAGATATCCTGTTCCACGTCGTACTCCATGATGTGCTCCACCTCGTCCTCGGCAAAGTGAAGCTCTTGCCCCTTCGGCAGCAGCATGACGAACCCGCCGCCGACCTTGCGGCGCATGTTGATGGCCGGCAGGTGCCGCAGCTCGACCACCTGCCCGATGATGTTGCGCAGCCGCTGCAGGTAGGCCTCGCCGAACACCATGAAATCCAAGGCTGCCCGCCCCATGGTGTGGGCGCTGCAGCCGCTGGAGGGGCGGAAGTCACGCAACAGCAGGTTGCGCTTGAAGCGCGGGATGGTGCCGTGGTGCGGGTTGGCGCGCAGCAGCTTGGCCAGCCCGGTGCGGGACACCGGCGGCGTGTAGATGCTGCCGTCGTCGCTGGCGAACACGCCCAGGTACTCGCCCATGTTGCCGGTCAGGACGGACTCTGGCGCCCCGAACGAAAAGACCCGAGTTCGCGGTGATTGCTGCGGTGCTGTTTCCGGTGCGTGCGTTGCCATAGCTACCTTGTGGGAGTGTCGACCAGCGGCTGCGCCGCTTCTTGTTGGTGTTGAGGGGTTCGTTTGCCAGCGCGTGCATCACGGCCCAGGCCACGTCGGCGTGGCCGGTGGCGTCGGTACGGGACGCGCTGTAGGTGATCTGTCCGCTGGCAGTAGCGCCGCGCTTGATAGTCAGGAAGGCGGCGGCGATGTCGTTCCAGCCCGCGTCCCATTCGATGCGGCCCGCCTGGATCGTGTCCTGGGCTTTGAGCACCAAGGCGTTCTTGGTTTCCAGGCTGTAGTGGATCGGCGTCGCCCGGGGGAAGAAGTCGCGCACCAGATCGAAGACGCCATAGCCCACGCCGGTGACGTCGATCCCGATGTGCTGGACGTTGAAGCGCTCGCAGAGCTTCTTCACCTGGGCGGCCTGGTAGGTGAACGAGTGGCCCCGCCAGGAATGCTTCTCCAGGATTCTGAACCGGCCACCCTGCTCCAGGGGTGGGGCGAGCACCACGCAGGTGGCGTCGTCGCGGGTCCGGCTCGGGTCGTAGCCCAACCAGACCGGGCTGTTGCCGAAGGGACGCAGGGCCTTCGGGTCCGGGTCGAAGTCCTTCCATAGGGTCTGGTCGGAGTAACAGCGCTCAAGGTCGGCCAGGGTGAAAACGCTCTGTGTGCTGTCGATGAATTTGCACATATAGAGCTGGTCGAAGCGGTCCTCGTCGTTCTCCAGGCGCAAGCGGTCGATATCGAACAGGTCGCACCCGCCCGCCGCCGCGTCCTCGACGGTGATCACCTTGCGCCACTGCCCATCCGGGCACAGCGCGCCCTGGTGAATGGCGGCCTCGCTCGGCCAATCCTGGGCCGTCTTCTTCCCGCGCTTGCTGTTGCGGAACTCTTCGCCCGTCCAGAACGGATAGGCCTGGTGGGTGACGGCGCTCGGCGTGGAAAAGTAGGTCTTGCGCCACTTCGCATGCGATGCCATGGCGCCGGCCAGGTTGTTCAGCTTTTCGAAGTCGCGGATCCAGAAATACTCGTCGATGTAGACGTGCCCATGGTGGCCCTGGGCGGTGCTGCTG
>NZ_MUJY01000110.1 GCF_002286785.1 Pseudomonas sp. PIC25 | reverse complement strand
ATCTAATCCTGTTTGCTCCCCACGCTTTCGCACCTCAGTGTCAGTATCAGTCCAGGTGGTCGCCTTCGCCACTGGTGTTCCTTCCTATATCTACGCATTTCACCGCTACACAGGAAATTCCACCACCCTCTACCGTACTCTAGCCCAGTAGTTTTGGATGCAGTTCCCAGGTTGAGCCCGGGGATTTCACATCCAACTTGCTGAACCACCTACGCGCGCTTTACGCCCAGTAATTCCGATTAACGCTTGCACCCTCTGTATTACCGCGGCTGCTGGCACAGAGTTAGCCGGTGCTTATTCTGTCGGTAACGTCAAAACAGCAAGGTATTAACTTACTGCCCTTCCTCCCAACTTAAAGTGCTTTACAATCCGAAGACCTTCTTCACACACGCGGCATGGCTGGATCAGGCTTTCGCCCATTGTCCAATATTCCCCACTGCTGCCTCCCGTAGGAGTCTGGACCGTGTCTCAGTTCCAGTGTGACTGATCATCCTCTCAGACCAGTTACGGATCGTCGCCTTGGTAGGCCTTTACCCTACCAACTAGCTAATCCGACCTAGGCTCATCTGATAGCGTGAGGCCCGAAGGTCCCCCACTTTCTCCCGTAGGACGTATGCGGTATTAGCGCGAGTTTCCCCGCGTTATCCCCCACTACCAGGCAGATTCCTAGGCATTACTCACCCGTCCGCCGCTCGCCGGCATCCCGAAGGACCCGCTGCCGCTCGACTTGCATGTGTTAGGCCTGCCGCCAGCGTTCAATCTGAGCCATGATCAAACTCTTCAGTTCAATACTGCTTGGGTTTTGAAAAAACCCTAAACTTGGCTCAGCAATCGCAAATAAACTCTCGAATTCACGAGTGTTACTTGTGTTGCTGATAATCTGTCGACTACCAGTCTTACTGCACAAGCACCCACACGAATTGCTTGATTCAGTTGTTAAAGAACGTTTCGATCAAGGCTTTCGTCTCAACCGAGGCCGCGCATTCTACAGCAGCCCTTCCTACTGTCAAGCT
>NZ_MUJY01000109.1 GCF_002286785.1 Pseudomonas sp. PIC25 | reverse complement strand
CGAAGTCATGAGTGAGGTGATGCAGAAAGCTATGGCTATGCAGCATGATGCTCCCGCTTCAATTCAATAACCCTGTTGCACTCAGCTCCTGCAACCACCCACCATAAACATTCCAAGGCAATAGACTATCAATTTCCATATTCAAATCGACACCCATATCACTATCGGAGTAAAAAGAGTTAGAAAAACGAAAATACGCTTCAGGTACGCAGAACTCTCGCTCACCCACCGAAATTTTGTGCACCTTCATACTTGTAGAATAATTAAACACCAACCCCCACCATAAAAAGAAAAAATCACCCTATCGCTATACACTAAAGCCAAAAATGCAACAGAAACAGAAAACACCATCACTGCAACAATAACTTTCAAATATTTATTCACTAGAACCTCCATCCAATAGAAAAACTAAACAAAACCGACCAACACTTTCTTAGCAGCACTGCAAGCACCTCACTCAAATGCCAATTTTATTCCGTAATTTTCAATAACCCAGTAGCTTCCCCACATCGTATTTCCACAGCAGTTAACTTCACGCACAAATGGGTCGAACCAACAATCGGGCAGCCGCAAACCGTAGTTCCGGATAATCATCAGAAAGGAAATGAAAAAGATGAGTCAGGTAGGTGCCTCAGGGCACTTTGCCAAGAAAATGAACGAAGGATGAACAATACAATGTTCGATAACGGTTGCGGTAAAAGCGCGCCATCGACGGTAGGGTCAAATCCCCAGCCCGGCGCAATTCGTCGAATCATGAACGGCTCCCTGTCCCATAGTGAAAAGAAACTGCATGTCGCTATTTTCCTCGCACGGGAGGAAGTACGGAGCAGAATGAATCACATAAGCAGAGGGGATATCGAAACACTTACAAGGGGTAGGAAATTTCCTACTACACAAAGCAGATCAAGAGTGGTGTTTCCGCTGCCCATTTCTGGTAGTCGTGCAGACGCAAGGTGTCGCCGTTGGCTGCCAGGTCATCGTTGCCTTCACCGCCATCCAGCACATCGCGGCCATGCAACGCCGCGATCAGGCTGGAATCTGGCCTTTCGGTATCGAGGTTGTCTCCGCTCAGGAAATCATTGCCCGCACCACCCCGCAGGTTGTCATTGCCACCCAGGCCTTGCAGATGGTCGTTGCCATCGGTATCGAACAGCCGGTCTTCGCGATCCGCCTCCAGTTTGTCGGTCACCCGGACGTTGCCCCACTGGTCGTAGTCGATCTGCTCGCCCTCGGCGGATGCGTCGGTATCCACCGGTTTCAGATCGCCCAGCACGGGATTCAGCTCGGGCTCCGCAGCCGCCTCCGGCGCCTGGTAATCCTCCAGCCTCAAGCCGAACGCCTCGGG
>NZ_MUJY01000108.1 GCF_002286785.1 Pseudomonas sp. PIC25 | reverse complement strand
CTTCGAAGCGCTTGAGCATGGAGGCCGACGGCGCCTTGTCCAGCAGACTGAACACGACGATACCGATGCTGGCGAAGAGGAAGCCCGGAATGATTTCGTACAGGCCCAGCCAGCCGAACTGCTTCCAGACGATCACGGTGATCGCACCGATTAGCATGCCGGCCAGAGCGCCGTTGCGGGTCATGCGGTTCCACAGCACGGAGATCAGTACCACCGGGCCGAAGGCGGCGCCGAAGCCGGCCCAGGCGTAGGACACCAGGCCCAGTACACGGTTTTCCGGGTTGGAAGCGAGGAAGATGGCGACCAGCGCCACCAGCAGCACCATGCCACGACCGACCCAGACCAGCTCGCGCTGGCTGGCGCCTTTACGCAGGAAGGACTTGTAGAAGTCTTCGGTCAGGGCGCTGGAACAGACCAGCAACTGGCAGCTCAGGGTACTCATGACCGCGGCCAGGATGGCGGACAGCAGGACTCCGGCGACCCAGGGGTTGAACAGGACCTTGGCCAATTCGATGAACACCCGCTCGGGGTTCTCGGACACCGCACCAGCCACTTCCGGATGGGCCGAGAAGTAGGCGATGCCGAAGAAGCCCACGGCAACGGCGCCACCGAGGCAGAGGATCATCCAGGTCATGGAGATGCGACGTGCGCTGGCGATGGACTTCACCGAGTCGGCAGCCATGAAGCGCGCCAGGATGTGCGGCTGGCCGAAGTAGCCCAGGCCCCAGGCCATCAGCGAGATGACGCCGACGAAGGTGGCGCCCTTGAGCATGTCGAAGTGGGTGGCGTTCTGCATTTCGATGGCCGCGAAGGTCGGATCGATACCGCCGGTAGCCAGCATCACCACGATCGGGGTCAGGATCAGCGCGAAGATCATCAGGCTGGCCTGCACGGTGTCGGTCCAGCTCACCGCCAGGAAGCCACCGACGAAGGTGTAGGCGATGGTGGCTGCGGCGCCAGCCCAGAGGGCTGTCTCGTAGGACAGGCCGAAGGTGCTTTCGAACAGACGGGCACCGGCGACGATGCCGGAGGCACAGTAGATGGTGAAGAACACCAGAATCACCAGGGCGGAGAAGATGCGCAGCACGCGGCTGGAGTCTTCGAAGCGGTTGGTGAAGTAATCGGGGAGCGTCAGGGCATTGCCGTTGTGCTCGGTCTGCACGCGCAGGCGACCGGCGACGAACAGCCAGTTCAGGTAGGCACCGACGATCAGGCCGATGGCGATCCAGCTTTCCGACAGGCCGGAGAGGTAAACGGCACCCGGCAGGCCCATCAGCAGCCAGCCGCTCATGTCCGAAGCGCCCGCGGACAACGCGGTGACGAAGCTGCCGATGCTGCGGCCGCCGAGGATGTAGTCGGAGAAGTTGTTGGTGGCGCGATAGGCCGCCAGGCCGATCAGTACCATCAACGCGATGTAGATCACGAAGGTGACTAGCGTGGGTGTGGTGATGCTCATGAGCACTCCCTAAGTTTGTTTTTATCCAGACACGGAGGGTAGCCCGTGCCCTTGGTTGGCAGTGGACGCCCGCTTCTGCTCGGGTATCCGCCGGCGGGGCTAAGCCCCGTCGATACGAAAGCGGGCGAGTGTCCAGGACACCCGCCCGCCCTCTGATTACTCCGCGTCCGCCAGTGCAGCAGCGAAGCCGTTCCTCTCCCGGCGACGAACGCCGGCAAATGTCGAATTCTCCGATGATCCGCCGCGCCCCGTGCCTCCTGGCCCGGGCGAAGTCCAGCCTGATCCGGCTCCCCTGCCGGATTGGGCGTTGCCCTCGCGTGGCTTCGAGCCATACGCCGAGACCTTGCACGGGCAAGGCCCAGGGTGGCTGGCTGGCGAATGGGCGGAATTTAGAGATTCGGGGAAGGGCTTTCTTGCGAGAAACTCTGGAGTTTTGTCGAAAAACTCCGAATGTCCGACAAGACGCCGGTCTCAGTCCGTTCCGCGCATGCGCTTCGGCGTCAATCCCAGGTAGCGCCGCATCGCCGAGGTCAGCGCACTCTGGCTGGAGAAGCCGCACTCTTCGGCGATCCGCACCAGCGGCAAGGGGCTTTCCCGCAGCATCCGCGCCGCGCGGTCAAGGCGGGTCTTGAGCAGGTACTGGTGCGGGGTCAGCCCGACGCTGTCCTTGAACTGGGCGTGGAAGTGGCTGGGGCTGAGGCAGGCGACCTGCGCCAGTTCGGCGACGCTGATGCGCCGCGCCAGGTGCTCGCCGATATAGGCGTCGAGACGCTCGAGATCGAGCGGGCCGACTACCCGGGTCGGCTGCTCGCCGAACAGGCGCAGGTGCAAGGCACGCAGCAGCACGCCACCCAGAGAGCGCGCCAGCAGCGGGTCGTTGCCGTAGCGCTCCAGCTCCGCGCCGGCGTAGCTCAGCAGGTTCTGGAAATCCGCGTCCAGCGCCGGATAGCGCGGAATGTCGAACAGCCGCAGGAGCAGGTCGCGGTCCTCGGGGGACACGCCCTGCTCGTCCAGGTCGATGACCAGCATGCGGTTGTCGCCCATACCGGCGAAGGAGTGGTCGGCATCGCCCGGCACCAGGCAGGCACGCATGCGGCAGACTTCGCCGCCGCGCCCGCTGACGTCGAACTCGGCACGGCCGGCCAGCGACAGCACCAGCTGATGATGGCCGTGGGCATGATCGTGAGCCTGCTCATCCAGGCGGATCAGGCGGGTACAGAACATCGAAACTCTCGGATAAAACTCGCAGGGGCGAACTTTACCGAGTCGAAGGGGGTGGCGTCAGCCCAGCCGACAGGCGGAACCGGTTCGTTCCGGGTCCGGCTGGCCAGTATCTTGCTATTACCCGGTCATTCCCGCTGTCATGGAAGGAGCCGCCCCCTTGTTCTCTTCGCCCCTCTCTGCCACGCCTGCCCACAGCCCCACCGGAACAGGTTTTCTGGCTGATTGCCACCCTTTGGCTCTGCGGCATTCCTCTGGCGACGGCCGGCCATGTCTGGGCTGCGCTGGCCAGCCTGGCCATCGGCCTTCTGCTTTATCAACAGCAGCATCGGCTCCAGCAAGCCCTGCGGGACCGGCTGCAAAACGCGCTGGCGCAATTGGGTAGTGCCGGTCCGTCCGAACTGCACACGCTGATCGTCGCCAGCGGCCAAGCACGCCATGCCGCCGAGCGGCTACGCAGCGAAGTGCAGTTCGCCGGCCAGGCGCTCGATGAGATGGCCGCCCTGGCCGAACAACGCAGCACCGACCAGGGCCGGCAGGTCGAGTGCATCACCCAGGCCAGCGGCGAGATCGACCACACCCTGGCGCAGATTCATCGGCTCGGCCAGCAGGCGGCGAGCGCACTCCGTTCCGCGCACCAAAAAAGTGAAGCCGGCCGCCACGACGCCCAATCGGTGGGCAACGCCATGAGTAATATCCGGGCGAGCCTGGGGCGCACTGCCAGCGCGGTGAGCCAACTGCTGGAGCACGCCAGTGCGGTGGAAAAAGCCCTGCACAGTATCCAGAGCCTTGCCAAACAGACTCAGTTGCTGGCGCTCAACGCCTCCATCGAGGCGGCCCACGCCGGCGAGCACGGCCGCGGCTTTGCGGTGGTCGCCGACCAGGTGCGCCAGTTGTCCCAGACCAGCGACCAGGCAGTGCAACAGATTGCCGGCGTGGTCGCCGATATCGGCCAGGCGGTGCGCAGCGTGTGCCACGAAGTCGAAGAACACCGCCAGTTGCTCGACCACGGAGCCGCGCAGAGCGAAGCCCTGGCGGAAGATTTGCATCAGCTCGCCGACCAGAGCCAGCGCAGCCTGACCGAACTGCTCAGCCTGCAACAGGCGCTGGACGAACACGAAGCGGCCAGCCAGGCCCTTCACGAACAACTGGAACGGATCGGCGAAGCGGTGAACCTGCAGCGGGAGCAGAGCCATGCACTGCATGGGTTGACCCAATACCTGACCCGCCTGACCACCGATGCGAGGTGATGCATGGAAATCTGGCTCGCCGCCGGACTCGGCGGCTTACTGCTGGTGCTCGGCCAATGGCTCTGCCGATTGGCTGCGCAACGCCATCACAGTACGCTCGACCGGCTCGATAACCAGGCCCTGCAACTGGCGCTGGAGCTGCTGCAGAACCTGCAGAAACACCGTGGCCTGGGCAGCCAGAATGACGACACCGGCCGCCGCCAGCGCGAAGCCATCGCCGTCCAACTCGACGAGCTGTGGCAACGCTGGCCGGCCCAGACCCAGGACCTGCCGGAGATCGCCGACGCCTGGCCGCGCCTGCGCGTCAAACCGCAGGATTTCAACGCGCACAATCAGCTGATCGAGTGCCTGCTGGGCGCCATCCACCTGCTCGAACTGCGCCTGGGCGAACGCAATGGACAGATCACCGCCGGCCTCGGCGAGGCCTGCCGCTCGCTGGAAGACTTGGCCCGGCTGCGCGGCCTCGCCGTGCGCGCCGCCAATTACTCGCGCTGCCCACTGGAACTGCAGATCCAGATGCGCTACCTGTGCCAGCGCCTGGCCGGCCCGTCCTGCGAGAACCGCATCCGCGATATTGTCGCCCGCCTCGACAGCGAATTGATCGCTGCGCCGCAGGTGCGTCTGGCACCGGCGGACTGCTTCGCCCTGCTCACCCCGATCATCGACGAACGCTTGCAAGGGCTACGCCTGAGCCTGGCCTGATCCGGCCGCTCCGGAGGGAGCGGCCCGTCACAACGCGAGGGACAATCCCCAGGTCCCTCACAGTTCGTTACATCCCGTCCTCCTTTCGCATTGAAATGTCGGCGGCATACCCCATCTACCCCTGTATCGCGAACGTACAGGGTGCCGCATGAACGACCACAACCCAAACATCGATCCAGATATCGTCGAAGAACAGGTGGAGAAACCCGGCAGCACCGGCCTCGCCCTGCCGGTCCAGTCGCTGCCCGACAAGCTGTACATCATGCCGATCCACAACCGGCCGTTCTTTCCGGCCCAGGTGCTGCCAGTGATCGTCAACCAGAACCTCTGGGACGAGACCCTGCAGCGGGTCGCCAACACCGCCCATCACTGCCTGGCGCTGTTCTATGTCGAAAATCCCGCGCCGGACGCCGAAAACTTCGACCCGGACAGCCTGCCCGAACATGGCACCGTGGTGCGCATCCACCACGCCAGCAAGGACGGCGAGAAACTCCAGTTCGTCGCCCAGGGCATCACCCGGGTGCGTATCCGCGGCTGGCTGAGCCGCAAGCCGCCTTATCTGGTTGAGGTGGATTACCCACAAGCCGCCGCCGATCCGCGCGACGAAGTGAAGGCCTACGGCATGGCCCTGATCAACGCGATCAAGGAGCTACTGCCGCTCAACCCGCTGTACAGCGAAGAGCTGAAGAACTACCTGAACCGCTTCAGCCCCAACGATCCGGCACCACTGACCGATTTCGCCGCCGCCCTCACCACGGCACCGGGCCATGAATTGCAGGAAGTGCTGGATACCGTGCCGATCCTCAAGCGCATGGAGAAGGTGCTGCCGCTGCTGCGCAAGGAAGTCGAGGTAGGCCGCCTGCAGAAAGAGCTGTCCGCCGAGGTCAACCGCAAGATCGGCGAGCGCCAGCGCGAGTTCTTCCTCAAGGAGCAGTTGAAGATCATCCAGCAGGAGCTGGGTATCACCAAGGACGATCGCAGCGCCGACGTCGACGAGTTCCGCGCCCGCCTGGAGGGCAAGACAGTGCCGCCGGCCGCGCAGAAGCGCATCGACGAAGAGCTGAACAAGCTGTCGATCCTCGAGACCGGCTCGCCAGAATACGCTGTCACCCGCAATTACCTGGATTGGGCCACCAGCCTGCCCTGGGGCATCTACGGCAAGGACAAACTCGACCTCAAGCACGCCCGCAAGGTGCTCGACAAGCACCATGCCGGCCTGGACGACATCAAGAACCGCATCCTCGAATTTCTCGCTGTCGGCGCCTTCAAGGGCGAGATCGCTGGCTCCATCGTCCTGCTGGTCGGCCCGCCGGGCGTGGGCAAGACCAGCATCGGCAAGTCCATCGCCGAATCGCTGGGGCGGCCATTCTACCGCTTCAGCGTCGGCGGCATGCGCGACGAGGCGGAGATCAAGGGCCATCGCCGGACCTACATCGGCGCCCTGCCCGGCAAGCTGGTGCAGGCATTGAAGGAAGTCGAGGTGATGAATCCGGTGATTATGCTCGACGAGATCGACAAGCTCGGCGCCAGCTACCAGGGCGATCCGGCGTCCGCCTTGCTGGAGACCCTCGACCCCGAGCAGAACGTGGAATTCCTCGACCACTACCTCGATCTGCGCCTGGACCTGTCCAAGGTACTGTTCGTCTGCACTGCCAACACCCTGGACTCGATCCCCGGACCGCTGCTCGACCGCATGGAGGTGATCCGCCTGTCCGGCTATATCGCCGAAGAGAAGCTGGCCATCGCCAAACGCCATCTGTGGCCCAAGCAACTGGAAAAGGCCGGCGTGCCGAAACAACGCCTGTCCATCAGCGACAGCGCCCTGAAACTGCTGATCGAAGGCTACGCCCGCGAGGCCGGCGTGCGGCAACTGGAGAAGCAGCTCGGCAAAGTGGTCCGCAAGTCGGTGGTCAAGCTGCTGGATGATCCGGACAGCACGGTGAAGGTCGGCCCGAAGGACCTCGAGGACTACCTGGGCATGCCGGTGTTCCGAACCGAGCAAGTGATGTCCGGCGTAGGCGTCATCACCGGGCTGGCCTGGACCAGCATGGGCGGTGCCACTTTGCCGATCGAAGCCACACGCATCCACACGCTGAACCGCGGCTTCAAGCTCACCGGCAAGCTCGGCGAGGTGATGAAGGAGTCGGCGGAAATCGCCTACAGCTACATCAGCTCGCACCTGAAGAAGTACAAGGGCGACCCGGCGTTCTTCGACCAGGCCTTCGTCCACCTTCACGTGCCGGAAGGCGCTACGCCCAAGGATGGCCCCAGCGCCGGCATCACCATGGCCAGTGCCCTGCTCTCCCTGGCGCGCAACCAGGCGCCGAAGAAAGGCGTGGCCATGACCGGCGAACTGACCCTGACGGGCCAGGTGCTGCCGATCGGCGGTGTGCGTGAGAAGGTCATCGCCGCACGCCGGCAGAAAATCTTCGAGCTGATCCTGCCGGAAGCCAACCGCGGCGACTTCGCCGAACTGCCGGATTACCTCAAGGAAGGTCTGACCGTTCACTTCGCCAAACGCTACGCCGACGTGGTCAAGGTGTTGTTCCCGTAAGGCCACGCCGGACCTGCTTTCGTGGGAGTCAGCTCTGCTGGCGATGCTTTTGCGTCGCCATCGCGAGCAGGGCTCGCTCCTTATAGACAGGACCGGCCTGTATTCGCCCAACCCACCCTCGGCGGGCGAATGAATTCATCCCTACAGCAGACTGAGCTTTCGCGATGCGCCGACCGGGTTGGTTCTGCTCCTGAATTCGTCCACATGCCTTACAGCAAGCGACGACCCAGGTATGCTGGCGCTTTTCCGCCACCGACAGGAGTTGGAAATGATCGTTCGCCAGCCGCGCCGGTTATTGCCTTTCGCGTTCGCCCTGCTCGCCGCCTGCGCCCAGCAGCCCACCAGCATTACCCTGCAGCACAACCAGCAGAACAAATGCCCGCTGCGGATGCACCCGGGCCAGACCCTGGTACTGACCCTGCCGAGCAATCCGACCACCGGGTATCGCTGGGAAGTGAAAGACGCCGCGGCGAATGTGTTGCGCAGCCTCGGCCCGGAGGTCTACAGCAATCCCGAAGATGCCGGCCTGGTCGGCAGCGCCGGCCTTTCCACCTGGCGCTTCCAGGCGACCCAGCCGGGCGATGGCCATCTGCTGCTGGTCTACAAGCGGCCCTGGGAAGTGGGCGTGGCGCCGGCCGAGACCTTCGATTGCAAGGTGGCGGTCAAGTGACGTCGCTACTCCAGTACGGGTAGATCGCTGGCCCGTGGCGGGTGATACAGGCAAAGGCGATTGCGCCCGCCACGCTTGGCTTCGTACAGCGCACTGTCCGCGGCATGCAAGAGAATCTCCGCTTGCTGGCCATCCTGGGGAAACAACGCCAGGCCAAGGGAAATACTGATCGGCCCGAGTGGCTGCCCGCCATACCGTACCTGCAAGCGGGTCACCGCCAAGCGCAGCGCCTCGCAACGCGAGATCGCATCCTCCAGGGTGATCTCCGGCATGATCAGGGCGAACTCCTCGCCCCCATAACGGCACGCCAGGTCGCTGGCACGCACGTGGCGCCTCATCTCCTGGGCCAGGTGCCGCAATACCAGATCGCCAGCCTCGTGGCCGAAGGTGTCGTTGAAGCGCTTGAAATGGTCCACATCCAGCAGGACCACCGCAATCGGGGTCTGCTTGCGCGAAGCCCGAAGCAACTCGCGGCGTAACGTCTCATCGAGGAAGCGACGGTTGTGCAGTCCGGTCAGGGCGTCGATCACCGACTGTTGGCGCAGGCTGTCGCGCAGCGACAGGTTGGCCACCCCCAAAGAGACCTGTTCGGCAAAAGCCTCAGCCAATTCGATATCGACGCCTTGCCCAAGAAGCGTCACCACGCCCAACGGCTCGCCATGGGCCATCAACGGAACACACAGATAGCCATGCCCCAACCCCGGATGCCCGTCGAGATGGGGGCAGATCAAATCCTGGGAGACATCCCGCACCCTGTGACTCTGGCCCCGGCGAATCGCCCAGCATTGCTGCGGCTCGAACAATTCGTTGCCGGGTTCCCAGTCGCCCCAGCGGCCGGTTTCTTCGAGTACGTCGCGAGACGGGTGGTACAGCGCCAGACAGCCGGCATTCTGCGGAAACAGCTGTTGGGCGAAGCGACTGATGATGCCGAAGCATTCATCGAACAGGCTGGTGGAATGCAAGGCGCCAGCCATGTTGCTGAGCAAGGATATTTCGCGGTTGCGCAGTTCCAGCTTCTGCACGCCACTGCTCAGCTGCTCGCTGAGACTGTGCAGGTTCTGTGCGCTTTCACGGCTTTCTCGCAGCACCCGGAACGTGAAGAAGAACAACATGCCGAGCACCATCAGGTCGAGGAGAGCGGTCAGCGACAGGCCAATGGTGCCCATGTCCTCGCGCCAGTGAATCTCCCGCTCCAACAGCACGATGCGCTGGTTCAGCAGTATCTGGAACTCATTGAGCGCATTGCGGATGCTGTCCTTGATCTGCTTGCCCTTGCCCTTGGCGACACGGTCGGCGGCAACCAGCAGGCCCTGCTGGCGACGAACCTCGATGGTTTCGTTGTAGAACTCGCGTAACTCGATGAGTAGCGGGCGGATGTTTTTCAGGGTGGCCCCCAGATCGGCATCGCTGCCGGCCTTGACCGCCAGGATCGGCATCAGGCGATCGATCTCGGCGAAGCCCTGGTAGAGCGGACTCAGATAATCCTCCCGCCCGGTGAGAATGAATCCCCGCTGACTGGACTGGCTGTCTTTCAATGCCAGCAGCATCAATTGCACTTCTTGCCTGAGTTGCTCCTGAGCCTGGCGCTCGAGGCGCAACTGATCGATCCAGCGGCCACTGAACACCGGCACCAGGATGTTCATCACCATAATGGCAATCGCGAGCAGGAAGCCGATTTTCAGGCGGGTCGCCGTGGATCTCATGCGCGGACGCTCCTGGGCTTTCCGGGAAAGTGTAGCGGGCAGGCGGCGCGAAATGCCGCCAGCGCTGGCATGTGTCGCCTGTGGGAACGGTTTTCCTGCAGGCATATTCGCGCTCAGTGTAAAGAGCCCGCCCGGGCGAGAAAATCATCATTTAGGCGATTCAGGGAGAAGATCGATGCGCTGGCTGTTACTTGGGATACCCGCCGTTCTGCTTTACCTGTACGGGGTGGCGTCGGACGAAATGCCGATCCGCCTGGCGAGCAAGCCGATACCGGTGATCGCCTTGCTGTTCTGGCTGCGCGGGTTTCCGGCCAGTGCCTATCGCAACCGGATTGCCCTGGGCCTGTTCTTTTCTCTCGCCGGCGACGTCCTGCTCGCGTGGCCGGCCGATCTGTTCGTCTTCGGCCTGGGTGCCTTTCTGCTCGCTCACCTGGCTTACCTGTCGGCCTATCTGAGTGACAGCCGGCGCCTGGCGCCGCTGGCACTGGTGTTCGCGGCATCGACGGCTGCCGGCATGTTCGGTGTGCTCGCCTCGGCAGGCCTGGGCTCCTTGCTGGTTCCGGTAGCGCTCTATGCCTTGACCATCGGTGCCATGCTCTGGCGCTCCCTGGCCCGTATCGGCACAGCCGGCGTACCGGTCCTCTCCGCCCGGCTCGCGGCAGGCGGTGCCGTGCTGTTCGTACTCTCCGACAGCCTCATCGGCATCGACCGCTTCGTCATGCCATTCGAGGCCGCGCCCTACGCCATCATCCTCAGTTATTGGGCCGGTCAATCGGCCATCGCCGCCTCGGCCGCCCATACCCGATGAGGTGGTGACAATCCGCCAGCAAGTCCTCGGCAAATGGGCTATAGAGAAGGAGGGCGACACTGACTCCGGGAGTACGCAATGGGCGGCTGTGTTGGTCGAGCAAATGTGATCCTTGCCGTGATCTTGCTGGCAGGATGCAGCAGTCTTCTACCCAGCGAGCGTGCGGAAACCCAATCGCCCTTCGCCGATTATCTGGATGCGGAAGGCCGCTTCGCCCAGGCGATCCCCGGTCGCACTACCCGGCCCGAACTGTTCTCCCTGGGTTTCGACCCGCTGATCCAGGGCAACGGCCGCATGCTGTCGTTCATCGACATCCGGCTGATGTTCGTCCAGCCGAACATTCCCCTCGCCTACCTCCCGGATGGACTGTTGCAATGCCTGGAGGCCAAGGACCGCTGCGTCGGTTATGCCTTCGAGTTCTCCAAGAGCGATAGCCAACGGGTGGGCAACTTCTGGGCGGACATCTTCAACTTCCGCAAGAAACGCGAGATCCAGGGCTGGGCGTTCCGCGCCGTGTTCGTCCTGGTGGACGACCGCCTGGTACACAAGGTCAGCAGCGGCGAGCCGAACATCCGCCGCTACGAAGTGAAACGCAATCCGTTGGGGCCGGTGCAGGGCGCCGGGGAGTTCTTTTCCGATCAGTTGAAGTGAACCGCACCGGCAATACGGCGGACGGACACGAAGGAGGGTTTGGCACGCCGTCACTCTTGGCTAAAATGCCGGCCTTTTACGCCAACCCCCGGAACCACCGTGACCCAGGACCCCGATCGTCTTTTCGCGCAGCCCCTCGCCCAAGTACGGGACTTCGTCTTCAACGAAGACGTGGTGCGCGTATTCCCCGACATGATCAAGCGCTCGGTGCCGGGCTACCCGACCATCGTCGAGAACATCGGCGTGCTCGCCGGCCGTTTCGCCCAGCCGCACAGTGTGCTCTACGACCTGGGCAGTTCGCTCGGCGCCGTTACCCAGGCGCTACGCCGGCACGTGAAAACCGATGGCTGCCGGGTCGTCGCGGTGGACAACTCGGCGGCCATGGTGGAGCGCTGCCGGGAGTACCTGCATGCCCAGGACTCGATGTTCCAAGAGCTGCTGCCGGTCGACGTGATCGAGGCGGATATCCTCGCCCTGGATTTCCAGCCCACATCGCTGGTGGCGTTGAACTTCACCCTGCAATTCATCGATCCCGAGCGCCGGCTCGAACTGCTCGGCCGCATTCGCCAGGCCCTGCTCCCCGGTGGCGCGCTGATCCTGTCGGAAAAGCTGCGCTTCGCCGACGATGAGGAGCAGGCGCTGCTCACCGATCTGCATATCGACTTCAAGCGGGCCAACGGTTACAGCGAGCTGGAAATCGCCCAGAAGCGCAGCGCGCTGGAAAACGTCATGCGCCCCGACAGCCTCGAGGTCCATCGCAACCGCCTGTTGGCGGCCGGTTTCCGCAAGGTGGTGCCCTGGTTCCAGTGTCTCAACTTCGCTTCGCTGATCGCCCTGCCATGATCGACCTCACCACTCTCGTCCACCGTCTCGCCGGCACTCCCCTGGCTGCCTGGGCCAATGGCCTGCAGGCGCAACTGGACGCCCGGATGGACATCGGGCACGGCGACCTGGAGCGTTGGCAGGGTGCCCTCGATGCTCTGCCGGATCTGAAACCCACCGAAGTCGAACTGCGCGAACGCTTTCGCCTCGATGCGCCTTGCACAGACGCCACGCGGGCTCAGCTGAGACAGGCCCTGCTCGGTCTGTCGCCCTGGCGCAAGGGGCCGTTCGATCTGTTCGGTGTGCACATCGACACCGAATGGCGGTCGGACTGGAAGTGGGCGCGGGTCGCTCCCCATCTGGAGCTGCACGGCAAGCGCGTGCTCGATGTGGGCTGCGGCAACGGCTATTACCAGTGGCGCATGCTCGGCGCCGGTGCCGACAGCGTGATCGGGATCGACCCCAACTGGTTGTTCTTCTGCCAGTTCCAGGCCATCCAGCGCTACCTGCCGGACCTGCCGGCGTGGCACCTGCCCTTCGCCCTGGAAGACCTGCCGGAGCGCCTGGAAGGCTTCAATACCGTGTTTTCCATGGGCGTGCTCTACCACCGTCGCTCGCCCATCGAGCATCTGCTTGCACTCAAGGATTGCCTGGTCAGGGGCGGCGAACTGGTGCTCGAAACCCTGGTGATCGCCGGCGACGAGCAGAACGTGCTGATCCCGGAAGACCGCTATGCCCAGATGCGCAACGTCTGGTTCCTGCCCTCGGTACCGGCGCTGGAACGCTGGCTGCGCCGCGCCGGTTTCACCGATGTTCGCTGCGTCGATGTGAGCATCACCCGCGTCGAAGAGCAGCGCAGCACCGAATGGATGCGCTTCCAGTCGCTACCCGACTTTCTCGATCCGCACGACCACTCCCGCACCATCGAAGGCCTGCCGGCGCCGATGCGCGCCGTAGTGCTGGCGCGCAAGCCGTAAAGCCGGGCGAGCGATTCGCCGCCCAGACGATCGGACGATGCCATGCAGGGCAAAGAACTCGCCCTGCTGTATGGCCCCTCGCCACACATTAAAGGGGGCCGGCTTTCAGGGAGCGGCTCTTAACCCCGCGCCGCTGCCGCGACGATCAATTGCTTCATCTCCACCACTGCCTGCTTGAACCCCACGAACAGCGCATGGGCGACGATGGCGTGGCCGATATTCAATTCATGGACGCCGGCAATGGCCGCCACCGGCTCGACGTTGTGGTAGTGCAGGCCATGCCCGGCATTGACGATCAACCCATGCCCCAGGCCGAACGCCACGCCGTCGCGAATCCGCGCCAGTTCGCGGGCGGCTTCGGCGGGCGTCTGGGCATCGGCATAACGGCCCGTATGCAGCTCGATGGCCGGAGCACCGATGCGTCGCGCGGCCTCGATCTGCCGTTCTTCGGCATCGATGAACAACGACACCTCGCAACCCAGCTTGCTCAGCCGCTCCACCGCTGCACGGATGCGCTCTTCCTGACCGGCAACGTCCAGGCCGCCTTCGGTGGTCAGTTCCTGGCGGGTTTCCGGCACCAGGCAGATGTGTTCGGGGCGGATGCTTTCGGCGAAGGCCAGCATCGGCTCGGTGACGCCCATCTCGAAGTTCATGCGCGTCTGCAGCATGTCCTTCATGACCCGGACGTCACGCTCCTGGATATGCCGGCGATCCTCGCGCAAATGCAGGGTAATGCCATCGGCACCGGCTTCCTCGGCATCCAGGGCGGCTTTGACCGGGTCCGGGTAGCGCGTGCCGCGCGCCTGGCGCAGGGTGGCGACGTGATCGATGTTGACGCCGAGCAGGATGCGGTTGGCTTCAGTCACGGGGAGGCTCCTTGAGATTCATGAACAACTCGCGGCTGACCAGAGGTCGGCCGCCCAGGTGAGGGGCGAGTGCCTGGCGCATCAGCCGTTTGGCGGCTGCCAGAGCGCCGGGTACCGACCAATCGGCCTCGGCCATGGCCATCAACTCGGCTCCGTGGAACAGGCCGGGCTGCAATTGGCCAACGGGCTCCAGGCCGGCATCCGGCTGCAGGCGATAGAGGCCCTCGGCGACGATGGGTTGGCCGGCGATATCCAGGTCCAGGGCGAAACCATAGCCCAGCTCGTCCAGCAGACGCCATTCGAACGCGCGCAGCAAGGGCTCCAGAGGCCGCCCTTCGGCCAGGGCCAGCAAGGTCGCGGCATAGTGATCGAAGAACGCGGGATGTGGGACTTCGGCCGGCAACAGGCGGATCAACAGCTCGTTGAGATAGAGACCGCTGAACAGCGCATCGCCGTTCAACCAATGGGCGATACCGCTGGCTTCCAGGCGGCTGGCGTTCTTCAGTTCGCCACGCCCGTTGAACTCGACCTCCAGCGGAACGAACGGCCGCGCCAGGCTACCCGCCTTGCCCCGCGCCGAACGCAGGACCGCCCGGAGCCGGCCCTGCGGTGTGAAGAAATCCACCAGCGCACTGCTCTCCCGGTACGGACGGCTGTGCAGGACGAAGGCGGATTGAGGCATAGGAGGCGTTCAGCCAGGTTGTCGGCTCGAAGCCGGAGAATCAAACGTCCAGGTAGCCGAGCGACCGCAGGGCACGTTCGTCGTCCGACCAGCCGCCTTTTACCTTCACCCAGAGGTTGAGCATGACCTTGGAATCGAACATGGTTTCCATGTCCTTGCGCGCATCCTGGCCAATCCGTTTGATGCGCTCGCCCTTGTCGCCGATGATGATCTTCTTCTGCCCCTCGCGTTCGACGAGGATCAGCGCGTGGATGTGCAGGATGCGTCCTTCCTGCTTGAACTCTTCGATTTCCACGGTGATCTGGTAGGGCAACTCCGCCCCGAGCTGGCGCATGATCTTCTCGCGCACCAATTCAGCCGCGAGGAAACGGCTGGAGCGGTCGGTGATCTGGTCTTCCGGGAAGAAGTGATCGCCCTCGGGCAAACGCTCGGCCACCAAGCGCTCCAAAGTGTCGAGGTTAACCCCCTGCTGGGCGGAAATCGGCACGATTTCCGCGTTGGGCAACTGCTGGGCCAGCCATTCCAGATGCGGCAGCAGCTCGGCCTTGTCCTCGATGCGGTCGGTCTTGTTCACCGCGAGCAACACCGGGCACTGCACGTACTGCACCCGCTCGAGCACCATCTGGTCCTCGTCGGTCCAGCGGGTACGGTCGACCACGAAAACGACCACGTCGACGTCCTTCAACGCCGCCGAAGCGCTCTTGTTCATGTAGCGGTTCAGCGCTTTCTCGCTGTTCTTGTGCAGACCGGGAGTATCCACGTAGATCGCCTGGACAGCCCCTTCGGTCTTGATACCCAGCATGTTATGCCGGGTGGTCTGGGGCTTGCGCGAGGTGATCGCCAGCTTCTGCCCGAGAATGTGATTGAGCAAGGTCGACTTGCCCACGTTGGGGCGGCCGACAATGGCTACATAGCCACAGCGGGACACGTCTTCGTCGATCTCACTCATTACCGTTCTCCACGCCCAGGGCGATCAGGGCGGCGGCCGCCGCGACCTGTTCGGCGATACGGCGGCTAGCGCCCTGCCCCTGGGTCTTGTCATTCAAAAGGGTTACCTGGCACTCGACGAAGAACGTCCGGCAGTGTGGTTCTCCCTGGATATCCACGACCTCGTAGCGAGGCAGTTCGCAGGCACGCGACTGCAGGTATTCCTGCAGGCGTGTCTTCGGGTCCTTGTTGGTATCCACCAGCGTCAGGCCGTCCAGCTCGTTGGCGAGCCAATCCAGCACCCGTTCGCGCGCCGCTTCCATGCCCGCATCCAGGTAGATGGCGCCGATCAGTGCCTCCAGCGCATCGGCAAGGATGGATTCGCGGCGGAACCCACCGCTCTTCAACTCGCCGGAACCGAGCCGCAGGTATTCCCCTAGCTCGAATCCACGGGCCAGTTGCGCCAGCGTCTCGCCCTTGACCAGGCGTGCGCGCAGACGCGACAGCTGCCCCTCGCGGGCCTGGGGAAAGCGGGCGAACAGGGCCTCGCCGGCAACGAAGTTGAGGATGGCATCACCGAGGAATTCCAGACGCTCGTTATTGCGCCCGGCGAAGCTACGATGGGTGAGAGCCAGGACCATCAGGTCCTGGTTCTTGAAACTATGACCGAGCTTGCGCTCGAGGCGGCCTAACGTTGAGCTCACGGCATGCGTAACCGAAATTCTTTGTCGAAGCGCACCACGAGATCGAGGTTCTCGATCAGCGGTTCGCGTTTTTCATACTTCAGATGAGCACGGAATTCGTTGTTTTCCACATTCACCTTCAACACTTTCTTCATATCCAGGTCGCGGATGCCGTTGACCTGCATGCCCTTGCTGACATGCTCGTAGAAGTCGCCCACGGTCTGGATATTCAAGGCCTTGTCGGTTTCCACCGAGGAAATGATCTTTTCCATCGACATATAGTCGAGGTAATGCGGAATGATCTTGAACGCAGTACTGGCAAGGAATGCAACAACGGCCAGAACGACCAGCCACCCCAGTATCGACATACCTTTCTGCGAACGCGCAAATGTCATGTTTGACCCCAATGTCAGTGTTATTCGATCACCCGAACGGGCAAGGGCAAGACTATATATAGCGGCCGGCGCTGTCTTGAACAGCGCCGCACAATTTGGGAATCAGTGAATCAACCCGACTCGCGAAAAGTTGGGCAGATTACGCAGTTTGGGATCGGGCCAGCTCATCCACACCGCGAAGGCTTTGCCGACGATGTTGCGGTCCGGCACCATCCCGCGCAGTTCCTTCGGAATCTTGGGATCGTTCCAGTAACGGCTGTCGTTGGAGTTGTCGCGGTTGTCGCCCATCATGAAATAGTGGCCTTCCGGCACCACCCACTCACGACCCGGCTCGATGCGATAGCGGCTCATTTCCTTGCGCACCAGATGCTCCACCGCGCCGAGCTTTTCCTTGTACAACACGGCACTGCCGAGCGTGCCCGGCTCTTCGCCGACAAGGCTTTCGGCAATCGGCTGGTCATTGACGAACAGGTGCTTGTCGCTGCTGTAGCGCACCACGTCACCCGGCAGGCCGACGACGCGCTTGATGTAATTGATGTTCGGGTCGCTGGGATAGCGGAACACCATCACGTCGCCGCGTTGCGGGTTGTCCACCTCGATAACCTTGGTGTCCAGCACCGGCAGGCGGATGCCATAGGCAAACTTGTTCACCAGGATGAAATCACCCACTTCCAGGGTCGGTTTCATCGAACCGGACGGGATCTGGAACGGCTCGACCAGAAAGGACCGCAGCACCAGGACGATGGCCAGTACCGGGAAGAACGACTTGCCGTACTCCACCAGCACCGGTTCCCGGCCGAGCTTTTCCAGCACCTCTTCGTCGGGTTCGCCGACGCGCCCCTGATAAGCAGCGATCGCCGCACGCCGACGTGGAGCCAACAGGACCAGATCCAGCAGTGCCAAGGCGCCGCATACCGCTACGGCGATAACCAACAACAGAGGGAAATTGATTGACATAGACCCTAGCTATCCACTTTGAGCACGGCGAGGAAGGCTTCCTGGGGAATCTCCACGCTACCGACCTGCTTCATCCGCTTCTTACCGGCCTTCTGCTTTTCCAGCAGCTTGCGCTTACGGCTGACGTCGCCGCCATAGCACTTGGCCAATACGTTCTTCCTGAGCGCCTTGACCGTGGTCCGGGCAACGATCTGGCCGCCGATAGCCGCCTGGATCGCCACATCGAACATCTGCCGAGGGATCAGCTCCTTCATTTTCTCGGTCAACGCGCGGCCCTTCTGGTGGGCCCGGTCGCGATGGACGATCAGGGCCAGGGCATCGACCTTGTCGCCATTGATCAGCACATCGAGCTTGACCAGGTTGGCCGCCTGGAAGCGATCGAAGCTGTAGTCCAGGGACGCATAGCCCCGACTCACGGATTTCAGGCGATCGAAGAAGTCCAGCACTACCTCGTTCATCGGCAGGTCATAGCTGACCTGGACCTGGCTGCTGAGGAACTGCATGTCGCGCTGCACGCCACGCTTTTCGATGCACAAGGTAATGACGTTGCCCAGGTGCTCCTGGGGCACCAGGATATTCGCCCGCACGATCGGCTCACGCATCTCGGCGATGGACGCCAGGTCGGGCAGCTTCGAGGGGTTGTCGACGTAGACGGTATCGCCGTTCTTCAGCACGACCTCGTAGACCACGGTCGGCGCGGTGGTAATCAGGTCCAGGTCGTATTCGCGCTCCAGACGCTCCTGGATGATCTCCATGTGCAGCATGCCGAGGAAGCCGATGCGGAAGCCGAAGCCCAGGGCATCGGAGCTTTCCGGCTCATATTGCAGGGCCGCATCGTTCAGCGTCAGCTTTTGCAGGGCCTCGCGGAAATCCTCGAAATCGTCGGAACTAACCGGGAACAGGCCGGCATATACCTGCGGCTTGATCCGCTGGAAGCCCGGCAGCATGTCCACGTCGGGCGTGGTGGAAAGGGTCAGGGTATCGCCCACCGGTGCGCCATGGATGTCCTTGATGCCGGCGATGATGAACCCCACTTCGCCGGCCTTCAGGTCTACCGTCTCGGTATGCTTGGGCGTAAATACCCCGACGCTATCCACCTGATGCATTTTGCCGGTGGATTTCACCAGAATCTTGTCGCCTTTCTTCACCCGGCCGTGCTTGACGCGTACCAGGGAGACCACGCCGAGGTAGTTGTCGAACCAGGAGTCGATGATCAGTGCCTGCAGCGGCGCTTCGATCTCACCTTCCGGCGCTGGAATCACTTGGATCAGACGCTCCAGCACATCGGGCACGCCCATGCCGCTCTTGGCGCTACAGGGGACCGCGTCGGTCGCATCGATGCCGATGATGTGTTCGATCTCATCCTTCACCCGCTCCGGCTCGGCCTGGGGCAGGTCCATCTTGTTCAGCACGGGCATGACTTCCAGGCCCTGCTCGATGGCGGTGTAGCAGTTGGCAACAGACTGGGCCTCGACGCCCTGGCCGGCGTCCACCACCAGCAGCGCGCCTTCGCAGGCGGCCAGGGAGCGGCTGACTTCATAAGTGAAGTCGACATGGCCGGGGGTATCGATGAAGTTCAACTGGTAGGTCTTACCGTCCTGCGCCTTGTAGTGCAGGGTGACGCTATGGGCCTTGATGGTAATGCCACGCTCACGCTCCAGATCCATGGAATCGAGCACCTGGGCCTCCATCTCGCGATCGGCGAGGCCACCACAGATCTGGATGAAACGGTCCGCCAACGTCGACTTGCCGTGGTCGATATGGGCGATGATGGAGAAATTGCGGATATGACTCAGGTCACTCACGTGATCAACACTCAAAAAGGCCGCGGGCAGGCTGCCCACCGAAAATAGCCCGCGAGTGTACCCGATCGAGCGCCTGGGCGTCACGCCCAGGCGCCAGCCGGAGCCATGAAAAGGGCGGTCATGCACAACCCCAACGAAAAACGCCGCACAGCATGCGTACGGCGTTTTTGCGGGGCCGAGGCTAATGCCCTTTTCTGCCCTCGCGATTACTCGGACAGCTTGAACGTGATGAAACTGGCACGTCCCTGCCGCAACACGCGCATGGACACGGAGCGATTCTTCGGCAAATCCTGAGCGACCTTGGTGAACGTCTTGGCCGAATCGATAGCCTGATTGTTCAGGTGAGTGATGACATCGCCCGGACGCAAGCCGATCAAGGCCGCGGGCCCGCTTTCCAGCACCTCGCTGATCACCACGCCGCCTTTCAGGTCGAGGGCCTTCTTCTGCTCGGCGGACAGCTCGGCCACCTTGACGCCCAGGCGGTTGCTGCTGCGCTCGGCACCCGGCACCTTGCCGACGGCGACCTCATCGCCCTCTTCCGGCAACGCACCGATGGTCAGTTGCAGCTTGCGGCGCTCGCCGTCACGCACCACTTCCAGATCGGCCTTGCTGCCTGGCTTGAGGCCGCCCACCAGATGCGGCAAATCGGCGGACATGACGATCGGACGATCATTCAGGCTCAGGATGACGTCACCCACCTGAAGCCCGCCCTTGTCGGCCGGACCACCCTCGAGCACCTGAGCCACCAGCGCACCGGCCGGTTTTTCCAGGCCGAAGGATTCAGCCAGGTCCTTGCTGACCTCCTGGATCACCACACCCAGCCAGCCCCGGCTGACTTTGCCTTCGGATTTCAACTGGTTGGCCACATCCATGGCAACGTCGATCGGAATGGCGAACGACAAGCCCATGAAGCCGCCCGAGCGGGTGAAAATCTGCGAGTTGATGCCGATCACTTCGCCGTCCAGATTGAACAACGGACCGCCCGAGTTGCCCGGATTGATCGCCACGTCGGTCTGGATGAACGGCACATAGCTCTCGTTCGGCAGGCTACGCCCCTTGGCACTGACGATACCGGCGGTGACGGAGTGATCGAAGCCGAACGGCGAACCGATGGCCAGCACCCACTCGCCGACCTTCAGCGCTTCGGAGTTACCCAACTTGACCGTGGGCAGCCCCTTGCCTTCGACTTTCAGCAAGGCCACGTCGGTACGCGGATCGGCACCGACCAGCTTGGCCTCCAACTCGCTACGGTCGGACAGGCGCACGATAATCTCATCGGCATCGGCCACCACGTGATTATTGGTCAGCACGTAGCCATCGTCGGAAATGATGAAGCCGGAGCCGAGCGACTGGGCTTCGCGCTGGCGGCCGCCCGGATTGCGCGGAACCTGCGGAATGCTGCGTTCGAAGAACTCACGGAAGATCGGCGGCAACCCCTCGAGATCGGGAATCTGCGCACTGGCGGTGCTGGCCGGCAGCTTCTGCCGGGTACTGATGTTCACGACCGCGGGCGACGCTTCCTGGACCAGCTCGGTGAAATCCGGCAGATCGGCACGCGCCACCAGCGCCTGGCTCAGCATCAGCAACGCAGCCAGGACGGACAGACAGGATTTCCAACTAGGCATCGACATCACAACTCCCCTGCTCAAACAAGCTTGAAATCTCACCGCTGACCGACAGCCCCGGCGAGCATGGCGCGCAGCACGACCGGCTGCAACGCGGGATCGTCCGCCGCTCGCCGGCTATGCCAGCGAACACCGAACCAGGCCAGGGCGAAACCGCCCAGTCCCGAAAAAATGACTAGAGGTTCGCCCAACGCCAGACGCTCGGCAAGTATCGCGGCCAGGAACAGCCCAAGCAGTGGGAGAAGGTAAACCAGAATGGAACCGCGCAGCAGCAGCTCTTCGCGGATGCCGATGACGACCGGATCCCCCACATCGAGCTGTAAATCGGAAAGGGCCCGGACGTATCCACGCCGGGCCCCCACTCCTAACTTTTCCATGATGCCTTGACCGCACCCGGCACTTGCCGAACAAGCGGTACAGGTACTCTTTCGCAAGGTCTCCACCCAGACGGCGCCGGGCTCTACTGCAATGACCCGCCCCTGCTCTTCGATCATGGTGTCGCCTGTGTCTCGCCGGAGCGCATGGACAAGGCTATTCGCTCGGCCGTACCGAGTGGAATCTCGCCAACCACCGTGACCATGATGTCACCGTCCGCCGTGCTCATGCGCCGTGAAACCGCGACGGTCGGCCCCAGCTGGCTCCGAGCATCCTCGACTGCCGCACCGTGCAACGGCTCGAGGAACACCGAGAAGCGCGCCAGGCCATCGCCATACATCAAGTAGGCCACCGATTCCTTGGATACGGGGCTCGGCGTCTCCAGCGCACTGGTCAAGCTGAAACCGGGCGGCAACCACTCGGAGCGCCAGGCATTGGGAATATCCTTTGCGTCCGCGAGCTGTACCGATTTGCACTCGGTGCCAGGTTGCAGCAATTCGTCTGTCGGCTTCCCGGAGGTATCCAGGCGGGTGAACTGGAAGCGCTCCAGCAACTGCCCCTTCTCGTTCAGCAACAGGGACTTCAAGGGCAGCGCGGTTTCCCGGTCCAGATGCAGCTCGAATCCGTAGCGATGCTGATCACGAGGCAGGATAGCGAGGACGACGGCCGGTCGACCGGCCACACGCGATTCGCCGACGAGGCGCAAGTCATACCAGGCGGAAAGCTGCTTGGGGTCGAGCTTGCGCACGGACCAAGCCTGGCCGTCGGCAACTTCGTCGACCAGGGTTCCGCTCACGCATTGAATCTTGCCGTTGACCCGCACTACTTCCTGCGCGGGGCCATCCAACTGTTGCAGACGCTCACGAACGTTACCTTCTTCCGACCGATGCCAGATGCCATGGGTGGAAAAACTGCCATTACGCTCGTAGACGAATGTGCCTTGGAAACTCTGTTGCTGTTCGGCTTCGGCCAAGCGAAGCAGCCAGTCCTTGGCATCCGCAGCGTGGGCTGGCAAAGCCAGCCAGCCCCCCAGAAGAAGAGAAATAGAAAAGGTGCGCATGTTCCTCAGCGATTTTCCAGACTGGCCGCACGAGCATAGGGTAACGCACTTTCAGCTCCACCCATCGCAGCCTGCTGCGCATGCTGGCGCAGATAGATCGGCAGACGCTGATCATGCCAGCTCGGCGCCGCCTTGGCATCCGATGCGGCACCCGTCTGCTCGACACCCTGACTGTAACCGGCCAGAACCGCGGGCCCCTGGACTTGCGGAGCCGAGATGACGGGCTGAGCGCCCTGCTGGGCCATCTGCACCCCGCCGGCGGCCTCGTCCTGATTGTAGAAACGTACCCCGGCAAGCACCGCCAGCGTCACCGACGCCGCTACGGCCACCCGAGCCAGACCGCGCCAGCGAGGCGCCATCGGCGCAGGAATCTTCTCATCGGCCAAGGCCGCCGAAACCGCCGCGGCGATGTCAAGACGCGGTTCGATCAGTTCCTGATGCATCACCGCGCGGGCGATCTGGTAGCGAGACCAGGTTGCTCTCAGTTCGGGATCGCTACTGGCAGCCAGCACACGGTGCAGTTCCAGTTCATCCGCTTCGTTATCCATCACCGCGGACAGCGATTCCTGCAGGGGTTCACGATTCATGGCAGTTCCTCATTCGGCTATTGCCGCTGTCTCAGGCGTCCCGCAACAAGGGTTGCAGGGCTTTATCGATGACTTCCCGCGCACGGAATATGCGCGAGCGCACAGTGCCAACCGGACATTGCATGACGCTCGCAATGTCTTCGTAGCTCAATCCATCGAATTCGCGCAGCGTCAACGCCGTGCGCAAGTCCTCAGGCAGTTGCTGGATGGTTCGATGCACAGTGACCTCGATCTCATCCCGCAACAAAGCCCCTTCCGGTGACTCGATGTCCTTGAGAGCATGATCGCCCTCATAGAACTCGGCATCCTCGGCCTTTACATCGTTATCCGGGGGACGTCGACCACGTGCCACCAGATGATTCTTCGCCGTGTTGATGGCGATGCGGTACAGCCAGGTATAGAAGGCGCTGTCACCGCGAAAATTACCCAGGGCTCGGTAGGCCTTGATGAAGGCTTCTTGCGCGACATCCTGAGCTTCATGAGTGTCATGCACGAAACGCACGATCAGTCCGAGAATCTTGTGCTGATATTTGAGCACCAGAAGATCGAAAGCTCGCGTGTCCCCGCGCTGAACCCGCTCAACCAACTGCTGATCCTGCTCTTGAGTTAGCATGTGCGCTCCTCGATTCGGGAGTGCTTTACCAACGAGTGGACCAGCCTACCAAGATAGACACGGGCGATGCACAAAAGTTCTCCCCTCCAAGCACGCTTTCCGCAAAAATTCAAATTACATCTTTACGAAAGTGCGCAGCTTTTCACTCATCCAGCTGCGCGGATAATCTTTTTGCAGGGCCAGACAAGCATTTCGAGAACTGGCACCACATCTCTGCACTTATTCCCTATCCGTCTTAGGAACCCGAAAGACTAAGAAAGTTCCAGAGCTCCGCGGTCGGACATAAGCGCGCTATTGTGGCGCCGCCCCCACCTATATACTAGGGGGCGCTTCATCAGTGGATCCGGACCATGAGCCAACACTTTCAGCACGACGTACTGGTGATCGGCAGCGGCGCTGCCGGCCTGACTCTCGCCCTTACCCTGCCTTCGCACCTACGCATCGCCGTGTTGAGCAAAGGCGACCTGGCCAACGGCTCCACTTACTGGGCACAAGGTGGGGTGGCCGCCGTGCTGGACGACACGGACACCGTCGAATCCCACGTCGAAGACACCCTGGTCGCCGGCGGCGGGCTGTGCAAAGAGGAAGCGGTTCGCTTCACGGTAGAACACAGTCGCGAAGCCATCCAATGGCTCATCGGACAGGGCGTTCCCTTTACGCGGGACGAGAAGCACGGCGGCGAAGACAACGGCTTCGAGTTTCACCTGACCCGCGAAGGCGGGCACAGCCACCGACGCATCATCCATGCCGCCGATGCCACCGGCGCGGCCATTTTCAACACGCTGCTGGCGCAGGCCCGGCAACGCTCGAACATCGAACTGCTGGAACAGCACGTGGCGGTGGACCTGATCACCGAGCGCAAGCTCGGCCTGCCCGGGCAGCGCTGCCTCGGCGCTTATGTGCTGAATCGCGGCACCGGCCAGGTCGATACCTATGCCGCACGCTTCACCGCACTTGCCTCCGGGGGCGCAGCCAAGGTCTATCTTTATACCAGCAACCCGGATGGAGCCTGCGGCGACGGCATCGCCATGGCCTGGCGGGCCGGCTGCCGGGTCGGCAACCTGGAGTTCAACCAGTTCCATCCCACCTGCCTGTATCACCCCCAGGCCAAGAGCTTCCTGATCACCGAGGCACTGCGCGGCGAAGGCGCCCTGCTCAAGCTCCCCAACGGCGAGCGCTTCATGCCACGCTTCGATCCGCGCGCCGAACTGGCGCCCCGAGACATCGTCGCGCGCGCCATCGACCATGAAATGAAGCGCCTAGGCATCGACTGCGTTTATCTCGACATCAGCCACAAGCCGGCGGACTTCGTCACCGCGCATTTCCCGACCGTCTACGAGCGCTGTCTGGACTTCGGCATCGACATCACCCGCCAGCCGATTCCGGTGGTGCCGGCGGCCCACTACACCTGCGGCGGCGTGGTGGTCGACCAGCACGGACGCACCGACGTGCCCGGTCTCTACGCCATCGGCGAGACCAGCTTCACCGGCCTGCACGGCGCCAACCGCATGGCCAGCAACTCCCTGCTCGAATGCTTTGTGTACGCTCGCTCGGCAGCGGCGGACATCGTCGGCCAGTTGGAGCAGGTGGCGATTCCCACCCACCTGCCGAGCTGGGATGCCAGCCAAGTGACCGACTCCGACGAAGACGTAATCATCGCCCACAACTGGGACGAGCTGCGGCGTTTCATGTGGGACTACGTTGGCATCGTCAGAACCAACAAGCGTCTGCAGCGCGCGCAACACCGCGTGCGCCTGCTACTCAGCGAGATCGACGAGTTCTACAGCAACTACAAGGTGAGCCGGGACCTGATCGAACTGCGCAACCTGGCGCTGGTCGCCGAACTGATGATTCGCTCGGCCATGCTCCGTCATGAGAGCCGCGGCCTGCATTACACTCTCGACTACCCGGAACAGTTGCCCGAAGCGCGCGACACTATTCTGGAGCCGCCCACCTACGCCGGCTGAATTTCAGCCGTACCCGCAACCGGCGATGCGCGTCCGCCGCCAGCGCGTCGCCGGGAATGCACAGGCCGCGCACGCGGCGCTCGCCGCTCAGACGAAAACGCAATATCACCGCCAGAGGCAGCGCCAGGCTGTCCGGGCGAAGCTGGACGCGCTGCCAGCCATCCCGCGCATTCCACAACTGCCAACCCTCGGCATCGTGCCGCAACCCGCGAAAGGCGCGCGGGCCGCGCAACAATACATGCCGTGGCAGCACCCAACCGGCATGCCCCAGGCAGGCCGCCACGCCAAGCAGAGCGGCCCAGGACGGAATATCGGCAAGCAGGAATGCGCCCAGTGCCAACGCCTGGGCGATCAGATACAGCACCAGCAGGCGCCGCGACGCCTGCCAATGGCACTCGAAGAAATCACTTGGGCTGGACACGGTCCAGAATCATCCGGACCATCCGGCGCAGATCGGGGTCTTCCGGCTCGCCACGCTGCATGAACCAGCCGAACATATCCTGATCCTCGCAGGCGAGCAGCTTGCGGTAGCGCGCCTGGTCCTCGGCATCGAGGTTCGGGTAGACCTCCTTGACGAAGGGCACCAGCAATACATCGAGCTCCAGCATGCCACGGCGGCTGTGCCAGAACAGTCGGTTCAGTTCGATATCGTCGGCCATGGGCGGCTCCTTGAAAGAGGGCGGCATTATACCGGGCCGGACGTTCACGGGCACCCGCTGACAAGTCGGGGCCCGGCGCCCTATGATGGGGCCCCAACTTTATTCCAGCGACTCTCAATGGCCGACTCCGCTTTTTTCTGCCCGTTGACCCACGAGGGCGTACTTGCCGTCCGCGGCCCCGACGCCAGCAAATTCCTCCAGGGTCAGCTGACCTGCAATCTCAACTACCTGAACGACGAACATGCTGGCCTCGGTGCCCGCTGCACGCCCAAAGGGCGGATGCAGTCGAGCTTCCGCATCCTTGGCGAAGGCGACGGTTTCCTGCTCGCCATGGCGATGGAACTGATCGAACCGCAGATGGCGGACTTGAAGAAGTACGCCGTGTTCTCCAAATCCACCCTGAGCGACGAAAGCGCGGCCTGGGTCCGCTTCGGCCTTGCCGGTGGCGACGGTGCCTTGGTCAGCCTGGGCCTCGACCTGCCCCAGGACAGCGATCGCGTCGTACGGGCCAACGGCCTGATTGCCATTCGCCTTAGCGATGGTCGCGCCGAACTCTGGGTCCCGTCCGCCCAGGCCGACACCATCCAGGCGCGCCTGAGCGCGCAGTTGCCGAGCGCAGGACTGGATGGCTGGCTACTGGCCCAGGTACGAGCCGGCATCGGTCAGGTATCCGGGCCGACCCGCGAGCTGTTCATTCCGCAAATGATCAATTTGCAGGCGCTGGGCGGCGTGAGCTTCAAGAAAGGCTGCTATACCGGTCAGGAGATCGTCGCCCGCATGCAGTACCTCGGCAAGCTCAAGCGCCGGCTCTACCGCCTGGAGTTGGAAAGCGGGACGCCTCCGGCCGCCGCGACCGAGCTGTTCTCCCCCGTCCATGGCAGTTCGGTGGGAGAGGTGGTGCTGGCAGCCCCGGCGGACAGCGGTGTCGAGCTGCTCGCCGTACTGCAGGAAGACGCGGCGAACGATGGTCGCGTGCACCTGGGCTCGCTGGAGGGCCCGGCCTTGCGCCTGCTGGAGCTTCCCTACGCGCTGGACCCGGACCGCGAGATCCAGCGCTGAACCCGTTCGACCGGCAGCGACCGGACAACCGCAGACGCGCCCCATCATCGATAACGAGCAGTAGAAGAGAACCGAGATGAATACGCTTGTCGAGAAAGTCCAGAGGGAATTGATCCAGGCCATCGAGAACGATGACTTGGTCCTGCCCACGCTGCCGGAAGTCGCGCTGAAGGTCCGCGAAGCTGCGGAAGACCCGGATATCAGCATTTCCGCCTTGAGCAAGGTGATCGGCAACGACGCCGCGCTCACCGCGCGCATCATCAAGGTGGTGAACAGCCCGCTGCTGCGTACTGCCAAGGAAATCACCGACCTGCAGATGGCGATCAGCCGGCTCGGCATCAACTACACCTGCAACCTCGCCACCGGCCTGGCGATGGAGCAGATGTTCCAGGCCACGTCCGATGTCGTCGATCGCAAGATGCGCGAAGTCTGGAACAAGAGCACCGAGATCGCCGGTATCTGCCATGTGCTCTGCCGCCACTACACCCGCCTGATGCCGGACCAGGCGACCCTGGCCGGTCTGGTTCACCAGATCGGTATCCTGCCGATCCTCACCTACGCCGAGGAGCACAACGAACTGCTCTCCGACTCGATCAGCCTCAACCATGTGATCGAGAAGATTCACCCGATCATCGGCGACAAGATCCTGCGGGCCTGGGAATTCCCCGAGCCGATCGCCATCGTGCCCAGCCAATACCTGGATTTCGAACGCGACTCCGCGAAGGTCGACTACGTGGACATCGTCCAGGTCGCAACGCTGCAAAGCTACCTGGGCACCACGCATCCCTACACGCAACTGGATTGGGGCCGGATTCCGGCATTCGGCAAACTCGGCCTGGACCCGAACGTGGACATGCAGGCCGACGAAGACTTGTCCGCAGCGATGGAAGCGGCCATGAGCATGCTGCAGTAAGCAGCACGGGTGGGCTGACGCGGAACAACCTCGCCAGCCGCTATGGGGCCCCGCCGGGAGCAACCGAAGACTGCCGTCAGAGCGATGGCAGCTATTTTCGAAACGGCACTAGACTCAAGACGTAGCACAGCCTCAGAAGCCTGCCCATGCGCCTGCTCGTCCTGCTGTTCAGCCTATTGCTCGGCAGTCTCGCCGCCGCCGAGGAAATCTACCTGACCAACGGTGAGTGGCCGCCGTATACGGGTGAAAAGCTGCCCCATTACGGCGTGGCCTCGCGCATCGTTACCGAAGCGTTCGCGATTGAAGGCGTCAAGGTCCATTGGGAGTTCTATCCCTGGGCACGGGCCATGCGCCTGGCCAAAGCCGGCCAGCGCCCCGGGACGGCAGCCTGGCTGAACAGCCCGGAGCGCGAGCAGGCGTTCTTCATCAGCGATCCGCTGATCATGAGCGGCTATGTCCTTTTCCATCGCAAGGACGATCCCTTCAACTGGCAGACGATAGACGACCTGCGCGACCTGCGTATCGGTGCGGTCATCGGCTACGACTATGGCGTGCCCTTCGAGCAAGCCGAACGGGACAAGCGCTTGCAGGTACAGCGGGTCAACAACGATGAACAGGCCTTTCGCCTGCTGCTGGCCGGACGCATCGATATCCTGCCGGTGGATCGGCTCGTCGGCCTGGCGCTGCTCCAGCACTTCGACCGCGCGGACCGGGAGCGGCTCACCTACCATCGGCTTCCCCTGCGCAAAGACAACCTTCACCTGCTCCTGTCGCGCCAGATCGAGGGCAACGAAGCGTTGATGGAGCGCTTCAACCGGGGCCTGGCCGAACTGGAGCGCAGCGGCAAGCTCGAGCGCTACCGCCTCGAAGCCCAGCAACTACCCGGCTCGGCCCCCTGAAGACCCGCTCAGATCGAGTCCCCGGGAAACTCCACCCGCACCCGCAAGCCGCCGGATTCCCCCTCATGCAGGCTGATCGTCGCCAGATGAGCCCGGCAGATTTCCCCGACGATGGCCAGCCCCAACCCCGCGCCACTGCCTTGCTGCTTGCGCCGATAGAAGCGGGCAAAGACCTTCTCCCGATCCTCAGGCGGAATACCCGGCCCGTCGTCTTCCACCTCCAGCACACCCGGTTGCAGCACCCGGAGAATCACGTTGCCGCCCTCGGGCGTATGTGCCAGCGCGTTGTCCAGCAGATTGCACAGCAGCTCGTTGAGCAGCGTCGGCTCGCCCTTCAGCCAGACCGGCTGCTCAGCCTCCAGAGCCAGGGCGACACCCCGCTTATAGGCCAGGGGCGCCATGGCCAGCCCCAACTCGCGGGCCAACTGGCTGAGGTCGAGGCGTTCGGCACCGCCCTCGGCGATGGCACGCGCGCCGCTCTCGATTCGGGCCAGGGAGAGCAACTGGTTGGCCAGGTGGGTCAGCTTATCGGTATTTTCCGCCGCGCTTTCCAGAGTGCTGTACCAGACCGCCGGCTCCTTTTCGCGCAACCCCAGCTCGATGCGGGCCTTGAGCGCCGCCAAGGGCGTGCGCAGCTCATGGGAGGCATCGGCGATGAATTGCGTCTGTCGCTCGAACTGGGCCCGCAGCCGTTCGGTGAAATGGTTCAGCGCCAGGACCAGGGGCTTCAGCTCACGCTGCACACTGACCAATGGCAAGGGGCGCAGGTCGTCCGGCTGACGCTCTTCCACCGCCTCGCTGAGCCTCCCCAGGGGACGCAACGCGGCGCTCACCGCCAGCCAGACCAGCAGTAGCGCCCCGATCGCCAGCAGGCCAAGCCGCCACAGGGTGTCGGTCAACAACCCCCGGGCCATGCGCTCGCGCGCCCCCTGAGTCTCGGCCACACGGATTTCCGCCATACCGTTCAACTCGGGCTCGCTGATCGGTTGCAGCAGGCTGACCACTCGCACCCCCTGCCCCAGGTATTCGCCATCGTAGAAACGTGCCAGGGCCGGATAGTCATCGGTCCGCCGCACCTTCGGCGAGGGTGCCGGCAGGTCTTCGTAGCCGGCCACCAGCTCGCCCTTGAAGCCGTTCACCTGGTAATAGACCCGCCCGCCGCTGTCGTAGGCGAAGGCATCCAGGGCCACATAAGGCACGCTGACACCCAGACGACCGCCCCGTGTCGTCAGGCGTTCGGCGATGGCGCGAGCCGACGCCAGCAGGGTGCGGTCGTAAGCCGTGTCGGCGGCAGCGCGACCATTGAGGTAGGCGCTCCAGCCACTGACCGCGAGCAGTACCGCGAGCAACGCGGCAAGCCGCCGCAACAGCCGTCCGCGCAGACTGGACGCTTCACTCACCCTGGGCCTCCAGCAGATAGCCCAGGCCCCGGAAGGTGACGATACGCACCCGGCTGCCTTCCAGCTTGCGGCGCAATCGGTGGACGTAGATCTCGATGGCGTCCGGACTGGCCTCTTCGTCCAGGCCGAAGACCTGCGAGGCGAGCTGTTCCTTGCTCATCACCCGGCCGGGCCGGGCGATCAGCGCGGCGAGCACCGCCTGCTCGCGCGAGGTCAGCGAAAGAATCTCGTCCTTGAGCAGGAAGCGCCGGGTATCCAGGTCGTACACCAGGTCGCCGCACCGCTGCTGCCGCTCGCCACCGAGCAGGCTGCGGCGCAGCAGCGCCTTGACCCGTGCCTCCAGTTCGGAGAGTTCGAACGGCTTGGCCAAGTAGTCATCGGCACCGAGGTTGAGGCCATGCACCCGGTCCTTCACCTCGCCGCGCGCAGTCAGCATCAACACCGGCAGTGTCTTGCCGCGCTCGCGCAGGCGCGCCAGCACTTGGAAACCGTCCAGTCGCGGCAACCCGATATCGAGAATCGCCAGGGCGTAGTCTTCGCTGGCCAATGCCAGGTCGGCGGCTACCCCGTCGTGCAGCACGTCCACTGTCCAGCCGGCGCCCTTGAGGGCCTGAGCCACGCTTTCCGCCAATTGCGGATGGTCTTCGACCAGCAGAATTCGCACCGCTACCTCCCACCACACCCGGATCGAGGCGCGCAGTGTAGCGCCACCCGGCGCGCTGTGAATTGCCCCAAATGCCACCGTTCCCGGCGGCGGAAAAAACTGTCGCCCCTGAAAGCCTGGTGAAAGCTTGCCCGCCTAGGATCGCCTCAAGGTGGCTCGATCCACCTGCCTGAGCGGCCTTGCAGTGGTGCATGGCTGCGACAAAAACAATAACGGAGACCACAGATGTACGAAGCCTCACGCCAGGCCCTGCCGCCTGTCCGCCTGCTCTGCCTGGCCATCGCCGCCACCGGCGCCGCACCCTTCGCCAACGCCGCCTTCATCGAAGACAGCAAGGCTACCCTGACCACTACCAACATCTACCTGAACCGCGATTTCCGCCAGTTCGACGGACAGAACAAGCGCGAAGAATGGGGCCAGGGCTTCCTGCTCGACATCCAGTCCGGCTACACCGAAGGCACCGTCGGCTTCGGTCTCGATGCCCTGGGGATGCTCGGCGTGAAACTGGATTCGGGCAAAGGACGCACCGGTACCGACCTGCTGCCGGTACAGGATGACGGCGGCACCCCGGATGAGTTCGGCCGCCTGGGCCTGACCGCCAAGGTGAAATTCTCCGAAACCGAGCTGCGCTACGGCTCCCACGTCCCCGAGCTGCCGGTGGTCAAGGCCAGCGACAGCCGCCTGCTGCCGCAAGTGTTCGAAGGCGGCCTGCTGACCTCTTCGGAACTGGAAGGCTTCACCTTCACCGGCGGTCGCCTGGACAAGGTGATCGACCGCGCCTCGACCAACTCCGAAGACCTGGTGCTGAACAGCAAGAACCGCCGTTTCGCTGGCGGTGTGACGGCCGACCACCTGGACTTGGCCGGCTTCGACTACCAGTTCGCTCCAGGCCTGACCGGTCGTTACTTCTTCGCCGATCTCGACGACGTCTACCGCCAGCACTTCTTCAATCTGCTGACCAGCCACAAGGTCGGCGCCGGCACCCTGAGCAGCGACCTGCGCCTGATGCTCAGCGACGACAGCGGCGCCGCCAACGCCGGCAAGGTCGATAACCGCGCGCTGAACGCCATGGTCACCTACGGTCTCGGAGCCCACAAATTCGGCCTCGGTTTCCAGGACATGAGCGGCGATACCGGCTATGCCTATATCGACGGCAGCGATCCGTACCTGGTCAACTTCGTGCAGATCAACGACTTCGCCAACGCCGACGAACGCTCCTGGCAGGCCCGCTACGACTACAACTTCGCCAGCCTGGGCGTTCCCGGCCTGACCTTCATGACCCGCTATGTCCGTGGCAGCGATGCCGAGATCGCCGGCTCGGACGATCGCGGCGGCGAATGGGAACGCGACATCGAGCTGAAGTACGTGGTGCAGAACGGCCCGCTCAAGGACCTCTACGTGCGCCTGCGCAACGCCAGCTTCCGTTCCGACTTCGCCCGCGACGCGGACGAGAACCGCATCATCGTCGGCTACAGCCTGCCGATCTGGTAACCACAACCACAATAAGAGTGCGAGGAATCAACTGATGAAAACCGCCTTTACCCGTGTCGCCCTCGCGGCGTCCTGCCTGATGTTCGCCGGCCAGTTGCTGGCGGCCGAACCCAAGCGCCCCGAATGCATCGCCCCGGCCAAGCCGGGCGGCGGCTTCGACCTGACCTGCAAGCTGGCCCAGAGCGGCCTGAAGGACAGCGGCCTGCTCAAGGCGCCGATGCGCGTCACCTACATGCCCGGCGGTGTCGGCGCCGTGGCCTATAACGCCGTGGTCGCCCAGCGCGCCAAGGAGCCGGGGACCATCACCGCCTTCTCCAGCGGCTCCCTGCTGAACCTGGCGCAAGGCAAGTTCGGCCGTTACGACGAAAACGCCGTGCGCTGGCTGGCCGGTATCGGTACCGACTATGGCGCCATCTCCGTCCGCGCCGATTCGCCCTACAAGACCCTCAAGGATCTGGTCGAAGCGGTGAAGAAAGACCCGGGCAGCGTCGTCTTCGGCGCCGGTGCCACCATCGGCGGCCAGGACTGGATGCAGACCGCGCTGATCGCCCGCGCCGCCGGCATCGACGTGCAGAAACTGCGCTATGTCGCCTTCGAAGGCGGCGGCGAAACCCTCACCGCCATGCTCGGCGGCCACGTGCAGGTCACCAGCAGCGGCCTCGGCGAGGTCACCCCGCAACTGGCCGCCGGCAAGATCCGCGTGCTCGCCGTGCTCTCCGAAGAGCGCCTGCCGGGCAAGCTGTCCGACCTGCCAACCGCCAAGGAGCAGGGCTACGACATCACCTGGCCGGTGATCCGCGGCTTCTACATGGGCCCGGAAGTCAGCGACGAAGACTTCAACTGGTGGAAACAGCAGTTCGACACTCTGCTGGCCAGCGAGGACTTCGCCAAGCTGCGCGAACAGCGCGACCTGTTCCCGCTGTCCATGACCGGCGACGAGCTGACCGCCTTCGTCAAGAAGCAGGTGCAGGACTACAAGGCCCTCGCCGGCGAGTTCGGTCTGGTCCAGTAAGCATGCGCCCTCCCGTCCGGGAGGGCATTCGGCGGCCCGGATCGCTCCGGGCCGGGTGAGGGAGCCGGGAGCGACGCTTCGCGGCTCCGCCCACCCCCGAATCACCACTGAGGTACCCGTTATGTACGTACGCCTGTTCGCCGGGATCTGGCTGCTTCTCTGCGCCGCTCTCGCCGTGGTCGCCTGGGGCTTCCAGGCGCCTTTCGCCTATGACCCGGTCGGCCCGCGCGCCTACCCGCTCCTGCTGCTCTCCCTGATGGGCGCCGGAGCCCTGTGGCTGCTGGTCAAGCCCCATGGCGAGCCGACCCCGCCGATCAACTGGACACTGGTGCGCAAGATCGCCCTGTGCATCGCCACGCTGCTGGCCTATGCCCTGCTCTTCGAGCCGCTGGGGTTCATCGCCAGCACCGCGCTGGCCGGCTTCGTGCTCGGCGTGCTGTTCACCGGACGGCCGCTGGCCTGCGCCATCAGCGGCGTGCTGATGGGCGTCCTGCTCTATGGCCTGTTCGACTACCTGCTGGACATTCCGCTGCCGCGCGGCGTGTTGCTGTTCCTGGAGGGCTGAAATGGAAACCTTGAACTTCCTCGCCCAGGGCTTCGATGTCGCCCTGCGCCCCGTCAACCTGCTGGTCGCCCTGTTCGGCGCCTTCGTCGGCACCGTGGTCGGCCTGCTGCCCGGGCTCGGCCCGATCAACGGCGTGGCGATCCTGCTGCCACTGGCCTTCGCCCTCGGCCTGCCGCCGGAAACCGCACTGATCCTGCTCGCCGCCGTCTACCTCGGCTGCGAATACGGCGGACGCATCTCCGCCATCCTGCTCAACGTACCGGGTGACGCCGCGGCCATCATGACCACTCTCGATGGCTACCCGCTGGCCCGCCAGGGCAAGGGCGGTATCGCCCTGTCGCTGTCGGCGGTCAGCTCCTTCATCGGCAGCACCGTCGCCACCTGCGGCGTGGTGCTGTTCGCCCCCCTGCTGGCGCAATGGGCGGTGGCCTTCGGTCCGGCGGAGTACTTCGTGCTGATGGTCTTCGCCATTGCCTGCCTGGGCGGCATGGTCGGCGACAAACCGGTCAAGACCCTGATGTCCGCGCTGATCGGCCTGAGCCTCGCCACCGTCGGGGTGGACGCCACCACCGGCGTCTACCGCTTCACTTTCGATAGCGTCAGCCTGTCCGACGGTATCCAGTTCGTCATCGTAGTGATCGGCCTGTTCAGCGTCAGCGAAATCCTCCTGATGCTGGAAAACACCCACCATGGCCAGCAGGCGGTGAAGGCCAGCGGGCGCATGCTGTTCAACTTCAAGGAATTCTGCCTGACCATCTGGACCACCCTGCGCAGCGCCGTGGCCGGCTTCGTCATCGGCACCCTGCCGGGCGCCGGCGCGACCATCGCCAGCGCCGTGACCTACATGAGCGAGAAGCGCATGGCCGGCAGCTCGGGGCGTTTCGGCGAAGGCGACTTGCGCGGCGTGGCAGCCCCGGAAGCGGCCAACAACGCCTCGGCCTGCGGCTCGCTGATCCCCATGCTGACCCTCGGCGTGCCGGGCTCGGGCACCACCGCGGTGATGATCGGCGCCCTCACCCTCTACAACATCACCCCTGGCCCGCTGCTCTTCGAGCAGCAGCCCGACGTGGTCTGGGGCCTGATCGCCTCGCTGTTCATCGGCAACGTCATCCTGCTGGTGATGAACATCCCGCTGGTCGGCCTGTTCGCCCGCATGCTGTCCGTGCCGAACTGGATCCTGGTGCCGGCCATTACCGTGGTCAGCCTGGTCGGCGTCTACGCCGTGCACAGCACCACCTTCGACCTGGTGCTGATGATCGGCCTCGGCGTGTTCGGCTACCTGCTGCGCAAGCTGGACTTCCCGCTCTCCTCGTTGATCCTCGGCTTCGTCCTCGGCGAGATGATGGAAGACAACCTGCGCCGCGCCCTGTCGATCTCCAACGGCGAACTGTCGATCCTCTGGACCAGCCCGATCACCCTCGCCCTCTGGGCGCTGGTGGTGCTCATGCTGGCCCTGCCGGGCATCCGCTGGCTGCGCGCGCGCCAGAAGAAGGCCAAGCTGGCCCATGCCTGATCCACGTCGCCTGCCACACTGGCTGGCCACACCGCTGGTCGGTGCGGCCGGCGGTTACCTGGCCAGCCTCGCCGGCTGGCCGCTGCCCTGGATGGTCGGCTCGCTGCTGGCGGTGATCCTGGTCCGCTGCGGCGGCTGGCTGATCACCGAGGTTCCCCATGGTCGCCAGGCCGGTCAGTGGCTGGTGGCCAGCGGCATCGGCCTGCACTTCACCGCCGAGGTGATGGAGCAGGTGGTCGCCCACTTCGGCGCCATCCTCGCCGGTGCCATCGGCACCCTCCTCCTCAGCCTGATCGGTATTGCCGTGCTGCGGCGCGCCGGCGTCGACCGCGCCACCGCGTTCTTCGCCAGCATGCCGGGCGGTGCCAGCGAAATGGTCAACCTGGCGCTGCGTCACGACGCCCAGCCGGCGCGCGTCGCCGCCGCCCATAGCCTGCGCCTGCTACTGGTGGTGCTGATCGTCCCGGCCGTGTTCACCTGGACCCTGCCCCCCGTGGAAGCGCCGGCCCCGGCACCGACGGACTGGGCCTGGCTCGCCGTGCTGCTGCCCGCCGGCGGATTGCTCGCTCTGCTGTGGAAGAAACTGGGCCAGCCCAACCCCTGGATGCTCGGCCCGTTGGTGGCCTGCGCCTTCGCCAGCGCGACCTTCGACCTGCATGTGGGCCTTCCCCATGGAGCCGGTCCGCTCGGCCAGTGGTTGATCGGCTGCTCGCTGGGCTGCCATTTCGACCGCCCGTTCTTCCGCAGCGCGCCCGACTTCCTGCTGCGCATCCTGCTGTTCACCCTGCTCGCCATGTTCACCGCCGCCCTGCTGGCGGAAGGGCTCGGCTGGCTGACCACGCTGAACCAGACGTCGCTGATGCTGGGCATGATGCCCGGCGGCATCACCGAACTCTGCCTGACCGCCGAAGCCCTGCAGCTTTCGGTGGCGCTGGTCACTGCCTTGCAGGTGCTCCGATTGTTCCTGGTCATGTTCCTTGCCGAACCGGTCTTCCGGCTCTGGCAGAAAGCCCACGCTTGACCCGCTTCGGCGGGTTCTTTTTTGCCGCTCCCCGCCTCGCTGTCCCTGCTTCACCGGACAACCATCCGCCCGCACCGCCTGAACTGCTCGTGCTGCCGTCAGTCACAAAAAGTACGGCGGTATCGCCGATATCCGCGCCGTACTTGTGTCGCCGGCAAGGAACCAGCCGCTCTACGACGGGCCCGGACGCACCCACACAAGCATGCGGACTCAACGCTGGAAAATGCACAGGAGAATGTCATGAGCCGAACCATCAACGCTTTCTTCGCGGGCTTCTTCGCCCTACTGCTCAGCGCTGCCGCCTCTCTCGCTTACGCCAACGAAGCGACGGATTTCGTCGATGAAGCCTCCGCCAAGGGTGTCGCCGAGATCGAAACCGCCAAGATGGCGCTGGAGAAAGGCACCTCGGCGGATGTGAAGGAATTCGCCCAGATGATGATCGACGACCACACCGCCGCGAACCAGAAACTCCAGGCCCTGGCCCAGGGTAAGAAATGGGAAGTGGCCAGCGAGGCCGACCTGATGAGCAAGGCCAAGGCCATGATCCTCAAGCTGCGCGATGGCGAATCCTTCGACCAAGCCTACGCCAACAACCAAGTAGTCGCCCACGAACAGACCATCGAGCTGTTCCGCAAGCAGGCTCAGGAAGGCCAGGATGCCGACCTCAAGGCATTCGCCAACGAAACCCTGCCCAAGCTCGAACAGCACCTGCAACACGCCAAGGAACTGGCCGCCGCGCACGGCGGCGACGCTGCCAAGAAGGAGTGAGGCAGGCAGCCCGGCGCCGCGTAACGGCGCCGGGCCGTTTCAGGCCACCTCGGGCAAACGCCAGTCGATCGGTTCCAGCCCGTTTTGAGCGAGGAAGGCATTGGTCCGGCTGAAATGACCATTGCCGAGGAAGCCGCGATGAGCGGACAACGGCGACGGATGCGCCGAGCGCAGGACCAGATGCTTGGTGGGATCGATCAGCCGCTGTTTGCTCTGAGCATGGGAGCCCCAGAGCAGGAACACCAGTTTCGGCCGCTGTTCGCTGACCACCTGGATCACCCGGTCGGTAAAGTGCTGCCAGCCCTTGTCGGCATGCGAGCCGGCATTGCCCCGCTCCACTGTCAGCGAGGTGTTGAGCAGCAACACGCCCTGCTCCGCCCAATGTTGCAGATAGCCATGGCGCGGCGGGTCGATGTTCAGGTCGCGCTTGAGTTCCTTGTAGATGTTCTGCAGCGACGGCGGCGCCGGCACGCCCGGCTGCACCGAGAAACACAGGCCATGCGCCTGGCCGGGTCCGTGATAAGGGTCCTGCCCGATGATCACCACCTTCACCCGCTCCAGCGGCGTCGAATTGAGTGCGTTGAAGATCAGCGGCCCCGGTGGATAGATCTCCTTACCCGCCGCCTTCTCGCGACGCAGGAACTCGCCGAGTTCCTTCATGTAGGGCTTCTCGAATTCATCGAGCAGCACAGCCTTCCAGCTGGGCTCGAGCTTGATGCGGTCTTCTTGGGCAGTCATGGCGGGTCCGTCGGAAACTGACCGCGGCACCGTAGAAAAGCCTACCCGCCTTGTCAATCGAGCAATTCCCAATACGTCCCACGCCGGCCGTCCCCTCCTCGTACTTTTTTGACGGTGGCAACTTGACGCACCCACAAGCGGGGCTAGTTTTCATTGCATGAATGGATGCAGTACTGGGTAAACAGGGATTCCCACCACCCAGATTCCAAGGCCGATTCCCATCGCACCGTCGGGCAAACCCGCCCGGGGCGTCGCGCACCCGATCGGCGTGTACCCCGGCCCCGCCATGCGGACGGCCGGCACGGACCCAGGACTCGAAAGGAAGGACCCATGCTCGGCACAGCTTCGGTCGCCCCCGATATCACCTCCTCTCGCCTCGACTCCGGCTGTGGAACAAGCCGGCGATACCCACCCCGCCAACAAGGAAGCACCTTCATGCGCATTCGCCACACCCTCTACCGGGGCCTCCGGCTGTTGCCCCTGCCCTTGCTGCTGAGCGTCGCGGCCCCGGGCTTCGCCGCCGAAAAATCGCCGGTATCCAGCGGTTGCCAGGCATTGAGCGACTGGTTCCCGACCACGCCCTTCCCGGACGGCAACGACTTTCCGCAGAGCGGTACGCTGAACAATTGCGCGTTCCACCAGTGGGCATACCAGATGTTCCTCTGGCTCGGCGAACCGTCCTCCAGCGACGCGGACGCCCCGCTGAACTTCGAGACCCTCGCCGCCCCGGACAAGGTGCTGCGTCCCGGCGGCCCGGACAAGCCCTACCCCGGCCGCGCCGCCGGCGAGCAGCCGCGCATCATGGTGCGCCTGGCCAAGTCGAAGCAGACCGTGGATGCCAACGACATCTTCCAGGCCGGCCCCGGCGCCCAGGTGCTGGTGGATCAGGCCGGCAACGTCGTCTACTACACCGGGCTGCTGAACGAGGACTTCTGGAATTTCGTCACCGCCAACAAGCTCTACGACCTGAGCGCCCTGACCAGCATCTCGCCGACCCAGGACTTTCCGGTCAACACCCTGGAACTGAAGCTGTCCTGGCGCGTGGCGGCGATCCTCGACGATAACGATCAGCCGCAGAAGGTGTTCATCCCCAACGCCAGCACTCTGTTCCACACCGAGAAGCAGACGGTGCCGGTGGTCGAGGTGATCAACGGCAAGGTCACCGACAACACCGGCAAGACGATGCGCGCCGAACTGGCGCTGATCGGCATGCACGTGGTGGGCGTAGTCAAGAACCACCCGGAGTTCATCTGGGCCACCTTCGAGCACAAGGCCAACGCACCGGATTGCAGCGCCGTACCCACCGGCAGCACCTCGCCGGTCGCCGGGCTGCCCTGGTCGCTGTACACCCCCAACAGCCCGGTGACGGTGCAGAACCAGTTCGACGTGAACAACCCGCTGGCGGTGATCAGCAGTTGCCGCATGACGCCCTACGGCGGCGGCAACGAGCAGAACACCGGCAACATCCAGAGCCTCAACGCCAGCGTCGCGCCCCACCTCAGCGGCAGCGTCTGGGCCAACTACGAGCTGGTGGGCGCCCAATGGACTGGCGGCAACGACGCGATCCCCGGCCCCAACGGTGCGCCGCTGAGCATCCAGATCGGCTCCCTCGACCTGGCCAACACCACCATGGAGACCTTCACCCAGGACACCAACTGCTTCGGCTGCCACAACGGTGGCGTGCACACGGTGACCGTGGGCAACTCCGGCCAGATCGTCCCGGCCAAGCACCTCAACCTGTCGCACTTCATCGTCAACTACCAGGCCTGGCTGCAAGCCATGCAGGCCAAACAGAACAAACAGTGAGGAGCCGAACATGAGCAGCAACTTCCGCATCCACCCGGCCATCGGCTTCGCCCGCGTCGGCAACAGCAGCGAGTACTACCTGGAACCGAACACCCAGGCGGCCCTGCCGATTCCCGGCGACACCACGGGCAGCGCCACCGGCGGCCTGCCGGTCAAGGCCGGCACCGAGAACGACACCATCACCTCCAGCGACCTGCGCGACGCCAGCGGCGCGCTCAAGCGCCAGGCCGCCCGCTTCAAGATCTACGCCTACCCGGCGCAGACCAGCGAGACCTACCCGATGGGCGTGGAGGGCACGGAGATCCGCATCGGCAGCCAGATCGACGGCAAGACCGTGAGCAACATCGTCTGGACCGTGCACCTGGCCAACAAGAAGTCCAACTGGTACATCATCCCGGAAGACTTGGGCATCGATAACTACAAGAACGGCGAGACCCCGGCCCTGCGCAACGACGTCGCACCCTTCTCGTCGGATATCAACGACCCGACCCGCCTGCGCCAACTGATCATCGACCCCGGCCCGCGCACCGTACAGGGCGCCAGCGCCGCACCGGTGGCCTTCGACCAGACCACCCCCTCCAGCAGTTGGGTGGACGGCAAGGGCGTGGTGCAGTGGCCGAACTATCCGAAGTCCTTCCCCGGCGATTTCTTCCCGAACATGGATTGCCCGAACGGGCCCATCGACACCCTCGGCGAGCTGCAGACCGACCAGTACGGCCGCCTGATCGTCACCGGCGGCTACGGCCGCGCCTGCGGCATGATCGACCCGAACACCAACAAGCCCTATGAGCTGAACAGCGACATCGACAACGACGGCTGGTTCGACGACGGCAGCGATGGCCCGGTCTACGCCGTGCTGCAATTCAGCGACGGCACCACCCAGGAAGTGCAGGGGCATGCCTGGGTCACCGCCACCGACCCGGCCTATGCACCGCAAACGCTCAACACCGTGTCGTTGTGGGATGACATCTACGACATCTGGGTACGCCACATGGCCCTGCAACCATCGCTGTTCGCCAACGGGAAGTTCCAGACCAGCTACCAGCCCTCGTTCAGCGACGAGTTGTTCCCCATCTTCCGCGCCGCCGCGATGCAGATGTGGAACACCAACCTGAGCATCACCGGCACGACCGCCCATGGCGCCGTGGACGAGATCCAGCCGGATACCGATCCCGCCACCACCCTGCTCGGCGGCCTTGGCTTCATTCGCGATCCCAACGACGCCTCGCAACTGCAGAACAGCCGGATGATGCCGCTGTCCCTGGGCGACGCCGGCCAGTCCTTCCTCACCCTGCGCAAGACCCAGTACTTCTTCCTGCAGCAGTGGGACCAAAAGCAATACAGCCAGACCGGCACCGTCACCCTCAACGCCGGCGAGTACCTGGACAAGACCATGCTGGTGAACTGCCTGGGCGGGCGCTTCAGCCCCGGCATCGACCTCACCTTCATCGTCCGTGACCCGGCGCTCTACGTGCAGAACTGGCAGACCTCCGGCACCGGCCCGTTCCGCATCCAGCCCAAGCCGCTGGACTACAGCCAGGCAGTCGCCGGCCAGGCCTTCCTCACCGCCGGCTATACGCCGAACATCCAGAACAACCCGCTGGGCGACCAGCAGCCCATCGACACCAACCCCGGCAGCCCCGGCCTGGAGCCCGGCGACGCCTCCAAGTTCATGGCGCTGCCCTGGCACACCGACTACAACTCCTGCGCCACCCATCAGCCGGACCCGCTGCCTCCGTTCAACAACACCCTCTACTGGTCCTGGCCGGCGCAGCGCCCGGTGGCGGTGTACGTCGCCAAGGACCTGAGCGGCAGCAACAGCCAGTTGCCAGCCCAGCGCTTCTCGGTGCGTGGCGAGGGGACCGCAACCAACCCGTTCGATCCCGCCCAGGTCGGCCGCTACCAGCAGCGCATCGACATGGTGGACAACTGGCACAAGATCGGCGTGGTGATCCAGGGCAATGCCATCGATGCCAGCGATGGCGGGCCGTTCAGCGCCAAGTATTACCTTGAGGTGCAAAGCCAGTTGGATAACGGCGGCGACCCGGTGGTGCCCTGGCCGAACACGGTGTCGCCGTCCACCAACGAAAAGACCGATGGCAAATCCTGAAACCCACACCCGGCCCATGCCGGGCAGCACCTGCCGGGTCGCCATCGTCGGCGGCGGCCCGGCGGGGTGCGCCGCCGCCCTGGCCCTGCTGCAACGGGGCCTGGACGGCGTTGTGCTGATCGAGGCCGGCGACTATGGCCGGCCGCGCGTCGGCGAAAGCCTGCCGCCGGATACTCGCGAGCTGCTCATGCGTCTCGGGTTATGGGAGGCCTTCCGGCAACAGGGCCATGATCCGTGCCTGGGCAGTTGCTCCGCCTGGGGCGACGACCAGATCGGCTACAACGATTTCATCAGCAACCCGCATGGCAGCGGCTGGCATCTGGATCGCCAGCGCTTCGAGCGTTGGCTCGCCGACGAAGCCATTGCCCGCGGTGCCCGCCTGCTCGGCGGAACCCGCCTGAATGCCTTGGAATCCACCGCCCAGGGTTATCGCCTGCACCTGCGCGGCCAGGCTCCGCACACCTTGCACACCGACTACCTGATCGACGCCAGCGGCGGCCACGCACGCGCCGCACGCCTGCTCGGCGCACGCGTCCAGGAGCTGGACCAGTTGATCTGCCTCTACGGCTTCTTCACCCGCCCGGCCACCGTCGCCGCCAACCACCTGACCCTGCTCGAAGCGGCCGAGTACGGCTGGTGGTACCGCGCCAGCCTGCCCGACGGCCAGCTCTGCATCGCGCTTGCCTGCGATCAGACGGGCCTGCGTGAACTGGGAGCGAACGACTGGCGCCGCTGGCTCAACCTGCTGGCCGATACCCGGCATGTCGCAGCGAACCTGGAGGGCCATGGTTTCGATCCCTCCCGCATGCTCACCAGCCCCGCGCCTTCTTGCCGGCTGGACCGGGTTACCGGCCACCGCTGGCTCGCCGTGGGCGATGCCGCCAGCCGCTTCGACCCGCTGCTGGCTCGCGGCATCCATAAAGCGCTGGAAGATGGTATCGCCGCCGCCGAGGTCATCGCCGGCTGGCTCAGCGACGACGATGAACCGGCGCGGCACTACGAAGAGCAGATCCAACAGCGCTACCAGGAATTCCGCGACATGCGCCGCTACCTCTACGCCCAGGAACGCCGCTGGCCCGAATCGCCCTTCTGGCAGGCCCGGCATGGCCTGGCCTGAGTCATCGACGGGATTGTCATGAGTATTCCGTAGAAACCAGCTCTGTTGGCGAAACCCCTCCACCAGCCATTTGCGAGCAGCGCTCGCTCCTACAACGGTAAAGCCGACATCGCGGGCTAATTCATTCGCGACAACCAAAGGCCCTCTTCGCGGATAAACCCCTCCAACACCGGCCCGCTTTTCGTAGGAGCCAGCTCTGCTGGCGAAGCTTTGGTTGGCCCCCTTTCGCGAACGGCGCTCGCTCCTACAACTGATAACCACCCATCACCTCCCTGGATGCAGATTGCCGAAGCCTTGGCCACGGCCAAGACTGGATTCCGGCCCGCCCAAGGAGACACACCGATGAACGCCCCCGCCGCCCTCACCCGCGAACGCCTCGAAGAAGCCCTGGAACATTCCCCCTTCGCCCAACTGGTCGGGTTTCAGCTCACCGACTTCGGCCCCGGCCGGGTCGCCATGGAAGTCCTGCCGCGCCGCGAACTCACCCAGCATCACGGTTTCGTACACGGCGCGGTGGTCGGCTTCATGATCGACAGCGCCTGCGCCTGGGCCGCCGCCTCGTTGGTGGGCGATGTGGTCACGTCGGAATACAAGGTCAACCTGCTGGCCCCCGCCATCGGCGACAAGCTCATCTGCCGCAGCGAAGTGATCAAGGCCGGGCAGCGCCAGGCGGTCAGCCGCGCCGACGTGTTCGCCGTACGCGACGGCCAGGAGAGAATCATCGCCACCGGCCTGGCTACCATCGCCAGGGTCTGAACCGAACGCTACGCCGCTCGACGGCCGTGCAGCAGGGCCTTGAGCCAACCGTGTCCGCTCACCAGCAGGATGCCGAGCAGGACGAACACGGCGCCCATCAGGAAGCCCTGCTCGATGGCCTCGTCGAGCAGCCAGGCGCCCAGCACCACGCCGAACAGCGGGGTCAGGAAGGAAAACACGCCGAGCCGGGACGCCAGGTAGTGGCGCAGCAACCAGAACCAAGCGAGAAAACTGACGAAGGACACCACCACCGCCTGGAACGCCAGGCTGCTCCAGGCCAGCGGCGTGGGATTGAAGCCCCACTGCCCGAGCGCGACGGCAGCAGGGGTCAGCAACAGGAAGGCCGCCGCCAGTTGATAGAACAGCGTCAGGGCCGCCGGCGTGCCCGCCAGGCGTGAGCAGCGGATCACCACCGTAGTCGCGCCCCAGGCGATCCCACCCAACAGGCCGAGCAGATCCCCCCAAAAGGCGTCGCCGGAAAAGCCACCGCCATGATCGCCGCCGAAGAACGCCAGGGCGATCCCGGCGAATGCCAGCAGGATGCCCAGCCACTGCAACGGCACCAGCCGCTCGGATGGCAGCCGCCATTGCAGGCCGAGCGCCGCGAAGATTGGCGCGGTATAGAGAAACACCACCATGTGCGAGGCGCTGGTGTAGCGCAGCCCTTCGCCCACCAGCAGATATTCCAGGGCGAACAGGAACCCCACCAGCAAGCCGGGGCGCCAAGTGCCGGCCAGCGACAGCCGCTCGCGCCGGACCAGCATCAGCAACCCCACCAGCGCCGCCGCGGCACCCGAGCGCAGCGCGATCTGCAACAGCGGCGCGATATCTGGGGCAGCCGCCTTGATCGCCACCTGCTGGAGTCCCCAGACCAGGCACAACACGACCATCAACCCCGCCGCCCGGCCATCGAGCGCCTTGCGCATCTCCATCACCCGCTCCTCGCTTCAGTGGAGCGCGCATTATGGTTGTGACGGCTTTACTCGATATAGTGAGAACCGGACAACCCATAGCCACAACCCGCCAAGCACTCCCAGGAGACCTCATGGCCAGTGCCCGCCACGTCCGGCTTCCGCCATTCAGCGAAACATTGCCGGCGCCGATCTTCTTCCGTACCGCCTGCGTGCCGGCCGAGTCCACCTATCCGCGGCATCGACATGCCTGGGGCGAGTTTGTCTATTCGTTCAGCGGGGTGATGGAGGTCAAGCTGGCGGACCACCATTACCTGGCCCCGCCGCAATACGGCATCTGGCTGCCGCCGAACGTGGAGCACCGCGGGTTGAACCGCTACGAGGCCTGCCACTGCTCCCTATACATCGCCGCAGACCTGAGCACCGCACTACCCGCCAACCCCTGCGCACTCACCCTCAGCCCGCTGATCCGCGCCCTGCTCGACCACCTGCGCCAGCACCCACCGGGCCTGCCCCGCACGGAGGCAGACGAACGCCTGCTGCGTGTCCTGGTGGACCAGCTCGCAGCGGCACCCCGGGCCGGCAGCTACCTGCCGACATCCGACGACCCGCTGCTCGGGCCCGTGCTCGATGCGCTCAGCGCCAACCCCGCCGACAACCGGACCCTGCCGGAGCTGGCCCGGGAGGCGAACACCACCGAGCGCACGCTCATGCGCCGCTGCCAGCGCGACCTCGGCATCTCCTTCGCGGAATGGCGCCAACGCCTGCGGGTGGTGAGGGCCATGGCGTTGCTGGAGGCTGGGCAGACCGTCGAATCCATCGCCCTCGACCTCGGCTACGCCAGCGCCTCGGCCTTCATCGCCATGTTCCGCCGGCTGATGGGCGTGACGCCCGATGAGTTCCGACGCGGTACGGCGTGAGTCCGGTCGTATGTCGAATCGACCAGGACAAATGAATTCGCCCCGGTAGCGCAGCATCGGAAAGCCCCCATTCGCGAGCAGAGCTCGCTCCTACAGGTCTCCGAACCTCCGCTCCCACAATTGACGCAGCATGCCGCCCCGCTTTCGTAGGAGCCAGCTCTGCTGGCGAAGCGGTATGCCTCTTTCGCCCGAGCACGCCTGAGCCGCCTCAATCATCCCGCGTCAGCACTTCCAACAGCTCGATCTCGAAGACCAGGTTGGAATGCGGCTTGATGTGCGCGCCGATCTGGCGTTCGCCGTAGGCCAGATGGGCAGGGACGAAGAGTTTGCGCTTGCCGCCGACCTTCATGCCCATCAGTCCCTGGTCCCAGCCCTTGATCACGCGGCCGGTGCCGATCACGCACTGGAACGGCTTGCCGCGGTCGTAGGAGGAATCGAACACGGTGCCGTCCTCCAGGGTGCCCCGGTACTGGGTGGTGATCAGGGCGCCTTTCACCACGGCCTTGCCGTCGCCCACCTGGATATCTTCGATCTGCAATTCGCCGCCCATGTTCGCTCCCGTTCTCATGCGCCCCCTTGGGCGCGGGCGGCGTTTTTCGCAGGATTCGCCGCGCCTGGCAAGCCGGCCATCACCAGCCTGGCACGCCGCGCATGTCCGGGAGGCGGTGGGCGATGCCCTTGTGACAGTCGATACAAGTGGCCTCGCCGTTGGCCAATGCGGTGGAGTGGAACTGCGCGGCGCGCGGGCTCTGGCGGGTGAAGTCCATATAGTCGAAGGCGTGGCAGTTGCGGCACTCGAGGGAGTCGTTGGCCTTCAGCCGCGCCCACTCGTGCTCGGCCAGTTCGCGGCGCATGGCGAGGAATTTATCGCGGGTGCTGATGGTGCCGAAGATCTTGCCCCACACCTCCTTGGAGGCCTGCATCTTGCGAGCGATCTTGTCGGTCCACTTGTGCGGCACGTGGCAATCGGGGCAGGTGGCGCGCACCCCGGAGCGGTTGCTGTAGTGGATGGTGTCCTTGATCTCCACGTACACGTTGGAACTCATCTCATGGCAGGAGATACAGAACGCCTCGGTGTTGGTGGCCTCCAGCGCGGTGTTGAAGCCCCCCCAGAAGAAGATCCCGGCGATGAACCCACCCAGGGTCAGGGTGCCCAGGCTGTAATGCACACTGGGCCGGCGCAGCACCACCCAGTAACGCTTGAGGAAGGCGATAAGGGCTTTCATCCGATCCCCCTCAGCGCTGCCGGTTGCTGCTCGGCGGCAGCTCGTGCTGCAACAGCACGTCGATGTTCTTGAAGCCGTTCTCGACCAGCGGCTTCACGTCCTGCTGCGGCACGTGGCACTGGGTGCAGAAGTAGCGGCGCGGCGCCACCGCCGCCAGGGTCTGGCCCTCGCGGTCGGTGTAGTGGGTGATGCTGATCATCGGCGCCTGGGCCTGCACGCTGGCGGCGCGGCTATGGCAAGCCAGGCACTTGTTGCCGTTGATATCCACTTGGTAGCCGCGGATGGCGTGGGGGATGGTCGGCGGCTGCTCCGGGTAGTTGCGCTCGCGGCGGATGTCTTTGTTCTCCTCGTCATGCAGCGGCGGCGGAGTGAATTCCTGGGTGAGGGTCCCGCCGGGGCGACGGCCGGACGGCGCCGGCGCATCGAGGGGATAGTCGGGGGCGGCGGCCACCGGCTTGCCGGTCGGTTGTGGATCGGCGGCGATGGCCAGGCCCAAGGCGGCGAACAGCAGGACAGGCAGGTAATGGAGCTTCACGGCGTGTCTCCTCAGGCAAGGCTGACCACTTCGATCTTCACCGCGCACTTCTTGTAATCGGTCTGCTTGGAGATCGGGTCGGTGGCGTCGAGGGTGACCTTGTTGATCAGCTTGTTGGCGTCGAAGAACGGCACGAACACCAGCCCTTGCGGCGGCTTGTTACGGCCGCGGGTCTCGATCCGCGCCTGCATCTCGCCGCGCCGGCTGATCACTTTCACCACGCTGCCGCGCCGGGCGTTGAGCTTGCGCGCGTCCTCCGGGTGCATATAAACCAGCGCATCGGGCACCGCACGGAAGAGTTCGTCGACTCGCTGGGTCATGCTGCCGGTGTGCCAGTGCTCCAGCACCCGGCCGGTGCTGAGCCAGAACGGATATTCCTCGTCCGGCACCTCGGCGGGCACTTCGTAGGGCAAGGCGAAGATGATCGCCTTCTTGTCCGGCTGGCCGTAGAACTGCACGCCGCTGCCCTTGGCCACGTAGGGATCGTAGCCCTCGCGGTAGCGCCAGCGCGTCTCCTTGCCCTCCACCACCGGCCAGCGCAGCCCGCGTTCCTGGTGGTAGACGTCGAAGTCCGCCAAGTCATGCCCGTGGCCCCGGCCGAAGGCGGCGTATTCCTCGAACAGGCCCTTCTGGATGTAGAAGCCGAACGCCTCGGCCTCGTGGTTACGGTAGTCCTTGGCGATCTCGGTCTTCGGAAAACGATCCACCTGGCCGTTGGCGAACAGCACCTGGTACAGCGTCTTGCCCTTGTACTCCGGTGCCTTGGCCAGCAGCTCCGCCGGCCAGACCTCGTCGGTAGTGAAGCGCTTGGAGAATTCCACCAGTTGCCAGAGGTCCGAGCGCGCCTCGCCGGGAGCGTCCACCAACTGGTGCCAGAACTGCGTGCGCCGCTCGGCGTTGCCATAAGCCCCCTCCTTCTCCACCCACATGGCGCTGGGCAGGATCAGGTCGGCGGCCTGGGCCGAGACCGTCGGGTACACGTCGGAGACGATGATGAAGTTCTCCGGGTTGCGCCAGCCGGGCAGGATCTCCTGCATGATGTTCGGCCCGGCCTGCATGTTGTTGCAAACCTGCGTCCAGTACACCCGCAGGGCACCGTCCTTAAGCTGACGGCTCTGCTCCACCGCATGGAAGCCGGGCTTCTCCTGGATGGTCCCGGCCGGCAGCTTCCAGATTTTCTCGGCGGTCGCGCGGTGCTTGGCGTTGGCCACCAGCATGTCGGCAGGCAGGCGGTGAGCGAAGGTACCCACCTCCCGCGCCGTGCCGCAGGCCGAGGGCTGGCCTGTGAGTGAGAAGGGGCTGTTGCCCGGCTCGCTGATCTTGCCGGTGAGCAGGTGCAGGTTGTAGATCAGGTTGTTGGCCCACACGCCCCGGGTGTGCTGGTTGAAGCCCATGGTCCAGAACGACATGACCTTCACCTTCGGGTCCGCATACAGCTCGGCCAGCGCCTTCAGCCGCTCGGCCGGCACGCCGGTTTCCTTGGCCGCGTGCTCCAGTGTGTAGGGCTTGAGAAATTCCACGTACTGGTCGAAATCGATGTCGCTCCAGGTGTTGGCCACCGCTGCGTTTTCCGCCTTCAGCTCCAGCGGATCGGTGGGGCGCAGGCCGTAGCCGATGTTCTGCGCGCCCTTGGCGAAACGGGTGTACTTCTGCACGAAATCACGGTTCACCGCGCCGCTCTGCACGATGTGATTGGCGATGTAGTTGAGGATCACCAGGTCCGTCTGCGGCTTGAACACCATGGGGATATCGGCGAGGTCGAAGCTGCGGTGCTCGAAGGTGGACATCACCGCCACCTTGACGTGGGGCGCGCCCAGGCGCCGGTCGGTGACCCGCGTCCACAGCACCGGGTGCATCTCCGCCATGTTCGAACCCCAAAGCACGAAGGCATCCGCCGCCTCGATGTCGTCGTAGCAGCCCATGGGCTCGTCCATGCCGAAGGTGCGCATGAAGCCGAACGCCGCCGAGGCCATGCAGTGCCGGGCGTTGGGGTCGAGGTTGTTGGAGCGGAAGCCGGCCTTCATCAGCTTGTTCGCCGCATAGCCTTCCCAGATGGTCCATTGCCCCGAGCCGAACATGCCGATGGCCTGGGGCCCGCCCTGGGCCAGGGCGGCCTTGTACTTCTCCGCCATGATGTCGAAGGCCTGGTCCCAGCTCACCGGCTGGAACTCGCCCTGCTTGTCGTAGCGGCCGCCCTTCATCCGCAGCAGCGGCTGGGTCAGGCGGTCCACGCCGTACATGATCTTCGACAGGAAGTAACCCTTGACGCAGTTGATGCCGCGATTGACCTCCGCCTTCATGTCGCCGTGGGTCGCCACCACGCGGTTGTCCCGCGTCGCCACCATCACCCCGCAGCCAGTGCCGCAGAAGCGACAAGGCGCCTTGTCCCACTTGAGGTTGGTGGCATCCGCCTCGGTGACCAGGTTGCTGGCGCTGGTGACCAGGGGAATGCCGGCCACGCTCGCCGCGATGGCGGCGGCATTGGCCTTGGCGAACTGGCGTCGGGTCAGGCTCATCGGGCTTCTCCTTCGTGATCGAGGAGTTCGTGGTAGACCAGCACGGCATTGAGTACGCCGGGCAGGCTCTGGATCTGGTCGAGCCGTTCGAGAATGCGGCTCTCGTGCTCCGCCTCCAGCACCACTACCAGCTTGCCGGCCGGGCTTTCCTGATGCAGCTCCAGATCGGGCAGCAGACGCAGGTTGTCCTTCAGCGCGGCAAGCGCCTCGGGACGGCAATGGACCAGCAGACTGGCGATATGCAGGACGTCATCCATGAGGATTCCCTGACGGTATGGGGCTTTAGCGAGGACGATCAACCCGGCCCGGGCGGGCCGAAGATCAGCATCTGGAAAATCCATACGACGAACCCGTAGGCCGCCACCAGCACGACGCTGAGGATCGGGAACAGGAACACGATGAGAAAAATGAAGAGACGGGTTTCCGCTTGCTTGCTATCGGGTGCAGGACGGCCTTGGGGGGTCGAATGCATGGTCGAGGCTCGCGCAGGTCGTTTCGGGAAAGCATAGTTGCCCGGCGTGGCACGCAAGTCCTTCCTTTCTCCAACTGGACGAACGGTCAGGTTTTGCACCTTCCCCGGCTATTCTTACGTCCGTTACCAGATTCATTGCGCCAAGTCATGGAGCCGGTCTCGCCCGCCGTATAGAGTCGCCGCCAATGGATATTCTCAACCTCATCTTCCTGCTCCTGCTCGCCGTCGCCATCAGCCGCATCGTGGCGAACGTCTTCCCCGTACCGCTGCCGATCCTGCAGATTCTCATGGGCTGCGCCATCGCCCTGCCGCCGTTCGGCATGCAGGTGGAACTGCACCCGGAACTCTTCATGCTGCTGTTCATTCCGCCGCTGCTGTTCTATGACGGCTGGCGGATACCCAAACGCGAGTTCCGCGACCACGGCGGGCAGATCGCCGCCATGTCTCTGCTGCTGGTACTGATCACGGTGGTGGTGGCCGGCTATGTCATCCATTGGCTGCTGCCGTCGATTCCACTGGCCGCCAGCTTCGCCCTCGCCGCCATCCTCTCGCCCACCGACGCGCTGGCGGTGATCGCCATCGCCCAGGGCCGGCTGCCGCGCCACATGAGCCATCAGCTCGAAGGCGAAGCGATGATGAACGACGCCACCGGCCTGGTGTCATTCAAGTTCGCCGTCGCCGCCGCGGTGACCGGCAGCTTCTCGCTTTCTTCAGTGGCCGGCGGCTTTCTCCTGGTCGCCCTCGGCGGCCTGGCCATCGGCGCCGGGCTGAGCTGGGCGGTCGGCAAGCTCAAGCAGTGGATGACGTCGCACAAGCTCTACGACCCGTCGAGCTACGTGGTCACCATGCTGCTGTTGCCCTTCGCCGCCTTCTTCCTCGCCGAGCACGCCGGCATGTCCGGCATCCTCTCGGCAGTGGCCGCCGGCATGGTGCAGAGCCGGGTCGACATGCTGCCGGTGAAGACCAGCACGCGCATCATCAACCGCAGCATCTGGGAGATGCTCGATTTCAGCTTCAACGGCCTGGTGTTCCTGCTGCTCGGCCTGCAATTCCCGCGCATCATCGAGCGCGTCTGGATGAACGCCAGCGGCGAGAGCTACAACCTGCCCCTGCTGATGCTCTATGCCGTGCTGATCATGGTGCTGCTGCTGGTGATCCGCTACGCCTTCGTCTACGCCTACCACCACTGGGAGGCGCTGGTCGCCCGCCTGCGCGGCAAGCCTCGCGAACCGCAGCCGGTGGCCCTGCTCTCCGCACTCAGCTCGGTGGCCGGCGTGCGCGGTGCCATCACCCTGGCGGGCGTGCTCTCGGTGCCGCTGATGATCGGCGATGCACCCTTCCCCGGCCGCGATCCGATGATTTTCATCGCCGCCGCGGTAATCATCCTCTCCCTGGCCATCGGCAGCTTCGGCGTGCCCTACTTCCTCCGGTTCCTGCCGATGAACGACCTGGAAGAGCACGAACAGGAACTGCGCAAGGCCCGGCGCGCCGCGGCGCAGGCGGCGATCCGCTGGCTGGAAGGCTGGAAACAGTCGCACCCCAGCGGCGACGCCGACGCAGCACTGCGGGTCAACGAGGTCACCACCGGGGTGATCGAAGCCTACCGTCACAACCTCGAAGTACTGATGGACCGCCACGACATGGCCAACCAGGCCCGCCGCACCAAGGCCCTGGAGACGGAAATCCGCATCAAGGCGATCCAGGCCGAACGCAAGGAGCTGTACCGCCTGCGCAAACGCCATGTCATCGACGACCAGATGCTGCAGGAACTGATCCGCGAGCTGGACTATGCCGAGGCGGCGCTGATGGGGTGATGCCTCAGCGACCGCGCTGCGCCAGTACCTGCGTCGCGCCCTGTACTTTCGCGGTGAACCAGAGCACCCGGCTCACACCACGGGTGATCGCCACATAGGCCAGGCGCAGCGCCTCGTCGGCCATGGCTTGGTCGTAGCTGTTGCGGAAGAACCCGGAGTGCGCGTAGAGCGCGTTGCGCAGCGGGTGTTTTTCCGGTGGCATGCAGTCGTCGACGATGATCGCCACCTCGGCCTGCAACCCCTTGGCACGGTGAATGGTATAGCCCTTCACCGGCAGCGCTTTCTTCAGTTGCGCCTGGATCTGCTGCAACGGCTCATTGCGCCGGCTCAGCAGCAGTACCGCCGTGCGCTCGGCCGAGCCCTTGGCGGCGACGTGCTCGCACTGCGCATCGATCTCCGCCAGCAGCTCCGGCAACCGCGCCTTGAGATCGAAGCGCGGCACCAGCTTCACCCCGTGATCGCCCGGCTGCATCGCCTTGAACGCCTTGCTCGTCTTGGCCTGCTTGAACGCCACGCCGTCCAGCACCGCCTCGGCATCGCGGATTACCGGCTCGATGGAGCGGTAGTTGGTTTCCAGCAGCAGCACGGCACTCTTGCGCTTGCCCTTCGACGGGAAGTGTCGGTCGAAATCCATGAACAGTTCCGGCGAGCTGCCGCGCCAGCCGTAGATCGACTGCCAGTCGTCGCCGATGGCCATCAGGCTGACCTTCTCCTTCTCGCGGACGAGCCGCCGATGGACCGCCTGCAACCAGAGGACGATCTGCGGGGAGATGTCCTGGAACTCGTCGATCAGCAGATGGCTGAGCGGCCGCAGGGCCTCGGCCGGAACACGGCCGCCGTCTTCCAGGGTATCGGTGAGCCGTTGGAAAGCGCCGTTGAAGGTCGTCAGGCCCTGCTCCGTCAGCCGCGTTTCGAAGCGCTGCCAGAACAGCGCCAGCGCCTCGACGAAACAACGCTCCCGCGGCGAGCAGGATAGCGCTTGGGCAACGATCCGTCCGGGGCGCAGACCGATGCTTTCCATGAACCCCGCCTGTACATAGAAGGCCTCGAACAATGGCAGCGCGGCGAACTCGCCGGCGAGGGCGAAACCGTCCAGTGGCGCCTTGGGCTTGCCCTTGGCCTCCTCCGGGGGAGGCGGCAGGTCCAGCAGGCGGTGCACCCGTTCGCGGAAGGCCGGGTCCTTGGCATAGGCGTCCTGGTAGACCTGCTTCAACAGCCGCTGCTGAGCCGGACGCAAGCGGCCGGATAGCAACGGGTTGTCCAGCTCGCCTTCCGCAGCGGGCTCGTCCAATTGCTCGAACCAGGCCGGATTGCCGAGCACCTCCTTGGCCAACGTGCCCATGGCCGAATGGAAGGTACGCACGCATTTGCGCGCCTGCGCGGCGTCGAACGGAAAGCCCCAGAAGCCGAGCACCTTCAGCAACTGCTCGCGTAGTTGAGCGCAGGAGGCATTGGTGAAGGAGATCACCGTCAACCGCCCCGGCTCGATGCCCAGGTGGCAGAGCATGAACACCACCCGCAGCACCAGGGTGGTCGACTTTCCCGACCCCGCCCCGGCGAAAATCCGCGTGAGCGGCGCGCGCCCCAGGATCATCGCCCACTGCTCGTCCGACGGCGCACTCACAACCCCCGCCCGCACCGCCTCGGCAACCCGCTCGCGCATCGCCTGCACCTGCGCCGCTGCCACCGGCATCAGCGTTGCCGGGTAGATGCCAGTACTCGCCGGCTTGGGCTTGGTATCGGCGGTTTTCCTTGCGCGGGGCTTGGCGCTCCTGGCTCCGGCTTTCTTGCTGCGCGAACGCGGCTTCGCCTGCGCAGCCGCCGCCTCGCGCTCGGTCCGCAGATAGGCCGTGGTACGCGGGAAATAACGGGCCAGCATCCCGGACAGGAGCGCCTTGTAGCGCTCGACAGCAGATGGCATTCGGCTATCTCAAAAATGGGCTAAGACGCGGAATGATAAGGGTTTTTTGTTGGATGGTGCGGAATGGATGGGGTGTTTGGTCCGTCTGGTAGGGTGAGCCTGGCCAAGCGACTGTCCACCCCGTCCGCTCATCCCTCCGGCCGCAGCGACTCCACCCCCAGTTCGTCCCAGACTTCCTCGGCCAGGTGGAAAGTGGCGTTGGCCGCCGGGATGCCACAGTAGATTGCGCTCTGCATCAGCACTTCCTTGATCTCGTCGCGGGTCACGCCGTTGTTCTTCGCGGCTCGCAGGTGCAGCTTCAACTCGCCCTCGCGGTTCATGCCGATGAGCATGGCGATGGTGACCAGACTGCGGGTATGGCGCGGCAAGCCCGGCCGGGTCCAGATGTCGCCCCAGGCGTGGCGGGTGATCATTTCCTGGAATTCCTGGTTGAACGGCGTCAGGTTCTTCAGGCTGCGGTCGACATGGGCATCGCCCAGCACCGCGCGGCGGACCTGCATGCCGGCTTCGTAGCGTTCTTTTTCGTCCATTTTTCAGTCCCTAGGAATCAAATTCGCCCACAGAAGCCAAACAATCAACCCAGCAGGAAATCCAGCACGCGACGAGTGAACCGGTCGCCCGCCTCGACGTTGGAAAGATGCGCGGCGGTGAATTCGGCCAGTTCGGCACCGGCGATGCGCGCCTGCATGAAGCGGCCATTCTCGGTGGTGGTGACCGGGTCCTGGCTGCCACAGACGATCAGTGTCGGCGCGGCGATCGCACCCAGCGTCTCGCGGAAGTCCGCATCGCGCACGGCGGCGCAATTGGCGGCGTAGCCTTCCGGCGAGGTGGCGGCGAGCATCGCGGTGATGTGCGCGGCCTGGACCGGCTGCGCTTCGGCGAAGGCCGGGGTGAACCAGCGGGCGATGGAGGCATCGCGCAGGTCGCGCATGGCCTGCTGGCCGCCCTTGAGCACGATGTCGATGCGGGTGTTCCATACCTCATCGTTGGCAATCTTCGCCGCCGTGTTGCACAGCACCAGCTTGCTCAGACGCTCGCCGGCATGGATGCCCAGCCACTGGCCGATCAGCCCGCCCATGGACAGGCCGCAGAAGTGCGCCCGGGGAATGTCCAGCGCGTCCAACAGGGCCAGCACGTCGCGGCCGAGCTGTTCGACGGTGTACGGCCCCGGCGTCACCCCCGATGCGCCATGGCCACGGGTGTCGTAGCGCAGCACGCGGAAATGCTCGGTGAAGGCCGGCATTTGCACATCCCACATATGCAGATCGGTGCCCAGGGAGTTGGACAGCACCAGCACCGGCGCGCCGGCCGGGCCTTCCAACTGGTAGTTCAGGTCGCCATCGGCGAGGTGGAGATCAGCCACGAAACGCTCCTCAACGGGACAAGGCTTGGTGTTCGGCCAGGGCGCGCTCGACCCAGCGGCGCGCCTGGCCCAGGTAGTGGGCCGGATCGAACAGGCGATCCAGTTCGGCGGCGGAAAGCTGTGCGGTGACTTCGCCGCTGTTGCCGAGCACCGCGCGCAGATGGCGCTGTTCGGCGACGGCCTGGCGGCAGCAGCGCTCGACCAGCTGATGAGCCGCCTCGCGACCGATGCGCTGGGCCAGGGCGATGCTCACCGCCTCGGCCAGCACCAGGCCCCGGGTCAGTTCGAGGTTGGCGCGCATCCGCGTGACGTCTACTTCCAGGCCAGGGACGATAACCAGGGCATGCTGCAGAGCGCCGGATACCAGGCAGCAGAGTTCCGGCAGAGTCTCCCACTCGGCATGCCACAGTCCGAGGCTGCGCTCATGCTCCTGTGGCAAGGCGGCCAGCAGGGTCGCGACCAGCCCCGGCGCGCGGGTGGCGGCACCGATCAGCACGGCGGCGCCCACTGGATTGCGCTTGTGCGGCATGGTCGAGGAACCGCCCTTGCCCGGCGCGGAAGGCTCGAAGGCCTCGCCCACGTCGGTCTGCATGAGCAGGCTGAGGTCGCGGCCGAGCTTGCCCAAAGTACCGGCGACCAGGCCGAGCAGCGCGGCGAACTCGGCGAGGCGGTCGCGCTGGGTGTGCCAGGGTTGGTCCGGCAGGTTCAGGTCCAGCTCGCGGGCCAGGGCCTGGCTCACCGGCCAGGCCTGTTCGCCCAGGGCGGCGAGGGAGCCGGAGGCGCCGCCGAATTGCAGGCAGAGCAGGCGTGGTTCGATTTCGGCGAGGCGCTGGCGATGCCGGGTGATGGCGCCGAGCAGGCCGGCGAGCTTCATACCCAGGGTCACCGGAGTGGCGTGCTGGAGCCAGGTGCGCCCGCTGAGCACGGTATCGGCGTGACGCTCGGCCTGTTCGGCCAGCGCCTCGGCCAGTCGCGCCAGATCGCCGTTCAGCAGGCCAAGAGCCTGGCGCAGTTGCAACACCAGGCCGGTGTCCATGGCGTCCTGGCTGGTGGCACCGAAATGGACGTAACGCTCGGCGTCGGCATCGCGGGTAGCGATGCGCTTGCCCAGCGCCTTGACCAGCGGGATCGCCGAGTTGCCCGCACTGACGATGGCTTCGGCTAGGTTGGCAGGGTCATAGAGATCGGCCTTGCAGGCGGCCTCGATGGGTTCCACGGCTGCGGCCGGGATCACCCCGCAACGCGCCTCCGCCCGCGCCAGGGCGGCCTCGAAATCGAGCATGCCCTGCAAGCGGCCGGCATCGGAAAACACCGTGCGCATGGCCGGAGCGGTGAAATAGGCATCGAAGAGTTGGTTGGTCACGTTGGAGTTTCCACAGGTGTTCGCCATTTCAGCCTAGGTTCGCAGCACGGCGGCGGCGAATCCACCGGTTGGTGAGATCGGTCGAGCCAAGGGGCATCGCGAATGAATTCGCTCCCACAAAAAAACGGTGCCCGACGAGGCCGAATCACGCTTATCAGAAGGCCGGCCCGAGCCCCGTAGCCTTTCCATCGGCCCGGACCGGCCAAACCGTCAAATCCGCTCGATGGCCAGGGCCAGGCCCTGCCCTACCCCCACGCACATGGTCGCCAGACCGCGGCGACCGCCGGATTTTTCCAACTGGTGCAGCGCGGTCAAGACCAGGCGCGCGCCGCTCATACCCAGCGGATGGCCGAGGGCGATGGCGCCGCCGTTGGGGTTGACCTGCGGGGCGTCGTCGGTTAGGCCGAGGTCGCGCAGCACGGCCAATCCCTGGCTGGCGAAGGCCTCGTTGAGCTCGATGACGTCGAAGTCGGCGATCCGCAGGTCGAGGCGCGCCATCAGCTTGCGTACCGCCGGCACCGGGCCGTAGCCCATGATGCGCGGCGCGACGCCGGCGCTGGCCATGCCGAGCACCCGGGCGCGCGGCCGCAGGCCATGCTTTTCCACCGCTTCGGCCGAGGCCAGGATCATCGCCGCCGCGCCGTCGTTGACGCCCGAGGCATTGCCGGCGGTGACCGTCTTGTCCGCACCGTTGACCGGCTTGAGCCTGGCCAGGGCCTCCAGCGTGGTGTCGGCACGCGGATGCTCGTCGTGCTCGACCAGCGTCTCGCCCTTCTTGTGGACGATCCGCACCGGCACGATCTCTTCGGCGAAGAACCCCGCCTCCTGGGCCGCCGCCGCACGTTGCTGGCTGCGCAGGGCAAAGGCGTCCTGGTCGGCGCGGGAGATGCCGTACTCATCGGCCACGTTGTCGGCGGTCTCCGGCATCGAGTCGACGCCGTACTGCTGCTTCATCAGCGGATTGACGAAACGCCAGCCGATGGTGGTGTCCTCGATCTTCATGTTGCGCGAGAAAGCGGCATCCGCCTTGCCCATGACGAAGGGCGCACGGGACATGCACTCCACGCCCCCGGCCAGGGCCAGCTCCATCTCGCCGGCGGCAATGGCGCGAAAGGCGGTGCCCACCGCGTCCATGCCCGAGGCGCAGAGGCGGTTCAGGGTGACGCCCGGCACGCTTTCCGGCAGCCCGGCCAGCAGCAGTGCCATACGCGCCACGTTGCGGTTGTCCTCGCCGGCCTGGTTGGCGCAGCCCATGAACACTTCGTCGATGGCCGCCGGGTCCAGGCGCGGGTTGCGCTCCAGCAAGACTCTCAGCGGGATGGCTGCCAGATCGTCGGCGCGCACCGCCGAGAGTGCGCCGCCGAAGCGGCCGATGGGCGTGCGCACGGCGTCGCAGATGAACACCTCGCGGCTCATTCCTCACCCCCTTGCTGACCGTGTGCCGCCGCCGTGCGGGCTTCCAGGGCGCGCAGAGCGCTCAGCTCGGTCTCGTCGGGCGCGGGCGTCTCGGCGACGATGGGCGCGAAGCGGATCGGCCAGCCAGTGGCTTCGATCACCTGTTCGCGGGTCACTCCGGGGTGCAGCCCGGTGACAATGAATTCGTTCGTGCCGGCTTCCGGCTCCATGATGCAAAGGTCGGTGATGATCGCCACCGGCCCCTTGCCCGGCAGGCCGAGTTGCTGGCGATGATCGCCGCCCTCGCCATGGCCGACCGAGGTGACGAAGGCCAGCTTGTCGACGAAGGTGCGATGCGACTGCTTGAGGATGATCAGCACCTCCTTGGCCGAACCGGCGATCTCCGGCGCACCGCCGGCACCCGGCAGGCGCACCTTGGGCTGCCGGTAGTCGCCGATCACGGTGGTATTGATGTTGCCGTACCTGTCCACCTGGGCGGCGCCGAGGAAACCCACGTCGATACGCCCGCCCTGCAGCCAGTAGCGGAAAATCTCGCCAGTGGGCACCACAGTGTCGGCGGTCTCGGCCAGCTCGCCGTCACCGATGGACAGCGGCAGCACCGACGGCTTGGCGCCGATGGGGCCGGATTCGTAGATCAGCACCACATCCGGCGACGAGGTCAGGCGCGCCAGGTTGGCCGCCTTGGACGGCAGGCCAATGCCGACGAAGCAGACCGCGCCGTTCTTCAGGCGGCGGGCGGCGGCCACGGTCATCATTTCGTTGGTGCTGTAGTCACTGGTGGAGAGAGCGCTCATCACGGGGCCTCCTGCTGCGCGGCCAATTTGTTCAGGTGCTCGGCGTAGTCGGCGGTGCCGCGGATGTATTCGTCGATCCAGGCACTGAAGCTCTCGCGGCTGCGGGCGATCGGGTCCCAGGCCTGGTAGAAGCGGTTGTCGCGCTCGTAATAGCCGTGGGCGTAGGACGGACGGGCGCCGCCCGGCACGTGGCAGACGGCGGTGAGTGCCCAGGTCGGCAGCACGCAGGCGTTCATCGGCGCGTTCAGGCCGTCGACGATCTCTTCCACGGTGACGATGCAGCGCTTGGCCGCCAGGGCCGCTTCCTTCTGCACACCGAGGATGCCCCAGAGCAGCACGTTGCCCTTGCGATCGGCCTTCTGCGCGTGGATCACGGTGACGTCCGGACGCACGCTCGGCACCGCCGCCAGCACCTCGCCAGTGAACGGGCAGGTAACGGTCTTCAGCATCGGGTTGACCTTCGGCAGGTCGGAACCGGCATAGGCGCGCAGAACCGCGAACGGCAGGCCCGAGGCGCCGGCGACGTAGGCATTGGCCAGGTCGGCGTGACTGTGCTCCTCGATCTCCAGCGGCTGCGGCCAGCCCTTCTCCACCGCGTCGCGCAGACGGTGCAGCGAACCGACGCCAGGATTGCCGCCCCAGGAGAAGATCAGCTTCTTCGCGCAACCGGCGCCGATCAGCAGGTCGTAGACCAGGTCGGGAGTCATGCGCACCAGGGTCAGGTCTTTCTTGCCCTGGCGGATAAGCTCGTGGGAGGCGGCAGTGGGAATCAGGTGGGTGAAACCTTCGAGGGCGACGGTATCGCCGTCGTGGACGAAGCGTCCGACCGCTTCGCGGAGGGTGAGTAACTCAGCCATGGTCGATCTCTTGTGCTATCCGGCGCGACAGAACCGGGTTGAGACAAACACTAGGCGGAGCGACTCGGGCAAACAATCCGATAATCGACTATCCGTGCGAATATCGAACACTTCTTCAGATTCACCCGAGCCCTGAAACGACGACGCCCCGGCACGCCGGGGCGTCTGTCCTGCGGCTCTAACGACGCGCAGCAGGTATTGAACAGGCCCTCAAGTGGCGTCGGCGTGACTCACCATCCCCTTCACCAATACCGCCAGGGTCGCCAGAGCCGCAGGCACCACCAACGCCGTGAGGACCTGTTCGAAGCTCCAGCCCAGCCCCAGCAGGGTGGCGCCGATCCAAGCACCGAGGATGGCGCCGAAGCGGCCGATACCGATCATCCAGGACACCCCCGTTGCCCGTCCCTGGGTCGGGTAGAAGCGCGCCGCCAGCGACGGCATGGCCGATTGCGCACCGTTGATGCACATGCCCGCCAACAGCACCAAGGTAGCCAGCAGCGCCATTTCGCCGAGGCTCTGGCCGACGCAGTAGGCGAATACCCCGGCCATCAGGTAGAAGGCGCCGACCACCTTGTGCGGATCGATCCGGTCCATCGCCCAGCCTACCCCCACCGCGCTGAGCACACCTCCGAACTGGAACAGCGCGCCCATGAGCGCCGCCTGTTCCATGCTCGCACCGCTGTCGCGCATCAGGGTCGGCAGCCAACTGGTGAGCAGGTAGATGATCACCAGCCCCATGAAGTAGGTCATCCAGAGCAGCAGTGTGCCGGCGCTGTAGGTGCCGGAGAAGATCACCCGGAACATGTTGCGGCTCTGTACGGTTTTCTGCTCCGGCACGCTGAAGCTGCCGGCCATGGAGACCTCGGCCGGCGCGATGGGTGCCAGGGCCCGGCGAATCCGCTCCGCGTCATGGTTGCGCACCACCAGGTAACGCGCCGATTCCGGCAGCCAGAACAGCAGTGCGACGAGCAGTGCCAGTGGCAGCACCCCGCCAACGAACAACAGGCTTTGCCAGCCGAAGGTCGGGATCAGCGCGGCGGAGATGAAGCCGCCAGATGCCATGCCCAGGTTGAACCCGCAGAACATGCCGGTGACCAGCAGCGACTTGAGGCGCTCCGGGGTGTACTCGGAGACCAGCGTGCCGGCATTGGGCATCGCCGCACCAAGGCCGAGCCCGGTGAGGAAACGCAGCACGATCAACTGTTCGAGGTTGGCACTGAAGGTCGCCATCAGACTGAACACACCGAACAGGAACACCGCGCCGATCAGCACCAGCTTGCGCCCGAAGCGGTCGGCCAGCGGCCCGGAGCCGAGCGAGCCGAATACCATACCGCCCAGCGCAGCGCTCATCACCGGGCCGAGGTTGGCGCGATCGATGCCCCAATCCTGGGTCAGCGCCGGAGCGATGAAACCCATGGCCGCGGTATCCAGGCCATCGAGGAATACGATCAGGAAGCACAGCACCACGATCCGCCACTGATAGACGGAAAGTGGCTGGGTATTGATGAAGTTCTGCACGTCCAGGTGGACGGCAGCCGGCATGTCGGCGGGGCTGTTCATGCGTTCGATTCCTGTGGAGGGCGAGGGAAACGCGGACGACCGGCGGCGGTGTCAGCGAAAGCGACAGGAACGGGTGTGAAGCCTGGCGGCCGCAGGGCGATGCCGCGTAAGGGTGTGGTCATGCTGACTCTCGTTGTTCTTGTTGTGGTCATGCCGCGCATCACCGCAGCAGGCGCGCGGACGAAAACGGCCGTCCCAGACACTACGAAGAGGCAACGGAGAGTTCAATTCGATAATCGCCAAAACGTTCGATCAGCGAACGCTTTGACGATTCAAGGGTTGCCTGAAGGATCAGGCATAGAGCCGCGTGCTCAATTCGCGGCTGGCCACCAGCAATGCCGGGAGGAAGCGGTTTTCCAGCTCCTGCCGGCTGACCCGGCCGGCATGAGTGCCGACGTTCAGCGCCGCCAGCACCTGCCCGGAAGAGTCGCGCACCGGCACCGCCAGCGAGCGCAGGCCGACTTCCAGCTCCTGGTCGATGATCACCCAGCCCTGCCGGCGGATGTCCTCGATGCTGGCGCGCAGCGCCTCGGGTGTGTGCAGGGTGCGGCTGGTCTTCACCTGCAGGTCGGCATGGCTGAGGTAGTCGTCCAGCGCGGCATCGTCCAGCGCCGCCAGCAGGATGCGGCCCATGGACGTGCAGTAGGCCGGCAACCGGCTGCCGACGCTGAGGTCCACCGAAATCAGCCGCTGCGGCGTCGCCGAGCGGGCGATGTAGAGAATCTCGTCGCCCTCCAGGGTGGCCATGGAGAAGGCTTCGTGGAGTTGCTCGCTGAGGCGGTCGAGGATCGGCTGGGCGGTGACCGCCAGCGGCGTCGAGGACAGGTAGGCGTGGCCGAGGGTGAGCACCTTGGGCAGCAGCGAATAGCTGCGTCCGTCGGTAGTGACGTAGCCCAGCTTCATCAGCGTGTGCAGGCAGCGGCGCACGGCGGCGCGGGGGATTTCGGTGCGGTGGCTGATCTGCGCGATGGTCAGGTGGCGCTTGCGCTCCTGGAAGGCATGGATCACCGCCAGGCCCCGGGCCAGGGAGGTCATGAAATTGGGATCGCCGGTGAAGGCCTCGATGCGCTTGGCCGGCGACGCAATGATCGGCGGCGCCAGGGTGGACAGGCTGGGGCGGGAATCGTCGTGCATGGTGGTAATCCCGGTTGGCGAGGGCTGGGCCGATTATCGAACCGAGGTTCGATAATCGCAACCAGCCGCTTCGCCATCCCTCGGCAGTGCGGTCGTTACCGCAACAGGCCGACGAAGACACTGATCGTGAGGAACGACAGCACGGTACAAACCACCAGCGCCGCGGCACAGCGGCCCTCCAGACCGTAGCGCTGGCCGAGGATGGGGAAAATGCTCATCATCGGCGCGCAGGCGAACAGGACAGCCGCCGTGCGCAACGCCTGATCGGCGGCCGGCAACAGCCCGAAGGAAATGGCCAGGATGATCGGGTGGCGCAGCAGGCGGCGGAAGGTTCCGATCAGCGCCCCACGCAGGCCCTCGCCGCACTGCCGGCCCAGTTCGGCCAGCGCCAGGGCCAGCGGGATCATCAGCAGGTTCTCCACCATCATGCCGAGGGCGCCTCGAACTGCCGCCGGACAGGTTGCGGGATGGGTTCGACAAGTCCGTCCCGGCCGGGCTCTTCAGGCCTAGAAGTCAAAGAAGACGGTTTCCCCTTCCCCCTGGATGCGGATATCGAAGCGGTAGGCGGTCTTGCCGTCCACCTCGCAGCGCCGGGCCACCAGCGTCTCGCGCCGTTGCGGCTGCTCGATCAGGTTGAGCACCGGGTCGGCGGCATTGGCCGTGGCCTCGTCGTCGAAATAGATCCGCGTCTGCAAGTGAATGTTGATGCCCCGGGCGAACAGCGCCACGTTAATGTGCGGCGCCATGGGAACACCGGCAGCGTTTTTCGCCACGCCCGGTTTCACCGTATGCAACGCCCACTCGCCGGCGTCGAAGGTGGTAGCGGTGCGGCCGAAGCAGTTGAACGGCTTTTCCAGGTCGTAGGCCTCATCGTAGCGGCCCTGGTGATCGGCCTGCCAGAACTCGAGAAAGGAGTCGCGCACCAGGTGGCCGTTGCCGTCGAACACCTGGCCGATGAGCAGGATGTGCTCACCCGGGGCGTCCGCCTTGGCCATGCGGTTCCAGATTTCCTGGTCGCGGGTCGGGTTGCCGGCGGCGGCCAGGGCCAGGCCTATGTGCACGTAGGGGCCGGCGGTCTGCGAGGGGGTTTCCGGCAGCAGGTCGAAGTTCATGGTCGGCACCTCACTGGTTCTCGAAGAAGGTCTTGCGCTGGCCGCGCAGCACGATGTCGAAGCGGTAGGCCAGGCAGTCCATCGGGTTGGCCATGCTCATGTCCAGGCGGGCGATCAACGTCTGCACCGCGTCCGGGTTGGCGATGGATTTGACGATGGGGCACTTCGGAATCAGCGGGTCCCCTTCGAAGTAGAGCTGGGTGATCAGCCGCGTCGAGATCGACGGGCCGGTAATGGAAAAGTGGATGTGCGCCGGCCGCCAATCGTTCGGGCCGTTGCGCCAGGGGTACGGGCCCGGCTTGATGGTGCGGAAGTAATAGTGGCCGTCGCCATCGGTCAGGGTGCGACCGACACCGCCGAAATTCGGGTCGAGCGGTGCCAGGTAGCGGTCGTTCTTGTGCCGGTAGCGTCCGCCGGCATTGGCCTGCCACATCTCCACCAAGGTATGCGGAATCGGCTTGCCGTACTGGTCCATCACCCTGCCGGAGACGATGATCCGCTCCCCCACCGGCAGGCCGCCGTTGTTGAAGTTGAGCAGCAGGTCGTTGTCGTGGCGGCCCATTTTCAGGTGGGAGAAATCCGGTCCGCTGGTTTCCGAAACGGACTGCGGAATACTCACCAGGGCCTGGCGTGGCGAACGCGGCACCGAAGTCTTGTAGTCGGGGGTGAAGGCTTTCGGATGCCAATTGCGGTCACGGATGATGAACCGGCGGTTGTCCGCATCGTGCATGTCGCGCACTCCTCTTGTTGGACTTGTGGAGTCGGCCTGGCGAGCAGGCGGTCCACGCAGTGTCCGGCAAAGCGGTGCACGGGAAAATTGAAAAGCTGCCGGGCGTCCATAACCATTTGGTTATGGAAGAGCCCCCTCGCGGTACTCTGCCGCCACCTCACGCAGCACCTCGCAGAAACGCAGCGCTGCAGGCGGCGGCGTCAGCGCGGCGTTGCTGCAGATGCCCACCGAGCCGCCCGGCTCGCGGATGCCCAGGTCCAGTTCCATCAGTTCGCCCTGGCGCAGGTCCAGGCGCACCGCGTCCAGCGGCGCTACCCAGAGTGCATCGCTGCACAGCACGTAGCGCCGGCTCAACGCCACCGAGATTGTCTCCAGGCGCTGGCGCGGCTGGGCCACGCCGCATTGCACGAACAGGCTGTCGGCATACTTGCGGATGGTGGTGCCGGCCAACGGCAGTACCAGCGGGTAATCGCCCAGGCGCTCGAGATCGGCCGGTGCACGCGCCAGCAGCGGATGACCGGGGCGCACCACCAGGGTCATGGATTCGCTGTACAAGTGCTCGAAAGTCAGGCCCTGGATTTCCGGGCTGTCGGTCATGCGTCCGACCACCAGGTCCAGCTCTCCGACTCGCAGTTGCGCCAGCAGGAAGGCGCTGGGCCCGGTGGCAACACTGACCACCAGCGCCGCGTGGCGCTCATGCAGTCGGCGCACCACCTCCGGGATCAGCAGGCTCTCCACCGTGGACAGCACGCCGACCCGCACCAGCCCCGCCTCATGGGCACCGCCACGGAGCACGTTCACCCCGTCGCGCAGGGCCTGCACACAGGGGCCGGCATAGCGCATGAAGTCGACGCCCGCGGCGGTCAGCGTCACTCCGCTCCTGCCGCGCTCGAACAGGCTGGCGGCGAGAATCTCCTCCAGTTCCTTGAGTGTCTTGGAGATCGCCGGTTGGCTCACCGCCAAAGCATCGGCGGCCTTGGCGAAACTGCGCTGGCGGGCCACCTCGAGGAAGCAGACCAGGTGGCGAAACTTGATGCGGGTGTCGATGTTCATCGTGGGCGGCACTCGTCCCCGTGGTCAGTCGCGCAGGCCGAGGCCGCCCAGAGCGGTGCGGTAGCGCTGCCAGAGATCGGCGCTGCGCGGCCAGACCTCGTCCAGGCATTCGTCCAGGGCTATGTGGGCATCCACCCGGCAGCGGTCGTCCAACCCACAGCGCTCATAGAACGCATTGACCAGCTCCACCATCGCCTGCCGCTGGTTCTCCATCAGCACTGCGCCATGGGCCAGCACCACGTTGCGCCCATCGCCCGGCCGGCGCCGCCAGCGCTGCGCCGTGCCGACCAGCTTGCGGCCGCGCAGATTGACGTTATAGCGGCCGTCGCAGAACGCCCCCTCCACCTCGCCCAGCCCCGGCTCCAGACCAGCCGCACGCAGCCAGTCGCAGAGCGGATCGCACAGGCGCAGGTAGGCGGTCTCCAGGCGTGTCAGCTCGCTCTCCTCGCGCGGCACCGCATAAGCCAACGCCACGTTCAGCACCGCCGGCGACTGCGGCACCGGTTCGCCGCCGGTATCGCGCAGCGCCACCGGCCAGCCGAGTGCCTGGCAATGCGCCTGCGCCGCCTCGAAGCCGGCCAGCCGGCTGAGCCGCCGCGGCATCACCAGGGCCTGCTCCAGCGGGCGCCAGAACAACAGCCCGCAATCCCGCTCGCCGCTGTGAATGCCATCCAACAGAGCACGCTCGGCATCGAGCCCGGCTTCGACCGGATGGCGCTGGATAAACGTCATGGGCAGGCCCCTGGGTAGGAAAAGCGCATGATCATACAAGACCGCTGCGCTGTCGCCGTCCAGACTGAATGCCCACCATCAGGAACCGATGAACATGACCGATTACCGTCCCATCAACCTCGCCGCGAAACTTGGTCTCATCCACGACCACTGGGCTCCCAGGGTCGTCGCGGAAGTAAACATCCACGTTCGTAGAACGTGGACTTGCTTTTGGCCCCCTAGAAGGGGGCACGGCCAGCCCTCAAAGAAGGCTGGCCGTCCATATCACGCTAT
>NZ_MUJY01000107.1 GCF_002286785.1 Pseudomonas sp. PIC25 | reverse complement strand
GAGCTTGGAGCTTGGAGCTTGGAGCTTGGAGCTTGGAGCTTGGAGCTTGGAGCTTGGAGCTTGGAGCTTGGAGCTTGGAGCTGCTTAATTTTTCACCAGTTCGCCTTGCTTCCCCGTCGCCCCTTCTCTAGAATTGCGCCCCTTGCCCGGCGGGCGGTGCTCACGCGCCTGTCATCCGGCAAGACAAAACGAGAACTCACTCCTTGCCTGACCGCTTTGTCGGCAGGCTGCAACCCGTAAGGAGCATTTATGCGTCATTACGAAATCATCTTCCTGGTTCACCCGGACCAGAGCGAGCAAGTCGGCGGCATGGTCGAGCGTTACACCAAGCTGATCGAAGAAGACGGCGGCAAGATTCACCGCCTGGAAGACTGGGGCCGTCGTCAGCTGGCTTATGCCATCAACAACGTGCACAAGGCTCACTACGTGATGATGAACGTCGAGTGCAGCGGCAAAGCCCTGTCCGAGCTGGAAGACAACTTCCGCTACAACGACGCCGTTATCCGTAACCTGGTCATCCGTCGCGACGAAGCCGTCACCGGCCAGTCCGAGATGCTCAAGGCCGAGGAAAACCGCAGCGAGCGCCGTGAGCGTCGTGATCGCGTTGAAGCTACTGACGGCGCCGAAGGCGACGACAGTGACAGCAGCGACAACGCTGACGAGTAATTCCCGGATCTATTGAGGAGCCACTGTCATGGCACGTTTTTTCCGTCGTCGTAAGTTCTGCCGTTTCACCGCTGAAGGCGTGAAAGAGATCGATTACAAAGATCTGAACACCCTGAAGGCCTACATCTCCGAAACCGGCAAGATCGTTCCTAGCCGTATCACCGGTACCAAGGCCAAGTATCAGCGTCAGCTGGCTACCGCTATCAAGCGCGCCCGCTTCCTGGCCCTGCTGCCCTACACCGACAGCCACGGCCGTTGAGACCGGACGGTCGACAAGAAGTAAGGGATAGATCGCATGCGTGCCCTGGCTGAGTTCATCATGCGCGGCCGCATGCAGGCCACCCTGGTGGTGGTCGGTTCGGCAGCCTTGCCGCTGCTGTTCTGGTTGAGTGCCGCCGCGGGCAGCCTGGTGCTGCTGCGGCGGGGCCTGAACGATGCCTTGGGCATTCTCGTCTGGGCGGTACTGCCGGCTCTGGCCTGGTGGTACTTCGGCGAACCGCGCACCCTGTTGGTGTTGCTGGGATCGCTGGGGCTGGCACTGATCCTGCGTGCCAGCATGTCCTGGGTGCGTGTGTTGCTTGGCAGCGTCGTCGTGGGCCTGGTCTACGGCCTGGCGCTCGGGGCCGTGTTCGGCGAACCCATCGCGGCGATGGCGGCGGAGCTGCAGAAGCTCATGCCGCAGGCGCTCGAAGGGGTCTACCAGCAGTTGTCGGTAGACGAGCGGGCACGCCTGGAGGCCTTGCTGGCCCCGGTACTCACCGGTCTGTTGGCGGCACTGTTGCAGATCCTCAGTCTGCTCAGCTTGATGTTGGGGCGTTACTGGCAGGCGGCGTTGTACAACCCGGGTGGTTTCGGTCGCGAGTTTCGCGCGCTGAGATTGCCGCCGGCACTGGCGATCCTGCTGCTGGCGGGCATGCTGGTCGGTCCCAATCTGGGGCCTCAACTGGCCATGCTGACGCCGATCTGCAGCGTGCCGCTGGCATTTGCCGGGCTGGCCCTGCTGCATGGGCTGGGGCTCGCCAGGTTCTGGCTGATAGGGCTGTACGTGACGCTGCTGCTGTTCATGCAGCTGATCTATCCGTTGCTGGTGGTTTTGGCCGTTGTCGACAGTCTGATTGATTTTCGCGGTCGCCTGGCGCGCAAGAACGGCGCCGGACCTGCGAACGGTGAAGGTTAAAAGTTAAGAGGTAAGACTCAAATGGAAGTCATCCTGCTGGAAAAAATCGCCAACCTGGGCAACCTGGGCGACAAGGTGAATGTAAAAGGCGGTTACGCCCGTAACTTCCTCCTGCCGCAAGGCAAGGCCACTGCCGCTACCGCCGAGAACGTCGCTGCGTTCGAAGCCCGTCGCGCCGAGCTGGAGAAACTGGCTGCCGAGAAGAAAGCTTCCGCCGAAGCTCGCGCTGCCCAACTGTCCGAACTGGAAGTCACCATCACCGCTACCGCTGGCGATGAAGGCAAACTGTTCGGCTCCATCGGCACTGCCGACATCGCCGACGCTCTGACCGCCTCCGGCGTGGAAGTGGCCAAGAGCGAAGTCCGTCTGCCCAACGGTACCATCCGTCAGGTAGGCGAATACGACGTGGCCGTGCACCTGCACACCGACGTCGAAGCGACCGTCAAGCTGATCGTGGTCGCTGGCTGATCGGCCGCCCAGCGGGCTTGCACTCCGGTGCCGGCCTGCTAACAATTCGGGCACGTTTCCGTCTCGGCGGAACGTGCCCGTTGTTTTTCTGAAGCCCCGAAATCGAGCGTCATGAACGACATCACCACACCTGAGCAATACGATCTGGAAACCGCTGCCCTCAAGGTGCCGCCGCATTCCATCGAGGCCGAGCAGGCCGTGCTGGGCGGCCTGATGCTGGACAACAACGCTTGGGAGCGGGTACTCGATCAGGTCTCGGATGGCGATTTCTACCGCCATGACCACCGCCTGATCTTCCGTGCCATCTTCAAGCTGGCCGAACGCAACATGCCGTTCGACGTGGTGACCCTCTCCGAGCAACTGGACAAGGAAGGGCAGCTCAGCCAGGTTGGCGGGCTCGCCTATCTCGGCGAACTGGCCAAGAACACGCCGTCCGTGGCCAATATCAAGGCCTATGCGCAGATCATCCGCGAGCGGGCCACGCTACGTCAGTTGATCGGCATCAGCAATGAAATCGCCGATGCCGCCTACGCGCCTCAAGGGCGTACCGGCGAAGAAATCCTCGACGAGGCCGAGCGACTGATCTTCCAGATCGCCGAGGCACGGCCGAAGACCGGTGGTCCGGTCGGGATCAATGACATCCTGGTCAAGGCCATCGACCGCATCGATACGCTGTTCAATGCCGGCGACGCGATCACCGGCTTATCCACCGGCTTCACCGACCTGGACAACCAGACCAGTGGCCTGCAGCCGGCCGACCTGGTAATCGTCGCGGGCCGTCCGTCGATGGGTAAGACCACCTTCGCCATGAACTTGGTGGAGAACGCGCTGATGCGCAGCGACAAGGCGATCCTGGTGTATTCCCTGGAAATGCCTTCCGAATCCATCGTGATCCGTATGCTCGCCTCGCTCGGGCGTATCGACCAGACCAAAGTACGTGCCGGTCGCCTCGACGACGACGATTGGCCGCGCCTGACCTCGGCGGTCAACCTGCTCAATGACCGCAAGCTGTTCATCGACGATACCGCCGGCATTTCGCCCTCGGAAATGCGCGCACGCACGCGCCGACTGGCCCGCGAGCACGGTGAGATCGGCCTGATCATGGTCGACTACCTGCAACTGATGCAGATTCCCGGTTCCAGCGGCGATAGCCGGGTCAATGAGATTTCCGAAATCTCCCGCTCGCTGAAGGCGTTGGCCAAGGAGTTCAACTGTCCGGTGATCGCCTTGTCGCAGCTGAACCGCTCGCTGGAGCAGCGGCCGAACAAGCGCCCGGTGAACTCCGACTTGCGTGAATCCGGTGCGATCGAGCAGGACGCCGACATCATCATGTTCGTCTACCGGGACGAGGTGTACCACCCGGAGACCGAGTACAAGGGGGTCGCCGAAATCATCATCGGCAAGCAGCGTAACGGTCCCATCGGTACGGTGCGCCTGGCCTTCCTGGGCAAATATTCGCGCTTCGAGAACCTGGCACCCGGCTCGTACCAGTTCGACGACGAATAAGACGGGGAGTAGCGGCAAGCTTCAAGCGGCAAGAAAGCGGTAGGGTGCTTGACGAAGCGCCAGCTTGGACCCTCACACTGAGCAGCTTGCATTAGAATTCGTGCTCCTTTCGCCGGAGTTCCGCTATGCGCCCCCTCGTCGCCCACGTCGATCTCGCTGCCATCCGCCACAACCATGCCGTTGCCAGGCGCTGTGCGCCGGGGCGGCAGGTGTTTGCAGTGGTCAAGGCGAATGCCTACGGGCATGGCATTCTTGAGGTGGTCACGGCTTTGCACGATGAGGCCGATGGCTTTGCCGTGGCCTGCCTGGAGGAGGCCGCCGAGGTGCGCGGCATGCACGGTGAGGCGCGCATCCTGTTGTTGGAGGGCTGTTTCGAGCCGGCGGAATACCAGATGGCGGCCCGGCTGGGCCTGGATGTCGCCGTGCAGGGCGTCGAACAGGCGACTGCCTTGTTGGCCACCAGCGTGTCCCGGCCGCTGAATATCTGGCTCAAACTCGACAGCGGCATGCACCGCTTGGGTTTCTCTCCAGAGGCGCTGCGCGAATGGCATGGGCGTTTGCAGGGAGCGCAGCAGATCACCGAGCTGAACCTACTGAGCCATTTCGCTTGTGCCGACGAGCGCGGCCATCCGCTCACCGAACAGCAACTGGAATGCTTCCTCGACCAACTGGATCTGGATTTCACCCATCGCAGCCTGGCGAATTCCGCCGCCGTGCTGACGATTCCGGCCGCGCATATGGACTGGCTGCGACCGGGGATCATGCTCTACGGCGCTTCGCCGTTCGCCGAGCTGTCCGCTGCCGAACTGGGGCTGAAACCGGCGATGACCCTGGCCGCGCAGGTGATCGCCGTGCGCAATGTCGTGCCGGGTGACAGCGTGGGTTACGGCGCTACCTGGGTATCGCAACGGCCGGCGCGCATCGGCACGGTCAGTTGTGGCTATGCCGATGGCTATCCCCGCCATGCGCCGTCCGGTACTCCGGTCGTCGTCCGGGGAGCGCGCGTGCCGCTGGTCGGGCGGGTCTCCATGGATATGCTGGCGGTAGACCTGTCCGACGTACCGGACGCCGTGGTCGGCGACCCTGTCGAGCTGTGGGGCGCGCAACTGCCGGTGGACGAGATCGCCCGCGCCTGCGGGACCATCGGCTACGAGTTGCTGGCCAAGGTCACCGCGCGGGTACCTAGGCGTTACAGCGCCGCATAAGTGCGTTCACGGCAGGCCGCTCGGCACTTTCAGCACGTCCAATTGCAGGCAGGCGCTGTTGCTCAGGCCGTCATCCGCACCGCATAAGTGGAAACCCGAGCGCCCCTGCGTCTTCACCCGGTAGAGCGCTTCGTCGGCGGCCTTGTAGAGCGCGGCAAAATGCCCGCCATGCTGCGGGAACAGCGCCACGCCGATGCTGACGGTCACCGCCAGCCGTTCGGCGCCATAGCACACCGGCCGCGACAGTTCGGCGAGCAGGCGCTCGGCCACTTCACAGGCGTGATTCTCAGCGTTCGGCCCTCCGACCAGCACGGCGAATTCGTCGCCACCCAGGCGCGCCACCATGTCGTGACTGCGAACCTGCTGGCGTAGCCGCTGGGCGATGCTACGCAGCATCAGGTCGCCTGCATCATGGCCGTGCCGATCATTGATCGGCTTGAAATGATCGAGATCGATCAGCATCAGCGCCACGGATTCCTGCCGTCGCCTGGCTTCGGCCAAGCTACCTTCGACCCTTTCGATCAAGTAGCGGCGATTCGGCAGCTCGGTCAGCGGGTCGTGGAAGGCGGCGTGCCGCAGGTCCGCCTCGCGCTCCGACAGACGCTGGTTGGCCGCCGCCAGTTCGGCGGTGCGCCGGTCCACCGCGGCCTGCAGCTCGTCCGCGCTGGCCTGCATCTGGGCGAGGCGGGCGGTTTTCTCGCGATCGGCCTGTTCAAGCGCGGCAGCCTTCTCCTGTTTGAGAATCTGGATGCGATAGGCCAGGGCGAAGGAGAACAGGATGGATTCGGCGGCCACCGAAATCGGAAAGACGAACGCGTTCAACGGTGAAGGTTGCAGCAAGCCGGTCGCGCGTAGCAGCAGGATGCCGATGCTGCCCAGAACCAGGCCGTAGCCGCAGAGATACAGCAGCGCCGGAAAGAATCCCTGTCGCCAACGAATCAGGGCGGCGCCCAGCGCAGCAGGGATGCTGGAAAGCGACAGCAAGGCAATGAGCCATGCAGTCGGGCCGCGCAGGCCGAAAGCATCCAGCGCAATGGCGATGACATAGACAACGCAGGCCAGGCTCAGCAGACGGTGGGCCCAGCGGACGTGAACACGGGTCTGCAGGAGACTCTGGGTAAAGCGGCAGGCACAGAAGCCCCACACCGACGGCAGGGTGATGCGGTCCAGCCAGAAAGGCACCGCCGAGCCCGGCCAGAGATACTGGAAGCCGTGGCCGGTCATGCTGAGGATGAAGAGCAGTGCCCCGGCGGTCGCCAGCACGTACCAGAGATAGGCGCTGTCCCGCAGGCTGAAGAGGATGAACAGGTTGTACAGCAGCAAGGCGAAGATCACGCCGTAGACCAGACCGATCGCCAGGTTCTCGCGGGTGGCCGTCAGATCGAGGTCGGCCAGTTGCCAGACCCGTAGCGGGAAGGAATTGCCGGCCGGGTCGTAGGTACGCAGGTAGAAGGTCGACGCTTCTTCAGTCAGTGCTGGAAGGCGGAAAACGGCACGTCGATAGGGATGGTCGCGCCCTTCGGCGAAGCCGACGCGTTCGCCGGACTGGCGCATCCGCCAGCCGCCTTGCTCATCGGGAAAGAACACCTGGAGGTCCAGCAGAGTGACGGCCCCGACTTCCAGCCACCATTCCCGCGGTGCGTCGTCGGCGCGCTGCAATTGCACCTTCACCCACCACGGGTTGCGGCTCTGCCCGACGCTGGCACGGCCGTCGGCGGGGCGGAAGCGCGCCTGTACAGTGGGGGCGGCCATGTCATCGATGGTCAGGGAGCCATCGACGTCCTCGAGCAGCTCGATACGGTCGTTCAGCCCCGTGCCGCTGCTGTCGCGGGTCAATTCAATGGGAGCGGCATGCGCCGTACCGAAGGTGGCCAGCAAGCCTAGCCAACAGAAGAACAAGGTGATCGTGCGCCGCACCCCAGGCTCCTTGTGCCTGACAGGTCAGGCGCCGTTTTTGGGGCGAGTATAGCCTTTGGCTATTACATGAGCCGCAAAGTATCCCGTCCCGGTGGAGGCAGGCGACGGATGGAAATCCGAGCGAGGATGTCGGTTTTTGCGAGGCTCGCTCCCGGTAACGGGGCTCCAGGAGGCGAGCGGAACGGCGGTAAACCTGAGTGGCCGGGTCGGACTTGTTCAATTTTTGTGCTATATTCCGCGCCCGCGTTTTTTCGAGTCTCCCTGGTCACGCCATGCAAGCCGCCAAGCCGCTGTTCGACTATCCGAAATACTGGGCCGAATGCTTCGGGCCTGCACCTTTCCTGCCGATGAGCCGGGAAGAAATGGACCAGTTGGGCTGGGATTCCTGCGACATCATCATCGTGACCGGCGATGCCTACGTCGATCACCCCTCGTTCGGCATGGCCATCATCGGCCGCCTGCTGGAGGCTCAGGGCTTCCGCGTCGGCATCATCGCCCAGCCGGACTGGCGCTCGAAAGACGACTTCATGACGCTCGGTGAGCCGAACCTGTTCTTCGGCGTGGCGGCGGGCAACATGGACTCGATGATCAACCGCTACACCGCGGACAAGAAAATCCGTTCGGACGATGCCTACACCCCCGGCGGCGAAGCCGGCAAGCGCCCGGACCGTGCCAGCCTGGTCTACAGCCAGCGCTGCAAGGAAGCCTACAGCCATGTGCCGGTGGTGCTCGGCGGCATCGAGGCCTCGCTGCGCCGCATCGCCCACTACGACTACTGGCAGGACAAGGTGCGCCGCTCCATCCTGATGGACGCCACTGCCGACATCCTCCTCTATGGCAACGCCGAGCGCGCCGTGGTGGAAATCGCCCAGCGGCTGTCCCGTGGCGAGTCCATCGGCACCATCACCGATATCCGCGGCACCGCCTTCATCCGCCGCGATACCCCCGAGGGCTGGTTCGAGATCGACTCCACGCGCATCGATCGGCCGGGCAAGATCGACAAGATCATCAACCCCTACGTCAACACCCAGGACACTGCCGCCTGCGCCATCGAGCAGGAAAAGGGCACGGGGCCGGCGGACGACCCGAACGAGGCCAAGGTGGTGCAACTGCTGCCGCATCCGAAGCTCGAGCGCGACAAGACGGTGATCCGCCTGCCGTCCTTCGAGAAAGTGCGCAACGATGCAGTGCTCTACGCCCATGCCAACCGCGTGCTGCATTTGGAGACCAATCCGGGCAACGCCCGTGCGCTGGTGCAGAAGCACGGCGACATGGACATCTGGCTGAACCCGCCGCCGATCCCGATGACCACCGAAGAGATGGACTACGTGTTCGGCCTGCCCTATGCCCGCGTGCCGCACCCGGCCTACGGCAAGGCGAAGATTCCGGCCTACGAGATGATCCGCTTCTCGGTGAACATCATGCGCGGCTGCTTCGGCGGCTGTACCTTCTGCTCCATCACCGAGCACGAGGGGCGCATCATCCAGAGCCGTTCGGAGGACTCGATCATTCGGGAGATCGAGGAAATCCGCGACAAGGTGCCGGGCTTCACCGGGGTGATTTCCGACCTGGGCGGCCCGACCGCCAACATGTACCGCATCGCCTGCAAGAGCCGCGAGATCGAGTCGGCCTGCCGCAAGCCGTCCTGCGTCTACCCGGGCATCTGCGACAACCTCGACACCGACCACTCGGCGCTGATCCAGCTCTATCGCTCGGCTCGCGCCCTGCCCGGGGTGAAGAAGATCCTCATCGCTTCCGGCCTGCGCTACGACCTCGCGGTGGAATCGCCGGAATACGTCAGGGAACTGGTGACCCATCACGTCGGCGGCTACCTGAAGATCGCCCCGGAGCATACCGAGGAAGGGCCTCTGACCAAAATGATGAAGCCGGGCATCGGCACCTATGACCGCTTCAAGCAAATGTTCGAGAAATTCTCGAAGGAGGCGGGCAAGGAGCAGTATCTGATCCCGTACTTCATCGCCGCGCACCCGGGCACTACCGACGAGGACATGATGAACCTTGCCCTCTGGCTCAAGCGCAACGGTTTCCGCGCCGACCAGGTACAGGCCTTCTACCCGTCGCCCATGGCCACCGCGACCGCCATGTACCACTCGGGCAAGAACCCGCTGCGCAAGGTGACCTATAAAAGCGATGGGGTGAACATCGTCAAGAGTGACCGCCAGCGCCGCCTGCACAAGGCCTTCCTGCGCTACCACGATCCGAACAACTGGCCGATGCTGCGCGAGGCGTTGAAGGATATGGGCCGCGCCGACCTGATCGGCAACGGCAAGCACCAACTCATCCCGGCATTCCAGCCGGCGGTGGATGGGGGTTACCAGAGCGCACGGCGGAAGAACTCCACCCCGGCGGGCAGCAAAAAGGGCGGCACGCCCCTGTTGACCCAGCACACCGGTCTGCCACCCCGCGCCAGCGACGGTTCCAAGCCCTGGACCAAGAACGAGCAGGGTAAGGCTGCCGCCTTCGCCAAGGGCAAGAAGAAGCCCGGCAAACGCCCCCACGCTCCGCGCTGATTGCTCCCATGCGGGCCGTCGGGGCGAGTTCATTCGTCCGACGGGGGGAATTGGGCGAATGAATTGCCCCTACGCGCCGCCTTGCCTTGTAGGAGCGAGCTCTGCTCGCGAATGGGGGCGCAAAGTCTTCGCCAGCAGGACTGGCTCCTGCGAAGGCGACGAATACACCACAGCTTTCGTCAGCGCGCTTGGTCTGTCTTGAAATTGGTACTATAGTACCAATCAAAATAACCATAACCGGAGTCGTGCCATGCGTAGCGCCGCCTTGCCTGTGGTCGCCCTGTCCGTGCTGCTCGTTGCCTGCGGCGAACAGGCGCCGGGGACCCACCTGGATTTCCAGAAAGACCTGCAGGCCCGCCTGATCAAGGCCAAGCCGGGTAGCGTCATCGAGATTCCTGCCGGTACCTACCAGCTCGACCGTAGCCTGAGTCTCAAGGTCAGCGGCGTGACACTGCGCGGCGCAGGCATGGACAAGACCATCCTCAACTTCAAGGGGCAGAAGTCCGGGGCCGAAGGGCTGCTGGTGGATGCTTCGGACTTCACCATCGAAGACCTGGCCCTGGAGGACACCAAGGGCGATGCGCTCAAGGTGGTGGGGGGCAAGAATATTGTCATCCGCCGAGTGCGTACCGAATGGACCAATGGCCCGGCCACTGAGAATGGCGCCTACGGCATTTATCCGGTGCAGACCGAGAACACCCTGATCGACGGCAGCGTCGCCATCGGTGCGTCGGATGCCGGCATCTATGTCGGCCAGTCGCGCAACGTGGTGGTGCGCAACAGCCGCGCCGAGCGCAACGTCGCCGGCATCGAGATCGAGAACACCATCGGCGCCGACGTCTACGACAACGTCGCCACCGGCAACACCGGTGGCATCCTGGTGTTCAACATGCCCAACCTGCCGCAGCCGGGCTATGCCACGCGGGTCTACCGCAACCGGGTCGAGGGCAACAACCACAAGAACTTCGGCCACAAGGGCACGCCGGTGGCCAGCGTGCCGGCGGGATCGGGGGTGGTGATCAACTCCAACGACCAGGTGGAAATCTTCGACAACGACATCGGCGAGCACAAGACCGCCAACGTGATCATCAGCAGCTACTTCAGCACCGGCTACACCGAGCTTTCCACCACCGAGGATTTCGATCCCTATCCCGAGGGCATCTACATCCACGGCAACCGTTTCGGGCCGGGCGGCGACAGCCCCGATCACCTCGATCTGAAGGCGCTGAAGATCACCCAGTTCGGCCTCAACGGTCGTTTGCCGGACATCCTTTGGGATGGCTACTTCGATCCGAAGAAACAGGTCGACGGCCGCCTGCCGCCGGAGCTGGCCATTTGCGTCGACAATGGGGAGGCCGGGCTGATCAACGTCGACGCGCCGAACGACTTCAAGAACATCAGCACCGACATCACCCCGCATCGCTGCCAATTGGCCAAGCTGCCGGCGGTGCATCTGGCCCTGGGAGAGCCCGGGGCATGAGGGGCCTGCTGCCGCTGCTCGCCGGCCTGTTGCTCGCTGCCTGTGGCGAAGCGCCGGCGCCTCTGTACCTGCCGCAGGGCGAGGATTACCCGGAAGCCCTGTCCGCCTGGGGCATGCTGCACAGGGTGGACGGCCATCTGCAGCCGAATGCCGAGGTGTTGCCGTACGACCTCAACACGCCGCTGTTCAGCGATTACGCGCACAAGATGCGCACCGTCTGGATGCCAAAGGGGGAGGCGGCTGTCTATGCCGAGGCGCGTTTCGATTACCCGGTCGGCACGGTGTTGACCAAGACCTTCTACTACCCGAAGGACGAACAGGGCGACCTGCTGCGCACCAACCTGTCGGTATACGACCCGCAACATGGCCTCGACCTGAAACGGGTGCGCCTGGTGGAGACGCGCATCCTGCTGCATCAGCGGGATGGCTGGGTGGCGCTGCCTTATGTCTGGGATGCGGATCAGCGCGATGCCCACCTGGAGTGGGCCGGCGCCAGCGAGGCGATAACGCTGGTGAGTGATACGGGCCAGGCGCTGGCGGTGGACTACCAGGTGCCCGATGCCAACCAGTGCGCCGGTTGCCACGAAGAACGCCACGGCTCGGGAACCCAGCCGCTGGGGCCGAAGGCGCGGCACCTGAACAAGGACTTCGCTTACGCTGACGGCGTACACAACCAGCTCGTACAGTGGCAGCAGCGCGGCCTGCTCAAGGGACTTCCGGCTGGCCTGGCCGGCGTTCCGCAGAATGCCCTGTTCGGCCAGCCGCGCGCCGGGGAAAGCCTGGAGCAGCAGGCCCGCAGCTACCTGGACGCCAACTGTTCTCACTGTCACAACCCACAGGGGCCGGCGCGGACGTCCGGGCTGCTGCTCGACCCGGCGACTCCCTTCGGCATCCGCTACGGCCGTTGCAAACAGCCGGTGGCGGCCGGCAAGGGTTCCGGCAATCGCCTGGTCGATATCCAGCCCGGCGCCCCGGATGACTCGATCCTCATCTACCGCCTGGAAAGCCTCGACCCCAGCGCGATGATGCCGGAACTGGGCCGCTCCACCGCCCACGCGGAAGGCGTTGAGCTGGTGCGGCGCTGGATCGCCAGCCTGGAGGGCGGCTGCTCGTAGTCGCCCTGTTTTCGTGCGGTGGCGGTGCGCCGTGACGGGCTGTGCTCCGTTGTGGGGCGCGCGCACGGTGCCGATACGGCGTGGCACCGCTGGATCGATGGCATAACTCTTGCGCTGCCTGGATGACGTCCAGGGTCTATAGTCTCGAGCCGTTTCCGGCTGCGACTGATTCAGTCCGGCGGACGCTTTGCGCCCTGCGCACCCACGAGACACTGCCTCCGAGCCACCAATGCCCGATCTGCTCGCCGCCCTCCCGCACGACACGCGGGCCTACCATGAACTGCTCGACGCCAGCGGCCAGGTCCGCCCCCATTGGCGCCGGTTCCACCAGCACCTGATGCGCAGCAACCCGGCGCAACTGAGTCAGCGCCAGGCGCTGGTGGCGCGGCAGATTCAGGAAAACGGCATCACCTATAACGTCTACGCCGACCCCAAGGGCACCGACCGGCCTTGGGAACTGGACCTGCTGCCGAACCTGATCGACGCCGAAGAGTGGCGCGGCATCGCCGCCGGCGTGGCGCAGCGGGCACGCCTGCTGGATACCGTCCTGGCCGACCTCTATGGCCCGCAACGGCTGCTGCGCGAGGGGCTGCTGCCGACCGAACTGGTGTTCGGCCACAACAATTTCCTCTGGCCCTGCCAGGGTATCCAGCCACCGGGCGGGACCTTCCTGCATGTCTACGCGGCGGATCTGCGCCGCGCGCCGGACGGCCGCTGGTGGGTCATCGCCGACCGCACCCAGGCCCCCTCTGGTGCCGGCTATGCCTTGGAAAACCGGCAGATCGTCTCGCGTACCTTCCCCGAGCTATTTCGCGAACTGCGCGTGCAGCACCTGGCGAGCTACTTTCGTACCCTGCGCGAGACCCTGGTCAGCCAGGCGCCCTGCGAGGCAGGGGAAACGCCGTTGGTCGTCCTGCTGACGCCGGGGCGCTTCAACGAAACCTACTTCGAACACCTCTACCTGGCTCGCCACCTGGGTTTCCCGCTGGTGGAAGGCCACGATCTGACGGTGCGCGATGCCACCCTCTACCTGAAGACCCTCGGAGGCCTGCGCCGCGTACATGCACTGCTGCGCCGGCTGGACGACGATTTCTGCGATCCGCTGGAGTTGCGCAGCGACTCGGCCCTTGGCGTGCCCGGCCTGCTCGAAGCAGTGCGTCAGGGGAGGGTGCTGGTGGCCAACGCGCTGGGCTCCGGGGTACTGGAATCGCCGGGTCTGCTCGGTTTCCTGCCGAAGATCCAGGAGCACCTGTTCGGCAACGAGCTGCTGCTGCCCTCCATCGCCACCTGGTGGTGCGGCGAGCCGCCGGTGCTGGAGCAGGCGCTGGACAAACTCGCCGATCTGCTGGTGCTGCCAGCTTTTCCCTCGCAGAGCTTCGCCCCGGTGTTCGCCAACAGTCTCGACGAGACTGGGCTGGCCAAGCTGGCGGCGCGCCTGCGGGCGCGGCCCTATGCCTATGTGGCGCAGGAAGTGGCGCAACTGTCCCAGGCGCCGGTCTGGCAGAACGACCGCCTGCAATCGCGCGCCATTGGCATGCGTGTCTATGCGGTGGCCAGCGCCGACGGCTACCGCGTACTGCCCGGCGGGCTGACCCGCGTCGCCGCCGAGGCGGGTGCCGACGTGGTGGCCATGCAGAGCGGTGGCGGCAGCAAGGACACCTGGGTGCTGGCCGGCCGCGAAGCGCTCGGCGAACCGCTGCGCCCGCGTCCGCTGGGCGTACAGGACATCGTGCGGCGCGATCCCTACCTGCCGTCGCGGGTGGTGGAAAACCTGTTCTGGTTCGGGCGCTACGCCGAGCGCTGCGATGACCTCAGCCGCCTGCTACGAGTAATCCTGGTGCGCTATGTGGATGACGACGACGAGCCGCTGGCGCTGGAGGCAGCGGTCGATCTGGCCGCGCAGCTCGGCCTGTTGTCCGAGGAAGGCGAGTTGGAAGCGCGGCTGTTCCAGGCCTTGATCGGCGAGGACTGGCCGTTCAGCCTGCGGGCCAACCTGCAGCGCCTGAACGGCTCGGCAACCCAGGTACGTGGGCGGCTGTCGCGGGAGAACTGGCACGCGCTGGTGGAAATCCAGCGCGAAACCCCTCTGGTCGAGCGCGACGAAGGCGACCTCGGCGAACTGCTGGATTTCCTCAACCGTTTGCTGATGTCGCTCTCGGCGCTGTCCGGTTTCGCCCTGGACGACATGACCCGCGACGACGGCTGGCGCTTCCTGATGATCGGCCGGCGCATCGAGCGCCTGCAGTTCCTCGCCGAGGTCATCGCCGGGTTCCTGCTCGGCCGCGCGGCGCAGGACCAGGCCGGCCTCGAATGGTTACTGGAGCTGGGCAACAGCACTATCACCTACCGCTCGCGCTACCAGGCCGTGCCCCAATTGATCCCGGTGCTCGACCTGCTGCTGCTCGACGAGCAGAACCCGCATGCCGTGATGTTCCAGTTGAGCGAGCTGAAGCGCGCGTTGCAGCAACTCAGCGACGACTTCGGCGGCCCGCCGGAAGTGGGCCTCGATCTGCTCGGCGAACGCCTGCGCGCCGTGGACTTGGGCACCCTCGACAGCCCGCTGTTCGGTGAGGCCGGGATGCGCGCCGTGCTCGACGGGCTGAGCGACCTGCTGCGGGAAATTGCTGAGGCGGCCGGGCAGCTTTCCGATCGCCTCACCCTGCGCTATTTCGCCCATGTCGACGCCAGCCAGCAGACGGTTTCGCTATGACCTCTTCCGACAAACGCCTCGGGGCCAGCGCCCGCTACCGGGTCATGCACGATACCCACTACCGCTACGCCGCGCCGGTCTCCCTGGCGCAGCAACTGGCGCACCTGTGGCCGCGCAAAAGCCCCTGGCAGCGCTGCCTGAGCCGGCAATTGACGATCAGCCCGGAGCCGACCCGGCGGCGAGACGAGCAGGACGTGTTCGGCAACCCGCTGACCCGCCTGGCCTTCGAACGTCCCCACGGCGAACTCGAAGTCGGCGCGCGTCTGGAGGTGGAAGTGCTGGCCCGGCCGGCGATCGATCTCGCCGCTTCGCCACCTTGGGAAAGCGCGCGCGACAGCCTCGGCTACAGCGGCCAGCCTCTGGATACCGAGCGCCTGGAAGCCAGCCGCTTCCGCTTCGAATCGCCGGCCGTGCGGATAAAGCATGCTTTCGTGCTGTTCGCCGACGATTGCTTCACGCCCGGCCGGCCGTTGTTGCAGGCGGTGGAGGCATTGATGCGCAAGATTTTCACCGACTTCACCTTCGACCCGGCTGCCACCCAGGTAGCGACGCCGTTGCTGGACGTGCTGGAAAAGCGCCGCGGCGTCTGCCAGGACTTCGCCCACCTGATGCTCGCCTGCCTGCGCTCCCGTGGGCTGGCGGCCCGCTACGTCAGCGGTTACCTGCTGACCCAGCCGCCACCCGGCCAGCCCCGGCTGATTGGCGCCGACGCCTCGCATGCCTGGGTGTCGGTGTATTGCCCGCGTTTCGGTTGGGTGGACTTCGACCCGACCAATGCCGTGCTGCCGAACCTGGAACACATCACCCTGGCCTGGGGGCGCGACTTCGCCGACGTGTCACCGCTGCGTGGGGTGATCCTCGGCGGCGGCAGCCATGACCCGGAGGTGCGGGTGACGGTGTTGCCTGTCGACGAAACGGAGCGTTAGCGGAGGCAGGCGAGGGGCAGGTTAAACGCTTCGCCAGCAGCGCTGGCTCCGAAGTGGGGCCGGTGTAGGGAAATGCGCTGTCCCGGATTGCGCTGACGCTTATTCGGGCTACGGCTTTTGTGTGGAGCAGCGCCTTGCCTTGTAAAAGCGGGCTCTGCTCGCGAACGGGGACGGACTCACGCCTGTTTTCGCTCCGGCGTATCCAGCGCCTTCAGTGTCTGGCGGGTCAGGGTCAGCCAGTGTTGATGCAGATTGCGGTAATGGCGCGGGGCGCGGCGGGCGTAGGCTTCGATCTGTTCCAGGAGGGTGCGCGCTTCGCCGGTGCGGCCCAGGCGGATGAGCATCTGGGCGTAGTGATAACGTGCTTCCGGCCCGGCGTAGTAGCTGGCCAGAGCCCCGTATTCCTCTTCAGCCTTGGCGATTTCGCCGAGCTGGTCGAGGGTGCGGGCATACAGCAAGTGGCCATCCGCCGAACGGTATTGCGGGTTGTGCTGGATCAGCCGCTCCAGGCTGAGGCGGCAGCCCTGGGCGTCGCCCTGGCCGAATTGTGCACGGGCCAGCCCCAGAAGAATCGACGGGTCCTGTTCGTGCATGCCGCGCAGCGCCGCCTGGTAGTGCTCGCCGGCTTCGGCGAAACGCTCCAGCCGGGCCAGCTCGTCGGCCAGTTGCACGCGGCTCTCGTGGGTGTCGCGCAGACTCAGCTCGTCGCGCAGTGCCCGCAGGTGGCGCTCCGGGTCGATGTGGTCGTGCAGGCGGTTCACCGCATGGCGGCCGGTGCGGCTGCCGAGGATGTCCGGCAGCATGATGCCGAGGAAGTAGATGAGGCAGCCGAGGCCGGGGAGGCTGATAATCAGGAACAGCCAGTAGCGTTCCTGTCCGGTGCGGACCACGTGCAGGCCGCAGGCGACCTGGCAGGCAATGACTAGCAGAGCGAGTAGAGGCATAAGGATGGCATCCGTGCGGAGATGCCGCCTATGTAGCACGCTGCTCGATACCCCGCCAGCCGCTTACATCCGGAGCGTGAGAGCGGTCACCCTCATCGTTTCGCTGTCGCCTCGACGAACGCCCTCACCACCGGAGGCAGCCGGCCGGCCAGGGCGGCGCGCTCCGGCTGGAACAGGGTGGCGACGAAGAACGGATGACCCTCCAGCTCGATGCCCCGGGCGTCGCCCTGATCATCGGTGGCTGTGATGCGCAACGGGCCATCGGTCAGCGCCTCGCGGAACGCCGGATTGAGGCCGAAGCGGCAGCGGTAGCCTTCCTCCGCCTCCAGGGCGCCGTAGGCGCGGGCCAGAAGGCTGTCGGCGACGAAACGCACCGGGCCGAGGGCTTCCACCAGGGCGCAGGCCAGCGGCTGGATCACCTGTCGAGCGCCTTCCGGGTCGAGCTCCGCATGGGCAGCATCGCTCCAGCCGAGCGCGCTGCGAGCGTACTCCAGCAGCGCATGCTGGAAGCCGCCGCAGGTGCCGAGGAAGGGCACGCCGGTTTCGCGGGCATGGCGGATGGCGAGGAGGGCGCCGTCGGTGTTGCGATAAGGGCTGGCGGGGACGCACCAGAGGCCATCGAAGCCGGCCAGGCATCCGGTGCTGTCGATGCGCTCGGTGGGGAGCCATTCGGCTTCGATGGGGAAGTCCAGCGTAGCCGCGGCGAGGTCGAAGGCCAGGGGAATCGCCCGGTGGGCAGTGACATCGGAGTCATGATCGCCAATCAGACCGAAGCGGAGGCTGCGCATGTCGAAGTCCTTTCTGGTGAGCTGCGAAGCGCCATACTGTGCGCTTCGCCGTGGCGCGGTTCAACTCAGCGCTCTCAGGATTTGAACGCCGGCGCGAAGGTCGCCGGGTCGACGTACTGGGCGAGGAAGTCCTCCAGGCGCTTGCCCGGTTCCAGCGGGTAGTGTTCGTCCTGCGGGTTGAGGTCGATCACCCGGTCGATGCGGAAGTTGCGGAAGTCACCGCGTAGCTCGCACCAGGTGGACAAGGTCCAGACCTGCCCCCAGAAGAACAGGCCGAGCGGCCAGATGCAGCGTTGGGTGATGGCTTCGCTCTCGCTGCGGTAGGTCAGCCAGAGCTTGCGCCGTTCGCGGATGGCCTGGCGGAAGGTGCCGATCCAGTGGTTGGCGAAGGGGCGTCCGCTGGGGGCGAACAGGCGGTTGCCGTTGAGTTCGTCACGCAGGCTGGCCGGCAGCACGCCGTGGATTTTCGCCAGCGCCGACTGCGCCGCCCGCTGCAGGGCGGGGTCGGCCCAAGCCTGGACCATGCGCGCGCCGATCACCATGGCTTCGATTTCGTCGCGGTCGAACATCAGCGGCGGCAAGTCCATGGTGTGGCGCAGTACATAACCCACGCCGGCCTCGCCCTCGATGGGCACGCCGGACAGGGACAGGTCCTGGATGTCGCGGTAAATGGTGCGCACCGACACTTCCAGCCGCTCGGCCAGCCACTGCGCGGTGGTCAGCCGGCGGCTGCGCAGGAACTGCACGATCTGGAACAGTCGGTCGGCGCGCCTCATCGTCTCTCCTGATCCGGCGTCTGTGCCGGGAATCCTGGCGGTCAGCTCATGCTGTGCAGGCCGACCTGATTGCCTTCGCTGTCCTGGATCACGGCGATGAAGCCGTGCGGGGCGATGGAGGTCCTGGGTTGCAGGACTTCGCCACCGGCGCCGGGCACCCGGTCGAGAACCGCGTCCAGCTTGCCTTCGGCGTTCAGGTAGACGCGCGTACCGCCGGCACCGGCCCGATGGTCCGGCGATTCTACGATACTGCCGCCGACGCCGTGCTCATGATCGGCGGGAAATAGGCCCATGCGTCCGCCCATGCCGTCGATCACCTCCAGGGAAACATCCAGGGCGGTTTCATAGAAACGGCGGGCGCGTTGGAAGTCGTTGACGTACAGATCGAACCAGTGAATGGCGTGCATGATGCTCTCCTTGATCTCGGTGGGGCGGCGCTCGGCGAGCGCCGTTACGGAAAGCACCTTAAAGGGGGGCTGCTGACAGCTTACTGTCAGCAGTGTTGTGTATCCCATAGGGCGAATTCATTCGCCCGACTAGGTATTGCTGGAAGGTCCTGAGCCAAACCGATTACTGAGTTTCGCAGACACTGCTTGTTTCGCCCCCCGGCGAGTTACTTCTGGCATTCGCCCCAGAAGGTAACCAAGAGGGCTTGCCCCGGCATCCGGGTCTCACTACGTTCGACTTCCCTCCCTCCATCGCCGTTCCGGGGGCCAGCGCGAGGGGCCATCCCTGGCCAATCGCGCCTCTCGCGGCATCCATGCCGCTCGTCCCCCTACACGACGATTCCGCTCGGCCTCCTGACGGGGCTCCGGTGTTGGCCCCACCTTTTTCGCAAGCCCTCAGACAATGACAAAGCGTCAGGATCACTTCGCTACATCGGGTGGCACGAATCTCCCCTCTCACCATCAGGGAAGAGGGACCCAGGGGAGAGGGGATTGGCCTCGTACCCGGGGAAGGTCGTGCTGGATAGATCCATCAAAAGCCACAACAGCAGACCCCCATTCACCGAGCCGGCGTCACCCGCCAGACCGTGTTGCCGACATCGTCGGCCACCAGCAGCGCGCCGGGCTTGTCCACCGCTACGCCGACGGGCCGCCCCAGGGCGTCGCCGTCGTCGTTGACGAAGCCGGTGAGGATGTCCTGCGCATCGCCCGCGGGCTGGCCGTTCATGTCGAAGGGGACGAAGATCACCTTGTAGCCGCTGCGGGGCTTGCGGTTCCAGGAGCCGTGCTGGCCGACGAAGGCGCCGTTGCGGTAGCGTTCCGGCAGCAGGTCGCCCTGGTAGAAAGTCAGCCCGAGCGAGGCGGTGTGGGCGCCAAGGGCGTAGTCCGGGACCAGTGCCTTGGCCACCAGCTCCGGTTTCTGCGGCTGGACCCGCTCGTCCACGTGCTGGCCGTAGTAGCTGTAGGGCCAGCCGTAGAAGCCGCCGTCTTTCACCGAGGTCATGTAGTCGGGCACCAGGTCGCTGCCGATTTCGTCGCGCTCGTTCACCGCCACCCAGAGCGCGCCGCTCTGCGGTTGCCAGGAAAGACCGTTGGGGTTGCGCAGGCCGGAGGCGAACAGGCGCGTAGCACCGGTCTGCGGGTCGATCTCCAGCACCGCCGCGCGATTGACCTCGTTTTCCATGCCGTTCTCGGCGACGTTGCTGTTGGAGCCGACCGTGGCATACAGGCGCGAGCCGTCCCGGCTGGCGATCAGGTCCTTGGTCCAGTGGTGGTTGATAGGGCCGCCCGGCAGGTCGGCGACTTTCTCGCCCTTGGCGTCGATGCGCATGTCGCCTTCGCGGTAGGGGAAGCGCATTACCGCGTCGGTATTGGCGACATAGAGCGTGTCGCCCACCAGGGCCATGCCGAACGGCGAGTTCAGCCCTTCGAGGAAGACGCTGCGGGTTTCCGCCACGCCGTCGCCGTCCGCATCGCGCAGCAGGCTGATGCGGTTGGCGCTGGGGACGCCGGCACCGGCGCGTTTCATCACCTTCTTCATCACCCAGCCACGGATGCCCTTGTTGTCCTCGGGCTTGGGCGGGGCGTTGGTCTCGGCAACCAGCACGTCGCCGTTGGGCAGCACATGCAGCCAGCGCGGATGATCGAGGCCGCTGGCGAAGGCATTCACCGCCAGGCCGGGGGCGGCGGTGGGCCTGGCGCCTTCGGGCCACCCCTTGGCCGGCGCGATGTGTACGGTGGGGATCAGCGATTCGTTCGGCGGCGGCAGCGTCGGCTGGCGGCCGTAGCTGTCTTCGATGGGCAGTTTCGCCGTATCGCCGCAGGCGGCGGTCAGGCTCGCCAGCAAGACGGTCAGAACCAGAGGGAGCGGGTTGCCAGACATGTCCTTTCTCCAGGCGGATGGCTCACCTCTGGTCCGACCCCCGTGCCTGGCCAGGGTTCAGGCGGTCCGCGTCACTCCGTCACCTCGAAGCGTAGCGTGCCGATCTGCTGGCCCACTTCGGTCACCACGCGAATCTGCCAGTCGCCGGCGGGGTGTTCGGGGAAGTTCTGCTTGTGGGTCCAGGCGCGGTAGCCCGCTTCGCGCCCGCCCCGGATATCCAGCGCGATGCGCTCCACGACCTGGCCGTTGTGAATCCAGACGTGCTGGATGCGCTCGTGCAGACCGCGGGGCGCGTTGATCGCGGTGTAGGCGTAGAGCCCCTGGCTGCGTAGCTGGGCCACGCTGATCTGCCTGATGCTCTGGCCCGGCGCGCGGTTTGCGTCGTCCAGTTGCAGGGTCACCGCCACTTCGGTGAGCCACAGCGTGGCCGGCGGTACCCAGAGCCGCGCCAGCCAGCCGACCGCACCGAGCACCAGGCACAGCCCCACCACCGCCAGCGCGCGCTGCCAGCCGCGCAGTTGCAGGGTGCTGGCGAGGCTGGGAAAGGACAGCAGCACGGCGGTGCCCAGGGCCAACTGGTAGCTTTGCGGTGTGCTCAGTTGGAGCAGGATCGGCAGGGCGGTGAGGATCACCGCGAACAGCGTCAGGGTGTGATAAGCGAGGTAAACCCAGCGCCGCGCCGCCAGCCAGCGGTAGTACAGCGGATCGAGGATCGACACCAGGGCCGCGCTGGCCAGCAGGCCGGTGAATAGCGCCTGACCGCTGTTCCAGGCGGTGGTGACGAAGAAAAACGGCAGGACGAAGAACAGGCTTTCCTGGTGAATCATCTGCGTCGCATAGCGCAGCAGCGGTGGCGGCAGCTCCCAGCCGAACCAGCGGATGAAGCATTGCCGCAGGCTGTTTTCCAGCATCAGCCAGACCCAGCTCACCAGCATGACCACGGCGATGACCTTGGCCAGGTTGGTCTGGCGGTCCACCAGCAGAAAGCTGGCGACACCGGACACGAAGCCGAACAGCGCCACGGTGCCGGGGTAGCGCTGGAGCAGGGTTTGCGCGAGGGAGATGAAGCGGAGCAGGCGGTTTTTCCAGGTGATCATGCGCTGTTGTTCTTCTGGCGCCGGTGGCGGCGAGGGCCGGACCGGTCGGGTACATCGGGCGGCGCCGGTCCGGCGCAAGGGTTCGTGTCGCTTTGGACCCTCGCCGCACAGTCCTGTGCGAGCGGAGCGGCCGTCAACTGGGTTCCGTGGCCAGCAGGCGCTCCAGTTTATCGCGGCTGCCGGGAATCTCCGGCAGGCGAATGCGGAACTGCGTCTGCACCACATCCAGCAATTCATCCACCGTGGCCAGTTCGCGTTTCTCCGACGCACCGCCCAGGTGGTGCAGGGTATAGCGGCTGTTGTGCAGGGCATGGCGCAGTCCCGGCTCCGTGCGTGCCAGCATCAGGCCGGTGACGAAGTGGGATTGCGGGTGGTGCGACAGGTACCAACTGGCCAACTGGTAATCGGGTAACTGCTGCTCCTGCAGGTCGAACTGGTACAGGGTGCGCCAATCCCCGGCGACCAGGGCTTGCAGGGTATACAGACCGTCCGCGTGGAGGAGACGGAAGGGTTCGTGGGGCGTCGCCTGCTCCACGTCGGGCACGAGCTTCAGCGGCGCCGTCTGGGTCAGCCCGCCGAAACCGACGTCGGCGAGGTAGTCGCCCTCATCCAGGCGGACCCGCAGCAGCATGTGGGTGCGTGGCGTCTGCACATGGTCCGGCTGGTTCAGGCGTACCCGCGCGGCGAGGCCCGTCACTTCGAAGCCCAGGGCCTGGAGCATCCGGCTGAACAACAGGTTGTGCTCATAGCAGTAGCCGCCCCGGCCACGATGGATGAGCTTGTCCTCCAGGGCAGGCTGGTCCAGCTCCACGGGTTCGCCGAGGAAAGGCGACAGGTTCTCGAATGGAATCGCTTCGGTGTGCAGGGCATGCAACTGGCGCAGGGTATCCAGCGTCGGCTGCGGGTCGCCGCGATAGCCGATGCGGTTGAAATAAGCGGCGAGGTCGGGCGTTTGGTCCATGTCATCGGCTCCTGGGTGGGCGGTCAATCGCAGGCGCTGTCCTGCGCGTGGCTGGCCAGCTTCTCCGACAGGCTGCGGGTGATCTTCCGCATGTCGGCGTCGGCACGTTGGAAACCATAGACGCTGAGCGGGAAATCCAGCGGCTGCTGGATCGCCCAGATTTTCTCGTGCTCATGGGGCGGCAGGATCTGCGCCGGATCGCCCACCGCCACCCAACCGATGGGCACGGTGGCACCGGGCTCGAGGCGCGTCTTCAGGTGCACCACGCCATTGATGCGCACCTCGCTGCCCTTGCCGACATGCGCCGAATGGAAAATCGCCGCGCCGGTGGCGACGAAGACTTCCTCTTCCAACGTGCAACCCACCAGATGCGTGTTCGGGCCGACCAGACAATGGTCGCCGATGCTCAGGCTGTGTCGCTCGCTGCTGCGCAGCACGGCGTTCTCCATGACGATGCAGTCGCGGCCGAGGCGGATCGAGCCACCCTCGGCGATCACCTGGGCGCCAAACAGGATGCGGCAGCCCGGCCCGATGCTCACATCGCCGCAGATCACGGCATTGGGCGCGACATAGGCGCTGGGATCGATGCGGGGCGAATGGCCGTTATGGGCGAGCAACATGGACACCTCCGTTCAGCGGGGTTGGCGGTCTACCCATTTGGGTGCGACCGTCGGCTGCCAGGCGGCGAGCCGGTCGATCAGCTCCGCCGGGTCCTCGCTGCGCTGCAACATGGCGCGGTGATGGTCACGAACGAAGCGCTCCGCCACCAGGTGGTCGAGGAAACCGGCAAGCTTGTCGTAGAAGGCATTCACGTCCAGCAGGCCGAGCGGCTTGGCGTGGTAGCCGAGCTGGCCCCAGGTCCAGACTTCGAACAATTCCTCCAGCGTGCCGAGCCCGCCGGGCAGGGCGATGAAGGCGTCGCTCAGCTCGGCCATGCGGGCCTTGCGCGCATGCATGCCGGACACCACTTCCAGACGGCTCAGGCCGGGGTGGCCGATCTCCGTATCCTGCAGGCTCTGCGGGATGATCCCGATCACCTCACCGCCGGCGGCCAGGGCGGCATCCGCCACCGTACCCATCAGGCCCACGGCACCGCCGCCGTAGACCAGCGTCAGGCCACGCTCGGCGAGATGCCGGCCGAGGTTCTCGGCGGCCTCACGGTAAACCGGGTTGGCGCCGGGGCTGGCGCCGCAGAAAACGCATACGGAACGCAAGGACATCGTCTACTCCGCGGGGACAAAGGCCACAGAGTACCGGCTGAGTCCATGTGGACCAAGCGTCAGGCTTCGGGACAGCTTCCGCTGGCGCCGGAGGCATAGGCGGCGAGCAGGCTGCGCAACAGGGCGTTGAGGTGCATGGCGCGGACTCCTGGAAAATTGAGTGACGCCGCCATGCTAGGGGACGGGATGGACGAGGGCCCGTTGATTGTCTCGATGGGGCCGATAGCTCAGGTCACTTGCAGCAACTCGCCCGGCGTCATCCCGGACAGGCCGGACATTTCCCCCCAATCACCGCATAACCGTAGGAGCCAGCTTGCTGGCGAACAGGGCCGTTTGGCATTCAATCCAGACCACCTCCCGGATTGCGCCGAGGCTTATTCGGGCTACGGGAGGGAGGTATGGCGATGCTCCGCAG
>NZ_MUJY01000106.1 GCF_002286785.1 Pseudomonas sp. PIC25 | reverse complement strand
CTCAAATCGTCACAGGCAGAGCCGGTGACTCATGACCACGTCCTAAGGACGTGGTTTCCCAAGTTCAAATGAATTCGCCCCTGCAGAGGCCTATGTAGCACTGTAGGAGCGAATTCATTCGCGAAATGAGACCGTTCAGACAGTCGAGGACCTACGGCCGGGCCGGACGGCTGTAGCCCGGATAAGCCCCGGCGCAATCCGGGAACCCGGATTGCGCTGCGCTTATCCGGGCTACGTCTGCCCCGCGGAAATAGTGACCCCGCGCCGGGCTCGCTGTAGGGGCGAACTCATTCGCCCGACGGAGCCAAGCCACCCAACAAGCTCACCCCATCCGGAACCAAACCCGCTCTCGCCTATCCTCTATAGCGACGTTCCAGGAAGCGAAGCGATGACGAATCTCCTCGACTGGCACACCTACATTTCCGTGGCCGGGCTCAACACATTGCTGGCGGCGACCGTGGCCCTGCTCATCCTGAGCATCGCCGGACGCCTGCTGACCGCGGCCCTTCGGCGTATCGGCAAGAACTTCCTGTTCACCCGCGAACTGACCGCGCACATCGGCAAGCCGGTGCGTGTGCTGTTACCCCTGCTCGGCTTGCAGGCGGTCTGGAGTTCCGCCCCGGATGATCTGTTGCTGATCGCGCCGGCCCGGCACATCACCTCCCTGGCCACCATCGCCGCCTTTACCTGGCTCGGCCTCCGCGCGGTGAAAGCCATCGAACAGGTGATCGTGGTGAGCAACCCGGTGGACATCAGCGACAACCTGCGCGCCCGCCGCATCCAGACCCAGACCCGCGTGCTGACCCGCAGCCTGAGCTTCTTCGTCCTGCTGTTCGGCGCCTCGACGATGCTCATGACCTTCCCCGCCGCTCGCCAGTTCGGCACCAGCCTGCTGGCCTCCGCCGGCCTCGCCGGGCTCGCCGCGGGCTTCGCGGCCAAGCCGGTGCTCGGCAACCTGATCGCCGGCCTGCAGATCGCCATTACCCAGCCGATCCGCCTGGACGACGTGGTGATCATCGAGAACGAATGGGGCCGCATCGAGGAAATCACCGGCAGCTACGTGGTGGTGCGTATCTGGGACGACCGCCGGCTGGTGGTGCCCTTGCAGTACATCATCGAACGGCCGTTCCAGAACTGGACGCGGGTGTCCTCCGGCCTGACCGGCTCGGTATTCATCTGGGTGGATTACTCGCTGCCGCTGGAACCGCTACGCGAGGAGCTGAAGCGACTCTGCGCCGGCGTGCCGGAACTCTGGGACGGCCGCGTCTGTGTGCTCCAGGTGACCGACGCCAGCGAGCGCGCCATGCAACTGCGCGTGCTGGTCAGCTCGCCCGACTCGTCACGCAACTGGGACCTGCGCTGCCATCTGCGCGAAAGCCTGATCGGCTTCGTCAGCCGGGAGTACCCGCACTGCCTGCCGCAACTACGCGCCGACCTCAACGAAGGCTACAACCGCAAGGCCGAGCCGGCCGCCCCGCGCGACGTGCAGAGCGAGGCAGAGCGGCAGCCGCCGGTGTGAGGCTCAGGCGGTATCGACCGCTGCATCGGCCTGCTCCAGCAACTGCCGATGACAATGCGGCAGCCGTCCCAGGCCGTAGCGGGCCGCGGCGATGCGAATGCCGCTACGGTCGCCATCGAAGCGGGCCGTCTCGCTGATCACCACCTGGCGGTCGCCGAGGCTCAGCGCCCAGGCGAAGCACTGCACCCCCGCCTCTTCTTCGGTGTCGTCGTCGGCCACCCCGTTGTTGGCGATGGCGATGGTCCCGCCGCTGACCCGCAGCGCTCCCAGGGCCATTTCCCGGGCCACTTCCTCGCTGGTCAGGCCGAAGCGCTCGATGGTCTCGGGGCTCACGCCCAGGCAGCGCTGCTTCGCTTGCGGGGCGTACACCACGTAGCCGCTTTCCAGCACCGATCCGCAACCGGGTACATCGGCCAGGAGGGAAGCCATCAAGCCCGCCGTGCAGGACTCAGCGGTGGTCAGGATCAGTTTCTGTTGCTTGAGGAATTCGACGACCTGTTCCGGGCTGTACATGGTGTTTCCGCTCCATTGGCTTGTCCTTTCATCGGAGCGGTGCCGCTGCGGCAAGTTCCAAGCCGAACGGCAGGCCTCGGCGGCAAACTTTTTCGGCGAGGCCGGGTCAGGATTTAAAGAGCCAATCGCGGCCCCACCTCCCCCGGGGCCTGCCCTCTCGATTGTCGACACGATTCTGCGACGGTGCCATGCCGCTGCGAAGGAATGCTTTAGGGTCCTGTGGACCCTGGTTACCACGGCCCGCGCGTATTGGGGCGGGCCACGACTGTAGGACTGGAGGTAATTCGATGAGCCAAGCCGCTGCGAAGGTTTATGGGGAAAGGAACAGGGTTGAAGGGACCGTTTCAACGGCGGCAAACACACCGATTCTGCAAATACACCGGTCGACGACGCCCAGGCGCAAGGTGCTCTTCGTCACCTCGGAACTGGCCGACCTGATCAAGACCGGCGGCCTGGGCGACGTTTCCGCCGCCCTGCCCCGGGCCTTGCGCGCCCACCAGCACGACGTGCGTGTGCTGCTGCCGGGCTATCCGCAGGTGGTCGATGCCGGCTACCCCATCCAGGTGGTCGGCCAGATTGCCGGCCATGCCGCGCTGCCGGCCTGCCGCCTCGGCCGGTTGGAGCTGGAAGACGGCCTGATCGTCTATGTGCTGCTCTGCCCCGAGCTTTACGAGCGCCCCGGCAACCCCTACGTCGATCCGCAGGGGCGCGACTGGGCGGACAACCATATCCGCTTCGCCCGCCTCAGCCTGGCCGGTGCCGACCTCGCGGCCGGCCTGGCCGGCATCGGCTGGTGCCCGGACTTGGTCCACGCTCACGATTGGCCCGCCGCCCTGACCCCGGCGTACATGCGCTGGCGCGGGCAAACCACACCGAGTGTGTTCACCATCCACAACCTTGCCTACCAGGGCCTGCTCGGCACCGATTGCCGGCCGGAACTGGCAATTCCCGAGGAAGCGTGCCGTCCCGAGGGCATGGAATTCCACGGCCAGCTTTCGCTGCTCAAGGCCGGTATCGCCTATGCCAGCCATGTGACCACGGTGAGCGCCACCTACGCCCGCGAGATCACCACCGCCGAGTTCGGCTGCGGGATGCAGGGCTTCCTCGCCAGCAAGGCGCGCCAGGGCCTGCTCAGCGGCATCCCCAATGGTATCGACGAGAGCTGGGACCCGCGTACCGACCCGCATCTGGTCAGCCCCTTCGACAGTAACAACTGGAGCGGCAAGGCGCGCAACGCCGAGCACGTGCGGCGCCTGTTCGGCCTGGAGCCGTCGTCCGGCCCGCTGTTCGCCGTGGTCTCGCGCCTGGTGCACCAGAAGGGTCTCGACCTGACCCAGGCGGTGGCCGCGGACATCGTCGCGGCGGGCGGCCAGATCGCCATGCTCGGCTGCGGCGAACCGCAGGTGGAAGAGGAACTGCGCCAACTCGCCCGGCGTCATCCGGGGCGGATCGCCGTACACGTCGGCTTCAACGAGACCGATGCACGGCGCCTCTACGCCGGCAGCGATTTCCTGCTCATGCCTTCTCGCTACGAGCCCTGCGGCCTGAGCCAGATGTACGCGCAGCGCTTCGGCTCGCTGCCCATCGCCCACCGCACCGGCGGCCTGGCGGACACCATCGAGGATGGCGTCAGCGGCTTCCTCTTCGCCCAGGCCAGCGTCGACAGCTATCGCGCCGCCGTCGAGCGCGCCCTGCGTGTCTACGCCATGCCGGCGCTGTTCGGTGCCATGCGGTGCCGGGCGATGTCCGCACCATTCTTCTGGCGGCAATCGGTGTCGCCCTACCTGCGCCTCTACCAGCGGTTGGCACCGGAACGCGCGGAAGTCGCCCTGGCGGTCTGAAGGGGGTATGTCCGTGCATTTGACCCATACCTGCCGCCACGGCGCCACACCGATCAACGCCACGCACACCCGTTTCGCCCTCTGGGCACCGGATGCGCGCCAGGTCAGCGTGCGCATCGTCGGCGGCGACAGCCTCCCGATGCGCGCCGAGGCCGATGGCTGGTTCGTGCTGGAGGCACCCTACGGGGCCGGCACCCTGTACCGTTATCAGATCGACGACGACCTGCTGGTACCGGACCCGGCCTCCCGCGCGCAGGCCGGCGATATCCTCGCGCCGAGCATCGTGGTCGATCCGTACGCCTATGCCTGGCGCCACGAAACCTGGCGCGGTCGGCCCTGGCACGAAACCGTACTCTACGAACTGCACGTCGGGCTGCTCGGCGGCTTCGCCGGCGTCGAGGCAGAACTGCCGCGGCTGGCCGAGCTGGGTATCACCGCCATCGAACTGATGCCCGTCGCGGAGTTCCCCGGCGAACGCAACTGGGGCTACGACGGCGTACTGCCCTATGCGCCGGAGGCCGCCTACGGCCCACCGGAGGCGCTCAAGCGCCTGGTCGATACCGCCCACGGCCTCGGCCTGATGGTGTTCCTCGACGTGGTCTACAACCACTTCGGCCCGGACGGCAACTTCCTCGGCCAGTACGCCGGTGCCTTCTTCCGCGAGGATCGCCACACCCCCTGGGGCGCCGCCATCGATTTCCGCCGCCGCGAGGTACGCGACTTCTTCATCGACAACGCCCTGATGTGGGTGCAGGACTACCGCATCGACGGCCTGCGCCTGGATGCCGTGCACGCCATCGACGACGAAAGCTTCCTCTGCGAACTGGCCCAGCGCATGCGGGCGGCGGTGGAGCCTGACCGCTACGTGCACCTGGTGCTGGAGAACGAGCACAACAGCGCCCGCCTGCTGGAGCAGGGCTACGACGCCCAATGGAACGACGACGGGCATAACGTCCTGCACGCACTGCTCACCGGCGAACGGGAAAGCTACTACGCCAACTACTGCCAGGACCCGACCGGCAAGCTCGCCCGCTGCCTCGCCGAAGGCTTCGTCTACCAGGGCGAACCCAACCGCCACGGCACGCCGCGCGGCGAACCCAGCGCGCACCTGGAGCCGGTATCGTTCGTGCTGTTCCTGCAGAACCACGACCAGATCGGCAACCGCGCATTCGGCGAGCGCCTGATCAGCCTCTGCGACCCGGAGGCGCTGCGCGCCGCCACCACCCTGTTGCTGCTCTCGCCCATGGTGCCGCTGCTGTTCATGGGCGAGGAATGGGGGGCACGCCAACCGTTCCTGTTCTTCACCAGCCACCACGGCGAACTGGCCGATGCGGTTCGCGAGGGCCGGCGCAACGAGTTCCGCGATTTCGCCGCCTTCGCCGACGCCGAAACCCGCGCCCGGATCCCCGATCCCAACGCCGAGAGCACCTTCGCTGCCTCGCGTCCGGACCGCCACGCCCTGGCCGAGCCGGGCCACGCCGAATGGCTGGCGCTGTATCGCGAATTGCTGGATATCCGCCAGCGCGTCCTGTTCCCACGCCTGCCCGGTTGCCGGGCGCTCGGCGCCGAGGTGCTCGGCGACGGCGCCGTGACGGCCTGCTGGCGACTCGGCGACGGCAGCCGCCTGCGGATCGAACTCAACCTCGGCGCGCAGGCCGTCGACGCTCCCAGCGAAACGTCCGGCGCGGTGTTGTTCCAGAGCTGCCCCGGCGGTTTCGACGATCGCCGCCTGGGACACCTGCCGGCGCGCCTGGCCCTGGTCTACTTCGAGGAGGCCCTATGAGCGATCAGCGTCTCTTTGCCCTTGCGCAGGCCGCCGGTCTCTCCATCGACTGGGTGGACGCCGACGGCCGACCGCAACAAGCCACCCCTGAAGTCCTGCGTGCGGTGCTCGCCGGGCTCGGCCACGCGGCCGACAACCCGACCCAGGTCGAGGAGAGCCTGCGTGAGCTGGAGCAGCTCGACGACCGCGCCAGCCTGCCGCCGCTGCTCACCCTGGATCAGGGGCAGCCGCTCGATCTGTCGCGTCATTTCGCGCCCGGTGCGGCGTTCGAGCTGCTCCAGGAAGACGGCAGCCGGATCGACACCCGCCTGGACGACCATGGCCGTCTCCCCGCCTTCGCCGGCATCGGCTACCACCACCTGCGGATCGCCGACCGCGAACTGACCCTGGCGGTGGCCCCGTCGCGCTGCCACTCGCTGCGCGACGCCCTGCAGAGCGACCGGCCGAACGCCTGGGGCCTCGGGGTGCAGCTCTATGCCCTGCGCCGCAATGGCGACGGCGGTATCGGCGATACCCAGGCGCTGGAGACCCTGGCGCACTCCGCCGCCGCCCACGGTGCCGACGCCCTGGCGATCAGCCCGCTGCACGCCATGTTCAGCGCCGACACCTACCGTTTCAGCCCCTACTCGCCCTCCAGCCGGCTGTTCTTCAACGTCCTGCACAGCGCGCCCGGCAGCATCCTCGGCGAGTATTCCCTGCGCCAGGCCATCGAGGCCGCCGGGCTGGCCGACGAACTGCGCCGGCTGGAATCGCTCGACCTGATCGACTGGCCCGCCGCCGCCCAGACTAAGCTGCGCCTGCTACGCACCCTGTACGACGAGTTCCGGCGCGGCGGCCACCCGCTCCACGAAGACTTCGCCAGCTTCCGCCATGCCGGCGGCGAGGCACTGGAGAACCACTGCCGCTTCGAGGCGCTGCATGCCTTCCATGCCCGCGACGGTGTGCCACGCGACTGGCACCAGTGGCCGGATGCCTATCGCGATCCACGCAACCCGGCGGTGGCGCGCTTCGCCGCCGAGCACGCAGACGAGGTCGCCTTCCACGCCTTCGCCCAATGGCTGGTGGCGCGCGGACTCGAACGCACCCAGACGGCGGCGCGCACGGCAGGCATGCGCATCGGCCTGATCGCCGACCTGGCGGTGGGCGCCGACGGTGGCGGCAGCCAGGCCTGGAGCCGCCAGGCCGAACTGCTGTCGGCGCTGACCGTCGGCGCGCCGCCGGACATACTCAACCGTGCCGGACAGAGCTGGGGCATTTCCGCGTTCTCGCCGGAAGGGCTGAAGCGCCACGGCTACCATGCCTTCATCGAAATGATCCGCGCCAACCTGGCCCATGCCGGCGGCCTCCGCATCGACCACGTGATGGGGCTCAAGCGCCTGTGGGTGATGCCGGCCGGCGCCGGGCCCGAAGCCGGTGCCTACCTGAGCTACCCGCTGCCGGACCTGTTGCGCCTGCTCTGCCTGGAATCCTGGCGGCACAAGGCGGTGATCCTCGGGGAAGACCTCGGCACCGTGCCGGAGGGCTTCCGCGAGCACCTCATCGCCCGCGACATCCTCGGCATCCGCGTGCTGCTGTTCGAGCACGACTGGGGTTGGCGCTTCCGGCCGCCGCAGGCCTGGCCGGACAACGCGCTGGCCACCACCACTACCCACGACCTGCCGACCCTGCATGGCTGGTGGATCGGCCGCGATCTCGACTGGCTCGGCCGTCTCGGCCAGCTCGACGAGGCCGGGCTGCACGCAGCCCGCGCCTCCCGCGCCCAGGAGCGCGAGGGCCTGGCGCGTGCCCTGGCCGCCGATGCCGGCGCGGAGCCGGACCAGCCGATCGACGACGATACCTTGCTCGACCGCAGCGCCGCCTTCATCGGCCATACCCCCGCACCGCTGGTGCTGCTGCCGATGGAGGACGCCCTCGGCCTGGTCGAACAGCCGAACCTGCCCGGCACCGTGGACAGCCACCCCAACTGGCGCCGCCGCTGGCCGGACGACTGCCACCACCTGCTCGAAGCCGAAGGCCCGGCGCGCCGCCTGCGCCTGCTCGACCAGGCCCGCAAACGGGACCCGTCATGACGAAGCTGCGCGCCACCCTTCGCCTGCAATTCCATCGGGGTTTCACCCTCGACGACGCCTGCGCGCAGGTCGAGTACTTCGCCCGTCTCGGCATCAGCCACCTGTATGCCTCGCCGTTGCTGACCGCGCGGCCGGGCTCGATGCACGGCTACGACGTGGTCGACCCGACCCGGATCAACCCCGAGTTGGGCGGCGAAGCGGCGCTGCGCCGGCTGGTCGCCGCGTTGCGCCGGCACGGCATGGGACTGATCCTCGACATCGTGTCCAACCACATGGCGGTCGGCGGCTCGGCCAATCCCTGGTGGCTCGACGTGCTGGAATGGGGCCGGCGCAGCCCCTACGCGCAGTTCTTCGACATCCAGTGGCACTCCCCCGACCCGCTGCTGGAGGGCCAATTGCTGGTGCCCTTCCTGCGCAGCGACTACGGCGAAGTGCTGCACAGCGGCGAGCTGCCCCTGCGCTTCGACGCCGAGCACGGTAGCTTCCATGTCGAACACTACGAGCACCGTTTCCCGATCAACCCGCTCGGCTACGGCGAGCTGCTCGGCGCCGCCGAACACCCGGCGCTGAGCGAGCTGGCGGCCCGCTGCAAGGCCCTGGCGCACGAGCCCAACCCTTATCGGGAAGCTGCCGCGATCAAGCGCGAACTGGCCCGGCTCGCCAGCGCCCCCGAAGTGGCCGCCGCGCTGGAGCGGATGACGGAACGCTACGATGGCCGCCGCGAAGACGGCATGCTCCGTCTGCATGACCTGCTCGAACGCCAGCATTACCGCCTGGCGAGCTGGCGCACCGCGGCGGACGACATCAACTGGCGGCGCTTCTTCGACATCAACGAACTCGGCGGCCTGCGGGTGGAACGCCCGGTGGTGTTCGAGGAAACCCACGCGAAGATTTTCGAGCTGATCGGCGAAGGACTGGTCGACGGTCTGCGCATCGACCACATCGACGGTCTCGCCGATCCGCACGGCTACTGTCGCCGCCTGCGCCGGCGGGTCGACCGGCTGCTCGGGGCGCGGCCGCCGGAAGCGGCGGTAGGGCACTTTCCAATCTATGTCGAGAAGATCCTCGGCCAGGGCGAACGACTGCGCGCCGACTGGGGCGTGGACGGCACCACCGGCTACGAATTCATGAACGAGGTCTCGCTGCTGCAACATGACCCGGCCGGCCAGCCCTTGCTCTGCAACCTGTGGAACAACGTCAGCGGACGCCCCGCCGATTTCCTCGAAGAAGCCCGGCTGGCCCGCCAACTGGTGCTCACCGGCCCCCTCGCCGGCGACTTCGAGAATACCGCCCAGGCCCTGCTACAGGTGGCGCGCGGCGATCTCATGACCCGCGATATCACCCTCGGCGCGATCCGCCGCGCCCTGCTCGAACTCATCGTGCACTTCCCCGTGTACCGCGTGTATATCGGCGGTGCCGGCCGTTCCAACGTGGACGAGCCGTTCTTCCAGCAGGCCCTGGAAGGCGCCCGCACCACCCTCGGCGAAGCCGACTGGCCGCTGCTCGACCACTTGCAGCGCTGGCTCGGCGGCGAAAGCCTGCGCAGGCTGCCACCGGGTCCGTTGCGCCGTGCCCGCCGTCAGGCCTGCGTGCGCTTCCAGCAACTCACCTCGCCGGCGGCCGCCAAGGCCGTGGAAGACACCGCCTGCTACCGCTCCGGGGTGCTGCTGTCGCGCAACGACGTCGGCTTCGATGTGCATCGATTCAGCGCGCCGCCGGAAGCCTTCCATGGCGCCTGCCAACGCCGGCACGAGACATTCCCGCGCAACCTGCTGGCCACCGCCACCCATGACCACAAGCGCGGCGAAGACACCCGTGCGCGCCTGACAGTACTCAGCGAACGGGCCGAATGGTTCGCCGAGCGCACCTGGCACTGGCTGCAACTGGCCGCGCCGCTGTGCCAGGAACTGGCCGACGGTCCCGCTCCGGCAGCGGGCGACCAGTTCATGCTGTTCCAGTGCCTGCTCGGCAGTTGGCCGCCCGGTCTCGCTGCCGATGACCACGACGGCCTGCGCGCCTACGCCGAGCGCCTGTTGCAGTGGCAGGAAAAAGCCTTGCGCGAGGCGAAGCTGCGGACCAGTTGGAGCGCACCGAACGAGGCCTACGAAACGGCTTGTCGCCGCTACCTGCAAGCATTGCTGCTCGACCCGGCGCAACAGGCGCTGCGCGACGAAATCGCCGCCGCGGCCCGCACCCTCGCGCCCGCCGGCGCGCTCAACGGGCTGGTCCAGACGCTGCTGCGGATGACCGTGCCGGGCGTGCCGGACCTCTACCAGGGCGCCGAATACTGGGACTTCAGCCTGGTCGACCCGGACAACCGCCGCCCGGTGGACTTCGCCCGGCGCCGGCAGACGCTGGCCGAAGAAAACACCCCGTCCGAGCTGCTCGCCCACTGGACCGACGGCCGCATCAAGCAGTGGCTGATCCACCGTACCCTGGACCTGCGCGCGCGCCGCCCGGGCCTGTTCCTCGACGGCCGCTATCGCCCGCTGAACGTACAGGGCGAGCAGTCCCAGCGGGTCCTGGCTTTCGCCCGCGAGCAGGACGGGGACTGGCTGCTGGTGGTGGTTCCGCGCCTGGCCGCCCCGCTGCTCGGCGATGCCGCAATCCCGCACATCGATCCTGCGGCCTGGGCCAACACCCGGGTCGAATTGCCGCCAGAGGCGCGGAATAAAGCCTGGACGGGACTTTTTTCCGACTGTGCAGTCACAGACAACGAGACATTGCCATTGGCGCAAGTCCTGCGGGAGTTCCCCGTGGGCGTCCTTTTTTCACTATCGAGTCAGGGAGAACCTTGAAATGACCGCAGACGAGCAGCGCATTCGTGAATTCGCCTATCAGATCTGGGAATCCGAAGGCCGGCCGCATGGCCAGGACGCCCGCCACTGGGAAATGGCCCGCAAACTGGCCGAAGCCGAGTCGCGGCCAGCGGAACAGTCAGCCGGCAAGGTACGCCGGGTGAGCAAGCCGAAAACCACCACCACGACCACCGCCACGCCCGCCGCGACCAAGACCACCCGCACGACGAAGGCAACCACCATAGCCAAACCGGCCAAAGCGACCGACGCAGCCACGCCGGTGAAGAAGCCGCGCACGCCACGCGCGCCCAAGCCAGCGAGCTGAGCCCGCCCAAGGAGCGATCCGGCAGTTCCCCTGGAGAGGAGACGACATGAACACCCACCGCAAAAGCAACCCGCCAGCCCCGCAGGTGAAGACGACGTCCCGTATCCGCGAAGGGCTGCCGTTTCCGCTGGGGGCGACCTGGGACGGCCTCGGCGTCAACTTCGCGCTGTTCTCCGCCCATGCCACCAAGGTGGAGTTGTGCCTGTTCGACGACAAGGGCGAAGTCGAACTGGAGCGTATCGAACTGCCGGAATACACCAACGAGATCTGGCACGGCTATCTGCCAGACGCCCATCCGGGACAGATCTACGGCTACCGCGTGCACGGCCCCTACGAACCGGACGCCGGGCACCGTTTCAACCCCAACAAGCTGCTCATCGATCCCTACGCCAAGCAACTGGTGGGCGAGCTGCGCTGGTCCGAGTCGCTGTTCGGCTTCACCATCGGCCACAAGGATGCCGATCTCAGCTTCGACACCCGCGACAGCGCGCGCTACGTGCCCAAAAGCAAGGTCATCGACCCCGCCTTCACCTGGGGGCGCGACCGCCCGGTGCGGGTGCCCTGGGAGCGCACCATCCTCTACGAGACCCACGTGCGCGGCTACACCATGCGCCACCCGGCCGTGCCGGAGAACAAGCGCGGCACCTTCGCCGGGCTGATGACCAACGAGGTGGTGGAGTACCTGCGCAAGCTCGGGGTCTCTTCGCTGGAGCTGCTGCCCATTCATGCCTTTGTCGACGACCAGCACCTGCTGGAAAAAGGCATGCACAACTACTGGGGCTACAACACCATCGGCTTCTTCGCGCCGCACCCGCGCTACCTCTCCAGCGGGCACATCAACGAGTTCCGCGAAATGGTCGCGCACCTGCACGATGCCGGCCTCGAAGTCATCCTCGACGTGGTCTACAACCACACCGCCGAAGGCAACGAGCGCGGCCCGACCCTGAGCATGCGCGGCATCGACAACGCCACCTACTACCGCCTGAACCCGGACGAGCGGCGCTACTACATCAACGACTCCGGGACCGGCAACACCCTCGACCTCAGCCACCCGTGCGTGCTGCAGATGGTCACCGACTCGCTGCGCTATTGGGTCACCGAGATGCATGTGGACGGCTTCCGCTTCGACCTGGCGACCATCCTCGGCCGCGAGCCAACCGGCTTCGACGAGCGCCACGGCTTCCTCGTGGCTTGTCGCCAGGACCCGGTGCTGAGCCAGGTCAAGCTGATCGCCGAACCCTGGGACTGCGGCCCTGGCGGCTACCAGGTCGGAGGCTTCCCGCCCGGCTGGATGGAATGGAACGACCGTTTCCGCGATACCGTGCGCGCCTTCTGGAAGGGCGACGAGGACCAACTGGCCGACTTCGCCCGGCGCCTCACCGCCTCCGGCGATATGTACAACCAGCGCGGACGGCGGCCGTTCGCCTCGGTCAACTTCATCACCGCCCACGACGGCTTCACCCTGCGCGACCTGGTGTCCTACAACCACAAGCACAACGAAGCCAACGACGAGAACAACCAGGACGGCAGCGACAACAACCTGTCCTGGAACCACGGTGTCGAAGGCCCCACCGACGACCCGGAAATCCGCACCCTGCGCCTGCGCCAGATGCGCAACTTCATGGCGACCCTGCTGTTCTCCCAGGGCACGCCGATGCTGGTGGCCGGCGACGAGTTTTCCCGCACCCAGCACGGCAACAACAATGCCTACTGCCAGGACAGCGAGATCGGCTGGGTGGACTGGAACCTCGACGAGGAAGGCAAGTCGCTGCTCGCCTTCGTGCGCAAGGCGATCAAGCTGCGCCTCTCCTACCCCATCCTCCGGCGTGGCCGCTTCCTGGTCGGCGCCTACAACGAGGAACTGGGCGTCAAGGACGTCACCTGGCTGGCCCCCAATGGCGAGGAAATGACCGTCGAGCAATGGGAAGACCCCCACGGCCGCTGCCTCGGCATGCTCATGGACGGCCGCGCCCAGCCCACCGGCATCCGCCGCGCGGGCTCCGACGTCACCCTGCTGCTGATCGTGAACGCTCATTACGATCTGGTGAACTTCCGTCTCCCGGCGGTGCCAGAAGGTTCGCACTGGGTGTGTCTGGTGGACACCAACCAGCCGCAGGGCGACTGCACGGCGGAGCACTATCCGTTCCACGAAGATTTCGGCGTCACCGGGCGCTCCCTGCTGCTGTTCGAGCTGGTGCGCAACGACGCCCCCTAGCGCCTGTCAAATCTTGCGAGCCCTAGGGTCTGTATGAAAGTCGCCGAGCGAAGTCAGGCGAGGCAAAAATCGGTGAGGAAGCGACTGGGGTCGCACTCGACTTTACGTGCTGTAAATGAGCATTCCGAGCCGATTTTTAACGACGCATCACCGAGCGCAGGCACTTTTCGTACAGAGCCTATGCAAGGCAGGCGAACGAGCGACTGGGGTCGCATACGATTTTACGCGTTGTAAATGAGCATGCTGTTCCTAGGAGGTTGACCCGATGATCCTGGCCTCACCCCCTCGAAGTCGCGAAAGCCGCATTGTTCGACTTCTGGAGTTGGATCTCCTGCGCGGCCGGGGCACGCCCCTGTCGGCCTGGAAGAATTCGCGCCACCTGGCGCGCCTGCCGCTGATCGACGTGGAGGAGCTGGTGCCGGGCCAGGCGCGGGCCGTAATCATCGCCCCGCACCCGGATGACGAGGTACTGGGCTGCGGAGGACTGCTGCAATTACTGACCCAGCTCAAGCGCCCGCTGCAACTCATCTCGGTCACCGACGGCAGCGCCAGCCACCCGGGCTCCAAACGCTGGACGCCGGCCCGGCTGAGCGCCATCCGACCGCAGGAGAGCGCGGAGTCGCTGCGCCGTCTGGGCCTGATGTTCGGCCGCCTGAAATGGATTCGCGGCGGATTCCCGGATGGTGCGGTCAGCGAACACGAGGACGAACTCGCCGCCTTCCTGATGCGCTACCTGCGCGAGGACGACGTGGTCTTCACCCCCTGGCGCCACGATGGCCATCCCGATCACGAAGCCGTCGGCCGTGCCGCCGTGGCGGCCACTCACCTGGTCGGCGCGCAACTGCACGAAATCCCCATCTGGACCTGGCACTGGGCCGGCCCGGAAGACTTGCGCATTCCCTGGGAGCGCGCCCGCAAAATCCCGCTGGATATCTGGACCCTGGCCCGCAAGCGCCACGCGGTGCAGGCCCACGCCAGCCAACTGCTCGGCGACCCCGACGCGGGTATTCCCCCGACCCTCGGCCCTCATGTGCTGGAACGCCTGCTGCAACCGTTCGAGGTGGTGTTTCAGGGGTGATACAGGCCAGGCTCATTGCGGGAGCGGATTCAATCCGCGATGCGGCCTGCCAGTCATTCGCGAATAAATTCGCTCCCACCGAAACGGCGTGGAATACCGCTACACATGACGTAGGAGCGAGCTCTGCTCGCGATTGAGCCCCGCAAAAAGCTTCGCCAGCAGAGCTGGCTCCTACGAAAAGACCACCATTTCCGGGATGAATCCCGGGCCGTAGCCCGGATAAGCTCCAGCGCAATCCGGGGCGCGCGCCCTACGCAGAATCCCGCCCGTTCCTCACGCATCTACCCCTCCCCGCCAAAAAAGATGAACCGCTCTGGCCTGCGTCAGTCCGAATGTATATGCGCTGCTTTTCGAGCAGGCGATGAATGCGCGCCGCGGTCGGCTTGGCCGCCGGGTGCGTAGCGGACACTGGCTTCATCGGCTGCCGGACGGCGCCGCGACTGGCCGCCTTTCAGGGCCTGACGATTTCGCAGGAGCCGGCACGCAGGCCGGCACGTGCGACCGATCGGCAGGGTCCGGGCCTCCAGCCTTCCACCCACAGAAGCAGAGGAGCACGCCATGAAAATCAGCGAAATCATGACCCGCAACGTCCAGACCGTCCGTCCCGAACAGAGCGTTCGCGAAGCGGCCGGGCTGATGGCGCAAATCGACACCGGTGCCTTGCTGGTCGAAGACAACGACCGTCTGGTCGGCATGGTCACCGACCGCGATATCGCCTTGCGCGCGGTGGCCGAAGGACTCGGCAGCGACACCCCGGTCCGCCGGGTGATGAGCCCGAACATCCGCTACTGCTTCGAGGACGAAGACATCCAGCACGTGGCGGAAAACATGGCCGACATCCAGGTCCGCCGCCTGCCGGTGATGAATCGCGAGAAACGCCTGGTCGGCGTGGTCTCGCTGGGCAACATTTCCGCCGCTCGCAGCACCCAGGCCAGCACGACGGTCTTGCGCGGCGTGGCCCAGGCACACTGAGGAAGCGCTTGTCCGGGCGCGGAGCGTCCGGGCACAGCCAGCCGACCGACAGCCTTCCGGGAGGTATTCATGAAAGCGGTTGTATTCCATGACATCGGCGATATCCGCCTCGACGATGTGCCCGAACCGCGCATCGAGGCACCCACCGATGCCATCGTCCGGCTGACCGCCTCGGCTATCTGCGGTACCGACCTGCATTTCGTCCGCGGCACCGTGAGCGGCATGCGCAAGGGCACCATCCTAGGCCACGAGGGGGTCGGCATCGTCGAAGAACTCGGCCCCGACGTGCGCAACCTGCAGATCGGCGACCGCGTGGTGATTCCTTCCACCATCGCCTGCGGCAACTGCGCCTATTGCCGCGCCGGCTACTTCGCCCAGTGCGACGTGGCCAACCCGAACGGCAAGGAGGCCGGCACGGCCTTCTACGGCGGCCCATCCACCACCGGACCATTCCATGGCCTGCAGGCGGAGAAAGCGCGCATTCCCTTCGCCAACATCGGCCTGGTCAAGCTGCCCAGCGAGATCAGCGACGACCAGGCGATCCTGCTCTCGGACATTTTCCCCACCGGCTACTTCGGCGCGGAAATGGCCGAGGTCACCAACGGCGACACGGTGGCCGTGTTCGGCTGCGGGCCGGTCGGCCAGTTCGCCATCGCCAGCGCCAAGCTGCTCGGGGCCGGCCGGGTGTTCGCCATCGACAAGTACCCGGACCGCCTGAAGATGGCCCGCCAGCAAGGCGCCGAGACGATCGATTTCGAGCGCGAGGACCCGGTGGAAACGCTGCTGCGCCTGACCGGCGGCATTGGCGTGGACCGCGCCATTGATGCAGTGGGCATCGATGCCGAGCATGCCCATTGCGGCTCTGCCGCCGAGCACACGGACATGCGCCACTTCCGTGGCGAGGTCGCCGAGTCGGCGCCGGTTTCCCGCCCGCTGGGCGAGAACTGGCATCCGGGAGACGGCCCCAGCCAGGCGTTGGAATGGGCGGTCAATGGCCTGGCCAAGGCCGGCACCCTGTCGATCATCGGCGTCTACCCACCGACAGCGCGGACGTTCCCCATCGGTGTGGCGATGAACAAGAACCTCACCATCAACATGGGCAACTGTCACCACCGCAAGTACATCCCACGGCTGATCGAGCTGATCCTGGCGCGGCGCTTCGACCCGGCCACGGTGCTCACCCAGATCAAGCCGATGAACGACGCGATCGCCGCCTTCCAGGCCTTCGACCGCCGCGAGAACGGCTGGATCAAGGTGGAGCTGCACCCGCAGATGCAGGTGACGACGGGCAAGGGCGACGAGGAACGGCTGGACGAGGAAAAACTGCTCGACGAAGGTATCGAGGAATCCTTCCCGGCCAGCGATCCGGTCTCGGTGGCGGCACCGCGCCGTTCTTGAGCCGCCAGGAGGGCAGCGGGCGATGGGAGACATCCGCATAGGCATATCCGGCTGGCGCTATGCCCCGTGGCGGGGTGTGTTCTACCCTGAGGGGCTGGCGCAAAAGAACGAATTGCAGTTCGCCTCCCGGGCGGTGAACAGCATCGAGATCAACGGTTCGTTCTATGCGCTGCAGACCCCGGAACGCTACGCCGACTGGTACGAAGACACGCCGGATGACTTTGTTTTCAGCGTCAAGGCGCCCCGCTACATCACCCACATCCGCCGGCTGGACGACGTGGAGAAGCCCATCGCCAACTTCTTCGCATCCGGCGTGCTGCGCCTGCGCCAGAAGCTCGGCCCGATCCTCTGGCAGTTCCCGCCGAGCTTCGCCTTCGACCCGGCGCAGTTCGAAGCCTTCCTGCGCCTGCTGCCGCAGGACACCGAGGCCGCCCTCGCCTGTGCGCGCGGCTGCGAGGAGCGGATGGAAGGCCGCCACTACCTGGAAATCGACCAGAAACGCCGGCTGCGCCACGCGGTGGAAATCCGCAACCCGAGCTTCGTCGATCCGGCCTTCGTCGCCCTGCTGCGCGAATACCGGGTCGCCCTGGTGGTCGCCGACACCGCCGGCCGCTGGCCCTATTACGAAGACCTGACCAGCGACTTCGTCTACATCCGCCTGCATGGCGACGAAGTGCTCTACACCAGCGGCTATACCCCCGAGGCGCTGGACAACTGGAGTCGGCGCATCCGCCGCTGGAGCCACGGCTCGCAGCCGCAGGATGCGCGCCTGATCACCCAGCGTAAGCCGCAACCGCGCCGCTCGCGGGCGGTGTTCTGCTACTTCGACAACGACGTCAAGGTGCGCGCCCCCTTCGATGCGCGCCAGTTGCTGGAACGACTTGGACTGGACGGGTCCCTGGAAACCACACCCGGCGAACTGGAAGGAGCCCTGCTGTGACTTCGGATCATCCCGGCATCGTCAGCGCGGAGCTGGACGCCCACCTCGCCAGCGCCGTGCATTCGCTGAAGGTCCTGACGGTGAATACCCACAAGGGATTCACCTTCTTCAACCGCCGCTTCATTCTCCATGAGCTGCGCGACGCGGTGCGCACCACCCATGCCGACATCGTGTTCCTCCAGGAAGTGCTCGGCACCCACCAGCGGCATGCCCTGCGCTTCCCCAATTGGCCGAGCACGCCGCAATACGAATTCCTCGCCGACAGCATGTGGACGGACTTCGCCTACGGGCGCAACGCGGTCTACCCGGACGGCGACCACGGCAACGCGCTGCTGTCGAAATTCCCCATCCTGCGCTACGACAACCTCGACGTGTCCATCAGCGGCCCCGAGCGCCGCGGGCTGCTGCACTGCGTGCTGCAAGTGCCGGGGCAGGATGAGTTCCACGCCATCTGCGTGCACCTGGGCCTGCGTGAGGTGCACCGCGAACAGCAGTTGGGCCTGCTCTGCGAGCTGCTCGACTCGCTGCCGCCGCAGGCGCCGGTGGTGGTGGCCGGCGACTTCAACGACTGGCGGCTGCGCGCCACCGCGATCCTCGACCGCTGCGCCGGATTGCACGAAGCCTTCGCGGTCGCCCACGGCAAGGTTGCCAAGAGCTTCCCCGCCCGCTGGCCGGTGCTACGCCTGGACCGGGTGTACGTGCGCAACGCGCGCAGCCGCGATCCGCAAATCCTGTCGGCGCGACCCTGGTCGCACCTGTCGGACCATGCCCCCCTGGCCGTGGAGATCCAGCTATGAAATTCACTTGGAAGGATGGCAACCGGATCCAGCTCCTGGAAAACGGCGAAGCGTTCTTTCCTCGCGTGTTCGAGGCGATCGGTCAGGCCGAGAAGGAAGTCCTGATCGAAACCTTCATCCTCTTCGAGGACAAGGTCGGCCAGGCCTTACAGCGCGAGCTGATCGCCGCCGCCGAGCGTGGCGTTCGGGTGGACGTGACGGTGGACGGCTACGGCTCGGCCGACCTCGGCAGCGAATTCATCGCCGCCATGACACGGGTCGGCGTGCACATCCAGATGTTCGACCCCAAGCCGAAGACGCTGGGGATGCGCACCAACGTATTCCGCCGGCTGCACCGCAAGCTGGTGGTGGTGGACGGCAAGCTGGCCTTCGTCGGCGGCCTCAACTTCTCGGCCGACCACCTGGCCGACTACGGCCCGGAAGCCAAGCAGGACTACGCCCTGGAAATCGTCGGCCCGGTGGTGGACGACATCCACCGCTTCGCCCTCGCCACGGTGGCGCCGCCGAGCCCGCCCCGGCACTGGTGGCAGCGGCGCATCGAGGCCATCGAGAATACCGAAGCGCCACGCATCGAGGGCATCGGCAACGTACGCGCGCTATTCGTCACCCGCGACAACGAGGAGCACCAGAACGACATCGAGGAGCATTACCTCGACGCCATTCGCAACGCGCGTCGCCGGCTGGTAATCGCCAATGCCTACTTCTTCCCCGGCTACCGCCTGCTGCGGGAAATCCGCAACGCGGCGCGGCGCGGGGTGAAGGTCAAGCTGATCCTCCAGGGCCAGCCGGACATGCCGATCGCCAAGTTCGGCGCGCGCATGCTCTACAACTACCTGCTGCGCGACGGCGTGGAAATCTACGAGTACTGCCGCCGTCCGCTGCACGGAAAGGTGGCGCTGGCCGACCACGAATGGGTGACCGTCGGCTCGAGCAACCTCGACCCGCTGAGCCTGTCGCTGAACCTGGAGTCGAACCTGGTGATCCGCGACGCGGAGATCAATCGCCAGCTCTACGAGCACCTCGAGGCGCTGATGGCCAGCGACTGCAAGCACATCGCCCTGGAGCGGATCGTGCGTGGCTACTTCTGGCGGGCACCGCTGATCTTCCTGATCTTCCACTTCCTCCGCCATTTCCCGTCCTGGGTGGGCTGGCTGCCGGCGCACAGCCCGACGCTGGCGCAACTGCAACCCCACGTGGACAGCATCGGCGAGGACGATGCCACGCGCCTGCAGCGAGGCCACCAATGAATCGACCGGAACCCCCGACAACGCAGCGGAAACGCGGGTGGCCCCTGGTGAAGCGCCTGCTCACCGTGGCCTTCTTCATCCTGCTCATCGTGCTGCTGGTGATGCTCGGCAAGAACGTCGACTGGAACGAAGTGCTCGCCACCCTGCGCGACTATCGCGCCAGCACGCTGCTGCTGGCGGCCGCCGCCTGCCTGGCCAGCTACCTGGCCTACAGCAGCTTCGACCTGCTCGGCCGCGCCTACGCGAAACACCACCTGCCGGCCTGGCAGATCATGCCGGTGACGTTCGTCTGCTATGCCTTCAACCTCAACCTCAGCGCCTGGGTCGGCGGGCTCGCCCTGCGCTACCGCCTCTATGCGCGGCTGGGGCTGAGCAACGCCGAGATCACCAAGGTCTACAGCCTCAGCCTGATGACCAACTGGCTGGGCTACCTGATGCTCGGCGGCGTGCTCTTCGCCTTCGGCCCCATCGAGCTGCCCGATAGCTGGGCCATCGGCCGCGGTACCCTGCGCCTGCTGGGGCTCGCCCTGCTGGCCGTGACCGTCGGCTACCTGCTGCTCTGCGGTTTCTCGCGCCGGCGCAGTTGGCACGTCCGCGGCCATGAAATCCGCCTGCCCTCGCTCTGGCTGGCCAGCACGCAAATGGTCCTGGGTGCCATCAACTGGGCACTGATGGGACTGGTGATCTACATCCTGCTGATGAACCGGGTGAGCTATGCCGAGGTGCTCGGCGTACTGTTGATCAGCAGCATCGCCGGGGTCATCACCCACGTCCCCGCTGGCCTTGGCGTGCTGGAGGCGGTGTTCATCACCCTGCTCCAGCACCAGATATCCAAAGGCAGCCTGCTGGCCGGCCTGATCGGCTACCGAGCGCTCTACTTCCTCGCGCCGCTGCTGGTGGCAACGCTGGTGTATCTGGTGCTGGAATTCCGCGCCAAGCGCCTGCGCCAGATGAACCGCGAAAAGCGGACGGCGGAGAACCCACCCACCAGCCCCGAACGACCAGCAGCCAAGCGGAGCATGGCCAAGCCTCCGGTCCCTTAGGGCGAATGAATTCGCCCCTGCGCAAGCTCAGCCGGGCGCGCCGCTTTGTTTTACGCGACACAAAAGGCTTCGCCAGCAGAGCTGGCTCCTACATAGGGGAATTCATTCGCCCGACGAGGCCAGATTCGAGCGAACGAATTCGTCCCCCAAACCGACCGTCGCCCCGGTTCAGCCAAGCCGCTGGCGATTGGCCGTCGGCCGGACTTCGCACAGACTCAAGGGCCGCTGGCTATTGCCTTCCAACCAGTATTCCGGCGCCGCTTCCAGCACCTCCTGGATCACCTGTACCAAGGCACCGGCCCGGTCGGCAGCCGCTACCCCCAGGTTCGGGTCGAAGAAATGCAGCCGTTCGGAAGCATCCTTGCGCAAGCCCATGACGTGCTGGTCCGTAAGCAACACGAAATAGCGCTCCTGACCCGGCGTCATCCTGTCGTTCAGTTGCCGTGCGAACGCCCGATCGGAATGCCATGACAGCTCCGTGAGCGGCCGCTCGGGCGTCGCCGAATGCAACCCGACGAACGACAGCATGTGCAGGAACGTCGCTTCATCGCCGTGGGGCAACATCCGATCCTGCTCGATCTCCAGGCCCAGGCAGCGAAGGAACAGGGAGTCCTCGCTCCAGGCCGGTAATGCCTGGAAGAAATGCGCATCGCTCCTACCTTCTCCGGCGTTCTTCAGCCAGTTCAACGACAGCCCATAGCACAGCCCCTTGTTCTGCAGCTTCTCAGGGATCATTTCCGCTGCTCCGGGAATGCTGCCAAGAATGGCTTTCCGGGTGGTGGTCTGGCTGAACGCGGTGGTTACCGTGCAACCGTTCCGCTCGGCAAGATCACGGAAACCTTCGGTCAGCGCATCGTCTCCCGGCAGGCCTTTCGTCCGGCCCGGCCCGCCGACATTGGCCAGAAACGACGGCAACGGGTGATTGGCGGGTGCGGGTGCTACCGGCTGAGGCTCGAAGCGGCCAGGCGGAGGCAGCGGCAACGAAGACGCCAAGGGCTGGTCGAGCTCCACCAAGCCCCTATGCGCCACGGGAGGCCGCATGGCTGGTTGGCCCGAGCGCGTCAGGGAGAGTGCCGCTTCCTGCCGTGGCCCGGCAGCGATGTCGACAACGCCCCGGTTCTGAACGGAACCGATCATGCCAATCGCCTGCCAGCCGCCAGAGCCAGGGCATTCAACGAGCCACCCTCCCGCACTGCTCTCGGCACGGCGCTGGCCGGTGCCTGGTGGCGGTAGCGCTCGACATAATCCCTGAGCTGCCGGACCAGCTCGCCGAAATTGCGCAGCACACGGTCCAGCTCGTCGTCCCGCGCCTGCTCCAGCGGATGGACGGCGCGCAGCAGCAATTGGCGCCGCTCCGGGTCGAACCCCAGTGCCGCTCCTCGCGTATAGGCCGGGTCGAGGTTGAGGGTCATGGCCAGGGTCAGTACGCCGTTGTCGCGGCTCAGATCG
>NZ_MUJY01000105.1 GCF_002286785.1 Pseudomonas sp. PIC25 | reverse complement strand
CGATTACTCGATGATCTTGGCAACCACGCCGGCGCCGACGGTACGACCACCTTCGCGGATCGCGAAGCGCAGGCCGTCTTCCATGGCGATCGGAGCGATCAGGGTGACAACCATCTTGATGTTGTCGCCCGGCATCACCATCTCAACGCCTTCCGGCAGCTCGCAGTTACCGGTCACGTCAGTGGTACGGAAGTAGAACTGCGGACGGTAGCCCTTGAAGAACGGAGTATGACGACCACCTTCTTCCTTGCTCAGCACGTACACTTCGCACTCGAACTTGGTGTGCGGCTTGATGGTGCCCGGCTTGGCCAGAACCTGACCACGCTCCACGTCTTCACGCTTGGTACCACGCAGCAGCGCACCGATATTCTCACCAGCACGACCTTCGTCGAGCAGCTTACGGAACATTTCAACGCCGGTGCAGGTGGTCTTGGTGGTCGGACGGATACCGACGATTTCCACTTCCTCGCCCACCTTGACGATACCGCGCTCGACACGACCGGTTACCACGGTGCCGCGACCGGAGATCGAGAACACGTCTTCGATCGGCATCAGGAACGGCTGATCGATCGCACGCACCGGCTCCGGAATGTAGGAGTCCAGGGTCTCAACCAGCTTGCGAACAGCGGATACGCCCATTTCGTTGGCGTCTTCACCGTTCAGCGCCATCAGCGCGGAACCGATGACGATCGGAGTGTCGTCGCCCGGGAAGTCGTAGGTGTTCAGCAGATCGCGAACTTCCATTTCGACCAGTTCCAGCAGCTCGGCGTCGTCCACCATGTCGGCCTTGTTCAGGAACACGACGATGTAAGGAACGCCTACCTGGCGGGACAGCAGGATGTGCTCGCGAGTCTGCGGCATGGGGCCGTCAGCAGCCGAGCAAACCAGGATCGCGCCGTCCATCTGGGCAGCACCGGTGATCATGTTCTTCACGTAGTCAGCGTGACCGGGGCAGTCAACGTGAGCGTAGTGACGAATGGCCGAGTCGTATTCCACGTGGGAGGTGTTGATGGTGATACCACGGGCCTTTTCTTCCGGCGCGTTATCGATCTGATCGAAGTTGCGCGCAGCGCCACCCCAGGTGTCAGCGCAAACCTTGGTCAGCGCTGCGGTCAGGGTAGTTTTGCCATGGTCAACGTGACCGATAGTGCCCACGTTGACGTGCGGTTTGTTACGTTCGAATTT
>NZ_MUJY01000104.1 GCF_002286785.1 Pseudomonas sp. PIC25 | reverse complement strand
CCGGCCGGGGCGGCAGCCAGACCTGGGTGGCGATCCGGTAAGCACCCGCCTCGAAACTGCCGAGGCGGGTTCGCGCCTCGGGATGGCGCTCGGACGGATCGAGGCCGTAATAGGTCCGGTAGGCCTGCACAGCCGGCAACTCGTCTTCCCCTGCGGCCAAGGGTCGCAGCAGCGATCGCAGGTCTTCGGGCTGGAACGGCTCAGGCATAAGGCTTCCACAGGCTGGTACGGATGATTCGCGATGCGCTCCGGGGCATCGCGGCGGGCTGCCGATATTCTGCTGCCCGGCGCGGCATGGCAAGCTATCGGCCCTTTCAGTCGATCGATCGCCATGCCGTTGCCCCGCCGCAAGACCGTCCTCGCCAGCCTGCTCGCCGTCGTCTGGCTGGGCGCCATGCTCGCCGCCTTCTGGTGGTACGAGGCGCGCTTCATCCGCCCGTTCAGCGAGCGCACCACCCTGTTCGCCGGCGATGAACTGCGCCTGCCGGACGAACTGGCCGGGCCGGGGCCGATCCGCCTGGTGCATTTCTGGGACCCGGCCTGCCCCTGCAACGTCGGCAACCAACAGCACCTGGCCGAGCTGATCGAACACTATGCACCGCGCGGCGTGGCCTTCTATGCCGTGCAGAAGCCCGGCACGCGGGGCCGCCTGCCGGATGTCCTCGCGGGCCTGCGGCCGATTGCGCAGCTCCCCGGCGCCGACCGTCTGCCGGCCAGCCCGGCGGTGGGCATCTGGGATGCGCAAGGCCGCCTCGCCTACTTCGGCCCTTACAGCGAAGGCGCCACCTGCACCTCCAGCAACAGCTTCATCGAGCCCATCCTCGAAGCCCTGGCCCAGGGCCGCAGCGTCGATGCCACCCACACCTTGGCCGTGGGCTGCTACTGCCCCTGGTCCGACGCAGCGGACTGACGCATTCGCTGCTGTCGATAGTGCTCCGGCGTCTGCCCATGCCAGCGCCGGAATGCCCGGTAGAAGGGCGACAGCTCGGCGAACCCGCAGGCCCGCGCCACCTCGCGAATCGCCATGCCCTGCTCCAGCAACGTCGCCGCCCGCGCCCGGCGCACTTCGTCGTGCACTTGGCGAAAGCTGCGGCCCTGGACAGCCAGGGCGCGCTGCAAGGCGCCGCTGTCCATGTCCAGCGCCCGAGCGCACGCCCGCAAGCTGCATGTGTGCAGACCGAGACGGCTGTCCAGCCAGTAGCGCAGCCGGTTGAGCAACTGGTTTTCCTCCAGAGCAGCCAGCTCCCGCTCCGCCTGGGCGTACAGCAAGGCATGCAGCGTCGGTTGCGCGGTGCGTGACGGCCGCGCCAGCAAGGCGGCGGGAAATTCCAGGGCATCGTGCGGCTGGGCAAAGCGCGGGGTGAGGCCGAACAGGCGGCGATGCTCGTCCAGGCGTACCGGTGCCGCATGACGAAAGGTCACACCCTGCAGTCGGAACTCGTCGTCGGTGAGTACCGCCAACTGCTTGCAGAACAGCAGCATCACGCATTCCATCTGCTGGCGCAGCGAGGCGAAGCCCCGGTAATTCAGGTCGATGATCAACCGCGCCACTCCATCCTGCTCCTCCAGCCGGGCGGCGAACCCACCGGACAGCACATGCTGGAAGCGCACGAAATCATCCAGCGCCTGGCGCAGGTCTTGGCTGGCCAGTTGCAGGTAGCTGACCACATCCAGCGGGCGCGGCTTCATCACCTCAGCCAAGTGCAGGCCGATATGCGCATCGCCGGTCAGCCCCTCCAGGGTCTGCCAGAACAGCGGTGCGTCGTCATGCGGCTCGCGACCGTCGCGGGTGGGCGGAGGCAACGGTTTGCCTTGGTAGGCGCGGCGATAGATGTCAGTGGGATCGAGGCCCAGCGTGCTCAACGCCTCGTAGAGCAGGCGTCGCAGGCTCGGCGAATGGGTCAGGGCGGTCGGGGTGGGGTCCATGGTCGCTCCAGCAGGTTGACCGGAGAATTCCAGCACTCGCACATTGGGTCAATGCCGCTTCCCTTCCGGCCAAGCACAATCGGCGTCCGTCCATGCCAGGGAGCGCCCCGATGAAACGCAGCCTTACCGTCCTCGCCCTCACCATCGCCGCCGTGACTGCCGGTGGCTTGTGGTATGTCCAGGGCAAGCGCCCGGTCCGCGACGGCGAACTGCCCCTCGCCCACCTGCAGGCGCCGGTGACGGTACGCTACGACGAGCGCGGCGTGCCACACATCGCCGCCGAGAACCAGGCCGACCTGTACCGCGCCCTCGGCTACGTCCATGCCCAGGACCGGCTGTTCCAAATGGAACTGATGCGCCGCCTGGCGCGCGGCGAGCTGGCCGAAATCCTCGGTGCCAAGCTGGTGGACACCGACCGCCTGTTCCGCACCCTGCGCATCCGCGAGCATGCCGACGCCTATGCCGCCGGCATCGACCGCAACCACCCGGCTTGGCAGGCGGCGCAGGCCTACCTCGACGGTATCAACCAATACCAGGCCAGCCGTCCGCTGCCGGTGGAGTTCGATCTGCTCGGCATCCAGCCACGCCCGTTCACCCTCGAAGACTGCCTCAGCGTGGCCGGCTACAACGCCTACAGTTTCGCCACCGCCCTGCGCAGCAACCCGCTGCTGACCTACGTGCGCGACCAGCTCGGCCCCGACTACCTGGATGCCTTCGACATCGCCTGGCACCCGGACGGCGTGATCGACCGCCCGGCGCTGGCCCACGAGGACTGGCGCCCCCTCGGCGCCCTCGCCCAACTCAGCCTCGGCGCCTTCGAAGGCAACGGCCTGCCGCAGTTCGAGGGCAGCAACGCCTGGGTCGTCTCCGGTGCCCGCAGCGCCAGCGGCAAGCCGTTGCTGGCCGGCGACCCGCACATCCGCTTCGCCGTGCCGGCGGTGTGGTACGAAGCCCACCTGAACGCACCGGGTTACGAACTCTACGGCCACTTCCAGGCGCTCACACCGTTCGCCATGCTCGGCCACAACCGCGACTTCTCCTGGAGCCTGACCATGTTCCAGAACGACGACCTCGACCTGATCGCCGAGAAGAACAACCCGGACAACCCGAACCAGGTCTGGTACCGCGGCCAGTGGGTCGACCTGGAAAGCCGCGAAGAAACCATCCGGGTGAAGGATGCCGACCCGGTGACCGTCACCCTGCGCCGCTCGCCCCACGGCCCATTGGTCAACGACGCCCTCGACCCCTCCCTGCGCGGACAGACGCCCATCGCCATGTGGTGGGCCTTCCTGGAAACCGAGAATCCCATCGTCGAAGCCTTCTATGCCCTCAACCGCGCCGACACCCTGGACAAGGCACGGGCCGCCGCCAGCCAGATCCACGCGCCGGGCCTGAACGTCGTCTACGCCAACGCCAAGGGCGACATCGGCTGGTGGGCCGCCGCCAAGCTGCCGAGGCGCCCCGCCGGGGTCAATCCGGCCTTCATCCTCGACGCCAGCCGGGGCGAGGCGGAGAAGGACGGCTTCTACCCGTTCGAAGACAACCCGCATGAAGAGAACCCGGCGCGCGGCTACATCGTCTCGGCCAACTACCAGCCGGTGTCGCCGGCCGGCATCGACATCCCCGGTTATTACAACCTGCCGGACCGTGGCCGCTACCTGAACCAGCGCCTGGGCGAAGCCACCGGCTGGGACCTGCAGAACACCCAGGCCCTGCAACTGGCGACCGGCACCGGCTACCCGCAGCGCGTGCTCCAGCCACTGCTGGCCGACCTGCGCGCCGCCGCCGGGGACGAGGCCGAGCGCACGCTGGTGGACCAGCTCGCCGCCTGGGACGGCCGCCATGAGCTGGACTCGGTGCCGGCCAGCCTGTTCAACCAGTTCCTCTACGAACTGGCCCGCGCCGCCATGGCCGACGAACTGGGCGAGGCCTACTTCGCCACCCTGCTCAACGCCCGCCCGCTGGACTTCGCCCTGCCGCGTCTCGCCGCCGATAGCGGCTCGCCCTGGTGGGACGACCGCACCACCACGTCCACCCGGGAAACGCGCAGCGACACAGTGAAAGCGGCGTGGCAAGCGACCCTGGCGCACCTGCGCAGCCATTTCGGCGACGATCCCCACGGCTGGGCCTGGGGTTCACTGCACAACCTCGCCCAGGGCCATCCCCTCGGCCTGCAGAAGCCGCTGGATAAGGTCTTCAATCTCGCGCCGTTGGCCGCCCCCGGCGGTCATGAAACGCCGAACAACCTGTCGCACAAGATCGGCCCGGCCCCCTGGTCGGTGGTCTACGGCCCCTCCACCCGCCGCCTGATCGACTTCGCCGACCCGGCCCACAGCCTCGGCATCAACCCGGTCGGCCAGAGCGGCGTGCTCTTCGACGCTCACTACAGCGATCAGGCCGAGCGCTACATCGAAGGCGGCTACCAGCCCCAGCATCTGGCCGAGGACGACGTGCAGGCGCATACCCAAGGCCTGCTGAAGCTGGTTCCGGCGGGTTGACGCCGTTGGCAAAACGACGCCGCCGCCTTGCTGCCGGCCCGACGCGGGACTAGAGTCTGGCCGTCGCGGTGCATCCGCGACCGGGAGTCGAAACCCGTCGTTGTCCAAGGCGCGCGGTAGCGCCATAGCCGAGAGCGGGCGCTTTTTTTGCGCCCGCTGTATTCTCGCGTCTTTATGGCGGGCCGTGCGGGGCAGGTTTCGGCCTGGCCGGTTCCCTTGGACGCCGGTATTTCGACCCCCGTACGGCTCCGCCTCCCTATCCGAGTCGAAACGGTTGGGATGGCGGTCTCTTTGTCCAAGGAGCAACGGATAATGCGCTATCCCCCTTTTACCCCAGGGCTCCGCCCTGTTGTGTGTCGTGTCATGGCTTTGACCTTCTGCGGAGATACGCCATGGCTGAAGTGATCCCCTTCCCACCCCGCCTACCGGCCATCGACATTCCCGACTGCCCCTTCCAGGCCGACGCCGAAATGCGCCTGCGCGTG
>NZ_MUJY01000103.1 GCF_002286785.1 Pseudomonas sp. PIC25 | reverse complement strand
AGGCCACCTTCCCCGGATTGCGCCAAGGCTAATCCGGGCTACAGGAATATGACGGCACTCCGCCGGGCGAATGAATTCGCCCCTGCACGATAGCCACGTGCCCCACACGAACAACTTCCTCACCCCTCTGGGGAGAGGGCCGGGGTGAGGGGGCGGAGTCAAGCCAGACGGCTACACCAAATCATCCACAGAAGCCTCCTACCAATCCTCAGCGCCCCCTCACGGCGCCTCATACCCCCGCGCCATCTCCGCCAGGTAGAACCAGGTCGGCGCGTCCAATTCCAGGTCCTTGCCTGCCAGGGCCTCTTCGATACGCGGCCAGCGCAGGCTGCCGAGGATCGGCAGCGGGCGTCCGGGCAAGCGGCGCAACCAGGCCAGGGCCACCTGGCTGGGGGTGGCGCCAAGCGCTTCACCGACCCGCGCCAGCGCCTCTTGCAAGGTCACCGGAAAAGCCCCGCCCGCCAGCGGCGACCAGGCCAGCACCTGCAACCCATCCGCCCGCATCGCCTGCAGATGCCCGTCCCAGGCCGCCTCCTGCGCGGTCAGGGACAGCTCGATCTGGTTGCAACGCAGCGGCAGTTCGCGGGCCAGCGCCTGCCAGTGCAGAGGGTCGAAATTGGAGACCCCGAGCCAACCCACCTTGCCGCTCTCCACCAGACCGGCGAGCGCCCCCACCACCTCCTCCGTCCGCATCAGCGGGTCGGGCCGGTGCAGCAGGAAGCCATCCAGCCTCTCGACGCCCAGGCGCGCGAGCGAGGCCTCCACCGCCCGGACCAGATAATCCGCCGCGCTGTTGTAATGCTTCACCTGCCAGCGCGAGATGTCCTGCGGGCGCAGCACGATGTCCGCCTTGCCAATCAGTTGCAGCCGCTGGCGCAGCGCCGGGTTCAGCCGCAGGGCCTCGCCGAAGCGCGCCTCGCATTGGCCCAGGCCATAGATGTCGGCATGGTCGAAGGCATTCAGCCCATGTTCCACACAACGCTCGATGAAGCCGAGCAGGTCTTGCGCCGCTGCCAGCTCGGGGTAGTCGGTCAGGCGCATCATGCCGAGCAGTAACGGTGCTTCGATCACAGGGGAATCAGGCATGTGCCGCCTCCGTCAGGGATTCCAGCAGGTGCTTGCCTTCCGGCCAGTCGCCCAATCCGCTGTCGCCATTGATGTGTCCCGCCGGGCCGATATCGACCCAGCGGCTACCCCAGGCGTCGGCACAGCCGCGGGAGAAATCGAGTGAGCCGTAGGGGTCGTCGTGGCTCGCCACCACCAGGCTGGGGAACGGTAGCGGCATCAAAGGGACTGGTGCGAAGCCGCTGGCATCCGAGGGAAACGCCGGGCCGCCGGGGTCCGGCACCGCCACCAGCAGCGCCGCGCGCACCGACTGGCGGGTCTGCACCGCCCAGTGCGCGACTAGCAGGCATGCCAGGCTGTGGGCCACCAGCACGCAACCGTCACCGGCCTCGGCGACCGCCTCCTCCAGCGCCGCGACCCACTCCGCACACACCGGATGCTCCCAGTCACGCTGCTCGACCCGTTGGAAAGCTGGGCCCGCAGCTTGCCAGAGGCTTTGCCAGTGCCCGGGACCGGAGTTGCCATAACCCGGAAGGATCAACACCTTGTCGCCCATCGCTGCCTGCCTTTTCGTGGAACGGGAAGCGATGTTCTACCAGAGGCAGGGGAAGGTCGGAACCGTGGGGATGCGATGTGAGGGAAATCGTTCGCCAGCAAGCTGGCTCCTACGGTTTGAGGTGGCTTAAAGCAGCATCCATGCCGTCGCCTCTCCAGAGGGCGAGGAGGCCACTCGTGCAAAACCGCTGCTCCTGCAGGGGCGGACTCATTCGCCCGGAAAGGCCCTCACTTCAGCCCCGCCACCCCGGCAACGATCAACACCACCGACACCGCCTTGGCCAGCGTTAACGCCTCGCCCATCAGCAGTACCGCCAGGGTCACCGTGCCGAGCGAGCCCAGCGCCGTCCAGATCGGGTAGGCCACGCTCACCGGCAACTCGCGCAGGGACAGGGTGAGGAAGTAAATCCCGGCAATCGCCGCCACGACCACCAACAGGCTGGGCCACGGCCGGGTGAAGCCTTGAGCGGACTTCATGCTCAAGGCGAAGACGATTTCGAACAGGGCGGCGACCAGCAGGAACACCCAGGCCATGGACGATCTCCTCAGAAGACCTGGGCTAACTGCGCCAGGGCCTGCTCGGCAGCCCGGTACGAATCGGCGAAGGCCAGACCACCGAACTCGTCGTTCTCCACCGCAATCACCGTGACATCGGTAATACCCATGAAGCCGAGCACAACGCGCAGGTAGTCATCGGCATGATTCAGATGGGCGTTCGGCCCACCCGGTCCGTAACCGCGGTCGCCACGGGTGGTGACAATCAGTGCCTTCTTGCCCAGCACCCTCGGCTTGTACTGGCTGGCCGGATCGTCCGGCGTGAAATCGAACGTGCGGCCGATGCGGATCACCTGATCGACCCAAGCCTTGAGCCCGCTGGGAATGCCGAAGTTGTACATGGGCGTGGCGATCACCAGGCGGTCGGCGGCGAACAGTTCGTCCACCAGCTCGTCGCTCAACGCCAGGGCCGCCTGCAAATGCGCGGGGCGGTTGGCCGGCTCCGGGTGGAAGGCCGCCGCGATCCAATCCTCGCTGACATGCGGCAGGTTGCCCTGGCCGACTTCACGACGGACCACCTCGACATCCCCCTGCTCCGCCACGCTGGCCTGGAGAAACGCCTCCGCCAGTCGCCGGGAATGGGAACGCTCATTGCGCGGACTTGCCTGTAACGCCAGAATTCTTTTCATCGCTTGCTCCTTTGCTCGGAATGTTGCCGGATGGCTCTAAACACAGCCCCACGCTATCCACGCTGCCCTAAAGGAACAATTGAGGATTAGTTCACCAGGATGAATTCATTTCAGCCGAGTTATCGATCATGTTCGCCAACCTGCCCCTGACCGCCTTGCGCACGTTCGAATCCGCCGCCCGCCAGTCGAGCTTCAAGGCCGCCGCCGAGGAACTGGCCGTCACGCCCACGGCGGTCTCCCACCAGATCAAGGCGCTGGAGAGCTGGCTGGGCATTCCGCTGTTCGAACGCCTGCCGCGTTGCGTGCGCCTGACCAGTTGCGGCGAGCGGTTGTTCCACAGCCTGCATGGGGCGCTGCTGGAGGTGTCGCAGACCGTCGATGCGCTGCGCCCGCAACCCAGCACCGGCAGCCTGACGGTGTCGACCACGCCGACCTTTGCCGCGCTCTGGCTGATCCCCCGCCTCGGCCGCTTCTATGCCGCCCATCCGGGCATCAACCTGCGTCTGGACACCAGCACCGCCCTGCTCGATCTGCACCAGGACGCCAGCGTCGATCTGGTGGTGCGCTATGGCCTCACCGACTACCCCTCGCTGCACAGCCAATGCCTGCTGGACGAGTGTTTCGCCGTCTACGGCGCGCCCGGCGTGGTGGCCGGGCTGGCCGAGCGCACACCGCCCCTCATCACTGTGCGCTGGCGCAACTCGCAGCTCTACGACCTGAGCTGGAAAGCCTGGTGCGCCGCCGCTGGAGAACCCTGGCTGGAACAGCGGGCCGTCGAGCGCGAATACGACGAGGAGTACTACGCGCTGCAGGCGGCCATTGGTGGCCAGGGCGTGGTGCTGGCGAGTTCCATCCTGGTTTCGGAGAGCCTCGCTGCTGGCCTGCTGGTGCCCTACCGCCCGGACGTCACCGTCCCCGGCGCGCGCTACACCGCTCTCTGCGTCCCCGGCCGCGAACGCCACCCACCGGTGAAGGCGTTCCTCGATTGGTTGAGGCAGGAAGTGGGGGCAAAGGGGGCGCCGTAGTACAGGTTGGAATTACGAGGATCGGCGATAACCCCGCGGGCGAATGAATTCGCCCCTACACGATGGACGCGAGCCCACTCGAACCGCCGCCTCGCCCCTCTGGGGAGAGGCGGCGGAGTCGAGCCGGACGACTGCCCAGAACCACCACCCAACCCGTAGGAGCCAGCTTGCTGGCGAACCGATCAACTCGGTGTTCAACCCAAGCCTCCCCGGATTGCGCCGAGGCTTATCCGGGCTACCGGGAGCGGCGGTGGTGCGCCGGGCCAATGAATTCGCCCCTACGCCTCCTGCTCGCGGCTGAGCTTGAGGTACAGCCCCAACCCACCGAGCAGGCCGACAGCAGCAAGGAGCATCCACACCGCGCTGACGATCTGTTGCGAGCCCTCGCCCAGCAGGGTCTTGAACATCAGCAGCAGCGCCTCGATGGAGACGGCGATGACAATGGCCGACATGAAGCGGGTGATGGTTCGCCGGGTCGAGTCGTGGTGGTGGATGTCCTTATTGAGCAGCACCTCCTCTTCGATGATCGTCTTGCCCAGGTCGAAGATAGCCATGCCCAGAGTGATCAGAATCACCGTGCCGAAGGCATGGGTGGCGATGCTGCCGGACTGGCTCACCGCCTTGACCAGCGCCTCGATGGAGGCATACAGCAACAACACCGACACCACCACCAGCAGCGCACCGATCACGCCGTAGACCAACTGGAAAAACGGATGCACCTTCGAACGCATCTCGTCGCCGTTCAGGTAGGCGATCAGGCGTTGCAGGTTGATGTTGATGACCAGGTAGCCGAGGTCCACGCCCTGCTCGTCGACGAAATGATGCACCGCCGAAATCGCCAGTTGCTGGGTGGCGCAGGAGAGGTAGGGATCGGTGACCACGATCCGGTTCGGGCAGTCCCGCGAGACCTGCACGTAGGGCCGGTGGCTGCGATCCGCGCCGCGCCCGAAGGAGCGGCGCTTGCGTTCGCTGACGTTGGGTCCGTAGGCCGAATCCATGCGCTGCACGGCGTTGCCGTCCAGGCTGTAGATCAGTTCGACGAACGGGTAGGCCTCGCTGAGCCGTTGCACCGCCTCGAGTTGCGCCGGGTAGTCGTCGAGTAGCCGGGGGCTGCTGATGCTGGTCATCATCGACTCGATCAACCCGTGGATGACCTGGCGGTGTTGTTGGTACTGCGCCACCAGGCGCAGGTGGTTCTGCCCTTTCATTGCACGCTCTCGCTGAGGTCGATATCGACCCGACGGCATCGGGCCCCTGTTGGGGTAGAAGCCGCCGCGAGCGCACAGAGTCACGACCCTGCGGATTTATTTGCGCCGGGTGGACGGCAGGCGATCGTTCCGCCGGCCGTCCGGGCGCTCAGGCAGCGGTGCCGGCATCGGCCGTCAGCCCCACCGACTCCACCGCGCCCACTGCACATTGTTCGTCGATGTCCGAGGTGTCGCCGCTGATGCCCACGGCGCCGATCACCTCGCCGCCGCTGGCACGCACCAGCACACCGCCGGGCGCTGGAACGAGGTTGCCATCCGCCAGGTTGTTCACCGCGCCGATGAACGCCGGGCGCTGCTGGGCATCGTTGGCGATCAGCCGCGAGCCCTTGCCCAGGGCGACGGCGCCCCAGGCCTTGCCGATGGCGATCTGCGGGCGCAGCAGGCTGGAGCCGTCCTCGCGCTGCAGGGCGATCAGGTGCCCGCCGGCATCCAGCACGGCGACGGTCAGCGGCGCGGTACGCCGTTCCCGGCCTATCGCCAGGGCGCGGTTGGCGATGGTCAGGGCAGTTTCCAAAGTCAGGGTTTGCATGGTGGCGGTCCTCATCGTGATAAGCCGGTGAACGCACCCGATGGCGAATGGGTGCCTGTCCGAAAAACGTCTTCCACTATCCCACCGAACACATAAAAATCAACAAAAACACACAAAAATTATAGTTTTTGTATACAAAAATAAAGTCATCGATCTATAAAGTGGTTAAAACGCACGTTTCAACAGGCTTTAGCCAGTGCACAACAAATCCAAGAAAAGCGATTGACCTTACAGTCAAGCCATGAATAGAATCGGCTCACATCAGTTTTGTATACAATTTCAGAACAAAAGAGGCACAACAAAATGGCCAGAATGAGAGCAATCGAGGCAGCCGTCCTGGTGATGCGTCGCGAAGGCATCGATACCGCGTTCGGTATTCCCGGCGCCGCCATCAACCCGCTGTATGCCGCGCTGAAGAAAGTCGGCGGCATCGACCATGTCCTGGCCCGCCACGTCGAAGGCGCCTCGCACATGGCCGAGGGCTACACCCGCACCAAGGCCGGCAACATCGGCGTGTGCATCGGCACCTCCGGTCCGGCCGGCACCGACATGGTCACCGGCCTGTACTCGGCCTCCGCCGACTCCATCCCGATCCTCTGCATCACCGGCCAGGCGCCGCGCGCCCGTCTGCACAAGGAAGACTTCCAGGCCGTGGATATCACCAGCATCGTCAAGCCGGTGACCAAGTGGGCCACCACCGTACTGGAGCCGGGCCAGGTACCCTATGCCTTCCAGAAGGCCTTCTACGAGATGCGCAGCGGCCGTCCCGGCCCGGTGCTGATCGACTTGCCGTTCGACGTGCAAATGGCCGAGATCGAGTTCGACATCGACGCCTACGAGCCGCTGCCGCTGGTCAAGCCGGCCGCCACCCGCGCCCAGGCCGAGAAAGCCCTGGCCATGCTGAATGCGGCCGAACGCCCGTTGATCGTCGCCGGCGGCGGCATCATCAACGCCGACGCCTCGGACAAGCTGGTGGCGTTCGCCGAAATCACCGGCGTGCCGGTCATCCCGACCCTGATGGGCTGGGGCAGCATCCCCGACGACCACCGCCTGATGGCCGGCATGGTCGGCCTGCAGACCTCGCACCGCTACGGCAACGCCACCCTGCTGGAATCCGATCTGGTGTTCGGCATCGGCAACCGTTGGGCGAACCGCCACACCGGTACCGTCGAGGTCTACACCCAGGGCCGCCGGTTCATCCACGTGGACATCGAACCGACCCAGATCGGCCGCGTGTTCAATCCGGACCTGGGCATCGTCTCCGACGCCGGCGCCGCGCTGGACGCCTTCATCGCCGTGGCCCGCGAATGGCAGGCCGCCGGCAAGCTGAAGGACCGCAGCGCCTGGGTCGAAGCCTGCCGCGAACGCAAGCGCACCCTGCAGCGCAAGACCCACTTCGACAACGTGCCGGTGAAGCCGCAGCGCGTGTACGAGGAAATGAACGAGGCGTTCGGCAAGGACACCTGCTACGTCAGCACCATCGGCCTGTCGCAGATTGCCGGCGCGCAGTTCCTCCACGTCTACAAGCCGCGCCACTGGATCAACTGCGGCCAGGCCGGTCCGCTCGGCTGGACCGTCCCGGCGGCCCTCGGCGTGGTCAAGGCCGACCCGCAGCGCAAGGTGGTGGCGCTGTCCGGCGACTACGACTTCCAGTTCATGATCGAAGAACTGGCGGTGGGCGCGCAGTTCCACCTGCCGTACATCCACGTGCTGGTGAACAACTCCTACCTCGGCCTGATCCGCCAGGCCCAGCGCGGCTTCGAGATGGATTACTGCGTGCAGCTGTCCTTCGAAAACATCAACGCGCCGGAGATCAACGGCTACGGCGTCGACCACGTCGCCGTGGTGGAAGGCCTCGGCTGCAAGGCGATCCGCGTGCTCGACCCGAACGAGCTGCAGAACGCCTTCGCCCAGGCCAAGCGCCTGATGGAAGAACACCGCGTGCCGGTGGTGGTCGAGGTCATCCTGGAGCGGGTCACCAACATCTCCATGGGCACCGAGATCAACGCGGTCAACGAGTTCGAGGAACTGGCCCAGCGCGGCGCGGATGCGCCGACGGCGATCTCGCTGCTGGATTGAGAAAAGCCAAAGCCCCTCTCCCCCGGCCCCTCGCCCTTAAACGGGAGAGGGGAGCGAAAAGCAGGCACATCGCCTGCCGCCACATCGAACCAGTCCCCTCTCCCATTCATGGGAAAGGGTCAGGGAGAGGGAGCGACGCCGCGTTCCCACACCAATGACAGAGGTAAATGCCATGCCCCGTTTTGCCGCCAACCTGTCCATGCTGTTCACCGAAGTGGACTTCCTGGACCGTTTCGCCGCCGCTGCCGACGCCGGTTTCGGCGGTGTGGAATACCTGTTCCCCTACGATTACCCGGCCGAAGAACTCAAGGCCCGCCTGGACGCCAATCGCCTGGAGCAGGTGCTGTTCAACCTGCCAGCCGGCGACTGGGCCAAGGGCGAGCGCGGCATCGCCTGCCACCCGGACCGCGTGGAGGAGTTCCGCGCCGGCGTGGACACGGCCATCGCCTATGCCAAGGTGCTGGGCAACAGGCAGATCAACTGCCTGGCCGGCATCCGTCCGCAGGGCTACGACTGCGCAATCATCGAGAAAACCTTCGTCGACAACCTGAAATACGCCGCCGAAAAGCTCGAGGCCGCCGGCATCCACCTGGTCATGGAAGCCATCAATACCCGCGACATTCCCGGCTTCTACCTGAACAACACCCGGCAGGCGCTGGACATCCGCGAGAAGGTCGGCAGCGTCAACCTGTACCTGCAATACGACATCTACCACATGCAGATCATGGAAGGTGACCTGGCCCGGACCCTGGCCGACCAGCTCGTCGCGATCAACCACGTGCAGCTCGCCGACAACCCCGGCCGCCACGAACCGGGCACCGGCGAGATCAACTACCACTTCCTCTTCGAACACCTGGACCGCATCGGCTACCAGGGCTGGGTCGGCTGTGAATACAAGCCGGCAACCACCACCGCTGCCGGCCTCGGCTGGATGAAGGCGCATAACGCAATCTGAGGAGACTCATCTCATGGCAAAAATCGGATTCATCGGCACCGGCATCATGGGCAAACCCATGGCGCAGAACCTGCAGAAGGCCGGCCACACCCTGTTCTTCTCCGAGCACTTCGACAAGGCCGCGGCCGAGCTGGTCGGCGACAACGGCATCGCCCTGGCCAATCCGAAGGAAGTGGCCCAGGAAGCCGAGTTCATCATCGTCATGGTGCCGGACACCCCGCAGGTCGAGGACGTGCTGTTCCGCGCCGACGGCGTGGCCGCGGGCGTCGGCGCCGGCAAGGTGGTGATCGACATGAGTTCCATCTCCCCGAGCGCCACCAAGGCCTTCGCCGAGAAGATCAAGGCCACCGGCGCCGCCTACCTGGACGCCCCGGTGTCTGGCGGTGAAGTGGGCGCCAAGGCGGCGACCCTGTCGATCATGGTCGGCGGCTGCCCGAACGCCTTCGAGCGCGCCCTGCCGCTGTTCCAGGCGATGGGCAAGAACATCACCCGCGTCGGCGGCAACGGCGACGGCCAGACCGCCAAGGTGGCCAACCAGATCATCGTCGCCCTGAACATCCAGGCGGTGGCCGAAGCCCTGCTGTTCGCCGCACGCAACGGCGCCGACCCGGCCAAGGTTCGCGAAGCGCTGATGGGCGGCTTCGCCGGCTCGAAGATTCTCGAAGTGCATGGCGAGCGCATGATCAAGGGCACCTTCGACCCGGGCTTCCGCATCAGCCTGCACCAGAAGGACCTCAACCTGGCCCTCTCCGGCGCCCGCGAACTCGGCCTGAACCTGCCCAACACTGCCATCGCCCAGCAAGTGTTCAGCACCTGCGCGGCCCTCGGCGGCAGCAACTGGGACCACTCGGCGCTGATCAAGGGGTTGGAGCACATGGCCAACTTCTCGATTCGGGAGGAGTGAGGAGAAAGTGAGGGATGGAGAGTGAGGGGTAAGAGCACTCTCGTCCCACACAGAGTTGATCACCAGGGATACTCCGGCGTCCGTGATCGTGACGCGGAGCGTCACCGGCTGCATTCCCACGCAGGGCGTGGGAACGATCAGCGAAAGCCGAGGGCTAGGGTGAGGGGGCGGTGCATTGCCCCCTCGCGGAGTCTTTACATCCAACAATCACCAGGGACGCTCCGGCGTCCATGGTCGTGACGCGGAGCGTCACCGGCTGCATTCCCACGCGGAGCGTGGGAACGATCAAATGAGGAAGGGAGGCGTGAGGAGTCAGGGGTGAGGAGGCAAGAGCGTACCCAAACCCAGGCCCCTCTCGGAGTCAGCCCCTCCCCCACCTATTCGACCTCCCGGCAGGCGGTGACACGGCCCGTCTGCCGGGTGGGTCGATCCTACCGGCTTCAATCCTCAGCGCTCGCCTCGGGAGCGCTGAGGATTGCATCCGGTCCCAAAGAGGACCGTAGTATGGGTCAGAAGAGCGGGGCACAGACCCGAGGTGAGCACCGGCCCCTCACCCCTCCCGCTCTTCCCCCTCACCAATAAGGAGCCCTCCGATGACCACCGCCCCGCAAGCCCTTCTGCGCGATCTCTTCGCCAGTGCCATCGATGCCGCCCATCCGCGTCAGGTCCTGGCCGACCATCTGCCGGCGGACCGCAGCGGACGGGCCATCGTCATCGGCGCCGGCAAGGCCGCGGCGGCCATGGCCGAGGCCATCGAGAAGGCTTGGCAAGGCGAGATTTCCGGGCTAGTGGTGACCCGCTACGAACACGGCGCCGACTGCCGGAAGATCGAAGTGGTGGAAGCCGCCCACCCGGTGCCGGACGACGCCGGCGAGCGCGTCGCCCGTCGCGTGCTGGAGATGGTCAGCGGCCTGTCGGAAAGCGACCGGGTGATCTTCCTGCTCTCCGGCGGCGGCTCTTCCCTGCTCGCCCTGCCGGCCGAAGGCATCAGCCTCCAGGACAAGCAGGCGATCAACAAGGCCCTGCTGCGCTCCGGCGCCACCATCGGCGAGATGAACTGCGTGCGCAAGCACCTCTCGGCGATCAAGGGCGGGCGCCTGGCCAAAGCCTGCTGGCCGGCCAGCGTCTACACCTACGCCATCTCCGACGTGCCCGGCGACGAGGCCACGGTGATCGCTTCCGGCCCCACCGTGGCCGACCCCACCACATCCGCCGAGGCGCTGGCGATCCTCGCCCGCTACGGCATCGACATCCCCGCCCACGTGCGCGCCTGGCTGCAGGACCCGCGCTCGGAGACGGTCAAGCCCGGCGACCCAGTGCTGTCGCGCAGCCACTTCCAGCTCATCGCCCGCCCGCAGCAGTCCCTCGACGCCGCCGCCGAACGCGCCCGCGCCGCCGGCTACACGCCGCTGATCCTCGGCGACCTGGAAGGCGAATCCCGCGAGGTGGCCAAGGTGCATGCCGGCATCGCCCGGCAGATCGTCCAGTACGGCCAGCCGATCCAGCCGCCCTGCGTGATCCTTTCCGGCGGCGAGACCACCGTCACCGTGCGCGGCAACGGCCGTGGCGGGCGCAACGCGGAGTTCCTCCTCAGCCTCACCGAGAGCCTCAAGGGCCTGCCCGGCGTCTACGCCCTGGCTGGCGATACCGACGGCATCGACGGCTCGGAAGACAACGCCGGCGCGCTGATGACCCCGGACAGCTACGCCCGCGCCGCACAGCTCGGCCTCAACGCCCGCGACGAACTGGAAAACAACGACGGCTACGGCTACTTCGCCGCCCTGGACAGCCTGATCGTCACCGGCCCGACCCGCACCAACGTCAACGATTTCCGCGCGATCCTGATCGAGAAACCTGCCAAATGACACCCGATAAGAAAGTAAAGATCCTCGCCACGCTGGGGCCCGCCATCCACGGCATCGACGACATCCGTCAACTGGTGGAGGCCGGGGTCAACCTGTTCCGCCTCAACTTCAGCCACGGCGAACACGCCGACCACGCCCAGCGCTACCAGTGGGTACGCGAAGTGGAGCGCCAGCTCGGCCACCCCATCGGCATCCTCATGGACCTGCAGGGCCCGAAGCTGCGCGTCGGCCGCTTCGCCGAAGGCAAGATACAGTTGATACGCGGCCAAAGCCTCCGCCTCGACCTCGACGGCACGCCGGGCGATAGCCGGCGGGTCAACCTGCCGCACCCGGAAATCATCGCCGCCCTGCAACCGGGCATGAGCCTGCTGCTGGACGACGGCCGCCTGCGTCTGCGGGTCGTCGCCAAACACGCCGACGCCATCGACACCGAAGTGGTGGTGGGTGGCGAGCTATCCGACCGCAAGGGCGTCAACGTGCCGGAAGCGGTGCTCGACCTCAGCCCGCTCACCGAGAAGGACCGCCGCGACCTCGCCTTCGGCCTGGAGCTGGGCGTGGACTGGGTGGCGCTGTCGTTCGTCCAGCGTGCACAGGACATCCTCGAAGCCCGCGAACTGATCGGCGAGCGCGCCTTCATCATGGCCAAGATCGAGAAGCCCTCAGCGGTGCAGCAAATCGAGGACATCGCCCGCCTGGCCGACGCCATCATGGTCGCGCGCGGCGACCTGGGCGTGGAAGTGCCGGCGGAGAACGTGCCGCGTATCCAGAAGCAGATCGTGCGCACCTGCCGCCAGCTCGGCCGCCCGGTGGTGGTCGCGACCCAGATGCTGGAGTCCATGCGCTTCTCCCCGGCACCGACCCGCGCCGAAGTCACCGATGTGGCCAACGCCGTGGCGGAAGGCGCCGACGCGGTGATGCTCTCCGCCGAGACCGCCTCCGGCGACTACCCGCTGGAAGCCGTGAGCATGATGAGCAAGATCATCCGCCAAGTGGAAAGCGGCCCGGACTTCCAGGCCCAGCTCGACGCCAACCGCCCGCAGGCCGAAGCCACGGTATCGGACGCCATCAGCTGCGCCATTCGCCGGATCAGCGGCATCCTGCCGGTGGCGGTGCTGGTCAACTACACCGAGTCCGGCAGCTCCAGCCTGCGCGCCTCGCGCGAACGCCCGAGCGCACCGATCCTCAGCCTGACCCCCTACCTGCGCACCGCCCGCCGCCTGACCGTGGCCTGGGGCGTGTACTCGGTGGTCAACCCGCGGCTGAACGAAATGGACGAGGTCTGCCGCAACGCCCTGGAACTGGCCAAGTCCGAGCACATGGCGCAACCGGGCGACACCGTGGTCATCACCGCCGGCGTCCCCTTCGGCCAGCCGGGGACCACCAACAACCTGCGGATCGAGCGGGTGGTTCAGGGGTAGGGTGAGGGGTGAGCGGAAAATCTGTGGGAGCGAATTCATTTGCGATAACTGTCACGCCGGTATTCGCGAATGAATTCGCTCCCACACGGAAACGCCAATCCGGGTACCCGTAGGGACGAACTCATTCGCCCAATGCCCAACCGGACGAATACACCCCCCATTCCACCCACCTCGCCCACACCACCGATGCCGCCGCTCACGTCCCCCCTCACCCACCTCCCCCCACTCTCCAAGCCCCTGCTCAACGGCTTCGCACAGATCTTCCTCCAGGCCCATCCCGGCTGCGGCCTGCTCTGCGTGCTGGCCATCGCCCTATGGGCGCCGGACCTGCTCGGCGGCGCCTTGCTCGGGGGATTGGCGGGGACCCTGGTGGCCTGGCGGCGCGGTTATGACCGGGACGACATCGACGCCGGCCTGTACGGTTACAACGGCATCCTGCTCGGCCTGCTGACCAGCCTGAGCTTCGCCTGGAGCCCCTTACTGCCGCTGCTGATCGTCTGCGCCGCCGGGCTGTCGAGCCTCGCGGTACATTACCTGCTGCGCGCCATGCGAGAACGGCAGTGGCTGCCGGCCTTCACCTTGCCCTTCGTCCTGCTCGGCTGGCTGCTGCTCGCACTGGCCGGGCCGTTGGAACTGGCGCCGCGCGAAACGCTTCCGGCCGCGCCGCTCCCCCTCGACTGGCCGAACGGCCTCGGAGCCCTGGCGCGGGGCCTGGGCCAAGTGGTGTTCCTCGATCACCCGCTGGCCGGCCTCTGCCTGTTCGCCAGCCTGCTGATTGCCGACCGCCGCGCCGCCCTCTGGGCCGTGCTGGGTTCGACGTTCGGCTTGGCGCTAGCCCTGCTCCAGGGCTGGCAGGCGCAAAACGCCCTGCTCGGCCTGCACGGCTACAACGCCGCTCTGGCCGCCATCGCCCTCGGCCAGACCCACCGCGCGTCCTGGGCACCGGCCATCGGCCTGTTGCTCGCCCTGCTCCTGCAACCCGGCTTCGCCGCCCTCGGCCTGCCGGCGCTGACCATGCCGTTCATTCTCGCCTGCTGGCTGGTGTACGCCGGGCAGCGCGTGTTCAGGCAAGGCGCCGCCACCTGGCACCCCGGCCGGCGCTGAACCGCTGCCCGCCCGCCTCCGGCTCTGCTAAGGTTCGGCCAACGCAAGGAGCCACCGATGCAGCCGCAGACACTTCGCGAACGCCTCTACGTCATCATCTTCCAGACCGATACCCCCGCCGGCCGCCGCTTCGACACCTGGCTGCTGGGCATCATCTTCACCAGCCTGGTGGTGGTGATGTTCGACAGCGTGGAGCGCCACCACCGGAACTACGGCGACCTGTTCATGGCGCTGGAGTGGTGCTTCACCGCGCTGTTCGCCGTCGAATACGCCTTGCGCGTCTATGCCAGCCCACGCCCCTGGCGCTACATCTTCAGCTTCTACGGGCTGATCGACCTGCTCGCCGTGCTGCCGGCGTTCATCGCCTTGCTGTTCCCCGAGGCGCAGTACCTGATGATCGTGCGGGTGATCCGCATGCTGCGCATCTTCCGGGTGCTCAAGCTCACGCCCTACCTGAGCCAGGCCAACTTCCTGATTACCGCCCTGCGCGGCAGCCGGCAGAAGATCACCGTGTTCCTGCTCAGCGTGACCACCCTGGTGATCGTCTTCGGCACCGTCATGTACGTGGTCGAAGGCCCGGCGAACGGCTTCACCAGCATTCCGAAGAGCATCTACTGGGCGGTGGTGACCCTGACCACCGTCGGCTTCGGCGACATCACCCCGAAAACCGCCTTCGGCCAAGCCATGGCGACCCTGGTGATGATCACCGGCTACTCCATCATCGCCGTGCCCACCGGCATCTTCACCGCCGAGCTGGCCAATGCCATGCGCAGCGAATCCCTGGACCACTCCTGCCCGCGCTGCCACAAGGCGCACCACGAAATTCACGCGGCGTTCTGCAGTCGCTGCGGCAACCCGCTGTACCCGGAGCAACGCGATGAGCAGGCTTGATCCGGCGCGCTGGGGCACCCTCTGGCAACGCCTCGGCGGCAGCGCCCCGGCCGGCAGCTTCGCCGAACTGGAGGCGGCCTACGGCGAACCGCAGCGCCACTACCATAGCGACGAACACATCGCCGCCTGCCTGGGCCATTTCGACACTTGGAGGCACCTGGCCGGGTACCCCGACCAAGTGGAACTGGCGCTCTGGACCCACGACCTGATCTACGACACCCGCCGCCAGGACAACGAAGCCGCCAGCGCCGAACGTACCGCCGCCTGGCTCCGCGATGTCGGCCTCGACCAACACGTCGAGCCGCTGCGCCAGTTGATCCTCGCCACCCGTCATCAGGACATCCCCGAAGACAACGATGCCGCGCTGGTGGTGGACATCGACCTCAGCATCCTCGCCACCCCGCCCGCCACCTACGCCGACTACGAACGCGCCATCCGCGCCGAATACGCCTGGGTCCCGGAACCGCTGTTCAAGGCCGGACGCGGCAAGATACTCCGCCACCTGCTGGACCTTCCCCGCCTCTACCAGCACGCGCCGCTGGCGGAGCGCTGGGAGCAGCGGGCACGGGAGAATCTGGCCGAGGCGCTGGAGCGGTTGGAAGGGTGAAAACGCGCCGCAGCCGCTACCGTGGCGCCAGGACAGCCGCTACCTCAGCCAGCGCCGCCACCTCCCCTGTCCGGCCACGTCTCCTTCGGCCCTGAACCAAGGAAGGTGAGAGGGGTTAAGGCTTCGTCCATGGTGAGGCTCCTACTGTGATTGAAAACCACCACCCGAGCCGTCAAACAAGGGTGGCAGAACGCGCAGGGTTGACGGACCGGCAGTAGGCACCGGCAGACCCGAAGGTCTCCCCACGCGATCTGCCATAAAACGTTACCAACCAAAAGCAGCAGGTGCGCCGCAGCCTGCAAAGGCTCAAAGAGCCTTCGCATGCGCAAAGAGGCGCGATCGCGTCTACTGGCGGGCCGTCAAACCCGGCCACGGGATTGACCGTGGCCGGCGCAGGATAGGTCGGCGAAAGACGAAGGACAAGCGCGGTCTGGCTTGGCATCGTCAGCGTTCACGAACGGATCACGCTTTCGCCGCAGTCCGCGTCATGGTGCGTCGTACGATCCTTCGACACCCTCCCACAACGAACCCGGATTGCGCTGCGCTTATCCGGGCTACAAGCCTTCTTCCAGTGGGAGCGAATTCATTCGCGAAAAAAAGAAGCAACGCCTCGCGAATGAATTCCCCCCCACACCACACCCAAGCCCGGACGCGGGCCTTTTTTGTAGGAGCGAGCTTGCTCGCGAAGGGGTACACACAAAAGCTTCGCCAGCAAGCTGGCTCCT
>NZ_MUJY01000102.1 GCF_002286785.1 Pseudomonas sp. PIC25 | reverse complement strand
CCATAGAAATGCGGCAGCCAGGCACAAAAAAGCGCCGGCTACACAGCTACGGCGCTACCGCGCCTCGAACATACAGGTTGCGACACCCGGCCACGGGATGACCGTGACAGGGCGGACTCTAGCGGCTCAGGGGGGGGAGGCAAGTCGGTTGGGGAACTATGGCTGGGGAATGTGAAAGATGTGGGGAAAAGAGTGGATGGCTTTGCCATCCACTCTACTGGCTATTTATCGGAAATTTTAACTTCAGGGCTTCCAAAATAGACAATATTAATCTCCTCCTCCGAAAGCAGAAGGCAATAATGCACCGCACCATCAAAATCAACAGTGTCGTATGTTTCTTCTCTTAACTTTTTTAAGGTGCCTGAATTGCTTACAACATACAGAGATAGCAGCTCATTCCTTTGTCGCCCATGATTACTCTTCAAGTTATAACTATCATTTATAACAGAATAGCATACCAAGTCCTTCAAATTGAATTCTAGATTCAATCTCCATGTGGAGTCTAGGTTTTCGCACAATCTGATTAACAAACCTTCCTTTGTGTCTATTATTTCTTCTAGACATAACCTTTTCGGTATATTCGCACTAGGGCGCCAAGGGGTTAAAAACTCTTGGCCCGATTGCCGCTTACTCTCCATACCTCACCTTTATTCTTTCGCGTCCATCTTGTATTTCTAGAGTGGGCCTGCCATCAGTACTGTCTGGTCTGACAACAACTTTTCTTCCATCAGGAAGATTACCTACCCTCCCTCCTGGGATATCTTTGACATCGGATGGCCCGAGATCATCAAAATCACCGTTTGCCGTTCCGAAATCCCCGGGTTTTACCCATATTTCACTAGGTCCTCTAGTTTTGTCCCCAGGGACCGCTCCAGGCACGGGGCACTCATTGGGCTCCTCGCTCTCATTGGCAGAGCAATTTCCAGTAAGCAAACACCATAGGCCAATTCCTCCCGTATTTGCAGCCCCGCTTGTAGGCGATATACCCGCCGCTGCACACGCTGCCGCATTGGCTGGGTTCGCACATGCGGCCAAGGAGGACAAGCCTGACGGATCGAAGTAATAGATTGGGTTCCCATTTGCATATCCGTAGGTGTTCAGCCCGCCGTTCAGGCCGATGGGATCACTCTCCACATAGCGTCCGGTCTCCGGGTCGTAATCCCTGAAGTAGTTGTAGTGCAGCGCACTGTGCGCATCGTAGAGCTGGCCGGGGAAGCGCAGGGGGATGTCGGTGGCGATG
>NZ_MUJY01000101.1 GCF_002286785.1 Pseudomonas sp. PIC25 | reverse complement strand
CTTGGTCTTGAGCAGGCCGCGTTCGTCGTAGCTGTATTGGGAGTTGCTCGCCGGGCAGTTGGCCGAGGGCTCGCCTTCGATGGCGGTGATGCGCCGGACACCCTGGATGGTCTGGAAGCGGTAGACGGTCTGCTTGCCCAGTTCGTTGGTGACGGTGGTGGAGCCGTCGGCGTTGTAGCTCAGGGTGACCTTTTCGGCACCGTTGGCGTGTTCGCTGGAAATGGCACGGCCCTGGTCGTCGTAGGTCCAGGTGGCGTAGCGAACGCCATTTTCATCGGTTATGCCTGTAAGGAGCATGGGTTTGCCTGGAACCTCGTAATGGTAAACGCGCGTTTCACTAAGCGAGCCGTGTAGCTTGGTGAGAGAGGAAAGGAAGCCTTGGTTGTTATAGTGGAAACTGATCGTTAACGAATCGCTAGAAAGAGAAAGAGGTTGATGTCTTGAATCTTCGGTAAGCGTGATCTGTTTTCCAAGTGAATTGGATATCGTGGTTTTTTGTCCGTTGTGGACAAGTGAAAGTGTGCCCCTGTCCGAGGCGTTGGTGATCTTGATTAGTTTTCCCGATGAATCAAAGGTATATACCTTATTGCTCGCGTGGCGGTACGTCCAAATGCCGTTGGTTTGGGTAAGGCTGCCGAATTCTGGAGGTCTGCTGATTATCGCTCCATTGGAAGGGTTTCGCGCGAAGAAAGTATTCTTCCCGGTGGGGTGTACGACCGTTACGCGCCAATCTTCTATGGCCAGTCTAAACGAGAAACTGTGACTCCAAATCCCGGTAATACTGTTGTAGTACCTGGTGAAGGCAATTTCATTTTGGAAATCGGAGCTGAGGTCAGTTTCAACTTGGTATTTGTTGCCAGTTGATGCATCAATTGGATTGCCTTGTCCTTTAGGTGGGGTATTGCACGCCAGATCGTCTGGAGGCCCTTGCTGGGGTATGCACTCACCTAGCTCCGAGCTGTAGAGAGCTCCAGGTGGGCAGCTCGTCCCTACTCTATAGAGCGGTATGTAATCCTCGACCCCCGTGGAGTCAGCCCACCATTCACATATCCAGACGTTGTCAGGGTCATAGTTGCTTGGATAGGCGGGAACGTACTTGTAGGCTCTGAGACGTTCATAGGCGACGGCGCAAACATGCTCGGGGGATTCAAACTTCTCCCATTCGGGATTGACCTCGGCATATTGCCAGTATGTTTCGGCTAATGAATTTTGGAATAATGAAACTAGAAACAGAAACATTAATAATTTTCTGGTGGACTCCATTCCGGTATCTCCTGCGTGTTAAAAGGGTGCTAGTGTTTGGATCTGGTTAGCAGCCAAAATTTCCTTTGGTGGCGGGGCAACTCGAAAAGCCATTGTAGATCCGTGTCTTCAGGCTGGCCGAGGTATATGGAATAGCTGCGAAGGGGGATGTGATGATATTGGTGGTGAGTTCCGAATTCAGCATCGGTGTATCCTCCATGATAGCAAGATGGCGGCGCGGCTCATCTATAAGGTCGAGCAGATGATAGCCTATACTTGCTGTGCAAGATCTTGCGCAATGCTGTGGATTTTTTCTATTTTGAGATCCATGTCTACCAAGAGTCTAAGCTAATTATTAGTGCGTTCTTGGCGAATTGGAAAAGTGGCGGCTTACAGTATTACTACTTTAAGCCGCTTGAGTTAATAAAAGAAAAACTATGCCACCTGTGACAGTTGAAGCGTCGATCCCTGGGCATTGATCGCAACGTTTCGCATCACCTGGCCGGTTGTCGTGGCTGAGGCCAGCAAACAGAAGGCACGCATCCGCGCACAAAGGGAGCCCTGCGTTTCGCCGGCGGGCCACCGGCAGGGAAAAGTAAACCCAATGGGTAGCCTGATAGTCCTGTAAAGGGCCATCAGGCTACCCATTGAAGAGGGGGAAAAGGAGGGGCCGCAACACCAGTGCGGCCCTTGGATCAGAATGCACCGAACCTCTTGAGAACCCTATGTGCCTGTGGACTCGCATGACACGAGTTGACGGCTGCGTGACTAGCAAAAGAACAGGGAGACACAGGGAGAATCCTCAACCAGATCCGCACGCCCTTCCCGGAGCTCAGCGTGCTATTGGTTTGGTGAAGAGGCGAACCTGCAACACCGAGGCGCTACTGATGACCGTCAGTAGCCAGCGGGGTGGAACAGTGTTTGATGGCATTATGTGTTCGACCCCCTCAGTTGGCAAGCGAACATGCAGGTGGCGGACCTTGCCAAACGGGGATTTGCCAATCAGTTCAAGGCGACAATCGCCCCTTCGGGAATGACGGCCGGCAGGGCAATGCCGATGCTCGCCGAACGGGGTGACACCAGCCTGCCGGAACGCTTCACCCCGACCAGCTCCGACTCTGTAGCACTCGCCAGCGCATCCAGCAGGCCACCGGGCCCGTCAGGGTAGTAGGTGTAGCTTTGGCCTCCGATGACATAGGAGGAGATGCCCGTTGGCTTTCGGAACCATCCGGGAAGATTCAACGCCGCATCTGTAGGGTTGCCGACGAATACTGGATTCGCCTTGGCGAATTCCGCCGCGGCGGATCGATACACGAGCAGGCTCCGGCTCAATGTGTCGATGGTGGCGTATTCCGCGGCCGTGATGGCACGGCTATGGGTCTGTACCAGTAGACCGCCGGAGAGGACCAGGACGGCCAGGACAAGCCATAGGATTGGCATATGCCGGAACTCCGATTAGATGGCTAGAGCGGTCGACATATCAGGTGGTAGTAGTCGCCGTTTGTGATATTCCTCAGTCCCACCATTACGGTGTCGGGTGGACAGGAAGCATCATACGGCGCAGTGCCCCCGTCCTTCGGATCGTAACCGATGCTGCTGCCGTAGAATGCCGCGCCAAGCGAAACACCACCTAGTGGTTTCCACACTTCGGATTGGCAAGAGAGTGTGAGGCCAACCGCGTTCCGGCCAATCAGACCGTTCGGTGCGCAGTCCGCGCCCTCGGTGGCGACGCCGCCGAGCTGCAGGTACTCGCCCACGTAGGTCCGACCGTCGGATCGCACCTCGCCGCCGCGTACTTGGCCTCCGGTGTAGATGCTCTTGTTCAGCCAGGAGCGGACCCATGTGCTGTCGCTCATGTACCAGCCGCCACCCCATTTTTCGCTGTACCAGCCGCCGTCTCCACGTGTCCTGAACCAGCCGTTGGTGTAGGTCTCACCACCAATGTCCGCATTCTGGGCGGTGATGTTGGCTTGGGCATTCAGGTTCTGCGCATTCACGTTGCCAGTGGCGTTGACGGTGCCCGCCGCCTCGATGTTGTTTCCTCCCATGTTGAGGGCGGTGTTCATCCGGTTGAGCTCCGGTCTGCCAGGCACGGCATTGCGGTACAGGTAGTCGTTCGCGATAGCCCCGTCCTGGAAGAACAGCGCAGTGGCGAGCCGTCCCGCCCCTGGGGACACGCCGTAGTTGCTCAGCGGTACCTGCCAGGCCGCACCCTGGGCTACGGTTGTGTTGGTTGATGAGATGTAGCCGCCCTGGGCGCCGATGATCTGAGCGACGCGACGGATATCGATCTCACCGGCTGCCGATCCACCGGTGGTGACGATCAGCGTTTCCAACTGGTTGGCCTGGGGCTTGCGAGTCAGGATTCGATAGTCCTGGCCATAGATGTTCTTGTCGCTAAAGCCGGCCGGAAGATAATGGGTGTTCTTCAGCATCGCGACAGTGATCACCGCCGGTGTGGTCGGCCCAGCCGCGGCCAGGACGGCGGCGAAGTTGTCCTTGATGTACTTGCTGCCTGCCTCGGCGACCTTCATCTGCTGCTGTGCCGCCATCTGCTGATTCAGCCCGTCCAGATACTCCATGTACAACTGGGTGCCTTTGACGATGGCGAGCGCGATGACGATCAGCACGACCATGATCTCGATGCTGACGAAGCCGCTGTTTCTCCTCATGTCCATGGTTACCCCCACAGGCTGGCCCGCTTCTGGCGGAGGACGTCTTCTTCAACCAGGTGAATGTTCTGCCGGCGAATCTTGTCGCGGATCGAAGGCGCATCGCTGCCGGTCAGCAGGAGTGGTTCGGCGACCAGGTGTCTCGCGGTACCGATGCTGTCCAGGGATTGGCAGATGACCGCCTGCAGGCCTTCGGCGGCCACGTCGTGAGCGTTGGCCGCCAGCGGCTTGGCCAGCGTGACCAGCTTCTCGATGGCCTGCGTCCCGGTCTTGGCGTGGATGGTCGCGATCACCAAGTGCCCGTTCAGCGAGGCCTTGCATGCCTGGTAGGCCGTATCCTCATCGCGGATTTCGCCGATCAGCACCAGGTCGGCGCCGGTGCGCAGCGTGCGGGTGAGTGCTTCCGAATAACCGCCTGAACGCCTCGAAGTCTTCACCTGGATGCAGCGGCCGATGCCGTGCTGCCCATTCAGGTTGGTTTCCTGCGGATCCTCGACGGCGAAGGCGATACCGCCGTGGCGCTTCAGGCGCTCGACGATCAGAGAGGCCGCCGTCGAGGTCTTGCCGGTGGCCATGTCGCCACAGATCAGCACCAGACCCTGCAGGCTGGGAGCCAGCAATGCGTCGACGACCTCCTGGGGGAAGCCCAGCCGGTTGAAATCCCGTATCTCGGCGTTCGACTTGCGCAGGACGAAGATGCTGCTGGAGAACGCATTATCGAGCTGCGTCACCCGAAGGATGACCCCATCCACCACCAGCGCGAACTCGGGGTCCTGGTTTTCCTGGTAGGCCGATTGGCATTGCAGACGCAGCGCCTCGACTTCTTCCGCCCAAGGCGCAGGGACCGGCACCCTGCGGGAGCCGGCGCCCTGGAGGCCCTTCACATCCGCGAAGTCGTCGCCCAGGTACAGGTCGACGAAGTCGGCGGCCGTAATCAGACTCACGAAGAGATGGTCCAGGTGATCGTGTTGGCGGAGCTGCTGCACGCGGTGGTCGCGGACACGGTGGTCACTTCGCCGCTCACTGCACTGCCACTGTTGATCTTCGTCTGCTCGTACTCGTTCTTGGCCGCCCGGGTGGCCAATGCGATGCAGGCGTCTTTCGGCAGGCTGGAGCTGGTGATGGTGAACCCCATGCCGGTGGATACCACCGTGACCGATCCGCCGTAGACGTTGTAGAGCACGCCGGAGACCACGCTCATGTTCTTGGGTACGCCATTGACGGCGATCAGGCTCGGCACCAGGTTGGTACCACTCGTGCCGTAGCCGTTGGAGCCCTTCAGCGCGCGGGTGTTGGTGGTCAAGGTGGCGAGGTTGCTCTGCTCCTCGCTGATGTTCGACGAACCGAACAGCCCTGCGCCGCGGGAGACGGCGAGTCCGATGCCGATGGCGATGATGATCAGCCCGATCATCATTTCGATGGAGATGAAGCCGTGTTGCGTGTGCGGGTGTTGTCTTTGCATAGGGGTTCCTCGGGGCGGGGGTTATTTCTGGATGCCGGCACGCACGATGGCTTCCATCTCGTAGGAACCGAGAAGGGTCAGGATCATCATGGCGCCGACCAGCAGGAGCGAGACGTTGCGGATCAGGCTGGCGGCGACGGCCACCTGCTTGAGGCTGTTCTCCAGCCAGCGGGCGCTGAAGCGCATGGCGGCTTCGGCGAAGCCCTTGCGGCTGGCCAGTACGCAGAGAAACTGGATCGCCTGCCTGTCGGGGAATTCATGCCCAGCATTCTTTAGGGCCTGGCCGAAGTTCTGGCCCAGGCCAACGCCGTAGCGGGTCGCCTCGACACGTTGCTTCAGCCAAGGACTGGCGGTGCGGCTGAGCATCTGCAGGCTGTCATAGGGCTTGATGCCGGCGCGCAGCATGACGGCGACGTTGAGCAGGAACGTAGTGCCCTGCAGGGTCCTGTAGATGGACCAGGGCGGCATGCGGTCCAGCGCCACCCGGCCGGGGCCGGTGTAATAGGGCATGGACCAGAAGCCCAGGATCACCAGCAGGATGAAGCCGGTCAGGACGTAGAGGCCCTGGCTCGTCACGACGTTGGCGATCTGGTAGAGCAGCGCCGCCGTGCCCGTCCAGTCGCGCGGATCGCTCATCCTGGCCATGTTCGGCACCATCTGGTAGGAGATGACGCCGAGCAGGTAGGCCAGCAGCGCCCAGAGCAGGGCCGGGTAGAAGGTAGCGCCCACCACCGAGGACAGGATCTTCCCGCGGGCTTCGATCAGGCGCACGCAGTCATTCAGTGCGCCGATCAAGTCGCCGCTTTCCTGGCCCGCATCGATCAGCGCCCGTTCCTGGGACGGCAACCAGTTGGCCATGGCGTCGGCCAGCGCCTTGCCGTTGGAGACTCCCATCGAGGCCTCGCGGCTGGCCAGCGCGATGGGATGGTGCTTCTGCTTGCCCCCGTCGCTGTAGATGCCATGGACTTCGCGCACGGCGTCGTTGAGCTGCACGCCGTTTTCCAGCAGGGTCGCCATGCTTTCGTAGAACTGCAGACGCTCCTTGGCGCCGAACTGGGTGCCGTACCAGCGTTCCTGCAGATCGTTCCAGGCATCGGCCAGCATCAGGCGCGCTCCTCGGCATCGAGGACATACAGGTCCATGTCGAGCGGACCGATGATGATCTCGGCAGCGGCCGGGTCGAAAACGCCTTCATTGATGCGGCGGATCGCATGGACATGCTTGGTGATGCCCGACATGTGCTTGACCCAGTAGTTGCGAGCTTCCGCAGGGCCACGCTCGCGGAACACCCGCATGAAGCGCAGGGACGGCATGAGCACCTCGGCCACGACGGAGCGGCCGGAGAATCCGGTCTGGCGGCAGTGGCTGCAGCCCGGCCCGCGCACGAACACGCGCTCTGCGGTGCAGGTCCGCTCCACACGTTCCACCAGGGACGGCTCCAGTTCCCGCCGTCGCTCCACGAAACGCCGACGGCAATGCGGACAAAGCTTGGGTAGCAGGCTCTGGTTGACCATGCCGGTCAGCAGGGCGGGGTCGAACAGCAGCGAGGGATCCACGCCCAGATCCTGAAGGCGCTGCAGGATGCCGATCGCCGTGTTGGTGTGCAGGGTCGACCACATGCCATGACCGGTCATGGCGCCGCGGAATGCCGCGATGGCGGCGAACACCTCGCGAATCTCGCCGATCATCATGTAGTCCGGGTCAAGGCGCATGCCGTTGCTGATGCCGGCCGGCCAGGCCTGGATCTCCGCCTGAGGATCGGTGGTGTCGTAGACCAAGGGTGTCTGGTTGATGCCTTCGCCGTCGATGCTGTACTCGGGCGGATCCTCGATGGTCAGGATGTGCTTCGTCCCGCCCATCATCTGGTCGAGCATGTGCAACACCACCTTCAAGGTCATCGACTTGCCCGACCCCGTGGGTCCGGACAGGATGTTCATCCCGTAGGGCAGCCTCAGCATGCGCTGGAGCAGCGCAATCTGCTCGGGCAGGTAGCCCAGGTCCTCGAGGCTGTTCAGGCTCGCGTCGTTGTAGAGCAGCCGCAAGACCATGAGAAAACCTGGTGCGCGGGGGCGCGTCGAGACCCGGGCCCCGTACAGGCCCAACTGGTCGACGAATGCCTTGCTGACGCGCGCGTCCTGGCTGAGGTGGGGTTGGAACAGCGACTCCGCCACGTCGCACATGGATTGGTAAATGGTCGAGCACAGCTCCTGGATCTGCTGGTGGCGGGGGCGTATGACCGTGGTCAGCAGGCCGTCGATGCGGAAGCGGATCTTGCTCTTGCCATCCGGGGCGACGATGAAGTGAATGTCGCTCGCGCGTTGCTCGCAGGCCTGACGGATGATCTTGATCACCTCGGCCTGGTTGTGGGTGACGCGCTCGCCGTCGCCGACGATGGTTTCACCGGCCTGGACGATGCCGGCCTTGTAGAGGCGGTTGATCGCGTCTGGATCGACCGACTCGAACCGGAAGTGGAAACCTGCGCGCTCCAGGCGGTCGCACAAGGCCATGACGTGAAGATCGTTCTGATGGCTACCGGAGACGTAGAGCGTGCCATCCTCGGTGAGCGCCATGATTTCGCGCTGTTCCTTGGACAGTTCCCAGCGTTCGCCTGGAGCGGTCAGTACGCGAGGCGGCAGCGGCGCAACGACGGATAGGTTCGTCATGACGGCGTGCTCACCGGCTGTACAGGCTGGGCGGGAACGCCTGGCCAGGCATCGCTCCGGGTAGCGCCGGTGTGATCATGCCGCCCGGGGACGGATTCTCGGCCGGCAGGCTGGGGGCGGTGTTGGAGAACCCCACCGGGAAGCGCTTGCCATCCTTGCTCAGCAGCACCTTGTCCAGGCTGATCGACTCCACGCGGTAGCCGCCCGGTAGCTCCTGACCGGCCCCGGCATCGGCTTCGTAACCGCCCGGAAACAGGAAGGAGGCCGTCATACGTCCACCCGAGCCGTAGAGGGTGCGAACGACTGGAGCTGGCAGCTCGACGTTTCTGGGAGGCACCGCGCCCAGCGCCAGAGGTACCGAGATGGACGTTTTGCCGTCCAGTTTGGCCTGGGCTTCTGCGAGACGAACCTTGGCCTCGGCGAGAACGGTTTCGGCCTGGACGTCGGTGAGTTCGCCCACGGTGGCAGCGGCCTGTACGGGCTGCGACAACCAGCCCAGGCCGCACAGCGTGCATAGCGACAGGGCTCGCATCGTGTCATTGAGGCTTCGCATAAATCTCTCCTGCGACAGACCAGGTGAGCTGGCCGTTCTTGAGGGTGGTTTCGATGAGCGTGGTGCGGACGCCGGTGTCCGGCAGGCCTTCCAATGCGAGTGCTGGCGGCAGCGTGGTCTCGGCCCGGAAGGAGAACTTTTTCCAGGGCGGCGTGAGGGTGGGCTGCGGTTGCTGCTCGTTGCCCGGTAACGGCTGGATCTGCTCGGCCTGGATGGGAGCCAGGTGAGGCTCGACACCCTGCTGGTAGAAGTGGCTGGAGACCTCTTTCAGTACCAGGTCCTGGGCGGGCAGTGCCTCGTTTCGGCCGATCGCCACCTTGAGCGGCACGCGCACACCGACCGTATTACCGTTGTCGATCAGGAAGGCCGGTGCCTCTTCGAAGAGCACGGCAGTCGCTTCGGTGAATTGCCTGGCGGTGCTGGTTCCGGAGCGCTGATAGGTGGCGGCAAGGGCCAGGCCGTCGCACTTGGCCGACTCGAACTGCCAGCCGGCGATCGACAGCGGCAGAACCCGTTCGGCCTTGCTGCAGGCCTTGAGCAGATCCTGGGTGTCGGGCATCGATGCCCACGGATGTTCCAGGGCAGCGAGGTCCAGCGGCGACTTGGCCTGGGCGTTCTTGGCCGCGAGTTCCGCCAGTCGTTGCCGCTCCGCCTCGATGGCCGCTTGGCGGGCGATTTCCTCCTGGTGCGACTGCCACATCTGGTAGCCGACACCGGCACCGATGATCGCGCTGGCGAGAAGGCCCAGATTGACCAACTCCTTGCGCGACAGACCGAAAGTGAGCTGACGCAGCTTGTATTCATTGCGCAGCCGCCGGGGTGTCAGCAGCGCCTCGATGTCGAATGGACGCACGTCGAAGCCGAAGCCCTCGGGCACGAACAACTGGACACCCTTCAAGAGACCGCGGTTCTGCAGCGCGAGAATCCGTTGCTTGGCATCGGCCAGGGTGGTGACCAGATCGCCGCCCGGGATGATGGCGCCTTCGGAGGTACCGGCGATCGCGTAACAGTCCTCATCGATCTTCCAGCAGGCCACGAAATCCGAGTCGAACTGTCCGGCCAGCGCCGTGGCCATCGAGTACATCCCTTTGACGGCACCCAGCTTCTTGGACACGAAACCGGCCTGGATCTTGGTCGGTGCCTCACGGATCGCCACGATGTCCAGGCCCTGTTGCTTACCATAGGCGCGAGCCTCCTTCATGAACTGACGGGGCGAACTCAGGGGGTGCCAATACAGACCGGTCACGAACTTGCAGCCGTTGTAGGTGAGAACCCGGACCCAGGATGTCGGGTCGGGCCGGACGATATCGCTTTCCATCGTCAGCCCATCACCACCGGCGTGATCAGCACCACGATGACGTCGCGCTCGGTATTGCGCATGCGTCCGCCGCCCAGGCCGAAGAAACCGGGGGCGCCGGTACCGAGCTTGCTGCTGTCCTCGGAGTCCTGCTCGAAGCCGCTCAGGACCAGGGTTTCGCCGTTACGCAGGCGGACCTTCTGGTCGAATATCTGCACGCCGTAGCTGGGGAACTGGGCCTTGGATTCGCCACTGGTGACCGTCTCGAACGTCGGTTCAGTGGACATATTGATATTGATCTTGAGCAGCAGCTCGCTGTCCGGCATGACGAAGGGCAGCAGTGTCATGTTGTAGCCGCTGGTGACCGAACCGGGGATCAGCGACGTGGTGGAGCCAACCTGGGCCACGTTGCTCACCTGGCTGGAGGCGAGGTAGCTCTTGAGCTTACCGATCTGGATCGGCGCCGATTGCAGGTTGAGGGTGGTCACCGAGGGCGAGCGGACGGTGGAGACACGTCCTTGCTGGGCCAGCGCTTGAATCATGGCACTCGAACCCGCCCAGGCGCTGTTGGCGGTGTCGAGGATGCTGACCGAGCCGGAGATCGCACTGGGGTCGATGCCCGGCACGGTGTTCTTCAGGCTGATGCCCCACTTGTCGCTCAGCGACCTGTAGACCAAGTTCCAATCGATGCCCAGCTGATCCTTGTCGGTCAGCGTCACGGACAGCACCTTCACATGCAGGATCACCTGGGTGGTGATGCTGTCGTTCTCCTGCTTGATGGTCTGCTCTACACGACGCAGCACGTCGGGACGGTCGGTGACGGTCAGCCTGCCCGTGGCCCGGGACAGCGCCATGCGGCCGACGCCGGGTGTCAGCATCGACCTCACACTGTTCTCGATGTCATCGAGGATCGAGGTTTTCAGCGACACGCTGGTGGTCTGGTTGCTTCCCGAGTCGCCACTGATGCCCGAACCCCCGCCACCGGTGGAGCCGGAAGAGCCGTCGCCGCTGCTCCCCGTGGAGGCGGTCATGCCCGAACGGACAGTCGATTCCATCTGCGTCGTATCGTCGAACGCATAGATGCGGAAGGTCTTGGTATCGAGGTAGTAGATGACGACCGCGTTTTCGATCGGGTCGAAGCGCCAGGACACCCCGCTGCGCGAGGTGACCAGGTCGAGGAAGCCGGAGACCTTTCCGGCCCAACTGATGTTGGAAATCAGGCGCGATGCACCGGACCCAAGCCCACCGAATGTGCCGAAGTTATTGCCCAGCGACCCGCCTGCGGCCACGGAGCTTGGGAACAGCATGCTCGCCATGTCCTGATTGGACGAAGTGGTGGGTGGGGCGCTACCGGTTGTGGTCGGCATCGGGGGCGATGCACTGGACGGGTTCAGTGCATCAGGCGTGAGTTGGACGTTCAGCCCGCACTGGCTGATGATCTCCTGGGCAGCCTGTTGCAGCGTCACGCTACCGGTAGGCTTCCAGATGAATCGACAGTTCTGGTGAGGAGCCAGACCGCGCTTGGCCACGATGGGCCGGGTACTGACCCAGGGCCTGTCGGAGTAAACAACGGTATCGCGCTTGGGCTCGACCTGTGTATTGCGCAGACTGGCGGCTATTGCGCTGGCCGAGCCAGCCACAGCCTCGCTGCGCTGCATGGACTCGTCGACGCGCTTGACTCCGCATCCTGCAAGGGCCAAGGCCAGCAGGGCCAGGACAACCGAGTTTTTCGCGTAGCGCTTGAACATCATTTTTTCTCGACGACCTCGATCAGCCGCTGCGAGGGCGGGGACACGTTGACGTAGAAGGGGCGGGGCGCCTTGTCGTAGAGAGGGAACACCTGGCCGATGGCGTCCTGGAAGGTGCCTTCGAAACGCAGCGGCGCCTCGATCGGGTAATCCAATCCGTCCGCCCGCCAGATCACGTGCCAGTTGGCTCGTTTGGCCCAGGCCTCGACGGAATCTCGCAGCGTTGAGCCAGGTTCGGCCGTCCATACCTGGGGCAGCGGCCGCGGAGCGGGCATGACGGTCGCCACGGACGGCTTGGCCAAGATGGCGCTGTTCGACATCGCCGTTGAGCTGGGTGCCAACGTCGTAGGCTTGGTGATAGGGCCATCCTTGGCGGGTGCCACGGGGGGAAGCACGGCTTGAGTCGACGAACTGCTGGCCGCTGGAGAAGTAGCTGCAGTTGGGTTCGGGGTAATCGCAGGGGAGGCCGGTACCGCTGCAACCACGATGCCGCTGCCGGTGGTGCTGGCAGGTGCGAGCGTCGCGGCTGGCGCAGACGTCGGTGCCGGAGCGGGGGCACTCTGCTTGGCATGTTGAGTCGTTGCAGGGCGCGGCTGATCGGGCAACTGATAGCCCGGGCGCAGCACGAAGCACACTTGGCGGTTGACCTCGTCCACCTTCACCTGCCAGGCGGGACCCGACAGCACCTGCAGGGTGTTGCGCAGCGTCATTGGGCCGAGCTTGTACTGGGCGGCTGGCAGAGGGCGGGTATACAGGATGCTGACGTGCCCGCTGTCGGCCGGGCAGAGCGAGTAGCCCGAGCGATCGACGACGTACTGCATCGCATCGCGGACATTCGGATGCATGTTCGCCGGGATCGTCACATCGATGATCTGCGCCATCAGATCACGCTGGCCCGCGTCGGGCTGGGTACTGACGAGCGTGTAGCGGCCGTATCGCACGACGGGCTCTTTCTCGGCGACAGCACCATGGGGGTACAGGTCGGGGGTGAGCAGGTCGGGGTTACGGCTGCTGTCGAACGCTGGTTTGGGCGGTTCGACTTTCTGGGTGGTGCAACTGGCGACGAGCGCGAGCAGCGAGAGAGTGGTCAACTGCCTGATCATGTACCGAGAGGCCCCCTTTGATGATGGGGGCCACGTTGGCAGGCCAATTGCCAGGACGCAGTAGGAAATAGATATCTCAGCAGGACAGCATTTTGGGGTCTCGGTTAGTGAAACTGCTGCTTTGCTAGAGTCATGTTCTTCAGTGGGGCGCTTGGCATGAGGCGCAACCGCTGATCAGCAAACGATGAGTAGCGACCGACTTTCGTATAGTCCCCGTGACAGGCCAATGCTGCCTTGAGGATGCGTGGAGCTATTTCTTGCACCGCAGCGTAATGGTCTATGCTTCATGTCAAAGTGACATGATTGGTCTTGCATGAGTCCGTGTGCTTACTTGGCGTGGAGAGGGAAATCCTGTGCGTACAATCGGAATCACCCTCTTTGGAGGTGTATTGATCGCAGTCATCATTACGCTAGCTGACAGCGTGTATGCAACTGATATGGCCCCTTTAGTAGTCGGTCATTATTCCGGATCGAATGATGGGCCAATGGTTGTTCTTGAACGACGTATTCGTCGTGATTACGCAGCTCCTGACCTCCAAGAGGTCTACCTTGCAGATCTGTTTGACTCTGCTTCAGTTAAAGTTGTCGAGTTTCAGCAGGGTGATAAGCGGTCACCAGAAAATCAGGTAAACATACGAGCCGCGCTAAGCGCTAACGTCACAGCACTTGCCCCCGCGTTCGGCTCGCTCGAGCTGACCAAGTCTGGTTCTATCAGATCTTGGGCCAGTTGGCGTTTGTCCAGAAGCATCTGCCACAGCTTCTGGTCGATGGTGTTTTCCACCAGTGGAATCTTCACCACCACTAGGCGCAGTTGTCCGTTGCGATAGGCCCTGTCCTCGGCCTGGTCCTGCAGGCCGGGTGTCCAGGGCAGGCCGAGGAACATGACATAGTTCGCCGCAGTCAGGTTGTTGCCCGTGCCGGCGGCCGACGTCGTGCCGATAAAAACACGGGTGTCCGGATCGGCCTGGAATGTGTCGATTGCCTTCTGCCGTTTGGTCGTCGAGTCACTGCCCACCAGGGTGACGCAGCCATAACCAGCGGTTTCGCAGAGATCGCGGAGAGTGTTGACGGTCTCCTTGAACTCGCAGAACAGGATCACCTTGTCCTCGATGTCCAGTTCGGCCAGCAGCTCCATGATGACGCGAACCTTCACCTGCTCCAGAAGCTGACGCAGCGCGCCGAGCCTGGCGAAGATCGGGCGGTCCTCGAGGCGGATGCGGTCGTACTGGCGGCGCTCCTCCTCGGAGAGCGCCACCGACAGCGTCTGCCGCTGCTTGCCCTTTAGCCCGGGCAGCACGTCCTTGCGCCGACGGAGCATCCAATCGCCAATGGCATCGCGCAGATTCATGCGGAACTCCGGGGAGCCAGCGAATTGCTCGCAGAACTCCTTCAGCGGCAGTTGGCCGACTGGGTGGCCGGACAGGCGCAGCAGGGTATGCAGCTCGGTCTCACGGTTGAGCACCGGTGTACCGGTCAGCAGATAGCGGCTCGGGATCTTGGCCGCGATGTCGAAGCCATAGCGTGTACAGGCTGCCGTCGGCTCCTTCAGCCGATGGGCTTCGTCGATGACCATGACGACGAAGTGGTCTGCCCGCAGAACGTAGTCGCCCAGGCGCTCATAGTTGATCACCATCCACTTCGCCGAGGCATCGAAGACCTGCAGGGCGACATGGGCATCCGGATAGACGGCTTGGATTTCGCGTTGCCAGTTGATCAGCAAGGAGGACAGAGTGACCACCAGAATGGGGCGGTCGCCAGCGCGGATCGCGGCAGCGATTACCGCCTGACGGGTTTTGCCCAGGCCCATGTCGTCGGCCAGCAGGGCGCTGGTCCGCTGCAGCAGATGACGAATGCCCGCAGGTTGATGGTCCAGCAGCGAGTAGCTCGATAGCGCCTTCTCGATCTGCGCGTCGGTGTACTCGGTGCGTTCGATGGAAGGTATGGCTGCCAGGTAGACGTCAGCTGAGGACTCGTCCTCGGAGGCTTTCTCGACCTGCTCCTGGGCCGGACCGCCCAGGCTGACACGGGTGATGGACTCGACTGGGGCGACGGTTCCATCGCTGAGCAGTTCCTGGACAGTGTCGAGGACTTCGAACTGTTCCTCGGACAGGCCCAGTTCCAGGATGAGGTTGCTGCGGACCAGCTCCGCAGAAGCGTCGATCCTCCAGGAGCGGGATTGCCCGAGGAAGACTCCGCGCATGCGCCTGGCCACCGCTACCATCCCGGGGTGGTAGTCGCCGGACAGGAGAATGCCGCCCTGCGCGAGCGGGGCGATCCGGAAGACCAGGCCCCAGGTGAACGCTTGCCGATCAGGCGCGGCCTGGGCGGCTTCCAGTTTCTGGCAGAACGACTGCCAGGATTCCGCGTAGCGCCCGTCGACCAGCTCCATGAGGTTATGAAAGAACAGGTCAAGCTCTGTCAGCAGCTTGCCTTTGGGCAATCGCCAGTACCGGTAGAGGGGATGTTCCGACCGGCGTATGTAGAAGCCATCGCGTTCGAGGAGAAGACGGTTGGCGCCCTCTACGAATTGAAGCTGTAGGCCAAAGTCATACCCATCGAAGAGGGCATGGCCCAGCAGCTCTTGTCGCCGATTCATCAAACGCGGTCGGCCCATTACAGTCCCTTGGGCTTATCGAAATCCGGCTTGCCATTCTTGGTGGGGTAACTGACCTTGCATCCCGATGCCCGGTAGCCCGTGCATCCCCAGAAGTCATAACCGCCATCCCCCTTTTTCTGGCGCCTGGCGAGGGGCTGGCCGCACTTACCGCATGTGAACCCAGCACTCGATATCACTGCCGGCCTGGACGATTGCATTGGCACACTGGGCAACCCTCGCTGTTTCGACAGTTCCTCCTCGAGGCGTTTGTGCAGCCGGGAGACCACTGCACCATAGGTCTCCTGGCCCTGGGCGACCTTGTCCAGGTCGCGCTCCAGCTCCCGCGTGAAGTCGAGTTCGACGAAACTGAAGAACCCTTCCAGTCGCGCGATCGTCTCCTCTCCCAGACCGGCCGGAACCAGCTTGCGATTCTTCTCCTCGATCAGCCCCTTACTGGTGATGTTCTTGATGATCGACGCAAAGGTGCTCGGGCGACCGATGCCGCGGCGCTCCATTTCCTTGATCAGGCTGGCCTTGGTGTAGCGTGCTGGCGGTTGGGTTTTCTTCTTCAGAAGTTCGCCGCTGTGAACCGGGAGGATTTGTTTCGGAGAGAGCGCGGGCACCGGGTTGTCCGCTTCGGCATCCTGGTCATCATCGGTGTCGTCGCCCTGCAAGAGCTTCATCCACCCGAGAGAGGCGATCGTCTTGCCAGTTGCGGTGAAGCGCAGAGGCTTCCGATCCGGACCTACAGCGAGCAATCTAGCAGTACGCACATCGTAGATGGCGGCCTCCAACTGGCTGGCCAGGGCGCGGATCCGAATGAGCTTGTACAGCGCCTGCTCTTCAGGATTCTCTCCGGCAACTTCATCGGCCCAGTACGTTGGAGTGATAGCCGGGTGGCCTTCCTGTGCACCTTCGGCCGCGTTGAACGTCCTCCGTTCGGCAACAGCCTTCACGCCCAGCGAACTGGCCACTGCCCGGATGTCCTCCATCGCATCGTCCGGTACGTTGGGATTGTCCGTGCGGTGGTAAGTGATAACGCCTTGCTCGTAGAGACGTTGCGCGACCTGCATGGTCTTGTCCGGATCCCACTTCAGGGCGTTGCTTGCCGCCTGTTGCAGAGACGAGGAGATGAAGGGGGCCGGAGGGTTCCGCTCTGACTTACGGTCCTCGCACGCCTCGACCACCACATTGCGTGTGGATGAGACCAACTGGGCGAGATTGCCGTCCTGGATATAGGGGTGTTCCTTGGTGGCGAAGTCCGGTAGCGGCTGCCACTCCGCGCTCCAGGTGGTTTTACCGTTGGGAGTGACGAAGTGCAGTCGGACGCCGAAGTGGTTGATGACCACGAAGTTGCGGATTTCCCGCTCGCGCAGTACCACCAGGTAGACGGCGGGCGACTGGACACGCCCGGCCGAGGTGGGTTTGCCCATCAGGCGGCGGAGTTCCTGGGTAACCAGATAACCCACCAATCGATCCAGGACACGTCGACATTCCTGCGAGGCGACCCTGTTCAGGTCGATCTGCCGTGGATTGGTCAAGGCTTCCTGGACACGCTTGAGGGTGATCTCGTTGAAGGTAATACGCTTGTAGTTTTCGATGCCCAGCACCTGCTGGATGTGCCAGCTGATGCTTTCGCCCTCGCGATCCGGGTCAGTGGCCAGGTAGATTTCACGCGCCTGCTTCGCCGCGGCCTTGATGGCTCGCACATTCCGCGCGCTTTTCTCCAGGATCTCGTAGACCGGGGCGTAGTTCTTCCGCACGCCGGTAGTGATCATCGTGTCGTCCTGGCCCTTGGCCGGGAGGTCGCGAATGTGGCCACCGCTGGCGATCACCTGCCAGTCTTCACCCGGGCGCAGCTTCTTCATCATCGGCTGCAGCTTCTTCAGCTTGCCGGGTGCCTCGATGATCAACAGCTTCATGAATTACCCCTCTCGGTTCGACAGGGGCCGACTGTCGCGGCAGCGAGGGAGGAGCTTCAACAGGAAATGGTCACCGGGCAGGGGGCGCTTTTCAGGCGCTAAAGATCCAGCGACAGTTGCTGTGCCTGGGCAAACCCTTTGATCCAAGATGCCCGCATTGCAGGATGACTGTACGGGCAGGCATACACCGGTAGCCCTTTCCGGGCGGCCTCCGCGCCGGCAGCCATAACGGCAGGGTGCGGGTTATTGAAATGACGCCTGTCCATTAGCTTCGAAGGCTTCGTCGAGTCCTGCATGAGGCCGGGTCTCCCGAGGAGCTGGTCACGATACCCAGTGACTTCACGAATGAGGCGATTTTTTGCCAAATGGGCGAGTAGGTTGATAATTACTGCCACAGCTTGCCGATTCGGGCGCATGTAATCGCCGGGAGAACCACGATTGGCGCGACTTAAACGTGTTGCTCTGACGGCAACTGCCGAAGCTGGCTCAGGAACTCTTCGCGGGTGAATTTGCCCTCGGCTCGTTCGGTCACGATAGCGGCGATCCGGGTCTTCTGGGCAGCGGTCAACTGCTCGAAGAGTTCGAGGAGGGAGGCCTCTTCTGGCGAAAGAACATTCTGCTGCAAATTGTCCACCAGTAGCGGCCTCCATCTCGGTCAGGGCTTGGATGTGTAGCGGAGGATGACGATGATCAGATCCCTCATCACCGGCCGCTACACGATTGGGCGGCCGAAATTATGCCCGGCTCAGAAGAGTTCGTCAGGATCAGTCGGGTAGTCGGCTTGGTCCGGTGCGCGTTGCACGGGCGGACGATTCGCCTGCTGGCTGCCTTGCGACGGTGCCACCGTCACGGCCGTGATTCGGTGCGGGAGCATGCCGATCCGACTGGCCTGGATTTTCAGCGCCTCGAATTGGCCCTCGCTGTTCTCCCAGCGATCCATAACCGCACGACCTGAGACAGTCACGCGCATGCCTTTCTGATACAGGCGCGCGTAGCTCTCAGCGTCCTTGTGCCACCACTCGACGTTGGCCCAGAAACCTCCTTTGTCTTCGTAAGCGCCATTGCCGTCCGGCACCGAGTTGTCGAAGTAGACGTTGAGCCGCAGCAGGCGCCGCGGTTCTTTGTTGCCGTTGGGGAATTCCTTGAACTCCGGTGCAGAGCCGATGTTGCCTTCCCAGCCTTGTACGGGCGTACCCATTGAGCGTTCTCCGGTTAGTTGTGTGGCGTGAGGTTGGTGCCCTGCTGCAGCCGTCCCATGAGCACGGCCTCGGCCTGGCCCATCTTCTCGGCGCACTCGGCGGCCTGCTTACCGATGGAGTGGATCAGGCTGATCTGCATGTTGAGGGTGATGCGCTGCAGCTCCAGGGCGTAGAGGTTCTGCAGCATCGACACGGGTGTTTTGGGGGAGCTGACCATCTGCGCCCAGACGCCGACCCCCATCCGGCGAGTGGCGACGTGCTGCCAGCGCAGGAACAGGGTGCCGGCCTGGGTGTTCTGCTCGGTCAGGCGCACGGGCAGTAGGGTGAAGGGATGGCGCTGAACCTGGGCCAACACGTTCTGGGCAAGCGCTTTCAAACCCACCTCGAGCACGCGGCATTGCTCCGCAAACTGGGCCAGCTCCCCCTTACCTTTAAAGGGCTTTAAAAGGCCTTTTAGTGAGGCCCCCTGTTGCAGCCCCTGGAAGGCATCCTGTTGCAGTGGCCGGAAGGCGGCCTGTTGCAATGCCTTGTCGGTGGTGTCGAGTTGCGACATGGCGATCAGTCCTCGCCGGAGCCGAACTCGCCGGTGAACGGCTCCGGTGACTCGCTTTCCGACTGCCCGCGGGTGATCGGCGGAGCGAATGTGGAACGGCGAGAGCCTTCCAGAATGTCCAAGGGGATCTCGCCATACCGCTCGTACATCTTGCGAGCGGCCTCAGCCTTTGCATTGTTGGCGGCGAAGTCGTCACGGCAGGCGCCTGAGTAACGGTAGGTCTGTGCCAGTCCAAAAAGCTTGCGCAAGACACTGGCGCCTTCGTCGATCCACAACTCCATGTCTCGACGACCGATCAGGCCGACGTGCTGGGCCAGCAGGATGCGTCGAACGATCTCGTCATAGGACGTCAGCAGGTAGACGGCCTTGAACCCGAGGGGGTTGGAGATATAGAGAGGAAGCCTGACTGGTTGAATCGATAGGTTGTTGCTGATGCTGATCGCGGGCGGCAGGTTCGCCATCACGTCGTCCAGCCGCTGGTCGATTTCTTTCAGTGCGGCGTCGGACTCATTGATCTTGTCTTCCAGTTGGATCATCCACCAGTCGGAGTAGGGATCGTCCTGGGAGGCGCCGCGAGTCATGCGGTTGATGATGGAACAGAAGCCGGACAGACCGATGATTCCCGGCTTCGTTTCGCTCTTGGGCCGCCCCATCCAGATGCGAGCAGCGTGATGCGTGTGGAGGGTGAGCTGCACATCGCTTCGCAGGGAGCCGATGTTGAGCCGGTAGTTGTCAGCCATGGTGCGGATTTTCCTTATGGGAAGTTCGCGCCCATGCTGCAAGTCGGTCGCTACGGTCGCAGCAAGAAATCCATAGCCCGACGGAAGGGGATTTGTTGTTTCTCTGGCAGGAGGCAAAGCCGTACTGCTCTCTATATAGAGGTGTTTCCCGGAGAGTCGCCTCAGTTGTCCGTCGGTGCCAATGCTGGTCAGGACCGAAGCTATGCCAGTGGCATAACTCAGCAACTCGACGGTGCCGCTGTCCTGGTCAGAGTGGTTTCAGTGGAACCACCCGTAGCCCGTCGGCGCTGCTGCTTGGTTCTGGTTGGAACTTTCGGGCCGAATAGCCCAGCAGCCTGCCGGCGCTGTTGCTTGGTCCGGCCCGGAGCTATTCCCGGGGAATAGCCCAGCAGCCTGCCGGCGCCGTTGCTTGGTCCGGCCTGGAGCTATTCCCCGGGAATAATCCAGCAGCACCGTCGGTGCCCCTAGCCGGGGCTATTCCATGAACTAGATTCAGCAGCCTGCCGATGTCGCTGCTTGGTCCGGTCTGTATCTATTCCCGGGGAATAACTCTTCAGCCCGTCGGCACCGATGTTTGGTTCGGCCTGGAGCTATGCCAGTGGCATAACTCAGCGCCTGTCGGTGCCGTTGCCTTGGTCACTGTCGTAGTGATTCCAGTGGAATCGCCCAGTTTCCCTCTGGCGTCGCTGTTCACGTCTGGTTTGTGCCGGACAGCCTTGGCTTTAGCAGATGTTGCATCGCATTTAGCTGTTCCCGGGCCGTTCGTACCGTGTCTGGTGTTCTGACCGAAGCCGCAGAAGTTGCCGTCCTGCTCTGGGGTGAGGGATGTACTGGGGAGCCAGCAGCCGCTACTGCGGCTGGTGTCGAGCTAGTTGGTGGTAGGGAGGTCTCGGGCCGCCAGTCGACGTTGAATTCCCCACGAATCACTCGTTGAACGCAACTGAGCAAGTAGCCCAATGGATTGCGAACACCACCGGCGTCGCAGCGATGCAGCCATTGTTCGATGACCGCTGGCCGTAACTCGGTGGGCACCCGCTGCATGGCACTCACGGCTTTCAACTTCTGCTCGGAAGGCAAGCGCTCCAGGCCGAGCAGCCAGCGAGCCATGGTGTCCGGCTCTGCGCGCGGTACAGATCTTTTACATACAGCTTGGTGTGTATCTGTATACGTACTATATGAGTTCGGATTCCGAACTAAGGCCGAACGCTGCGATTTCTGGCTGAGTTCGGATTCCGAACTGAGGGCCAGACTACCCTGAATTGCTGAGTTGTCACTGAGTTCGGATGCCGAACTCAGTGCAGACGCGGTGAGGTCAGGCTGAGTTCGGAATCCGAACTCGGGTGCCGGCAGTGCCGCCAGGTTGCTTTCGATCGCCCACTGCTGGTTGTTCAAACGATCCTCAACCGTCTCCATGCGGGAGGGCAGGCGCCGGCCAACATCGTGGTCGCTGGCGAATTCACGCCAGGCGATCTCGGCTACTTCGCGGATAGCGCGATTGGGGTGTTCCATGGATTGGCCGAGCAACTGCATGTAGTCCCTGTCGAACTCCAGCGCCTCGGCCGGACTGACGGGCTCGTCGTGCAGCAGGTACACGTTGCCCTGGACCTGTCCGCTGAGGTCATTGCGGACTCGACGTCCCAAACTGAGCCAGCGGGTCAGGCGGAGGACTGTCAGCGCCTTGGCAATGGTTTCCCGTGAGGCGGGTTTTCCCGGGTGCATGCCCAGGTAGGGACGGAGCTGGTCGTAGGTCGGGAAGGCCGTGATGCCATCCTCATTGACCAGAAGCCGGAATACCTGCCAGGCATTGCGTTCCAACGGCGTCAGTCTGTCATCCAGCAGCAAGCGGCGAGGCACCGTCTCGTGAGGGTTCCCGCTGAAAATGATGCCGGAGTAAGAAGTGGGGGAGGTGGCCCCGGTTGCTGCCTGCTCCTTCTTTTGAAGCAAATGGGCTTCGAGGTGTCCCGTAGCCGAATCCAGAAGCGTGGAAATAGGAAACCGAGAGAGCCTCATAGGTCGGGGTCACCTTCCGCCGACGCCAAGGCAAGCTGCTGTTGCCGTTGAGCCTGGGAAGCGACCAGGTGAAGTTTTCTGGGCCTCCAGGAGTTCTCCTGGGATGGGGGATAAACACCTTCGTTGATCCAGGTCTGGATACGGTTCCAGATGATGGCCAGGCTAAGGCTCGCGGTGCTGTCCTCGGTCTCCGACTCGTGTGGAGTGTTTAATTCCTCGGCCGCCATCATGGCGATATCGAGCATGGCCTGGCTGTCCTCGATTTCGACTTGGTGCTCTTTCATCAGATGGGTCCAGCGGTACCAGAGCAAGGCGTCCTGTTCTTCACTGAATTCCCGCCAGCGACCGCGGCGGACGCGGACACCCATCATGAGACGCTGCAGCGCCACGTCTTGTGGTGATAGACCGAAGAACTGTTGCAGCATGGTTGTCGTCGCGCCCAGACGGAGCGCGCGCTCAATCATGCGCATCTCTTCGTCTGAGCGTTCGGCACCGCTGAGCAGCTTCTTCACCATCTCCGTGTCGATGGTGACATGGCACCACGACACTGGGGTGTTGAGCAGCAGGCTCAACACCGTGGGTTGCTGAAGCTGGGCCAGAATCTCTGGCTCCAGGCCCATCTCAATGCACCGTCTGAGCTGGCCATTGCGCATGTGGTTGAGCACCTGCGCCAGGATGGCCTCGTTGATCGGTGATTTGGACATTGCGACTCCCTCCTGAGATCGTCCGTACTCAACTGTCGGTCGGTGGTGTTTTGCCGTTGAAAGCCTGGATTTCCAGGTCGATCAGGCGACGCGCGAGACGGACGATGCGAAAGAGTTTCACCAGTGCGCCGTCGCTCAGCCGACCGGAGTCGTCGGGGTTCTGGTCCTTGGCAAGGGGTTGGCCCAGCAGGATCTGGCCGAGGCCTGCAGCGAACTCGAATTCGCCCAGTGCATCCTTCTGTTCGGGGTGCTCCTCGAGCATCTTCAGGGCGATGCCCATCGAGCCACTGAGGGACTGAAGCAGCGTCAGGGTGTGTTGGGCTGTCGCAGTGACTTCGATGTCTTCCGCCGGATGGCGATAGCTGAAGCCGATTCCACCCGCTACGTCGACGAACTCGCCCGGAGCATTCACCGAGCTGGCTATCTCACGGGCCAACTCGGCAATGTGCTGACGAAGGACGTCTGGTGTGTCGATGTCGCGCTCGATGTACCAGAGATCAGAAATGGGGTGCAGGCCTCCAGCCTGCACGGGGATGGCCACCAGGGCGTTCGCATTGAAGTCGGGCAGCGTCTCGCCATCCAGTGCAGCCAGCTTCTGTTTCATCTGCAGGACGCGAGGCGAGGTCGTAACCAGGCTGGCCACATGACCATCGATCCGCGCTTGGCGCTCCTCTTGGGTCATCTGCTCCAAAGGTGGAGGTGCAACCTTCCGCTGTTGGCGAGCAGAGGCCTCCTTGGTCGGCGGAGGTGTAGCGCCCCCATCCGCGCTGTGGATGCTTGGTAGCGAGGGTTCCATATTGCCCGGCGTGTTCCGCGACAGCTCCGCTGTGTTTGGCGCCGGTGGCGCGAGCGGTTGCTGGATTTCCGCTCCCGGCAGCTGGGAAGGGGGTAGCGTCTGAGGCAGACTCAGTACGGGGGTAGAGCGTCGAAGCTGATCCTGATTCTGGGTAATGTCCAGGAGAATGGCCTCATAGCCCATACCCAGCGGAGCCTTCATCTGGGCGATCAGCTCGTCCTGGAAGCGTTGGAGCAGGAACTCTTCCGCGTCACCCTCGAACTGGGCCAGGACCTCCTGAAACAGCATCTCGAATTCGGCGTGCTCGTCCTTGTTGTGGCGTTCCCAGCACTGCGATGCGGTCTTGCGGAGCGATAGCAGCTTCTCGACCTGATGCTTTCCGAGCCCGGAGTACAAAATACCGGGGATCGCAGGGAGCAAGTACCGGATGGTGTCCTGCATCTTGCTGATATGGGGCTGGGAGACCGGGTAGCCATCAGCGCTTAGACGGCGGGCCAGTTCGCTTTGGGAAATGGGTTTGCCTACCTCTTGTTCATACAGCGCTTTAGCTTTGTCGACCCCAACGGCACGCTCGATAAACAGAAGCTTGCCTTGCAGATCGTTTTCCGCCAGGTGTCCGGTCAGCGCGATGATTTCTCCCCGCTCCGTATCCCAAGGGCGGAATAGGCACTTGAAGCGGTAGTAGCGCTCATCGCCCGTTTCGCGAAAGAGTTCGCTCATGATGGCCAGGCGGGTGTTGCCGCCATTGCGGATTCGATACTTCTCCTCGCCTGGGCGTCTCGTGATACTCGGAGGGCTATCGAGCCCCCGCGCCCGAATGGACGCCTTGATCTCGTCGTACAGTGGGTTGCGGGTCGTACGGGGGTTGTCGTCCCATGGCAACACTTCGTCGAGGGTGACCTCCATCGGCGTGTCAGCGATCGGATCGCTGAACCGCTGGGCCGCAGCAGACGACGGCTTAAAGCCGGGCTGCAACAGCTTGTCCTTCAGGGAGGCTACGGTGGGCTTTGTCATGTCCTGGACTCCAGCGCTTCAGCAGTTGATGGCTTCGAGTCGGATAGCAGTCTGTCGATCACTTGGTGCGCACGTGCCAGCTCGACCTCGAGTTCGGTGGCCCGCTCGAGGCGATGGACGATTTCGGCGTTCATCGAGCGCGCGTTGATACGGGCCTTGACGGCTATCCTGTCGCGCATGCCGGCAGGCAGGCGGACGACGAACTTCTCTTCTTCTTTGCGTTGCGGCTTGTTGGCCATGACGATCTCCAAATTCGGTCGGGTTCAATTCAACGGCGCTTCAACTGATCGCGAAGCTGGGTCGGCAGATGGCGGATCACCAAGGTGTCGTGGTTCTCGTCGTACTCGATGGCGGAGCCGAGCAGGTGCGCCTCGAAGCTGATCGACAATCCCTCGGCGCGCCCGGTGAAGCGGCGGAACTGGCTCAGCGTGCGCTTGTCCGGCGGAATCTCCGGCGACAGGCCGTAATCCTTGTTGCGGATGTGCTCGTAG
>NZ_MUJY01000100.1 GCF_002286785.1 Pseudomonas sp. PIC25 | reverse complement strand
GCGGTCGGGTGAGGTGGCGATATAGGCGTCGAACTCGTAGAAGGGCGCGGTGATCTCGCCGATGGTGCCGTTCTTCTTGTATTCCCCGTTGTTGTCGTAGTCGAAGACGGTGACGAGGCCGGTGCGACGGTTGAGTTCCCAGAGCGGGCCTCGGGAGGGTTTGAACCATAGGCGAGGGAAATAACGGATAACGAGAGAGCCTAGAACCCAGCAGAAAAGAGGAATGCCGAGCGCCACAGAGACTATAGGGAGGAAGCTATATGTGGTTTCTTGCCAAGTATCATCAGAGACTGATATTACTGCTCCGTAAGTAAATAAAGATATAACTGCTAGAAAGAAAAATAAAAAACGCCCTCCGCCTAATAGAATCATCCAAAAGTGCGAGCGTTTAGAAAGTAATGCATATTTAAAGTGCTCATGGTCGTATTTGTTGTGAAGTTCAACTCCCTCAAAAGGAGCCGGTACATAGGTGCCGTTCGCTAGCTTTTCCTCCCGTTCTTTTTTGAACGCTTCCAAATGGCGCAGATCTTTCGGAGAGGGAGTATTAAGGAAACTCTCCGGTGCTACCTCTTGAGTATTGCCCCAAGGCAGCCGCACCTTGGCGAAGCGCTTGATCCAGGAGCGCTCCGCCGAAGTTGGCTGATCGGGAATGGTGGCCGGGTTGTAGGCGGTACTGGCGTAGTAGGGCTGGTCCATTAATCAACGTACGTCACATGCTTGAGCATCAGGTTGGGGCGGCTCAGGGTGTCGATGGCATCGATGCGCTTGAGCATGTCCTTGACCTTGCCCTTGAAGGTTTCATCGTCCATGTCGATCCAGTAGCGCGGGTCGCGGCCGGTGCGGCGGTCATGCTCGGCAGTGACCGGGTCGAGATGGCGATATTGTTCATAGCGAGGCAAGTCGGGCAGCGGGCGACTGGTGTCCATGTAGTTCTGCAAAAAGTCCCAGAGCGCGCAGGGTAGCTGAGGGCTTCGATCCGGTGCGACCAGGGAGCCGAAGTTGATGACGATGTCACGGTAGCGGTGTGCCAGGTACAGCACGTTCATCGGC
>NZ_MUJY01000099.1 GCF_002286785.1 Pseudomonas sp. PIC25 | reverse complement strand
GTGATATGGACGGCCAGCCTTCTTTGAGGGCTGGCCGTGCCCCCTTCTAGGGGGCCAAAAGCAAGTCCACGTTCTACGAACGTGGATGTTTACTCGCCCGTATCACGCCACCTTGCACCGTCAGAACAGGAAGTACCGCTGCGCCATCGGCAGCACCTCCGCCGGCTCGCACCAGAGCAACTGGCCATCGGCCTTGACCTGGTAGGTCTGCGGGTCGACGTCGATGGCCGGGGTGTAGCCGTTGTGGATCAGGTCGCTCTTCTGCACGTTGCGGCAGCCTTTCACCACGCCGATGGTTTTCTTCAAGCCCAACTGCTCGGGAACGCCCGCGTCGAAGGCGGCCTGGCTGATGAAGGTCAGGCTGCTGGCGTGCAGGCTGCCGCCGAAGCTGCCGAACATTGGCCGGTAGTGCACCGGCTGAGGGGTTGGAATGGAGGCGTTGGCGTCGCCCATCAGGCTGGCGGCGATCACCCCGCCCTTGAGGATCAGCGAGGGTTTGACGCCAAAGAAGGCCGGGCGCCAGAGCACCAGATCGGCCCACTTGCCCACTTCGATGGAGCCCACCTCGTGGCTGATGCCGTGGGTGATCGCCGGGTTGATGGTGTATTTGGCGACATAGCGTTTGGCGCGGAAGTTGTCGTTGCCGGGCGCGTCCTCGGCCAGGGCGCCGCGTTGTTTCTTCATCTTGTCGGCGGTCTGCCAGGTGCGGGTGATCACTTCGCCGACGCGGCCCATGGCTTGGCTGTCGGAGCTGATCATGCTGAAGGCGCCGAGGTCATGGAGGATGTCTTCGGCGGCGATGGTTTCGCGGCGGATGCGGCTCTCGGCGAAGGCCACGTCCTCGGCGATGCTCGGGTCGAGGTGGTGGCAGACCATCAGCATGTCGAGGTGTTCGTCGATGGTGTTGCGGGTGAACGGCCGGGTCGGGTTGGTCGAGCTGGGCAGCACGTTGGGGAAACCGCAGGCCTTGATGATATCCGGCGCATGGCCGCCGCCGGCACCTTCGGTGTGGTAGGTGTGGATGGTGCGGCCCTTGAAGGCGGCCAGGGTGGTTTCGACGAAGCCGGATTCGTTCAGCGTGTCGGTGTGGATGGCGACTTGCACGTCGTACCGGTCGGCCACACTCAGGCAGTTGTCGATGGCTGCCGGGGTGGTGCCCCAGTCTTCATGCAGCTTGAGACCGATGGCGCCGGCCTCGACCTGTTCGATCAGCGGTTCTGGCAGCGAGGCATTGCCCTTGCCGGTGAAGCCAAGGTTCATCGGGAACGCATCGGCGGCCTGGAGCATGCGCATCATGTGCCACGGACCGGGGGTGCAGGTGGTGGCATTGGTGCCGGTGGCCGGTCCGGTGCCGCCGCCGATCATGGTGGTGACGCCGCTCATGAGGGCTTCTTCGATCTGCTGCGGGCAGATGAAGTGGATGTGCGTGTCGATGCCGCCGGCGGTGAGGATCATGCCTTCTCCGGCGATCACTTCGGTGCCGGCGCCGATGGCGATGGTCACGCCCGGCTGGATGTCCGGGTTGCCGGCCTTGCCGATGGCGGTGATGCGGCCGTTCTTGAGACCGACGTCGGCCTTGACCACACCCCAGTGGTCGAGGATCAGCGCGTTGGTGATCAGCGTATCGACCACATCGGCAGCACAGAGCTGGCCCTGGCCCATGCCGTCGCGGATCACCTTGCCGCCGCCGAACTTCACTTCTTCGCCGTAGACGGTGAAGTCCTGTTCCACTTCGATCCACAGATCGGTATCGGCCAGGCGCACCTTGTCGCCGACGGTGGGACCGAACATGTCGGCATAGGCTTGTCTGCTGATCTTCATCCTCGTTCCTCGGATTCAGGCTGCAAGCTCCGAGCTGCAAGCCTCACGTGAATGCTTCGGTGTTTCGTTGATCGTTCCCACGCTCCGCGTGGGAATGCAGCTCGCGACGCTCCGCGTCGCTGGGACGCGGAGCGTCCCGGTATGGGTGCCCACGCAGAGCGTGGGAACCATCGAAATCAGCTTCAAGCCACAAGAGAGACCGCGTCGCTCTCACTTGCCGTCGCCTTAGAGCTCTCCCATGACCCGCCCGGCAAAGCCGAACACGCGGCGGTCGCCGGCCAGCTCCACCAGTTCCACCTCGCGGGTCTGGCCCGGTTCGAAGCGCACGGCGGTGCCGGCCGGGATGTTCAGGCGCATGCCGCGGGCGGCGGCGCGGTCGAAGGCGAGGGCGTCGTTGGTTTCGAAGAAGTGGTAGTGCGAGCCGACCTGGATCGGCCGGTCGCCACTGTTGGCGACGCTCAGGGTGACGGTGCGGCGGCCAGTGTTGAGTTCGATCTCGCCGTCCTGGATCCGGTATTCGCCGGGAATCATGATGCGCTCCTCGACAGGGTCTTGTAGTAGATGGCATTGGCCCGGTACACGCCGTCCGGGCCGCAGGCGTAGTCGGGCATTCCGCCGATGCGGGTGTAGCCCATCGCCTGATAGAACTTCTCCGCCGGGCAGCCGGCCTCGGTGTCCAGATAGAGAAGGCCCCGATGCAGCTCCTGCGCTTCGCCTTCCATGCGCTGCATCAGTTGCCGGGCGATGCCACGCCGGCGCGCGCTGGACAGCACCAGCAGCTTCTGCACTTCGGCGCGGTTCAGGCCGTTGCGGTCCTGGCACAGGGCGAGCTGCACGCTGCCGAGCACCCGGCTGTCCGCTTCGGCCACCCAGAGCAACCGCGAGCCGTCATGCAGGCCCGGCAGATAGCGGTCGAACAGGGCGTTCGCTTCGGATACGTGCATATCGGCGAGAAACCCCACCGAAGCACCGTGCCGCACGGCATCCATCAGCAGCTCGGCGAGCCCTGGCCGATAGTGCTCGAAGTCGTTCGCGGCGACGCGGGTAATGGTCAGGTTGGGCATCAGGTCGCACTCCGTTGCGGGTTGATGATCAGTTGCATGAAGGTCAGGTCGAGCCAGCGGCCGAACTTGGTGCCGACCTCGCGCAGTTGGCCGACATGGACGAAGCCGAGCTGCTGGTGCATGTGGATCGAGGCGCGGTTCTCACTCTCGATGCCGGCCACCATGACGTGCTTGCCGAGGGCGCGGGCGCGGTCGATCAGGGCGCGCATCAGCGCCTTGCCGATCCCGGCGCCGACGTGGTCGTTCTTCACGTAGACCGAATGCTCGACGGTGTGCCGGTAGCCGTCCCAGGTGCGCCAGTCGCCGAAGGAGGCATAGCCGAGCACTTGGTCCTGCTCGTCGACGGCGACCAGCACCGGGTAGCCCCGGGCGTTGCGCTCGGCCAGCCAGGCGCGGCGGTTGGCCAGGTCGACGGTCTTTTCGTTCCAGATCGCCGTGGTGTTGAGCACGGCGTCGTTGTAGATCTCCAGGATGCCGGCGAGGTCGGCATCGGTGGCGTCACGGATGTGCATGGCGGTTCCTCTGAATCAGGGAATCGGTTGATGCACGGTGACCAGCTTGGTTCCGTCGGGGAAGGTGGCTTCCACCTGGATTTCCGGAATCATCTCCGGTACGCCTTCCATCACCTGCTCGCGGCTGAGCAGGGTGGTGCCATAGTGCATCAGCTCGGCGACGGTCTGGCCGTCGCGGGCGCCTTCCAGCAGGGCGGCGGAAATATAGGCCATGGCCTCCGGGTAATTGAGCTTGAGGCCACGGGCGAGACGGCGCTCGGCCACCAGGCCGGCGGTGAAGATCAGCAGCTTGTCTTTTTCGCGAGGGCTCAGGTCCATCTCGTTACTCCAATCGTGAAGGGCAAGGGCTCGGCCTTGTCCCGCTATCGGTTGCATCGGCGAAAACGCTACGCGGTTTTCCAGCCGGCGGATGTCGGTTCGTTCATGTATTCCATATGCGTGGCGCGACGGCCTCACGACCCAGCAGCGCGGGGCGCAGCAGGCGCCAGAGGGCGATCAGCCAGGCGCGGGCGTGCAGTGCCTCGGCGGCCAGGCAGCGGGCGACCAGCAGTCCGGGCAATTGGGTCAGGTCGCCGCGTACTGCACTGGGCAACGCGCGGCAGGCGTCCAGCCGCTCGGCGTCGATTTCGCCGCTGGCGATCAGCGTAGCGAAGACCGGCTGCCCCGCCAGGCCGATGGGGGAGTCGAGCAGCCCGTCGCCACCGAGCACGCGTTGGCGCTCGTGCCAGAGCGGCTGGCCGTCGCGGCGAATGTCCAGGCGCGCCTGGAAATGTCCGGCATCGAAGCGTTCGCCGCTGGCCGGACGGCCCAGGGCGACGATGTCCCAATAGAACAGGCGGGCATCGCCGCTCAGTTCGATGCGGCTCTCCAGCCCGGATTGGGCGCCGGAATAGACGATGGTTTCCTGCGGCAGCCATTCCAGGGTGGCGCCGGCCGCGATCTGCAGATCGAGAGTCTGCCGGGCCGGACCGGCGGCGCGGTACCACTTGGCCGCGCCGGGGCTGGTGAGCTGGGCCCAGGCGCCCTCGCCGACATGGGCGGAAATCGACAGTTGGTCTCCACCGGCAATGCCACCGGGCGGATGCACGACGATGTGCTGGCAGACTTCAGGGCCTTCCGCATACAGGTGCTTCTGCACGCGCAAGGGGCCTTGATGACGACGCAATACCGGCCGGGTGCATTCGCCGATACGGGCATAGGCCAGCTCCAGCTCGGCATGCCAGGACGGGGTGAACGCCGGCGTCTCCTGCTCTTCTCTGACTGCTTGCCGCTTGTAGCGTGCCGCTGCTGTCATATCGCAACCAACCCGCGCACGCCGTCGGCCTCCATGCTGTCTCCCCGACCCTGCTGGACAATCTCGCCACGGGACATGACCAGGTACTGGTCGGCCAGCTCGGCGGCGAAGTCGTAGAACTGTTCGACCAGCAGGATGGCCATGTCGCCCCGCGCGGCGAGTTTCTTGATCACTGCGCCGATTTCCTTGATCACCGATGGCTGGATGCCTTCGGTGGGTTCGTCGAGGATCAGCAGCCGTGGCCGGCTGGCCAGGGCGCGGCCGATGGCCAGTTGCTGCTGCTGACCGCCGGAAAGGTCGCCGCCACGGCGCTGCTTCATTTCCCGCAGAACGGGGAACAGCTCATAGATAAAGTCCGGCACCGCCTTGGCTTCCCTGGCGCTGAAACGCGACAGGCCCATCAGCAGGTTTTCCTCCACCGTCAGTCGGGGGAATATCTCGCGCCCTTGGGGCACGTAGGCGATCCCGGCCTGCACGCGCTGGTGCGGCTTGAGTGCGGTGATCGCACGGCCCTCCCAGTTCACCTGGCCTTCCTTCGCCGGCACCAGCCCCATCAGGCAGCGCAACAGGGTGGTCTTGCCCACGCCGTTGCGGCCGAGCAGGCAGGTGACCTCGCCGACCCTGGCTTCGAACGACAGCCCGCGGAGGATATGGCTGCCGCCGTAGTACTGATGCAACCGACTGACCTGCAACATATGGACTCCCGCTTTTTGAGCTTCAAGCTTCCAGCTCCAAGAAAAGCCGGAGCCTCTTTTGATGGTTCCCATGCTCCGCGTGGGAACCCATACCGGGACGCTCCGCGTCCCCAGCGACGCAGAGCGTCGCGAACTGCATTCCCACGCGGAGCGTGGGAACGATCCCGTGTGGTTCCCCTGCTTGATGGTTCCCATGCTCTGCGTGGGAACCCATACCGGGACGCTCTGCGTCCCCAGCGACGCAGAGCGTCGCGAACTACATTCCCACGCGGAGCGTGGGAACGATCAGAAAACACCGCTTTGCTTGCAGCTTGCAGCTTGCAGCTTGCGGCTTAAAACTTGCCGCTGCCTTTATCGTCCCAGATACACCTCGATCACCCGCTCGTTGGCCTGCACCTGCTCCAGCGAGCCCTCGGCCAGCACGTGGCCCTGATGCAGCACGGTGACGTGGTCAGCGATGCTGCCGACAAAGCCCATGTCGTGTTCCACCACCATCAGCGAGTGTTTGCCGGCCAGGGACTTGAACAGCTCGGCGGTGAATTCGGTCTCGGCGTCAGTCATCCCGGCGACGGGTTCGTCGAGCAGCAGCAGTTGCGGGTCCTGGACCAGCAGCATGCCGATCTCGAGGAATTGCTTCTGGCCGTGGGACAGCAGGCCGGCCGGGCGTTGCCGCGAGCCGTCCAGGCGGATGGTGGCGAGCACTTCGTCGATGCGGTCGCGCTGTTCGCCGGAGAGGCGCGCGCGCAGGCTGGCCCAGACCGACTTGTCGGCCTTCAGCGCCAGTTCGAGGTTTTCGAACACCGACAGCGCTTCGAACACTGTGGGTTTCTGGAACTTGCGACCGATGCCGGCCTGGGCGATCTCGACTTCGCTCATATGGGTGAGGTCGAAGGTTTCGCCGAAATAAGCGTTGCCGCTGTCCGGGCGGGTCTTGCCGGTGATCACGTCCATCAGCGTGGTCTTGCCGGCGCCGTTGGGGCCGATCACGCAGCGCAGTTCGCCGACGCCGATGTACAGGGTCAGCTCGCGCAGGGCCTTGAAGCCATCGAAGCTGACGTTGATGTCTTCCAGCGTGAGGATCGTGCCGTGGCGGACGTCGAGTCGCTTCCCGGCGCGCGAGCCGAGGCCGACGGCATCGCGCCCGCTGCCGGCATCGAGCAGCGGTTCGAGCATGAGTTCGGGGGTGGCGCTGGCTTTCATGGTTGCCCCTTCTTCAACAGGCCGAACACGCCCTTGGGCAGGAACAGGGTGACGACGATGAATAGCGCGCCGAGGAAGAACAGCCAGTATTCCGGGAAGGCCACGGTGAACCAGCTCTTCATGCCGTTGACGATTCCGGCGCCGAGCAGCGGGCCGACCAGGGTGCCGCGTCCACCGAGCGCGACCCAGACGGCGGCCTCGATGGATTGCGTCGGCGCCATTTCGCTGGGGTTGATGATGCCCACCTGCGGTACGTAGAGAGCACCGGCAAGGCCGCAGAGCACGGCGCTCAGGGTCCAGACGAACAGCTTGTAGCCACGCGGGTCGTAGCCGCAGAACATCAGGCGGTTCTCGGCGTCGCGCACGGCGGTGAGTACCCGGCCGAACTTGCTTTGCGCCAGCCGCCAGCCGAGGTAGAGGCTGCCAACGAGCAGCGCCACGGTGGCAAGGAAGAGCACGGCGCGGGTGCCCGGCGCGGTGATCGAGAAGCCGAGGATGCGGCTGAACCCGGTGAAGCCGTTATTGCCGCCGAAGCCGGTTTCGTTGCGGAAGAACAGCAGCATGCCGGCGAAGGTCAGCGCCTGGGTCATGATCGAGAAGTACACGCCCTTGATCCGCGAACGGAAGGCGAAGAAACCGAACACCAGTGCCAGCAGGCCGGGTACCAGCACCACCAGGGCCAGGCACCAGAGGAAGCTACTGGTGCCGTACCAGTACCAGGGCAGTTCGGTCCAGGCGAGGAAGCTCATGAAGGCCGGCAGGCCGTCCCCCGCGCTCTGGCGCATCAGGTACATGCCCATGGCGTAGCCGCCGAGGGCGAAGAACAGCCCGTGGCCGAGGGACAGCAGGCCGGCGTAGCCCCAGACCAGGTCCAGCGCCAGGGCAACGATGGCGTAGCAGAGAATCTTGCCCACCAGCGTCAGGGTGTAGGCGGAGACGTGCAGGGCGCTGTCCTCCGGCAACAGGTGCAGCAGGGGCAGGGCGACGAGCAACGCCAGTACCGCGCCGAACACCAGCATGGTGACGGCCGGACCGGCTTTCTGCGCGGCCGTGAGAGTGAGGGGCTGGTTCATCGGCGATTCCCTTCCAATTCGACGAGGGGCACCTGTAGGAGCGAGCTTGCTCGCGAATGACCGGGCATCGTTTCGCGAGCAAGTTCACTCCTACGAAAAGCGGCTGGATGGCGGATTGGCATTTTCATCAGTCGATCACCCGTCCTTTCAGTGCGAACAGCCCCTGCGGGCGCTTCTGGATGAACAGGATGATCAGCGCCAGGATCAGAATCTTGCCCAGTACGGCGCCGATCTGCGGTTCGAGGATCTTGTTGGCGATGCCCAGGCCGAAGGCCGCCAGCACGCTGCCGGCGAGCTGGCCAACGCCGCCGAGCACCACTACCAGGAAGGAGTCGATGATGTAGCTTTGGCCAAGGTCGGGGCCGACGTTGCCGATCTGGCTCAGGGCCACGCCGCCGAGACCGGCGATGCCGGAGCCGAGGCCGAAGGCGAGCATGTCCACGCGGCCGGTGGGCACGCCGCAGCAGGCGGCCATGTTGCGGTTCTGGGTGACGGCGCGGACGTTGAGGCCGAGGCGGGTCTTGTTCAGCAGCAGCCAGGTCAGCGCCACCACGAACAGGGCGAAGCCGATGATGATCAGGCGGTTGTAGGGCAGCACCAGGTTGGGCAGCACCTGGATGCCGCCGGATAGCCAAGCCGGGTTGGCGACCTCGACGTTCTGCGCGCCGAACGCCACGCGCACCAGTTGGATGAGGATCAGGCTGATGCCCCAGGTTGCCAGCAAGGTTTCCAGCGGACGGCCATAGAGAAAGCGGATCACGGTGCGTTCCAGCGCCATGCCGATGGCGGCGGTGACGAAGAAGGCCACCGGTAGGGCAGCCAACGGGTAGATCGCCAGGTATTCGGGGGCGGCGCGCTGGAACAGCAGCTGCACCATGTAGGTGGTGTAGGCGCCGAGCATGAGCATTTCGCCGTGGGCCATGTTGATCACCCCGAGCAGGCCGAAGGTGATGGCCAGGCCGAGGGCGGCGAGCAGCAGGATGCTGCCCAGGGACAGGCCGCTGAAGGCCTGGCCGAGCAGCTCGCCGACCAGCAGCCGGCGCTTGATCTGTGCCAGGCTGGTCTCGGCCGCGGTGCGCACCGCGGCGTCCTGTTCGGCGCCGGGTTCGAGCAGGCCCTCCAGGCGGGTGCGTGCCAGCGGGTCGCCAGTTTCGCCGAGCAGACGCACGGCGGCCAGGCGGATCGCCGGGTCCGGGTCGGTCAGTTGCAGGTTGGCCAGGGCGAGGGCGAGAGCGTTCTTCACGGCGTCGTCCTGCTCGGCGACCATGCGCTGGTTGAGCAGGGGCAATTGCGCGGGGCGGGCACTCTTCTGCAGTTGCAGGGCGGCAGCCAGGCGGGCGGCGGCATCGTCGGCCAGCAGCGCGTGACTGGCCAGGGCGCCGTTGAGCAGGCCGCGCAAGCGGTTGTTCAGGCGCAGTTTGCGTGTCGTCCCCACGGGTTCGGCGCTGCCTTCGAGCGGTTTCAGCGTGCCGGACTCGTCGACGAAGAGATTCTTCTCGCCGTCCAGGGCGATGCGCCCTTGTTGCAAGGCTTCGAGCAGCGGCAGGCGGGCGGGATCGGGTTCGGCGCCCCAGCTTTCCAGCAGCTTGGCCTGCTTGGCCGGGTTGGCCCGGGCGAAATCGGCGGCATCGCCGGCATGGCTGGTCAGCGGCAGCAACAAGGTCAGTGACAGCAGGATTCGGATAACGGCTGTGGGCATTGCAAGGTCCTTCGAATGGAGCCGTAGCCTGGATGCGTCCGGGCTAGGGACACCCTCTCCCCCGACCCCTCTCCCGCAAGCGGGAGAGGGTAGGCAAGCTGGGCAAGCCCTTCATCGCTGGAGAGAGGGCGGGAAAGGGACTTTCCCGCTCAGTTCGACTTCACCGCGTAGTCCGGCTTCTTGTCGTTGCCCGGGATGAACGGGCTCCACGGCTGGGCGCGGATCGGGCTGGAGGTTTCCCAGACCACGGAGAACTGTCCGTCCTCCTGGATCTCGCCGATCATCACCGGCTTGTGCAGGTGGTGGTTGGTCTTGTCCATGGTCAGGGTGTAGCCGGACGGTGCGGCGAAGGTCTGGCCGGCGAGCGCCTCGCGGACCTTGTCGACATCCGTGCTGCCGGCTTTCTCGACGGCCTGGGCCCACATATGGATGCCCACGTAGGTGGCTTCCATCGGGTCGTTGGTCACCGCCTTGTCGGCGCCCGGCAGGCCCTTGGCCTTGGCGTAGGCCTTCCACTTGTCGACGAATGCGGTGTTGACCGGGTTTTCCACCGACTGGAAGTAGTTCCAGGCAGCCAGGTGGCCGACCAGCGGCTTGGTGTCGATGCCGCGCAGTTCCTCTTCGCCCACGGAGAAGGCCACTACCGGCACGTCGGTGGCTTCCAGGCCCTGGTTGGCCAGCTCCTTGTAGAAGGGCACGTTGGAGTCGCCGTTGACGGTGGAGATCACCGCGGTCTTGCCGCCGGCGGAGAATTTCTTGATGTTGGCGACGATGGTCTGGTAGTCGCTGTGGCCGAAAGGGGTGTAGACCTCTTCGATGTCCTTCTCCGCCACGCCCTTGGAGATCAGGAAGGCGCGCAGGATTTTGTTGGTGGTGCGCGGGTAGACGTAGTCGGTGCCGAGCAGGAAGAAACGCTTGGCGCCGCCGCCGTCTTCGCTCATCAGGTACTCGACGGCCGGGATGGCCTGCTGGTTCGGTGCCGCGCCGGTATAGAAGACGTTCGGTGAGAGTTCTTCGCCTTCGTACTGCACCGGGTAGAACAGCAGCCCGTTGAGTTCTTCGTAGACCGGCAGCACGGACTTGCGCGATACCGAGGTCCAGCAGCCGAAGGTCACTGCCACCTTGTCCTGGGTCAGCAACTGGCGCGCCTTTTCGGCGAACAGCGGCCAGTTGGAGGCCGGGTCGACCACCACCGGTTCGAGTTGCTTGCCGAGCACGCCGCCCTTCGCGTTGATCTCGTCAATGGTCATCAGCGCCATGTCCTTGAGCGAGGTCTCGGAGATGGCCATGGTGCCCGACAGCGAGTGCAGGATGCCGACCTTGATGGTCTCGGCAGCCTGGATGCTGTACGGGAACAGGCCGCTGAGCAGCAGAGCGCTGACGGCCAGGGTGGATTTCAGAAGGGGACGGCGTTTCATGTGGCGGGCTCCAATCCATGCGCATCTTTTAGGGTGAGACCCTGCGGGTCACAGAGCCAATGGCAGCATCCGTGCCAAGCGATGCAAACGCCCGAGTTCAAGGGATTTGCGAAGAAGTGCAGGGAGCGTCTGCGAAATGCATCGCACTCGTTTGGTGCGAAGCGGGGGCGTGCGTCCGGTTGCCGCCAGCGGTTTGCCCTCGTTTGGGGCGTGGCCGTGCTGGCGGATGGCGATCGCGGAAACGGGAGGATCAGGGCGTGGCGAGGTAGTTCTTCACCCCGGTGAAGATGATCTGTGCGGCGAGGGCGCAGACGAACAGGCCCATCAGGCGGCTGACGATCTGCAGGCCCTGGTCGCCGAGCAGGCGTTCGAAGCGGTTTGACAGGTACAGCACCAGTCCGACGGTGACGCTGGCCAGGAGGATCGCCAGCACGGCGAGCAGCTTGTCGTCCCAGTGCGGCTGGCTGGCGCCCATCACCAGCAGCGCACCGATGGTGCCGGGGCCGACGGTGAGAGGGATAGTCAGCGGCACGATGGTAACGTCCTGCTGGACGTTGTCGCTCTGCACGGCGGACTTACCCTGGGCCATGCCCAGCGCGGAAATGAACAGCACGCTGCCGGCGCCGATGCGGAAGGCGTCGATGGTGATACCGAACAGCACGAAGATGTGCCGGCCGAACAGGTAGAGCAGGACGCTGGCGACCAGTACGCCGAGGGCGACCTTCCAGGCCAGTCGCTTGCGCTCCTTCACCGTGTAGCCGCGGCTGAGGCCGATGAAGCAGGACAGCACGAAGAACGGGCTGTAGAGCACCAGTAGTCTCAGGTAAAGGCTGAACAACTCGGAAAGCATAAAGGGCTCTTGTAAGGGGCGTCAGGGCAGCACGTGTTGGCGGCGCAATTCCTTTTCCGTCACCCAATGCTCGATGAGTTCGCGCAACTGCGACAGTTCCACCGGCTTGGCCATGTGGCCATCCATGCCGACCTGGCGGGCGCGCTCCTTGTGTTCGGCGAGGATATGCGCGGTGAGCGCCACCACCGGTGTGCGCGGGCGCTGCTCGCGGATTTCCCATTCCCGCAGTTGCTCGGTGGCAGAGAAGCCGTCGAGCACGGGCATTTCGCAGTCCATCAGCACCAGGTCGTACTGTTTGGCCTTCATCGCGCTGAGGGCTTCTTCGCCGTTGCTGGCGGTATCCGGCTGCAGGTTGAGCTTGCTCAGCATGCCGCGGATGACCTTGGTGGAGATGGTGTTGTCTTCGGCGACCAGGATGCGGAAGTCGCTGGGCACGGCGAGCGGCTCGCTGACCGGTGTCGGCGGCAGGCGCGTGCCGGCGCCTTTCTTGCGCTGGGCCAGTTCGTCGGCGAGGGTGGTCTTGAGCGTGTAGCCGGCCACCGGCTTGGCTAGGATGCGTTTGATGCCGGCGTTGCGGGCGATGATCTTGCTCGGCGCGTTGCTGATGCCGGTGAGCATGATCACCAGGATGTCATGGCTGAGGTTGGGGTCTTCCTTGATCTTCGCCGCCAGCTGCATGCCGGACATGCCGGGCATTTCCTGGTCGAGCAGGACCACGTCGAAGTATTCGCGCAGGTGCGCCTTGGTTCGCAGCAGGGCCAGCGCCTCCTTGCCGGACGGAACGGCGCTGACCGCCAGGCCCCAGGCGCTGCACTGCTGTACCAGCACCTTGCGACAGGTGTCGTTGTCGTCAACCACCAGAAGACGGGCGCCTTGCAGGGTGCTGTCCAGGTCGGTGACCGGCTGCTCCAGGCGCTCGGCGTCCAGCGGCAGGGTCAGCCAGAGGGTGTTGCCCTGTGTGCCGCCGCTCTGGATGCCGAACTGCCCGTCCATCAGGCCTACCAGTTGGCGGGCGATGATCAGGCCGAGGCGGCCGCCGAGCTTGGTGGCGGAGAGGAAATCCTTGCTGTGCAGCTCGGCGTTCAGCAGCGCTTCGCGTTCGCTGGCTTCCAGCGGTCGGCCGCTGTCCTGAACGGCGATGCGCAGGCGCGGGCTGTCGCCGCTACTGTCCAAGGCCACCACCAGCAGGATTTCGCCTTCGTCGGTCTGCTTGAAGGCATTGTCCAGCAGGCTCAGAAGGGTCTGGCGCAGGCGTGTCGGATCGCCGCTGATCACCCGTGGGACCTGCGGCTGCATGAAGCTGATTAGCTCCACCTTCTGCTGCTCGGCCTTGGCGCGGAAGATGTCGAGGCAGTCCTCGACCAGGGCGTTGAGGTCGAACTGGACGTCGTCCAGCTCGATCTGCCCGGACTCCAGCTTGGATATGTCGAGAATCTCGTTGATCAGGGTGAGCAGCTCGTTGCCGGCGCTGTGGATGGTCTGTACGTAGTCGCGCTGCTTGGCCGACAGCGGGGTACCCAGCAACAGCTCGGTCATGCCCAGCACGCCGTTCATCGGGGTGCGGATTTCATGACTGATCTTGGCGAGGAATTCGGCCTTGGCCTTCAGTTCGGCCGAACTGGCCGCCAGGGCGCGGCTGGCGGTGAACTTGTCCTGGACGATGCGCCGCTGGCGTTCCGCCAGAGCCAGGCTGAGCATCATGCCGCTGACCGTGGAAACGGCCAGCAGGCCATAGACCAGCCAATCCGACTTCACTTGCCAGTAGCCGAACAGCGCCGGCAGGGTGCCAATGAAGGCGAAGCAGAAGATCAGTACGGCCAGGGTGAACAGCCGGGCCGGCCGGTAGCCATGGGCCCAGTGGTAGGCGGACACCAGCAGGATGGTAAGCCCGGCCAGGGCGGAGAGCAGGTAGACCAGTTGGTTGAATTGCAGGTCCGTGGCGATCAGCAGAATCAGACAGATCAGGCCGATCGCCACGATTTCGCCGATCAGCAGGCCGGTGAGCGGCGTATTGGAGCAGACCCGGCGGAAGAAACTGGCGGTGAAGGCCAGCGCGCCGAGCATTGCCAGCAGCATGGAGAGGTTGGCGATCTGCGGCTGGGCGGTCTGCCATTCGCCGAGCCAGGGTGTGCTGATGCCCAGCAGGCTGAGCGCGGTACTGAGGATGGCGAGCTGGGTGCCGGCCAGCCACAGGCTGCTCAGGGCGTGGGTGTAGACGAAGCGCAGCAGGTTATACAGGACCAGCATGACCAGGCCGCCGACCAGCAGGCCTATGAGCAGCGGACGGTTATCGTCGGCGGCCATCATCGCGGCGGATTGCAGACTGACGGTGGGGCGCAGGGCATGTTCCGATGCCAGACGCAGATAGATATCCAGCGGCTCGTGGGCGATGGGCAGCGGCAGCAGGAAATCGCGGCTGGGCAGTGGGCGGTCGGCGAAGGGCAGGCGCGCGCCGGTGCGGGTATGGGTGAGCAGTTCGTCGCCGCGCATCACGTACAGGTCGAGATAGGCGAGGTAAGGCGCGAAGACCCGTATCAGTTGTTCGCTATCTTCCGGCTGCAGGCGATAGCGCAGCCAGAGGGCGTTGGGGCCGCCCGGGGTGTAGAGCTGGTCGAGTTCGACCGGAGTGAATTGCGAATGGTAGCGGGGGGAACGGATGTCGCCGAGCTGTAGCGTGGCGTCGTGGTCGATCAGCGCGAACCACTGCCCCTCCTGCGCCTGGGCAGGTAACTGACAGAGCAGGGTCAGCAGGAGGCTGACGAAGAGGGCTATGGCATTCCTGAGCCGACGCACGGCGAAGTCCCTTCGTGAGTAAGTGGCCCGATTATAGACAAGCGCCTGCTCCCGAGTAACGCACCGAAGTCAGACATAAGTCCGACTTCGACACGCTTTTTTCGCTTTTTCTGCGTTTTATTTCTCGCCACGCTCCCGGGCGATGGCACGATAGCCGATGTCCTTGCGATAGAAACTGCCGTTCCAGCGGATTTGCTCGGCCAGGCGGTAGGCCTGTTGCTGGGCGGACGACACGCTCGGGCCGATGGCGGTGGCGCACAGCACGCGGCCGCCAGCGGTGACGACCTGGCCGTCCTTCAGCGCGGTACCGGCGTGGAATACCTTGCCATCGATCCTGGCGGCGGCGTCCAGGCCCTCGATCACGTCACCCTTGGCATAGTCGCCCGGGTAGCCACCGGCGGCGATCACCACGCCCACTGTCGGACGCGGATCCCAGGTCGCCTCGACCTTATCCAGGGCCTTGGCCAGGGCGGCCTCGACCAGCAGCACCAGGGAGGATTCCAGACGCAGCATCACCGGTTGGGTTTCCGGGTCGCCGAAGCGGCAGTTGAACTCGATCACCTTGGGGGCGCCGGTCTTGTCGATCATCAGGCCGGCATAGAGGAATCCGGTGTAGACGTTGCCTTCCTCGGCCATGCCGCGCACGGTCGGCCAGATCACTTCGTCCATCACGCGCTGGTGTACGTCCGGAGTGACCACCGGGGCCGGGGAATAGGCACCCATGCCACCGGTGTTGGGGCCGCTATCGCCGTCGCCGACGCGCTTGTGATCCTGGCTGGTGGCCATCGGCAGGACGTTCTTGCCGTCGACCATGACGATGAAGCTGGCTTCCTCGCCTTCGAGGAACTCTTCGATCACCACCCGCGCCCCAGCGTCACCGAAGGCATTGCCGGAAAGCATGTCGCGCACGGCGGCTTCGGCTTCCTCGAGGGTCATGGCGACGATCACGCCCTTGCCCGCAGCCAGGCCGTCGGCCTTGATCACGATCGGTGCGCCCTGCTCGCGCAGATAGGCCAGTGCCGGCTCGACTTCGGTGAAGTTCCGGTAGGCGGCAGTGGGAATCTTGTGGCGGGCGAGGAAGTCCTTGGTGAAGGCCTTGGAGCCTTCCAGTTGGGCGGCGGCGGCGGTGGGGCCGAAGATCGCCAGGCCACGGCGGCGGAACAGGTCCACCACGCCGGCGACCAGCGGGGCCTCGGGGCCAACGATGGTCAGTTGCACGTTCTGCTCGGCGAAATCGGCCAGCTTGTCCAGCGCCAATACATCGATGGCGACGTTCTCGCACTTTGCCTCGGTGGCGGTACCGGCGTTGCCCGGCGCGACGAAGACCTTCTCGACGCGCGGGTCCTGGGCGACTTTCCAGGCCAGGGCGTGTTCACGGCCGCCGCTGCCGATGATCAATACGTTCATAAATCTCTCCTGCGGAGAGAGCGGCAAGCTTCAAGCCTCAAGCGACAAGTAAAAGCGGGTGGCTCTTGCTTGCAGCTCGAGGCTCGTGGCTTGCGGCTCGCTGTTAGTGGCGGAAGTGGCGCATACCCGTGAAGACCATGGCGATGCCGGCTTCGTCGGCGGCGGCGATGACTTCATTGTCGCGCATCGAGCCGCCCGGCTGGATCACCGCAGTGATACCGGCCGCCGCAGCGTTGTCGATGCCGTCGCGGAACGGGAAGAAGGCGTCGCTGGCCATCACCGCGCCTTTCACTTCCAGGCCGGCGTGCTCGGCCTTGATCGCGGCGATGCGGGCGGAATTCACGCGGCTCATCTGGCCGGCGCCGACACCGACGGTCTGGCGGTTCTTGGCGTAGACGATGGCATTGGATTTAACGAACTTGGCCACTTTCCAGGCGAACACCAGGTCATGGATTTCCTGCTCGGTGGGCGCGCGCTTGGTGACCACCTTGAGGTCGGACGCCTGGATCATGCCGATATCGCGGCTCTGCACCAGCAGGCCGCCGTTGACGCGCTTGAAGTCCCAGCCCGGTGCACGCTCGGCCGGCCACTCGCCGCACTCGAGCAGGCGTACGTTGGCCTTGGCGGCGACTACGTCGCGAGCGGCCTGGGAGACCTTGGGCGCAATGATTACCTCGACGAACTGGCGCTCGACGATGGCCTTGGCGGTTTCGCCGTCCAGTTCGCGGTTGAAGGCGATGATGCCGCCGAATGCGGATTCGGTGTCGGTGGCGTAGGCCAGGTCATAGGCCTTGCGGATGCCGCCTTCGTCTTCCGGCACTACGGCGACGCCGCAGGGGTTGGCGTGCTTGACGATGACGCAGGCCGGCTTGACGAAGCTCTTCACGCATTCCAGGGCAGCGTCGGTATCGGCGACGTTATTGAAGGAAAGTTCCTTGCCCTGCAGCTGGCGCGCGGTGGCGACGCTGGCCTCGGCCGGCTTGCTCTCGACGTAGAAGGCCGCGCTCTGGTGCGGGTTTTCGCCGTAGCGCATCTCCTGGGCCTTGATGAACTGGCTGTTGAAGGTGCGCGGGAAGGCGCCGCGGCTCTCGGTGGAGAGGGTGTCGCGACCCTGGTCGATGGTGCCCAGGTAGTTGGCGATCATGCCGTCGTACGCGGCGGTGTGCTCGAAGGCCTTCAGCGCCAGGTCGAAGCGCTGGGCGTAGGTCAGGCCGCCGGCCTTGAGGTTCTCGACGATACCGTCGTAGTCGCCGGCGTTGACCACGATGGCGACGTCCTTGTGGTTCTTCGCCGCGGAACGGACCATGGTCGGGCCGCCGATGTCGATGTTCTCGATGGCGGTGGGCAGGTCGCAATCGGGCTTGGCCACGGTGGCTTCGAAGGGGTAGAGGTTGACCGCCACCAGATCGATCGGCTTGATGCCGTGCTGCTCCATCACCGCTCCGTCGAGGTCGCGACGGCCGAGGATGCCGCCATGGATCTTCGGATGCAGCGTCTTGACCCGACCGTCCATCATTTCCGGGAAGCCGGTGTAGTCGGCGACTTCCACCGCGGCGATGCCGTTGTCCTTGAGCAGCTTGTAGGTCCCGCCGGTGGACAGGATTTCAACCCCGAGCGCGACGAGTTCGCGGGCGAAGTCAAGGATACCGGTCTTGTCGGAAACGCTGATCAGTGCGCGGCGGACGGGAAGGCGGGTGGTCTGGTCGGTCATAACGATTCCATCAGGTTTTTTTAGCTGCAAGCTACAAGTTGCAAGCTACAAGAAGAAAACGCCTCGACTTGAGGCCTGTGGCTTGCAACTCGAGGCTTAGAGAAGGTCGTACTGCTTGAGCTTCTTGCGCAGCGTGCCGCGGTTGAGGCCGAGCAGTTCGGAAGCCTTGGTCTGGTTACCTTTCACATAGTTCATGACGGTTTCCAGCAAGGGGGCTTCCACTTCGGAAAGCACCAGGTTGTAGACGTCGGTGACGGAGGCCCCTTCGAGGTGGGCGAAATAGTTGCGCAGCGCCTTCTCCACGCTGCCGCGCAGGGTCTGGCCCTCTTCGCTCGGCGTGGTCAGGTGCTGTTTCAGGTTGACGTTGTCGCTCACGGGTGCGGTTCCACTCACTAAAGTCTCGGTCATCGTCGTCATGCGGCCACCTCTTCTCCGTTCTGACGTTCGGCGAAGTACTGCCGAACGTTGGCGCATTGCGCGTCCGTATTGTCCAAACGATTGAAATGGGCGCGAAACTCCCTGGCGCCCGGCAGAGTTGCGAGATACCAGCCGACGTGCTTGCGGGCGATGCGTACGCCCATTTCCTCGCCATAGAAGGCGTGAAGCGCGGCCAAGTGCTCAAGCAGAATGCGTTCCACCTCGGTCAACGACGGCGGCGGCAGTTCGTTGCCGGTCGCCAGGTAATGCTCGATCTCGCGGAAGATCCACGGCTGCCCCTGGGCAGCCCGGCCGATCAACAGCGCATCGGCGCCGGTGCGTTCGAGCACCGTGCGGGCCTTGCGCGGCGAGTCGATGTCGCCATTGGCGAACACCGGCATCGACACCGCCTGCTTGATCTCGGCAATGGTGTCGTACTCGGCTTCGCCGGTGTACAGATCTGCGCGGGTACGGCCATGCACGGCCAGCGCGGCGATCCCGGCCTGCTCGGCGATCTTTGCCACGCGCAGGCCGTTCTTGTTCTGTCGGTCCCAGCCGGTGCGGATCTTCAGGGTCACCGGCACGTCCACCGCGGCGACCACTGCCTGAAGAATCGCATCGACCAGGCTTTCGTCTTTCATCAGGGCGGAGCCGGCGGCCTTGTTGCAGACCTTCTTGGCCGGACAGCCCATGTTGATATCGATGATCTGGGCGCCCAGCTCGACATTACGCCGGGCCGCTTCCGCGAGCATCTGCGGGTCACCTCCGGCGATCTGCACCGAGCGTGGCTCCGGGTCCCCTTCGTGCAGTAGGCGCAGGCGCGACTTGCGGCTGTTCCACAGGCGTACGTCGCTGGTGACCATCTCGGACACGACCAGGCCGGCGCCGAGGCGACGGCACAGCAGACGAAACGGTCTGTCGGTGACGCCTGCCATCGGGGCGAGGATCAACCGGTTGGGCAACGTGTAAGGGCCGATGCGTACCGCCATGTGTCTTCCCTGCTTGGAGACTGCGCTCAGGTTCGATCGGGGGACTATGAAAAAGGGTGGGCATGATACCCGCTCTCGATGACCGGATAAAGGCTGTTTTGTATATATTCTGAACAGTCTTTGCGCTGTTTTTGTATATATTCTGAACAGCTGTCGGCTTATCGCCAGCGGTTCGCTGGTGCTTAATAAATGGCGGAAATGATGGGGCTCGAAAGGCCGGACGAACGGCCTACTCGGGCGAGTGGAAGCTGAGGCTGTAGTTCACGGCCTTGGCACCCGGATCGAGGATATCCAGGGAAATGTGAATGGGCGTCTGCGGCGGCATTTCCGTCTGTCCGGCCAGCTCGCCGCCCAAGTATTCGCTCGGCTTGAACTGGCGACTGGCCAGGAGTTGACCGTTGAGGTCGGCGAAGCGCAGCTCCAGTAGCGGGAACGGCTGGGCGAAAGGCGCCCGATTGTAGAGGATGGCATCCACTACCAATGCGCCGGCGAATTGCGGATGGCTGCGGACCACCAGGTTGCTGCTCTTGACCTGGGCGATGTCCACTTTGGACGGCAGTGTGCAGCCGAGTTCCGGGCAGAGCTGCTCGAACCAGGGGCGGTAGCGGTCCTGGCGCGCCAGTTCGTCGAAGTGATACCAGATGTATTGCCCACTGAGTGCGAGCAGGGCCAGCAGGTTCAGCACACCCCAGCCGATCCAGCGACCCCAGGGTTTCTTCGGTCGTTGCCAGTCCAGTTGCAGCGGTTCGTCGGCCAGGTCGTAGAGGCTGTCGTCGCGCAACGCCGGCTCCTGGCGGGAGGGTTGCTGAGGTGCTTCGGGCTCGTCGTCATCCGTAGTGGGCGCTTCGGCGGTCACGTCGTCGAAGCCATAGAAATCGCCCAGCGGATCGTCGTCGCGGTCGGCCTTCAGTTTCAGGTCAACCCGTTCTTCGTCGTCCTCATTGGCGGGCAGCCTGGAAATCGAAGGTTCACTGCGTGGTTTGGCGCTCGCCGGAATCTCGGGGATTTCCTCGGACGCTGCGGCTACGGCCGGAGCGGAGAACTTCGGCGGCAACGAGGCTGGCGGTGGTGTCAGGCTGGCGGGGCGGCTCGGTGGCTCCTCGTTGAGCAGGGCTTCGGCCCAGGACTCATCGTGCCGGTTCGGCGTTTCTTCCTGGGGTTTCAGCAGGCTTTCCCCGGGCTTCGGCGCCTTTTCCAAGGCGAGGAACTCCTTCGACAGCAGCGCCTGCTCTTCCCGTTCCAGCTTCGCCAGTTCTTCGTCCAGGTCGAGACTGTCCAGGTCGAGGTCGTCGTGAATCCACAGTGTATCGCTGGCCGGCTTTCCGGCCGGAGGCGTCGGTAGCGGTCGAGGCGGTACAGCAGCCGGCGCTGCCTGGGCCGGTTGCGCCGGGGCTGGCGATGCCGTGACCGGCGGCGCAGAGGGCTTGGCGGGCGGCATGGGAGGTTGCGCCGGTTGTGCGGCGGCTGGTTGCGCGCCGAGCAGATGCCGGGCGGCATTGAAGACATGCAGACAGGCACCGCACCGTACTGCGCCATGGGCTGCGCCGAGCTGCGCGCGGTTGACGCGGAAGCTGGTCTGGCAATGGGGGCATTGGGTGACGAAGGTTTCGGTCATGCAAGGGTCCGGCGGCCGGCGGTCCGGCGAAAACAAGCGGCTAGTCTAACGCAAGCGCTCGCGGCTGCGGCAGTGGGGCTGCGGCGGAACTTGCCCGGCGTCACCGAAACGCCGGGCGGGGGTTCAACGGCGGCGTCCGCTGATGCGGACCCAGCCGTCCTTTTCTGCGGTCGGATCGAGTTCGAAGGCGTCCTGGTAGGCGGCGCGGACCTCGTCCGCCTGTTCGGCGAGTACGCCGGACAGCGCCAGGAGGCCACCGGGCCTGACCAGTCGGGTGATCTGCGGTGCCAGCGAAACCAGCGGGCCGGCGAGGATATTGGCGACCACCACGTCGGCCTGTTCGGTCGGCAGCGCTTCCGGCAGGTAGAGCGGGAAGCGTGCAGGGGCGATGCCATTACGCTCGGCATTGTCCCGCGAGGCCTCCAAGGCCTGGGGATCGATATCGGTGCCCACGGCGCGTTCGGCGCCGAGAAGCAGGGCGGCGATGGCGAGGATGCCCGAGCCGCAGCCGAAGTCCAGTAACTGGCGACCCGTGAGGTCCTGGCCATCCAGCCATTCCAGGCAGAGTGCGGTGGTCGGGTGGGTGCCGGTGCCGAAGGCCAGGCCCGGATCGAGCAGCAGGTTGACCGCATCGGGTTCCGGTGCGGCGTGCCAGCTCGGGACGATCCAAAGGCGGCGGCCGAAGCGCATTGGTTGGAAGTTGTCCATCCAACTGCGCTCCCAGTCCTGGTCTTCGATGCGTTCGATCTGGTGCTCCGGCAGCGGGCCGCCGGTGAGCAGCTCGAGGTGGGCGACCAGATTGGCAGGGTCCACATCGGCCTCGAACAGGGCGAGCAGATGGGTATGGGACCAGAGCGGCGTAGTGCCCAGGTCCGGTTCGAAGATCGGCTGGTCCTCTGCATCCATGAACGTCACCGACACGGCGCCGACGCCGAGCAGGGAATCTTCGTAGGTTTCGGCCTGTTCAGGGGTGATGGCGAGGCGGACTTGTAGCCACGGCATGGGAGGCTCCCTTTGGGGCAGCTTCAAGCTCTAAGCTGCAAGAAAAAAGAAGGAGCGGCCGAGGCCGCTCCCTTGAGGTGCATATCGTACAGCTTGCTGCTTGAAGCTGGCAGCTTGCCGCTCGATTTAGTGCTTATCCATACCCAGTTTCTTTTCCAGGTAGTGGATGTTGATGCCGCCTTTGCAGAAGCCCTTGTCGCGGACCAGGTCGCGGTGCAGCGGGATGTTGGTCTTGATCCCGTCCACCACGATCTCTTCCAGGGCGTTGCGCATGCGCGCCAGGGCCTCGTCACGGCTGGAGCCGTAGGCGATCAGCTTGCCGATCAGCGAGTCGTAGTTCGGCGGTACCGCGTAGCCGCTGTACAGGTGCGAGTCGACACGGATGCCGTTGCCGCCCGGTGCATGGAAGTACTGCACCTTGCCGGGGCAGGGCATGAAGTTGTCCGGGTCTTCCGCATTGATCCGGCACTCCAGCGCATGGCCGCGGATGACCACATCTTCCTGGCGGATCGACAGCTTCTCGCCGCCGGCGATGCGCAGCATCTCCTTGACGATGTCGATGCCGGTGACCATTTCGGTGACCGGGTGTTCCACCTGGACGCGGGTGTTCATCTCGATGAAGTAGAAACGGCCGTCTTCGTAGAGGAACTCGAAGGTGCCGGCGCCGCGGTAGCCGATCTCGACACAGGCGCGAACGCAGCGGTCGAGCACTTCGGCGCGTGCGCCTTCGTCGATATCCGGTGCCGGGGCTTCTTCCAGGACCTTCTGGTGACGGCGTTGCAGCGAGCAATCACGGTCGCCCAGGTGGATGGCGTTGCCCTGGCCGTCGGCCAGTACCTGGACTTCCACGTGACGCGGGTTCACCAGGAATTTTTCCAGGTAGACCATGCCGTTGCCGAACGCGGCCTCGGCCTCGGTGCGGGTCAGTCGCGCCGACTTGATCAGGTCCTCTTCCTTGTACACCACGCGCATGCCGCGACCGCCGCCGCCGCCGGCGGCCTTGATGATCACCGGGTAGCCGACCTCGCGGGCGATGGCCAGGGCGGTTTCCTCGTCTTCCGGCAGCGGGCCGTCGGAGCCCGGTACGGTGGGGACGCCGGCCTTCTTCATCGCGTCCTTGGCCGATACCTTGTCGCCCATCAGGCGGATCACGTCGGCGGTCGGGCCGACGAAGGCGAAGCCGGAGCGCTCGATCTGCTCGGCGAAGTCGGCGTTCTCGGCGAGGAAGCCGTAGCCCGGGTGGACCGCGGTCGCGCCGGTCACTTCGGCAGCAGCGATGATCGCCGGAATGTTCAGGTAGGACTGGGCGGCGGAGGCCGGCCCGATGCAGACGGTTTCGTCGGCCAGCGACAGGTGCATCAGTTCGCGGTCCGCCGTGGAGTGCACCGCCACCGTCTTGATGCCCAGCTCCTTGCAGGCGCGAAGGATGCGCAGGGCGATCTCGCCGCGGTTGGCGATCAGGACTTTTTCCAACATCGCAGGCTCTCCGCGGTTCAAACGATGGTGAACAGCGGCTGGTCGTATTCCACCGGCTGACCGTTTTCCACCAGGATGGATTCGATGACGCCGCTGGCTTCGGCCTCGATGTGGTTCATCATCTTCATGGCTTCGACGATGCAGAGGATGTCGCCTTTCTTGACGCTCTGGCCGATCTCGACGAAGGACGCGGCAGTCGGGGACGGTGAGCGGTAGAAAGTGCCGACCATCGGCGAGCGGACCACGTGGCCATTCAGCTTGGGCGCGGCCGGGGCAGCGGCTTCGGCGGCCGGGGCAGGCGCTGCCGCAGGGGCGGCGGCCATGGCGACCGGGGCGGGTGCGGCAGCGTAGACCTGCTGCGGAGCGACGGTCTTGCCGTGGCGGCTGATGCGCACGGACTCTTCGCCCTCGCGAATCTCCAGCTCGTCGATACCGGACTCTTCCAGCAGTTCGATCAGTTTCTTGACTTTACGGATATCCATTAAGGGTCGACTCCCAAGTGTGGTCAGGGGGTTCCGGCCGTTTCCCGACGCCTTCGCGTCTGTTTCCCGCCTTGCGTGCTTGGCGCTCGCGAGTGCGTTCAGGACGTGGCCAGTTGTTCCAGTGCCGCCTCCAGGGCCAGGCGATAGCCGGTGGCGCCGAGGCCGCAGATCACCCCTACCGCAACATCGGAGAAGTAGGAGTGATGACGAAAAGGTTCACGCTTATGCACGTTGGACAGGTGCACTTCGATGAATGGGATGCTCACCGCCAGCAGCGCGTCACGTAATGCGACGCTGGTATGTGTGAATGCGGCGGGATTGATCAGGATAAAGTCGACACCCTCGCCCCTGGCGGCATGAATGCGCTCGATCAGTTCGTACTCGGCATTGCTCTGCAGGTAGAGCAGGTGGTGGCCGGCCTCGCGGGCGCGGCGCTCCAGATCCTGGTTGATCTGGTCGAGGGTGACGGCGCCGTAGACGCCCGGCTCGCGGGTGCCGAGAAGATTCAGATTGGGGCCATGCAGGACCAGTAGGGTAGCCATGGTCGGTTACTTAATCCTTGTGCGGGTTCGCGGCTGGCGAGGACTATGCCGGAAAAGCGGAGTGACTGTCCAGTCATGGCTCGTTTGCAGTAAATGCCGGCACATTAGCCGGCATTTACTGCAGAAATATGAGAGAGGGCTTCAGCGCAGCGCTTTGCTGCGTTGCAGGCGTTCGGCGAAGTTCGCCGCATCGATTTCCCCGATTACCCGCAGCTCGGCGATTTCGTCGCCATTGCCGGCGAAGAAGAGAATGGCCGGAGGGCCGAACAGCCGGTAGCGATCGAGCAGGGCGCGCTGGGCCGGGTTGCTCTCGGTCATGTCGAAGCGGACGAGGCGGAAGGCGCCGAGTTGGCTGGTCACTTCCGGGGCGGTCAGGACTTCGCGCTCGATCACTTTGCAACTGATGCACCAGTCCGCATACCAGTCGAGCAGCAGCGGCTGGCCGGCCGCCTTGGCCTCGGCCAGGGCGGCATCCAGCTCGGTGGGTTGGGTGACGGTGCGCCATTCGCCGGCGCTGCTGGCCGTTAGAGCACTGCCGGCGAGCGGAGCACGGCCGAGCGGGCGCAGGGGATCGGACTGGCCTTGCAGCGCCCCGACCCAACTGGCCAGGGCGTAGACAAGCAGGGCGAGGCCGGCGAGCTGGGCGAGCTTCTGCCGGTGCGTCTTCGGCGTGAATTCCAGGGCGCCGAGCCAGAGCGCCACGCCGGCGGCGAGCAGGCCCCACAGAGCCAGAGTCAGCGGGCCCGGCAGCACCCGTTCTAGCAGCCACACGGCGACGGCGAGCAGCAGGACGCCGAAGGCGTTGCGCACCGACACCATCCAGATGCCGGATTTCGGCAGCAGTGCGCCTCCGCCCAGGGCGAACAGCACCAACGGGGTACCCATGCCGAGGCCGAGGGCGAACAACTTCAGCCCGCCGCCGAGCGCATCGCCGCTGGCGCTGATATAGAGCAGGGCACCGGCCAGCGGGGCGGACACGCAGGGGGAGACCAGCAGGCTGGACAGTACGCCGAGCAGCGCAGCGCCCCATAGCGAGCCGCCGCGGGTGTTGCCGGCCAAGCGATCGAGCGGCGCACTGATGAAATGCGGCAGGCGCATTTCAAAGACGCCGAACATGGCCAGGGCGAACAGACCGAAGAAGGCGGCGAAGGGTACCAGTACCCAGGGCGATTGCAGGCGTGCCTGGAGATTGAGTTCGGCCCCGAACACGCCCATCAGCGCGCCGAGCAGGGCGAAGCAGGCCGCCATCGGCAGCACGTAGGCCAGCGACAGGGCGAGGCCGCGCAGGCCGCCGATCTGTCCGCGCAGCACCACGCCGGAGAGGATCGGCAGCATAGGCAGGACACAGGGGGTAAAGGTCAGGCCGAGGCCGGCGAGGAAGAACAGCGCCAGGGCCTTCCAGTCCAGATCGCGGGGTTGGCTGGCGGCTTCGCTGGCGCTTGGGGCTGGGGCGCCGCTCGGAAGGTCGCCGATGGCGATGCGTTCGGTTTCCGGTGGATAGCAGAGCCCCTTGTCGGCGCAGCCCTGGTAGGTGACTTCCAGGGCGAAAGGTCGCTGCTGCGGGTTGTCCACCGGCAGGTCGATGTCCAACACACCGTAGTAGACCTCGACGTCGCCGAAGTAGTCATCGGTCTTGGCTTCGCCGGCCGGCAACCGGGGTTGGCCCAGGGCGATGTCCGCCGGGTCGGCGCGGAAGGCGAAACGGTGCCGGTAGAGGTAATAGCCTTCGGCGGCGACGAAGCGCAGTTTCACCGACTCGGGGCCGCTCTCCACCAGGCTCAGGCGGAAGGCTTCACGCACCGGCAGGAAGTCGCTGCTGTTATTCAGCGGTGCGCCGAGAGTGGAGCTGGGGCGGCTGTCGAAGAGGCCCGCGGCGGCGGGGAGGGCGACCAGGAACAGCAACAGGGTCAGCAGGCGGGGCATGGGCATCTCGCTAAACCGTAACCCGCGCATGATAGCGGAGTGAGGCGCTTGGCTGCAGGTCCGGGCTGTAAACGGGATTGTCCGAATGTCGACTGTGTCTGCCGCTACCTGTTAAACACGAAACGCCTGGACGGCGGTATGCAGCCGGCCGCCCAGTTCGAGCAGTTGTTCGCCTTGGTGTCGACCTTCGCCGATGCGCTGCAGGTTGTCGCTGCCGAGGCTGTGGATGCGCTCGCTGTGATCGCGGATCTCACTCACCGCGCCGCTCTGCTGGGCGGTGGCTTCGGCGATTCGCTCGGCCATGCTGGCGATGGTACGGATCGCCTCGACCACTTCCACCAGTGCGCCATCGGCGGCTTCGGCCTGGCGGGCGGTGTCCTGTGCATGTTCGACCTGGGCGCGCATGGCCTCCACCGACTGGCGGGCGGCCTGTTGCAGGCGGGCGATCAGTTGCTGAATTTCCTCGGTGGCGCCGGTGGTGCGCTGGGCCAGGGAACGGACTTCCTCGGCGACCACGGCGAAGCCGCGTCCCTGCTCGCCGGCACGGGCGGCCTCGATGGCGGCGTTCAGTGCCAGCAGGTTGGTCTGCTCGGCGATGGCGCGGATCACGGTCAGTACGTTGCCGATGGTGGCGGTTTCCTCGGCCAGGCGTTCGATGGCCTGGGCATTGTCCTGGACTTCGCTGACCAGCCCGTGCAGACCCGCCAGGCTCTGGTCGATGACCGTCTGCCCCTGTTCCACCGAGCGCCCGGCCTGGCGGCTGGCGTCGGCGGCTTGGCTAGCATCGTTGGCAACCTGCTGGATGGTGGCCTCCAGTTCGCCCAGGGCGTCGCGGATCAGCGCGGTGTCGCCCGCCTGGCGTTCGGCGCCGCTGTGCAGGCCGCTGCTCAGCCCGGCCAGGGTGCGGCTGCTGCCGGCAACCTGCTCGGCATGCCGGCGGATGGTGCCGACCAGATCGACCAGATAGGCGCGCAGGTGATTGAGAGAGTCTTCGATGTCGCGCAGTTCGCGGGTGCGTGCGTCGAGGCGGATATCCGTCGCGAAATCGCCGGCGGCCCAGGCCGACAATGCTGGAACCAGGCGCCCGAGGACACGGGTCAGGCGGCGCTGGATGGTGTCGATGGTCAGGGCGATGAGCAGGATCAGCACGATCATCAGCCCCTGGATCAGGCGAACCTCGCCCTGGATGCGGCCATGTTCGGCCCGCACAGCGGGCTCCAGCGCGGCCAGGGCCTGCTGCAGGGCGGCCAGTTTCTGGCGCGTGGTATTGGCCAGTTCGGCGCGGTGCTGGACCAGTTCCCGGGTGCGGGCCAGCTCGCCCGGATAGCGCTTGATCAGGCTGTTCAGCTCGCGCTTGAGGGCGATCCCCCGGTCTTCGGCCTGCTGTTCCTCGGTCTCGCTGTCCAGGCCGAGCAGTGCGGCGAACGCGTTGCCATCGGAGGAGTTCAGCTCTTCCACGCCGAGCAGGGGCAGGGCGTCCAGGCGTTCGGCCTGGAGTTGGAGGGCAGCGAGTTCCCGCTCGACATCCGCCGCCAGTTCGGTGCGCCCGCTGGCCACCAGCTTGTCGCGGGCATGGGCAAGGCGCTGCAAGTGCCGGGCGATCTGGAACAGCGGAAGGCGATAGTCGGCGGTAGCTGCTTGAGTGCTGCTGTCGGCGTACTGGGCCAGTTGATCGAGGAGCCCGCCGATTTCCCGCTCCGCCTGCAATAGCAGGCCCTGCGGATCGCCGGCCAGTTTCCCGGCGGCCAGCAGATCGCTGGCGACGAAGTCGCGCAGTTCGCTAAAGGTCGGCCGCAGCGAATCGGCCAACGGCTCCGGCAGGCTATCCAACTCCCGTTCCAGTTCATCGATGGCCTGGCTGGCGGCGCTATGGCGCAGGGCATCGCCGCTGGCGAGGTAGTCGTGGATGCTTTGCGCCACGTCGTTCTGGAATTGCTGCGACAGGCTCAGGTAGTTCGCCATCAACAGGTAGGGGCGCTCCAGAGCACGTTGCGACCACCAGAGGGTGGCGCCCAGGGCGAGGCAGACGGTGACCAGGAGCAGGGTGTTGAGGTTGGTGAGCAGCTTGAGGCGCATCTGGGCAATACCGGGGAGCGGCGGTAGCCAGACGTTATTGCGGTTTGGTTGCAGGATGATGACAAAAGTGGCGCAAGGCCACTATTTGGCCTTGCGAGTTGTCCCTGGTGTCAGCCGGAGAAGATCACCGTACGGTTCCGGCCGCCGTGCTTGGCTTGGTAGAGGGCTTGGTCGGCCTGCTTGGACAGCATCTTGCTGTCCACGCCCTCAGACCATTCGGCGACGCCGCAACTGAAGGTGCAGGCCAGGTCCTGCGGTTTGGCCGGGTAGTGGATTTCGGCGAACCGCTGGCGAATTTCTTCCAGCACCCGGAAGGCGGAGGCGGCGTCGGTGTCGGGCAGGATCACGGCGAATTCTTCACCGCCATAGCGGCCGATGTGGTCGGTCTTGCGCAGGCGCTGCTTGAGGAACAGGGCCAGGCTCTTGATCACCCGGTCGCCCATGGGATGCCCGTAGGTGTCGTTGACCCGCTTGAAATGGTCGATGTCGAGCATGGCGAAAGTCAGCGGCTGGCTGTCGCGGCGGGCACGGAAGGTGGCGTCCTCCAGCAGTTGCAGGGTATGGGTGTGGTTGTACAGACCGGTGAGGCTGTCGCGCACCATGCGGGCCTTCAGGTTGCGCGCGCGGGCGGCGCGGTTGCGTACGGTGGCGATCAGGTGGCGCGGCTTGATCGGCTTGGTCAGGAAGTCGTCGCCGCCCTCGCTCATGGCATCCAGTTGCTTGTCGAGATCGTCCTCGGCGGAGAGGTAGATGATCGGCACACTGACATAGCGGTCATTGTGGCGGATCACCTTGGCCAGCTCGGTGCCGTTGCACTCCGGCATGTACATGTCGAGGATGATCAGGTCGGGCTGGAAGTCGGCCAGGTGAGCCATTGCCTGGATCGGCTCGATGAGGGTGCGGGTGACGATGCCGGCACTGTTGAGCACACGCTCGGTATGGGTCGCCTGGGCCCGCGAGTCGTCGATGATCAGGACCTTGTACGGGTCGTATTGGGTGACGTGGGTCAGCTCCTCGATACGTTCGAGCAGGCTGGAGGCGTCCAGGGTCCCGGTGAAGAATTCCTCGCCTCCCGCACGCACTGCGGCGAGCCGGGTCGGGGTGTCGGTGTCCTCGTGGCTGAAGAACAGGATGGGCAGCTTCTGCTCCAGATCCTGCTGGATTTCCGCAGCCAACCGCAGCCCGCATCCGGCGCCGGAAAAATCGATTTCCATGACGATCGCCGCCGGATGGCGCTCGGCCATGGCGCTGCGAAAGGCGCTGGCATCGCCCAGTGCCTGCGCGTTGACGCCGAAGAACTCGAGCTGCTGGCCCAGGCGTTCGGCGCGCTCGACGTCCTGGAGCGCCAGATAGACCGGCTTGCGCAGCGGCGGCAGGAAGGTTTGTTCGAGACGGTCGCGGTGGCGCAGGCCGGTGCGCGACAGGCGCTGCATCAGCAGGTTGAGTTCGCTGATCAGCGCGCTAGTGATGCGCCCATGGTTGGCTTCGATGGCGTTCAGGCAGTGTGCGATGCCGTGGGCGAGCTGGGCGTGCCCGGCCTGCTCGAAACGCTCGGCATAGCGCAGCAGCCGTTCGTTGGCCTCGGCCAGTTCGGCCATGTGCGGGGCGGTCCATTCGCTCGACTGCAGCCGCTGCCAGACCTCCAGCACATGCCGCGCCTGATGGATCACGCGCTGGGCGAAATGATGCTTGAGGCGGTCGCGGCTGGGATCTTCTTGATCGATCATGGCCTGGCTTCGTGTAGGGGCCGTGGTTCGGCTTCTGATGGTGGCCTCATGCTATCACTTGTTCGCATGATCTGCGCATATCGATGTGTTATTGACGCCAGCGGTTCGGCGCCGTTCGTCGGCTGTTTCCCTGCCGCAGCCCGCTCTTAGTTTGCGGTGTCGCGCTGCGCCGACCGGCAGACTTCACTTATAGTGCAGCCTCTGGCCGCAACCCGTCCGCGGCGTTGCGGTCAGAACCCTGCCTGACTGATCGAAAGGACATTGCCATGCTGGACTGGAAGAACCGCGCCGGCCGTCTGCGCGACCGCGTCGACGACTCGGTGGATGATGTGCGCAGCTACTTCGGCGGTTTCTGGCTGAGTCGCGCCCTGGGGTTGCTGCTCGGTCTTTATCTGCTGATCACCCTGGTGCTCGGCTGGTACTGGAGCCAGGAGCCCGGTTTCTTCCCGGTCCAGCAGAATGCCCAGGCCGCGGCTGAGCGTGCGCAGCGGCAACTTGTGGGTGGCTACACCACGGTGGAAACCCTGAAGAAAGTCGCCAGCACCCTGCTGGACAAGCCGGGCGGCTACCTGTCCAACGACCTGGCGCCGCCCGGCCTCTGGCTGGACAACATGCCGAGTTGGGAATACGGCGTGCTGGTCCAGGTCCGCGACCTGTCGCGCGCGCTGCGCAAGGACTTCGCCCGCTCGCAGTCGCAGTCCACCGAGGACGCCGACCTGGCTCGCGCCGAGCCGCGTTTCAACTTCGACAACAAGAGCTGGGCGCTGCCCGCTTCCGAATCCGAATACCGCGAAGGGCTGCGGGCGCTGGATCGCTACCTGGCCAAGCTGGCCGACCCGAACCAGCCCAAGGCGCAGTTCTATACCCGTGCCGATAACCTCAACAACTGGCTGGGCGACGTCGCCACCCGTCTCGGCTCGCTGTCCCAGCGCCTGTCCGCCAGCGTCGGCCGGGTGCGTTTGAACACCGACGCGAAACCCGAGGAAGTGAAGCCCGGAGAAGTGCCGCGGGTGAGCGAAGAAACCGTGGAGACGCCCTGGCTGCAAATCGACAACGTGTTCTACGAGGCGCGTGGGCAGGCCTGGGCGCTGTCGCACCTGCTGCGCGCCATCGAGGTGGATTTCGCTGATGTGCTGGCGAAGAAGAACGCCACCATCAGTGTGCGCCAGATCATCCGTGAGCTGGAGGCGGCGCAGGAGCCGTTGTGGAGCCCGATGGTGCTGAACGGCAGCGGCTACGGCGTGCTGGCCAACCACTCGCTGGTGATGGCCAATTACATCTCCCGTGCCAACGCAGCGATCATCGACCTGCGCAACCTGCTCGAGCAGGGCTGATGAACGCCTGGAGCGAGCGCGAGGCGGCCCACCGGGCGGCCTCCGACGCCGAGCTTATCGCCTGGGTCGACGAACAGGACCGCCCGCTCGGCGGTTTGCCGCGCGCCGAGTTGCGCCAGCGGGGGCTGGTCGGCCGGGGCACCTTCATCCTCCTGTTCAACTCCGCCGGGCTGCTTTGCGTGCACCGGCGGACCCTCAGCAAAGCACTCTATCCCGGCTACTGGGACGTAGCCGCCGGCGGCATGGTGCTGGCGGGGGAGACGTACCTTGAGTCCGCCACCCGCGAGCTGGAAGAGGAGTTGGGCGTCAGCGGCGTCGAATTGCACGAGCACGGCCGCTTCTTCTTCGACCAGCCGGACAACCGCCTGTGGTGCGCGGTGTTCTCCGCGGTATCCGACCAACCCCTGGTCTTGCAGCCCGAGGAAGTGCTGGAGGCCCGTTTCACTGCTCCCCGCAATGTGCTCGTGGAAGCCTGTGACAAGCCCTTCTGCCCGGATTCCCTGGAGGCCCTGAGACGTTACCTCGGGGCGTAACCGCCGAGTCGGCAGGTTCTGGTACAAGCCCGCGCGCTCCATCTCTAGTGGGTCGCTGATCGTGGGTGACATGGTTTGCGCTCTGGGAAAGATCGCGGGTCGGTCTTCGGAGAATGGCGGCAATGTCACATCACGCTGGATTTCCCTTCCTTTAGTGTCCAAGGCGTACCGTTTGTCGGGGCTTCCTTTGCTCAGGGAAGTGTCATGGCCAGGGGGATATGCGGTCGCTTCTTTTTTATGGAGTTGGAAGTGAATCATGAGTCGATTTGAATCGTTGTCCCGTCGCTGGGGCGGTGCGGTCTGTGCACTGGGCGCCCTGGCTTTGCTGTCGCCGCTCGCGGCCATGGCGAAAAGCAATACGCCGGTGGGGTTCGGCTATCAGGTGACCGGTGGCGGCAATAACGCGACCGTCTACGAGGTTTCCACTGCGGAACAATTGGAAAAAGCGCTCTGCGACCCCAATAAGCTGTCCACCGATAAGCGAGTGTGCAAGGACACCACTCCGAAGATCATCAAGATCACCGGCATCATCGATTACAACGCCCCAGAACTTCGGCAGATGAAGACCGAGGGCGGGTGTTATTACTCCGACGAAAAAGTCTGTACCGCCAAGGGCGTACCGGCCGCGAAATGGGATCGTCTGGTTGCCACTACGGCTTCCTATAACGGCCATTGTGAAGGGCATACCGGGGTCAGCGTCACCTATAACCTGCTTGGCCTGAAACCATTGGCGGTCGGCTCGAATACCACGCTGATGGGCGTGGGCAAGAACTCGGGTATCAAGGGCCGGGGGCTGATCATCCGTAGCGCCAAGAACGTGATCGTGCGCAACCTGTCGATCACCGACATCAACGAACGTGTCGTTTTCGCTGGCGACGGGATTTCCATCGAGGACTCGGACGGTGTCTGGATCGACCAGAACCGCTTCACCCGGATCGGCCGCCAGTGGCTCGCCACCCACTTGGGCAAGACCACCCATATCACCATTTCCAATAACGATTTCGACGGCACCAGCGATACCGGCCAAAACTGCGACGGTGATCATTACTACGGGCTGCTTCTGGACGGTGCGAACGAGAGCATCACGATGATCGGCAACTGGTTCCACAACTTCCGTGGGCGGACGCCGAAAATCTTCCCGCCGAAGGCCGACGGCGCGCTGCCCATCGTGCACCTGGTGAACAACTACTTCCAGAGTGGCTCCTGGCATGCGCTGGACGCTCATCAGCCGGCCCGGGTACTGGTGGAGGGCAACTACTTCGACAACGTCGATACGCCCATCATAAAAAGGGCAAAGGCCAGCGATACGGGTTATCTCTTTGCGCCACTCGTCACGGTCAAGGAGCAGTGCCAGGGGTTGCTCGGCCGGGTTTGCACCGCGAATGTGATCAAGGGGGCCAACCCGAAGCCCAGCACGCTGCCGGTGAATGAGGCCTGTACCTTCGACATGACCGTGCTGGACATCATGAAGAAGACGGTCGCAGCCAGTGCTGGCGGCGATGTGAAGCCTTATCCGGCCAAGAACGTACCGCGTCGGGTCATGGCTGAAGCCGGTCCCCAGGACTGGGTTCGCTGATCCTTCGCAACACTTGCATTTGGTTGTTCGACAGAACGCCACCGATTGCATCGGTGGCGTTTCTTCTTTCGGGGGCAAAGCCGAAGCGGTCAGCCAGCAGCCTGCCGAACAGGAGCGGAGCACCGGCACTTTCTCTCCTTCCATGGGGCGAGCGGGTCATGAGGTCAGGGTGACATGGTTTTCAGTTTTTAAAGCAAGGCCGACCTTTATCGAAGAACCGCGTCAACCTCACATATGTCGCTGTTTCCCATCCATTAGCGTCCCTCCGTGACCAGCCTGCGCGGCATCTTCTGTTGGGGAGGAGACGCCCAAAAAAGCGCAGCGGTCTTCCACAATAACGATGGGGTAGAACATGAGTCGATATGATGCGTTGTCACGACGCTGGAGCGGTGTCGTTGGTATCGGTACGCTGAGTGCGCTGGCCTTGATGTCGCCGCTGGCGCTTGCGGCAAAAAGCGATGTACCGCCGGGGTTCGGTTACCAGACCACGGGTGGCAAGGGGGCCCAGCCCATCGAGGTTTCTACCGCGGCGGAATTGGAAAAGGCGTTGTGCGATCCGAAGAAACTGTCCGGCGATGGGCGGGTGTGCTACGACACGACGCCGAAGATCATCAAGATCAAGGGCATCATCGACTACAACGCCAAGGGCCTCGCGAAGATGGCGAACGGGGTCGGTTGTTATTACTCCGACGAGAAGGTATGCACCGCCAAGGGCGTGCCGCCTTCGAAATGGAGCCGCCTGCTCTCGGATAACAACTCCTACAGGGGCCATTGCAGCGGGCATACGAACGCCGGCCCCATTACCTTTAACTCATGGGGCCTGAATTCCCTGGCGATCGGCTCCAACACCACGGTGATGGGTGTGGGCAAGAATTCCGGGATCAAGGGGCGTGGCTTTGCGGTCCGCCTGGCGTCGAACGTCGTTATCCGCAACCTGTCGATCACCGATATCAACGAAAACATCGTCTTCGCCGGTGACGGCATCGAAGTGCAGGATGCGGACAAGGTCTGGATCGACCAGATCCGCTTCGCCCGCATCGGCCGCCAGTGGATCACCGTCGGTTGGGGCAAGGCCACCAATGTCACCATCTCCAACAATGACTTCGACGGCACCAGCAACATGGGCCAATACTGCGACGGTACGCATTATTTCGGTCTGATCATTTCTGCGAGAAACCAGAACGTTTCCCTCGTGGGCAACTGGTTCCGCCATTTCCGCGGTCGTTCGCCGGATATCGCACCGCCAGAGGCTGCCGGTCAGGCGCCGATCGTGCATATGCTGAACAACTACTTCCAGCACGGCACCTGGCACGGACTGGCTGCTGTCAAGCCGGCGCGGGTTCTGGTGGAAGGCAACTACTACGAGAACGTCGATACGCCGATCCTTCGTTACGGCAGCGGCGATGCGGCGAAGAATGCCGGCTATGTCTTCGCGCCGTTGGCCACGGTCACGAGCCAGTGCCAGGGCCAGCTCGGCCGGGTCTGTACCGCCAACCTGGTGTTTGGCGAGAACCCGCGCCCCAGCAGCTTGCCGAAGGCCCAGGCCTTTACCCAGGACCTGACCGTATTGGACGCCATGAAGAAAGCGGTAGCGGCCAGTCGTGGTGGCAATCTGAAGCCCTTCCCGGCGAAGAATGTGCCGCGGCGAGTCATGGCTGAAGCCGGTCCGCAGGACTGGTTGCGCTGATGCCGACACGGTAAGCGCCGGATGGCGGGTGCGCCTCGCCATCCGAATCTGCCGATACGAGCGCCGCCGCCGGGGCGGCGTTTCTATCCCACCCCGGCACCTGCCGGTGGCTCGTTGCTTGCGGTGTCGCCAATCCAATGCAGATTGGCGCAATTCTGTACTTAGCATTCGTCGCCAATGCCGGTAAACTTCGCCGCCTTTTCAAGCCGAGCCGCCCGGCTCGGTTGCGCTGCTCCTGCCTGAGTGGGGCTTCGCGGTCGGCTTTTGCTGGCCAGTCGCTATCCTGACCCCTACGAGGAAACGCCCGGTGGTCAAGAAAGCTTCGTCCTTCGCTGCCCTTGGCGGTCTGGTGTATTCCACCGACAGCGGCCGGCATTGTCCGGAATGCCGCCAGCCCATCGATGCCTGTATCTGCAAGCAAACGGCCGTTCCCGCTGGCGACGGTATCGCCCGCGTACGCCGCGAGACTAAGGGCCGGGGCGGCAAGACGGTGACCACGGTGAGCGGCGTGCCGCTGGCCGAGGATGCGCTCAAGGAGCTGGCCAGTGCGCTCAAGCGCCGCTGCGGCACCGGTGGCGCCTTGAAGGACGGTGTCATCGAGATCCAGGGCGACCACGTCGAGCTGTTGCTCGAAGAACTCGCTAAGCGCGGTTTCAAGGCCAAGAAGTCCGGCGGCTGAGTCGCCCCGGAAAACCCTCCGTTCCCGTATGCGATCGCCTTGTCGAAGGGGCGGTGGCACCGTGAGGCCCGGGTGGGTTCTAAACTCTCGGACGAGGTGCCGGTCCACACCTCACAAACGTCATTTCCCGTAATTAACCTTGTCCCGCCCACGGCATGGCGGGGCCATTCTCATCTCGACAGGGGGAACCGATGTCCGCACGACGCACGCGTAAGGACGATGGCAGCAGCTGGACAGTGGCCGACAGCCGCAGTGTCTATGGCATCCGGCACTGGGGAGCCGGCTATTTCGCCATCAACGACGCGGGACGCGTGGAGGTTCGCCCGAACCGCCAGGCGGACCAGCCGATCGATCTCTATTCGATACTCGACGAACTCCGCTCCAGCGGCCTGTCGCTGCCGCTGCTGGTGCGTTTCCCGGACATCCTGCAGGACCGAGTTCGCCAACTGACCGGGGCGTTCGACGCCAACATCGCGCGCCTGGAATACCAGAGCCGCTACACCGCGCTGTACCCGATCAAGGTCAACCAGCAGGAAGCGGTGGTGGAAAACATCATCGCCACCCAGAACGTCTCCATCGGCCTGGAGGCCGGTTCCAAACCCGAGCTTCTGGCGGTTCTGGCGCTGGCGCCGAAGGGGGGCACCATCGTCTGCAATGGCTACAAGGACCGTGAATTCATCCGCCTGGCGCTGATGGGGCAGAAGCTCGGCCACAACGTCTTCATCGTCATCGAGAAGGAGTCCGAGGTACAGCTGGTGATCGAGGAGTCGGCCGATCTCAAGGTCGCGCCTCAGGTCGGTCTGCGCGTGCGCCTGTCCTCCCTGGCCTCCTCGAAGTGGGCCGATACCGGTGGCGAGAAATCCAAGTTCGGCCTGTCCGCCGCGCAACTGATCTCGGTGGTCGAGCGCTTCCGCGCCGCCGGCCTGGACCAGGGCATCCGCCTGCTGCACTTCCACATGGGCTCGCAGATCGCCAACCTGGCCGACTATCAGCACGGCTTCAAGGAAGCCATCCGCTACTACGCCGAACTGCGTGCGCTCGGCCTGCCGGTGGACCACGTGGACGTCGGCGGCGGCCTGGGTGTCGACTACGACGGCACCCACTCGCGCAACGCCAGCTCGATCAACTACGACATGGACGACTATGCCGGTACCGTGGTCGGCATGCTCAAGGAGTTCTGCGACGCCCAGGGCCTGCCGCACCCGCACATCTTCTCCGAGAGCGGCCGTTCGCTCACCGCGCACCATGCGGTGCTGGTGATGCAGGTCACCGACGTGGAGAAGCACAACGACGCCATCCCGGTGATCGAGGACAAGGAAAGCCTGGCGGAGCCGGTGCGCTGGCTGGCCGAGCTGCTCGGCCCGACCGACATCGAGATGGTCACCGAGACCTACTGGCGTGCGACCCACTACATGAGCGACGTCGCCACCCAGTACGCCGAAGGCAAGCTGAGCCTGTCCGACAAGGCCCTGGCCGAGCAGTGCTACTTCGCCCTTTGCCGCCGCCTGCACAACTCGCTGAAGGCCCGCCAGCGCTCGCACCGCCAGGTACTGGACGAACTCAACGACAAGCTCGCCGACAAGTACATCTGCAACTTCTCGGTGTTCCAGAGCCTGCCGGACACCTGGGCCATCGGCCAGGTGCTGCCGATCCTGCCGCTGCACCGCCTGGACGAGGAACCGCTGCGCCGTGCCGTGTTGCAGGACCTCACCTGCGACTCCGACGGCAAGATCAAGCAGTACGTCGACGAGCAGAGCATCGAGACCAGCCTGCCGGTGCACGAGGTGCGTGACGGCGAGGAGTACCTGCTCGGCGTGTTCCTGGTCGGCGCCTACCAGGAAATCCTCGGCGACATGCACAACCTGTTCGGTGACACGGATTCGGTGAACATCTACCAGCGCGACGACGGCAGTGTCTATCACGCCGGCATCGAGACCCACGACACCATCGAGGACATGCTGCGCTACGTGCACCTGTCGCCGGAAGAGCTGATGACCTACTACCGCGACAAGGTAGCCGGCGCCCGCCTCAGCGTCCGCGAGCGTACCCAGTACCTGGACGCGCTGCGCCTGGGGCTGACCCGTTCGTCCTACCTGTCGTCGTAAGCCCCACCCTCGCCGGGCGACCCCATTCGCCCGGCGAGGGGCAAGGCGAATCTGGCTTTTGTAGGAGCGAGCTCGCGAACGGGGGTTACGCAAAAGCTTCGCCAGCAGAGCTGGCTCCTACGAAAAAGCGGGGTCGTCGTAGGGGCCAATGAGTTCGCCCCTATGAGGAAGCTCGGACGTTGTAACAGTCCTCAGCTACCCATCCCGAATCCCCGTGCCATGAACACCGCCATCAGCGGCATCATCAGCAGCAGCAAAAGCTCCAAGCGGATGAACATGATGACCATCTTCCCGCGCGCCGCGCTGATCTCCGGAACCTGGCCGGCCTTCAGGGCGTTGCGCCAGTTGAGGATGGTGAAGGTCGGCAGGATCGACAGCAGCGCGATCAGGATGAACAGGCTGACCTTGGCGTGGAAGAAGCCGTTCTTCAGGTAGAACTCCAGACCCTTGCCCTGCCAGAAGATGCGCAGCAGGCCGGTCGCCAGGACCACGCCGGCTGTGATGCCGAAGGCGATATCGGTGATGTACAGGCTGCGGGCGCGCGGCAGGTCCATGGGCAGCTTGAACTGCACGTGTTCCATGGTCAGCAGGGCGAACAGGACGAAGATCGACAGGTAATGCAGATAGGCGGCGATGGCGTTGGCCATGGGGCATTCCTTTTGCGTGGGTCGGTATTCGGAAGTCGGGGGCCGATCACGGCCGGGCGTCAGCACGGTACAGCGCTTGGCCGGCGCATGCCAGTACCATGAGGCAATGGAACTCTCTATTCAGGGCGAGGCGCCGAACCAGGCATCGCGCCTATTCAAACGCCAAGCCAGCAGGCCGAGGCAGATCCCGCGCAGCAGCATGAAGGTCAGGAAGGCCAGCCACAGGCCATGGTTGCCCAACCCGCTCAGGGCCCAGCCCAAGGGTGCCGCCAGGGCCAAGGCGACCAGCATCGCATCGCGCATCTCACGGGCGCGGGTGGCCCCGATGAACAGGCCATCGAGCAGGTAGCTCCACACCGCCAGCAGCGGCAGCAGGGCCAGGTACGGCAGATAGACGAAGGCCACTGCGCGCACCTCGGCGATGTCCGTCTGCAGGCGGACGAAACTCTGCCCGGCGAACAGAAAGAACAGGGCGAACGCGGCGCTGGCCAGCAGCGACCAGCCGCCCGCGACTACCAGCGAGCGGCGCAGTGCCGTACGGTCGCGAGCGCCGATGGCATGTCCGCAGAGCGCTTCCACCGCATGGGCCAGGCCATCCAGGGCGTGGGCGGTCAGCAGCAGCCCGTTGAGCAGCAGGGCATTGGCGGCGACCGTCGCTTCCCCCAGGCGAGTGCCTTGCAGGGTGACGAGGAAGAACACCAGCTCCAGCGCTAGGGTGCGGATGAAAATGTCGCGGTTCACTGCCAGCAGCGGCCGCCAACTGGCGAGGCGTCCCAGGCTGTGCCAGTCCGGACGGCCCGGATGCTCGCGCAGGGCATGGTGGGTCAGCGCCAGGCCGAGCAGGGCGCCGCTCCACTCGGCGATCACCGAGGCGCGGGCCGCGCCGGCCACACCCCAGTCGAGGCCGAGCACGAACCAGAGGTCCAGCGCGACGTTGAGGAGGTTGGTGGTCAGCAGGATCGCCAGCGGTGCGCGGGCGTTCTGCGTACCGAGGAACCAGCCGATCAGCGCGTAGCTGGCCAGCGCCGCCGGCAGGCCGAGCAGGCGGGTATGGAAATAGTCGCGGGTCAGCTCGTCGAGCGCCGCCGAAGGGCGCATCAGGTCGAGGGCGAACCCGCTGAAGGGAATCGCCAGCAGCCCGAGCAGCAGGGCGAAGCCCAGGGCCAGCAGCAACCCTTGCAGCAATACCTGGCGCAGCGCTCCGCCGTCCTCGCGGCCGCTGGCTTGGGCGGTGAATCCGGTGGTGCCCATGCGCAGGAAGCCCATCAGCCAGACCAGTAGCGTGTACAGGCTGCCACCCACCGCCACAGCGCCCAGTTGATGGGCATGGGGCAGGTGGCCGATGACCGTGCTGTCGACCAGCGCGACCAACGGCACGGACAGGTTGGACAGGATCATGGGGGCGGCCAGCGCCCAGACCTTGCGATGGGTCGGGGCGTGCCGCCAGGCGTCGTACAGCATCGTGTTTCCGTTTGAGCCCGTGTCGAGTGAGGCGAGGGCGCAACATTACAGGAGCCGGCGTCGTGGCAGAAATGGGAACGACGTCGCGTTCCGTGAGCGACCGCCCGCTTCCCGCAGCCGGCTGTCGCTGCTCTGCTGGCGCTCGGCTATAGTGTGGAACCTTTTGCACAACCCCCTTCCGGGAGCCTGCCATGCCGAAGAAAGGATTGCTTCTGGCCCTCGCCCTGAGCCTGCTCAGCGGCTGCGATTCTTCCACCCCCGAACCCTCTTCCTCCGCGCCGCCCGATGCCGTCGTCGAACAGGCCAAGCCCAAGCCGGCCCAGGACCTTGCCGCCCTCGGCAAGCGCTATGCCGGTCGCGAGCTGAGCGTGGTGGATGTGTCCGAGGTCCAGTTGGACGGCGCCAGCGCCCTGTCCGTGACCTTCTCGGTGCCGTTGGATCCGGAGCAGAAGTTCGCCGACAAACTGCACCTGGTCGACAGCAAGGCTGGCAAGGTCGATGGCGCCTGGGAGCTTTCCGACAACCTCATGGAATTGCGCCTGCGCCACCTGGAGCCTCAGCGCAAGCTGGTACTGACGGTGGATGCCGGGCTGCGAGCGGTGAACGGGGCCAAACTCGCCGCCGAGCACGTCAGCCGCCTGGAAACCCGCGACCTGCAAGCGACCGTCGGCTTCGCCAGTCGAGGCTCGCTGCTGCCGACCCGGCTGGCCGAAGGCTTGCCGGTGATCGCCCTGAACGTGGACAAGGTCAACGTCGAATTCTTCCGCATCAAGGACGAGGCGCTGCCGAAGTTCCTCAGCCGCTGGGGGCGCAGCAGCAACCTGGACAACTGGGAATCGCGCGAGCTGCTGCCGATGGCCGAGCTGGTCTATGGCGGTCGTTTCGACCTGAACCCGGCACGCAACACCCGCGAGACCCTGCTCCTGCCCATCGCCGGGCTGGAGCCGTTCAAGCAGCCGGGCGTTTATCTGGCGGTGATGCGCGAGGCCGGCACCTATAACTATTCGCAGCCTGCGACCCTTTTCAGTCTCAGCGATATCGGTCTGTCCGCCCACCGCTACCGCGATCGCCTGGATGTCTTCACCCAGGCGCTGGACGGCGGCAAGGCGCTGGACAAGGTGAGCCTGGAACTGCTCGATGGCGACGGCCGCGTCCTGGCCAGCGGCGAGACGGACGGCAAAGGCCACGCACAATTGCCGCTGACGGAAAAGGCCGACGTGCTGCTGGCCCGCCAGGGCGAACAGACCAGCCTGCTGCGCCTCGCCGGTGCGGCGCTCGACCTGGCCGAATTCCAGATCGACGGACCGCAGGCGCACCCGCTGCAATTCTTCATCTTCGGCCCGCGCGATCTTTATCGGCCGGGCGAGACCGTGCTGCTCAACGCCCTGCTGCGCGATGCCGACGGCCGCGCGGCGAAGGCCCAGCCGGTGACGGTCGAAGTGCGCCGGCCGGACGAACAGGTCAGCCGCCGCTTCGTCTGGGAGGCCGACGAAAACGGCCTGTACCAGTACCAACTGCAATTGGCGGCGGAAGCGCCGACCGGGCGCTGGCAACTGGTCTACGACCTGGGCGACGGCAAGCCGCAGCTCTACGAATTCCTCGTCGAGGATTTCCTGCCGGAGCGCCTCGCTCTGGAACTGAAAGGCAGCGATACGCCGCTCCAGCCGGGCGTGGACGCGCAATTCGCGGTCAACGGCCGTTACCTCTATGGCGCTCCCGCGGCCGGCAACCGCCTGACCGGACAGGTCTATGTCCGTCCGCTGCGCGACGCCGTCGCGGCCCTGCCCGGCTACCAGTTCGGCTCGGTCACCGAAGAAGAATTGACCCAGGACCTGGAACTGGACGAGACCACCCTGGACGCCGAGGGCAACGCCACGCTCTCGGTGGAATCCCGCTGGGCCGACGCGAAGTCGCCGCTCAAGCTGATCCTCCAGGCCAGCCTGCAGGAGTCCGGCGGTCGTCCCATCACCCGCCGTCTGGTCCAGCCGGTCTGGCCGGCCGAGCGCCTGCCGGGCGTGCGCGGGCTGTTCGACGGGGAAGAGGTGGACGCCGACAGCCTCGCCGAATTCGACGTGCTGGTGGCCGATCCAGAAGGCAACAAGCTCGCCGCGAACGGCCTGAAAGTGCGTCTGATCCGCGAGCGGCGCGACTACTACTGGAACTTCTCCGACAGTGACGGCTGGAGTTACCACTACAACGAGAAGTACCTGAACCTCAGCGAGGAAACCCTCGATCTGGCTGCCGGCGCGACGGCCAAGGTTGCCTTCCCGGTCGAATGGGGCTCCTACCGCGTCGAGGTGGAAGACCCGCAGACCGGCCTGCTCAGCAGCCTGCGCTTCTGGGCTGGCTGGCGCTGGCAGGACAACGCCGAGGGCGGCGCGGTACGCCCGGACCAGGTCAAGCTGGCGCTGGACAAACCCGCCTATGCCGATGGCGACACCGCCAAGGTCACCGTGACCCCGCCATCGGCCGGCAGCGGATACCTCATGGTGGAATCCAGCGACGGTCCGCTGTGGTGGCAGGCCATCGAGGTGCCGGCGGAAGGCAAGGCGTTCGACATCCCCATCGCCAAGGACTGGGCGCGCCACGACCTGTACGTCAGCGCCCTGGTGATCCGCCCGGGCGAGAAGGCGGCCAAGGCCACGCCCAAGCGCGCCGTCGGCCTGCTGCACCTGCCCCTGGATCGCGCCCCGCGCAAGCTGTCGCTGAGTCTGGAAGCCCCCGAGAAGATGCGGCCGAAGCAGGCGCTGACGGTCAAGGTGAAGGCGCGCAACGCCGATGGCAGCGTGCCGAAGCAGGCCCACGTGCTGGTCGCTGCGGTGGACGTCGGCATTCTCAACATCACCGAATACCCGACGCCCGATCCGTTCGTCGCGTTGTTCGGCCGCAAGGCCTACGGTGCCGACCAACTGGACGTCTACGGGCAACTGATCGAAGCCGGCCAGGGCCGCATCGCCAAACTCGCCTATGGTGGTGATGCTGCCCTGGCGGCCGGTGGCAAGCGGCCGGACACCAGCGTGCTGATCGTCGTCCGGCAGAGCCAGCCGCTGGCGCTGAATGCCGAAGGGGAGGGCGAAGTCAGCCTGGACATCCCCGACTTCAACGGCGAACTGCGTCTGATGGCCCAGGTCTGGACCGACGAGCGCTATGGCATGGCCGAGGCCAAGACCGTGGTCGCCGCGCCGCTGGTGGCCGAACTGTCGGCGCCGCGCTTCCTCGCCGGCGGTGACCAGACCACCCTGGCGCTGGACCTGACCAATTTGTCCGGCAAGGCGCAGCAGTTGAACGTGCAACTGACGGCCGAGGGCCAATTGAGCCTGGACGGCGTCGCCGCCAGCCAGCGCCTCGACTTGGCCGAAGGCCAGCGCAGCACCCTGCGTATCCCGGTTCGAGCCCTGGGCGGGTTCGGCCAAGGGCGCGTGAAGGTCGCGGTCGATGGCCTCGACCTGCCGGGCGAGAGCCTGCCGCCGTTCACCCGCGAGTGGACCCTGGGCGTGCGCCCGGCCTATCCGGCGCTGCTCAAGCAATTCCGCGCGGTACTCAAGGACGAAGCCTGGAGCCTGCCGGAAGGCACCCTGGCGCAGTTCGAGCCGGCCGGCCGCGAGGCGCTGCTAAGTTTGTCCAGCCGTCCGCCGCTCAACCTCGGCGAGCACATCCAGGCGCTCAAGGCCTATCCCTACGGCTGCCTGGAGCAGACCACCAGTGGCCTGTACCCGTCGCTCTACGCCGACGAGGCGACGCTCAAGCGCCTCGGTCTGGAAGGCGAGCCGGACGCCGAACGGCGCAAGAAGATCGAGCTGGGCATCGAGCGCCTGCTCGGCATGCAGCGCTACAACGGCGGTTTCGGCCTCTGGGGGCCGGACAGTGAGGAAGAATACTGGCTGACCGCCTATGTCACCGACTTCCTCCAGCGTGCCCGCGAGCAGGGCTTTGCCGTGCCGCCGGAGCCGCTGAAGAAGGCCAGCGAACGCCTGCTGCGCTACCTGCAGGAGCGCAGCCTGATCGAGGTGGGCTACAGCGGCAATTCCGAGCACACCCGCTTCGCGGTGCAGGCCTATGCTGGCTACGTCCTGGCGCGCAGCCAGCAGGCGCCGCTCGGTGCGTTGCGCACTCTGTACGAGCGCCGCAGCGAGGCCCGCTCCGGCTTGCCGATGGTGCAACTGGCGGTGGCCCTGCAACGGATGGGCGACCAGCCGCGCGCCGATGAAGCGCTGTACGCCGGCCTGAACATGCACCGCAACGAGCGGGACTGGTGGCTGGCCGACTATGGCAGCGAGCTGCGCGACCAGGCGCTGATCTACGCCCTGCTGGAAGAGCACGACCTGGCGAAAGGGCAGCGGGAAGAGCGGCTGTTCGCCCTGTCGGACGCGCTGGCCGGCCAGCGCTGGCTGTCCACCCAGGAGCGCAACGCACTGTTCCTCGCTGGTCGCGGCCTGCTCGACAAGCCCGAAGGTAACTGGCGCGCCGAGCTGAACGTCGCTGGCCAGACTCGCGAGATCAATCCTCAGCAACCGGGCCTCAAGCTGGACGGTGCGGCGCTCGCCGAGCCGCTGACCCTGCGCAACCCGGGCAGCGAGCCGCTCTACCAGCGCCTGAGCGTTTCCGGCTACCCGGTGGAGGCGCCTGCCGCGCACGGCAACAACCTGCACATCTTCCGCGAATACCTCGGCCTGGACGGCAAGCCGCTGAACCTCAACGGCCTGGAGAGCGGCGAACTGGTGCTGGTGCACCTCGTCGTCGAGGCCAACGAGCGAGTGCCCGATGCTCTGGTGGTGGATTTGCTGCCGGCCGGCCTGGAACTGGAAAACCAGAACCTGGCGAACAGTTCGGCCAGCCTGGAAGACGCCGGCAGCCAGGTGAAGGAGTGGGCGAACAACATGCAGAACGCCCGCCTGCGGCACCAGGAGTTCCGCGACGACCGCTACGTCGCCGCTCTGGACCTGGACGGCTACGGCAGCACGCACCTGCTCTACCTGGCCCGCGCGGTGACGCCTGGCCGCTACCGCGTACCTCCGCCCCAGGCGGAGTCCATGTACCGGCCGGAATGGCAGGCCCTGGGCGACGCGCCGCCGGTGCTGGTGGTCAAGCCACGCTGAGAGGAAAGGGGGCTACGTCCGACGTAGCCCGAATAAGCGAAGCGCAATCCGGGGAATAGCCGGATTGCGCACGACGGGGTGTAACCGCTGAAAGCGCGTACCGTCCCGGTTGGGCGGTCAGCTGACCACCAGGCTCAGGACCCAGAGGGCGAGCAGCAGCCAGATCAGACCGAACACGATGGACTTGCGCATGAAGGCGCGGAATGCGGCGAAGAGCAGCAGCAGCCCGATGATCAGGACGATGATGCCGAGCAGCGACGGGCTCATGCCCAGCGCCTTGGAAAGGCCGTTGATGAAGCTGCTGCCCGCATCGGCGAGCAGCGAGAAGAAGCCGCGCAGCCCCTCGACGATGAAGCGGATGAACGACCCCAGCACTTGGCCGAGCCATTCGAAAAAGCCTTCTACCTGCATCTGCATATCCTTCTGGACCTGACGGCGCCCATGGGTTTCACGGCGCGGCTACTGTACCGCAAGCGGAGCGCATGGCGGTGTGCGGTGCGGATGATGCTTGGAGAGCGGAGAAGGGGCGTGGGTTCAAAAGCGAACCGGGGAGCGCGACGCGGCAAGGAGCACCGCCCGGACGAATCCGGGCGGCACGACAGCGGGATCAGCAGCCGGCGCCGGCGTAGTAGAGGTCTACGTCCTGGCGAATCGCTGGTTCATCGTAGGGGCCACCTTTCGGTCCGTAGCCGCTCGGGTCGTCGGCGAGCTTGGCGTGTTTCTCGGCGATCTTGGAAATGATGCAGCCGCGCTTCTTGCCGGAGGCGGATTTGTACAGGGGCACGCTGTTGATATAGGCGTTGGCGACCGCCGGCGGGGCGGGGTATTCCACCGTCAGCATGAGGAATTCGACGGTCTCGGTATCGACCCCGGTATCGTTGCCGTGCTTCACGGTCACCAGCAGGGTGTAGCTGCCGGGTGCCGGTACGCTCCAGTTGAAGCCATAGGGTGCCGGGCAAAGCTGTGTCGAATTGTTGATCGGGTCGCTGGACGAGGTATGGATGGTGGTCGCCGGGTCGTCGCCGTGTTGTGCATTCACCGTGATCGATTTGATGCCGTTGGTGATGCAGTTGTTGTTGCTCGTGTTGAACACCGAGAGATTCAGGGTGACGTTCACGCTGGCCGGGAAGCCGGCGACATAGTGGATGCCGCTGGGCTCGGTGATCTCCACTGTCGGGGTGAAGGCGAACGCGCAGGGGATAGAAAGTGCCGAGAGGAACGCGGTGCCGAGCAGGTTCCGGCGAAAGCGGTACATGTCCATGTGTGTCTCCAGAAGGGACGGTTCGAGCCGAAAATGAAATGGGCGCGCCACTGACCGTGGATCGGCTGATTCCAGTGATGTCAGTTTGATATCTGTTTAGGGTGTGCAACAGAGGCTGTAAAGGTGGCGGAACCGCTGTTGGCAATGATTCGACAAAATTCCGACGAATGGATGGTTAAGTGCCGAAATATTGGCGGTCGTTGATTTGGCACCCCTGGCTGCTCTGGCCGCTGCTCGCGCTGGCTGTGCTGTGGAGCGCCGACCGGATGTTTCCGCTGCCGCTGCCCGGGGACGATCTGGCGCGGGTCGTACTGGCCGAGGACGGCACGCCGCTCTGGCGTTTCGCCGACCGTGACGGCGTCTGGCGCTATCCGGTGAGCGCGGCGCAGGTGTCGCCTTATTACCTTGAAGCGCTGCTGACCTACGAAGACCGCTGGTTCTACCGCCACCCCGGTGTCAACCCGCTGGCCCTGGCCCGTGCCGCCTGGCAGAACCTGCGCGGAGGACGCGTGCTGTCCGGTGGCAGCACGCTGTCGATGCAGGTAGCGCGCCTGCTCGATCCCCACGAGCGCAGTCTCGGCGGCAAGCTCCGCCAGCTCTGGCGGACCCTGCAGCTCGAATGGCACCTGTCCAAGGACGAGATTCTCCACCTCTACCTCGACCGCGCGCCATTCGGCGGCACGTTGCAAGGCGTGGCGGCGGCCAGTTGGGCCTACCTGGGCAAGCCGCCCAGCCAGCTCACCCGCGCCGAGGCGGCGCTGCTCGCGGTGCTGCCCCAGGCGCCCAGCCGGCTGCGTCCGGATCGCCATCCCGAACGGGCGCAGGCGGCGCGGGACAAGGTGCTGCGGCGTCTGGCCGAATTCCAGGTCTGGCCACAGGGCGCGGTCGCGGAGGCCCTCGAAGAGCCGGTGTTCCTCGCTCCGCGCCAGGAGCCCCGGCTGGCACCCTTGTTGGCGCGGCGGCTGAACGTGTCCGGCAGCCCGCCGCTGATCCGCACCACGGTCGATGCGGCGCTGCAACGCCGTCTGGAAGAGCTGCTGATGGGGTGGCGGGCGCGCCTGCCGGAACGCACCTCGGCGGCGATCCTGGTGGTCGAGCACGAGAGCATGAAGGTGCGCGCCTACCTGGGTTCGGTGGATATCGGTGATCCTCGCCGCTTCGGCCATGTCGACATGATCGCCGCCTCGCGCTCGCCGGGTTCGACGCTCAAGCCGTTCCTCTATGGCTTGGCGTTGGACGAGGGGCTGATCCATTCGGAATCGCTGCTGCAGGACGTCCCGCGCCGCTACGGGGACTACCGGCCGGGCAATTTCGCCGCCGGCTTCACCGGGCCGGTGTCGGCCAGCGAAGCCCTGGCCACCTCGCTCAACCTGCCGGCGGTGCAATTGCTGGAGGCCTACGGGCCCAAGCGCTTTGCCGGCGAACTGCGCAACGCCGGCGTGCCGCTGGCCCTGCCGCCGTTGGCCGAGCCCAACCTGGCGATGATCCTCGGCGGGGCGGGTAGCCGCCTGGAGGATCTGGTCGTCGGCTACAGTGCGTTCGCCCGGCAGGGCCGCGCGGCCCGCCTGCGTTTCCATCCCGAGGATGCCCTGTACGAACGACGCCTGCTGTCGCCCGGCGCGGCCTGGATCATCCGGCGCATCCTTAGCGGCCAGGCGCGCCCGGACCGCGATCCCCGTGCCCAACTGGTGCAGCGCCCGAGCCTGGCCTGGAAGACCGGCACCAGTTACGGCTTCCGCGATGCCTGGGCCATCGGCGTCGGCCCGCGGCACCTGATCGGCATCTGGATCGGCCGGCCGGACGGCACCCCGGTGCCCGGTCAGTTCGGCTTGGCCTCGGCTGCGCCCTTGCTGCTGCAAGTGCACGACCTGCTGGTCAACCGCGACAGCCAGCGCGGTATCGGCGTGCCGGTGGAGCCGGTGCCGAGCAGCATCGGTGTGGCCGCGATCTGCTGGCCGCTCGGCCAACCCATGGCCCGGAACGATCCGAACTGCCGCCGCCAGCGCTTCGCCTGGACACTCGACGGCACCACACCGCCGACCCTGCTGGCTGCGGATCAACCGTTGGGGCTCGGCCTGCGCCAGACGATCTGGATCAATGCCAAGGGTCTACAGGTGGACAGTGGCTGCCCCGGCGCCACGGCGTCCGAGCGGGTGTTCTGGCCGGCGCCGCTGGAGCCCTGGCTGCCGCGTCGCGAACGGCGCCGTGCGCGCCTGCCGGGCAGCGATCCGCAGTGTCCGCCCCGGCAGGCGCCGGTGGCCGCGCCGTTATCCATCGTCGGCGTGCGTGAAGGCGACAACCTGCGCCGTCCGGCGGGCAGCACCGAGCCCCTGCGGCTGAGCCTCTCGGCGCTCGGCGGCAGCGGCCGGTACTGGTGGTTCCTGAACGGCGTCCCGTTGGCGGAACGCGCCTCCGGGCAGCCGTTCGACCAGGCGTTCGGCCGCGCCGGGCGCTACCAGCTCAGCGTGCTCGATGAAGAGGGACAGACCGCCCGGGTGGAGTTCGAGGTGGCCGATTGACCCTGGTCATCGGACGACCGGCATGGGTAAACCGGCACTGGAGTGCCATTATTTTGATGGCCTCACTGACCGGGCCGGGGACGTACGAGTGGTGAGAACAATGGCAGCGTGGTGGTTGCGTCTGATGATGGTTTTGCTGCTCTGTACCGATGTGCGTGCGGCGGAACTGCTGCTGTATACGGAAGAGAACCCGCCAATCAACTTCAGCCACGACGGTGTGCCCGACGGTATGGCGGTCGCCGTGGTGAAAGAGCTCGTACGCCGCACCGAGACCCGGGCGGAGATCAAGGTCGTGCCCTGGGCGCGCGGCTACAAGATGGCCACCACCCAGCCCAACGTCGGCCTGTTCGTGACCGTCCGCACGCCGGACCGGGAAACCCTGTTCCGCTGGGTCGGGCCGATTGTCAGCACCAGCACCAGCCTCTATGCGCGCAAGGGTGAGCCCCTGCCGGTCTCCAGCCTGGAGGAGGCGCGGCAACTGAACCATATCGCCGTGCCGCGCGAGTGGTATTCGCATCAGGTTCTGGTGCGGCTGGGCTTTACCAACCTGGAGCTGGTGCCCAAGCCGCATGAAATGGTGCGCATGACCTTGCTCGGCCGGGTCCCGCTGATGGTCTACGAGGACCAGTTGCTGCCGGGCTTGCTGAAAGAAGTCGGCGCGCCGCCGGATGCACTCCAGCCTGTACACACTTTCATGCGCACCAGCAGCTACATCGCCTTTTCCCTGGAGACCGACAAGGCGCTGGTGCGGCGCTGGCAGGCGGCTCTCGACGACATGAAGCGCGACGGTAGCTTCGCGCACATTCACTCTCAGTGGTTTCCCGACAGCCCTCCGGCCGGGTTGAAAGCCGACCAGGACCTGCTGCCTTGAGCGACAGGTGGTGACCGCACGTCCGGACAGGATGACTTTCTCTCATGTGGCCCGGCGATCTGCCGATACGGCTTTCATCGGCCTTGCTTGTAATATTGTGTACATGTTTTGTATACAGTGTTGGCCGCCAGAATCCGGAGATCCCACATGCGCCTTTGGCAACGCAGTATTCAATGGCAGCTGATCCTCAGCATGGGCACCGCCCTGCTGGCCAGTATCCTCATCGTGGTCGGCATCTATTCGGCGGTATCCAATCGCCTGGCCGAGCGCTACCTGATCGAGGAAGCTCTGCCGGCCAGCATCCTGGCGATCCGCAACGATCTCGAGCGGGTACTCGCCGAGCCGCTCACCGCCGCCCAGGGTATCGCCGGCAACAGCCTAGTGGCGGACTGGCTGGCCAACGGCGAGGATGCCAGTGCCCAAGGCAGCTTCAGCCGCTACCTAGCCGGCGTACAGACGCGGCAGAAGGCGCTGATCACTTTCATCGTCGCCCTCGACAGCGGCCACTACTTCACCGGCAAGGGCCTCGACCGCACCCTCAGCCGCGGACCGAAGGAAAACGCCTGGTTCTATGGGTTCGTCGATTCCGGCAAGGACCGTTCCCTGGAGATTGATATCGACCAGGGCACACGCCAGCCGACGTTGTTCATCAACCAGCGCATCGCCGCCGAGGGGAAGACGCTCGGGGTGGCCGGGCTCGGCTTCAGCCTAGGTGCCATGTCCGACATGATCCGCGACTTCCGCTTTGGCCAGGCCGGGCGCGTCTATCTGGTGAGCGCCGACGGTCGGGTGAAGGTGCATCCGCAGGCGGAATTCAACGACAGCCGCGAGCTGGAGCAACTGGTGGGTGCCGATGCCGCCAGGAAGTTGCTCGGCGCATCGAGCAAGGCCGTGTCGTTCGAGCGCGACGGCGAGGCGTTCCTCGCCATCGCCCAGCCGCTGCAGGCCCTCGACTGGGTGCTGGTCAGCGAGGTGCCGGAATCGGAGGTCTATGCCGAGGCCCGCCAGGCGCTATGGATGACCAGCCTGATCGGCGTGGCGGTGGCGCTGCTGTTCCTCGGCCTGGTGGTGTTGCTGGCACGCGGGCTGGTGCGGCCGATCCGCCAGGTCACGGCGGCGCTGGTGGAAATCGGTGGCGGCGGTGGTGACCTGACCCGCCGGCTGCGCGAAGACCGTGCCGACGAACTGGGCGATCTGGCGCGTGGCTTCAACCGCTTCCTGGAAAGCCAACGCAGCCTGATCGGCGAGGTGCTGGCCACCAGCGAGCGTCTGCGCTCGGCGGTGGGGCAGGTGGCGCAGGTGGTGGAGAACACCGCCGGCCGCGCCGGTCGCCAGCAGGAAATGACCGACATGGTGGCTACCGCCGTCCATGAAATGGGCCTGACCGTGCAGGAGATCGCCCGCAACGCCAGCGCCGCTGCCCAGGCATCGCAGACGGCACGCAGCGAGGCCAGCGGCGCGCGGCAGGTGGTCGGCCAGTCGGTGGCGCTGATCGAGCGGATGTCCGGGGAGATCGGCAGCGCCTCCGAGGCGGTCGCCGAGCTGGCGGAGCAGGTGGCCTCCATCGACCAGGTGCTGGCGGTGATCCGCGGCATTTCCGAGCAGACCAACCTGCTCGCCCTGAATGCCGCCATCGAAGCGGCCCGGGCCGGGGAGATGGGCCGCGGTTTCGCCGTGGTTGCCGACGAAGTGCGGACCCTGGCCAGCCGAACCCAGTCCTCCACCGATGAAATACAGCAGATGATCCAGCGCCTGAAGCAGGGCGCCGACACCGCGGTCAGCTCGATGCACGCCGGACAGTCGGCCACCGGCACCGGCGTCGAAGCGAGCCAGCGCACCGGCCATTCGCTTGGCGCGATTACCGACCAGGTGGAGCGGATCAGCGACATGAACACCCAGGTGGCGGCGGCCACCGAGGAGCAGACCACGGTCACCGAGGAGATCAACCGCAACGTCCAGGGCATCGCCGACCTGGCCCACGCCACCGCCGACGAAGTCCGCGCCTGCCGCGAGGATTGCCGCACCCTCAGCCGCCTGGCCGAAGACCTGGCGCGGCAGATGGGTAATTTCCGGCTCTGAGCGAGGGCACGGGGCTTTGTCTGTAGGAGGAGCTTGTTCGCGATGGGCGACATAGAGCTTCGCCAGCAGAGCTGGCTCCTACGAAAGAGAAGCGTGGCGAGCAACCTGTAGGAGCGAATTCATTCGCGATTGGCGAAGCACCTTCGTCACTTCATCGCGAATGAATTCGCTCCCACAAGGGCCCGGTGTAGGGGTGAATTCATTCGCCCACGAGGCTCCGCCGGTGACCCTACTGGGCCGAGGCATAACTGGCCAGGACCATGCGGTCGCGACCGGTGGCCTTGGCCTTGTACAACGCGTCGTCGACGCGCTTGAAGAACGACTCCGCACTGTCCCGGCTGGGGTCGAAGCAGCCCACGCCGAGGCTGGCGGTCAGCGGCAGGGTGCGTCCCTGCACCTCGAAACCCTGGTGGATCAGGTTCTGCCGGAAACTTTCGGCCAGCGTTTGGGCCTGTTCCAGGCTGGTGTCCGGCATCAGCACGCCGAATTCCTCGCCGCCCAGGCGCAGCAGGGCGTCGCTGTCGCGACGGAACACCTGGCGCATGCGTTCGGCGAAGTGTTGCAGGCAGAGGTCGCCGGTGGTGTGGCCAAAGTTGTCGTTGACGTGCTTGAAGTAATCGATATCCAGCAGCACCAGCGCCAGCGAGCCGCGCTGGCGCTGGGCCGCGGCGACCATGGAGGGGAACAGGTTGTTGAACTGGTAGCGGTTACCCAACTGAGTGAGGCTGTCGGTACGGCTGAGGGCGTCGAGGCGGTCGCGCTGCTCGATCAACTGCAACTCCAGCGCAAGGTTGCCATGGTAGTCCTTGTGGCTGCGGTTGAGCGCCAGCAACAGGTAGCTGAAGTAGAAGGTCAGGGTCACCAGCTCGCCGAGGTTCTCCATGCCTCGGCTCAGGCTGATCAGCCCGGGCAGGTACAACAACAGGATGGCCAGGGCGCAGCAGCGGCGGTTCATGGCGAAGGTGGAGACCATCGCCGTGCTGAAGGCGATGGTGCTGAGCGTGGCGATCAGCCGCGTGTCCCGGTAGGCCTCGTCGAGCAGCACCCAGGCCTGGACCAGCCCCCAGGCCAGCGAGGTGAAGTGGATCAGCTGCCAGCGGCGCTTCATCCAATGTCGCAGCAGATCGGGATCGTGGCTCGCCGGCAGGTCGTGCAGCCAGCGCAGGGCCAGGGTCAGGCCGAACAACAGGCCGAGTCCGAGGCCCGCTGGCCAGTTCTCCATGGGCGCCGCGCTGAATCCCCAGACCAGCAGCCAGGCGAACAGGTAATAGAAGCCGCCCACGCGTGAGCGTGAACGCATGTCCACGGCTTCCCGCCACAGGGTAAAGGCGTCCAACTGACGGGGAATCTCGGCGTCGGTCATCGGAAAGTTGTGATCACAGAACGGCAGGATTGAGCATAGGCGCTTTGTATCACGCTAGATGCAAATTGCCACCATGTCATTTATCCGAAAGTGTCACGCGCACCGGGGCCCGACGCAGAGCACCGCGCCCAGTGCGGGAATCTGTATCAGCGCAGCAACAGAAGCGGTGTTCGGCTGGTGCGCAACATGCTGGCGGTGGTGCTGCCAACCAGGAACTGGCGGATGCGTGAGTGCCCATAAGCTCCCATCACCAGCAGGTCGAGCCCCTGCTCGGCCTGGTAGGCGTGCAGGGTCGGCTCGACCTCGCCGGCGCGGATTGCCGATTGCGCTGCGAGCCCGGCGTTGCGCAGCCGCTTGCAGGCGGCTTCGAGCTGTTCGTGGGCGTCATGTGTAGCCGCTCCGACCAGCAGCAGATGCACCGGCATGCTCTTGAACAGCGGGCTGTCGGCGATGGTCTCGACGCCCTTGCGGCAGGTGGCACTGCCGTCGAATGCCAGCAACAGGCTTTGCGGTGCCTGGAAGCTGTTCGGTGTCACCAGGATCGGTCGATGCAAAGTGCGGATGACGCTTTCCAGATGGCTGCCGATCTGCTCGCCGAGGCTGGCCTCGCCCTGGCGGCCCATTACCAGCAGGCGCATGGTGCCCTCCAACTCGCGCAGACTGTCCACCAGGTTGCCGTGGCGCTGGCGCAGGTGTGGTTCGGCCACGCCATCGGCCCGGACACGCTCCTTGGCAGCTTCCAGCATCAACCGACCCTGCTCCTGGGCCAGCTTGCTGCGCTGTTCGTCGAGTGCGGCGAGCTGTTCCAGCAAATGTTCGCGGCTGCCCAGGCCGATGTTGCCGGACAGGTCGGCCTTGTTCGGGTACTGGTTCTGATCCAGCACGTGGAGCAGCGTCAGCGGCGCGTCGAGCCGCAGGCTGGCCCAGGCGGCGTAGTCGCAAACCGCCGGGGAGGATTGCGATCCATCGATACAGGCGATTACGTCGGTCATCTGCGTTCTCCTTAGTGGCCCATGAGCTGATCGGCGGCGTCCGGTTTGTCATGCACGGCGAAGCGGTCGACGATGGTGGCGCTGGCCTCGTTGAGGCCGATCACCTCCACCTGGGTGCCCTCGCGACGCAGCTTGAGCACCACCTTGTCCAGCGCGGCGACGGCGGTGACGTCCCAGAAATGCGCACGGGACAGGTCGATGACGACGCTGCCCACCGCCTCCTTGAAGTCGAAAGCGCCGACGAACTTGTCCGCCGAGGCGAAGAACACCTGGCCGACCACCTTGTAGGTGCGCCGGGTGCCGTCGGCATCGGTATCCGAGCCGATATACAGGAAATGGCCGATCTTGTTGGCGAAGAACATCGCCGCCAGCAGCACGCCGACGAAAACCCCGTAGGCCAGGTTGTGGGTGTACACCACCACGGCGACCGTGGCGATCATCACGAGGTTGGTGGAGAGCGGGTAACGCTTGAGGTTGCGCAGCGAATCCCAGCTGAAGGTGCCGATGGAAACCATGATCATCACCGCCACCAGCGCGGCCATGGGGATCTGCCGTACCCAGTCGCTGAGAAACACCACCAGCACCAGCAGCACGGAACCGGCCACCAGGGTGGACAGCCGGCCGCGTCCGCCGGATTTCACGTTGATCACCGACTGGCCGATCATCGCGCAGCCGGCCATGCCGCCGAGCAGGCCGGCGGCGATGTTGGCGACGCCCTGACCCTTGCACTCGCGGTTCTTGTCGCTGGGGGTGTCGGTCAGGTCGTCGACGATGGTCGCCGTCATCATCGATTCCAGCAGGCCGACCACGGCCAGGGCCGCCGAGTAGGGGAAGACGATCGCCAGGGTCTCGAAGGTCAGCGGTACGTCCGGCCAGAGGAACACCGGCAGGGTGTCCGGCAGCTCGCCCATGTCGCCGACGGTGCGGATATCCAGGCCGAGGGCGATGGACACGGCAGTCATCGACAGGATGCAGACCAGCGGCGAGGGAATCACCTTGCCGATCACCGGCACGTAGGGAAACAGGTAGATGATGCCCAGACCGGCGGCAGTCATGGCGTAGACGTGCCAGGTAACGTTGGTCAGCTCGGGCAACTGGGCCATGAAGATCAGGATCGCCAGGGCATTGACGAAGCCAGTGACCACCGAGCGCGAGACGAAGCGCATCAGCGAGCCCAGCCGCAGGTAACCCGCGCCGATCTGCAACACCCCGCAGAGCAGGCTGGCGGCCAGCAGGTATTCGAGGCCGTGGTTCTTCACCAGCGTCACCATCAGCAGCGCCATGGCGCCAGTGGCGGCGGAAATCATCCCCGGACGGCCGCCGACGAAGGCAATCACCACCGCGATACAGAAGGAGGCATAGAGACCAACCTTCGGGTCGACCCCGGCGATGATGGAAAAGGCGATGGCCTCCGGGATCAGCGCCAGGGCGACCACCAGGCCGGCGAGCACATCGCCGCGGACGTTGAAAAACCAGGTCTGCTTGAGGGACTGGAGCATGGGTATTCCTATTCGAATGAAGCGCAGACCGACTCGGGAGCGATCAGGCTTCGGCAATCAGTTGTAAGAGTCGACACGCAAGGGCGCGCCCATCGCAGGGACAGGCGCAGGGGCGACCTGCACGGCGGCAGGTGTGCGGAGGGGGCGGAGCGCTATGGCGGCGTGGGCAGCCAGCTGAGGGAATGCACGGTCATCGCGACGCGTCTTGAACCGGTGTTTGCAAGAGGGGGCGAACCTTAGCACAGGCGGGCGCGGCCTGACGACCGACGATCCGCCGCGTCGGCCGGTATCGGTCGCTCGTCAGGCTGAAACATTTCTCGGAGAGACTGCCTGTCATTCCAATCGGGAATCGCCAATGTCCGCTATCGCCAAGGGGCTGCTGGGAAAGCTGCCTGCTCTCGGTCCATGGAAATGGGCGCTGCTGCTCTTCAGTCTGCTGTCGTTCTATCAGGTGCGTCTCCTGCACCTCGACGAGCGGGTCTACTTCTGGCTGAAAACCGCCTGGCATCCGGGCACTGAGACGTTACGCGGCCTGCGCCTGCCGGAATACCGGGTACTCACCGAGGCGCTGGCGGTGGAGACGGTGGACAAGAACCTTTCCGGGCTGGCCTATGACGAGCGGCGCGACCGGTTCTGGGCGGTGGTGAACAACCCGGAGGAACTGATCGCCCTGGGCAAGGAAGGCGAGTTCCTCGGACGCTATCCGCTCAGTGGCTTCGCCGATGTCGAAGACCTCGCCTACCTGGGCGACGACCTGCTGCTGGTGATCGAGGAGCGCAGCCAGGCGCTGCTGGCGATTCCCGTTCCTGAACGCCCCGGCCCGCTGTTCCGCAGCGATGCTCGCAGCCTGACGCTGAGTCTCGGCGAGGTCGACAACAACGGCTTCGAGGGCGTCGGCTACGACCGTGCCGGCGACCGCCTGTTCGTGGCCAAGGAGCATTCGCCGATCAAGCTCTACGAGATACGCGGGCTCAAGGCCAGCCTCGACGGTGCGTTCGGCCTACAGGTGATCGATCGCGAGGCATGGGTGAGGGACCTGCCGGCCCGCGACCTGTCGGCGGTGCATTTCGACGCGGGCAGCGGGCATCTGGTGCTGCTCAGCGACGAATCGAAGCTGTTGATGGAGCTGGACCGCAACGGCCGCCTGATTGGCCTGCGCTCGTTGTTCGGTGGGTTCGCCGGGCTCGACAGCGGCGTGCCGCAGGCCGAAGGCATGACCTTCGACGAGCGAGGCAACCTCTATCTGGTCAGCGAGCCCAACCTGTTCTATGCGTTCGGCCGTGGCGGACGATCAGCCGCGGCGGATCAGCCAGATACCGGCGACGATCAGTAGCACCCCGGCGACCTTGCCCACGCTGATCGGTGTCTCGCGGTAGCCGGCCCAGCCGAAGTGATCGAGCAGCAGTGCCATGCCCAACTGACCGGCGAGCACCAGAACCATTAGCAGCAGGGCGCCGATGCGCGGCCCGGCGAAGGCGGCGGTGGCGATGAAGAAGGCACCGAGAAAACCGCCCGCCCAGTGCCACCAGCTCAACCCCTTCAATATGCCTCACTCCGGTGCCAATCGATCCCATCGGCCCGCCCCGCGCGGATGGCGATTTGCCAATTCCCTTGTCTTGGCTAGGGTTATGGATTGAGCGGGCTCGCTTGTACCGCTCCAAGCCTGATGCAGGAGAACAACGATGGATATGAACCGTCGGCAATTCTTCAAGGTCTGTGCGGTCGGCCTTGGGGGATCGAGCATGGCGGCGCTGGGCATGGCTCCACCGGCTGCCTTCGCCGACCAGGTTCGCCACTTCAAACTGGCGAGCACTCGTGAGACGCGCAACACCTGCCCTTATTGCTCCGTCGGCTGCGGGCTGATCATGTACAGCCAGGGCGACGGCGGCAAGAACGTGGTCCAGGAGATCATCCACATCGAGGGCGACGCCGACCATCCGGTCAACCGCGGTACCCTCTGCCCGAAAGGCGCCGGTCTGCTGGACTTCGTGCACAGCCCCAACCGGCTGAAGTACCCGCAGATCCGCGAACCCGGCTCCAACGAATGGAAGCGCCTGGAGTGGGACGACGCCCTGGACCGCATCGCCAAGCTGATGAAAGAGGACCGCGACGCCAACTTCATCGAGCGCAACGAGCAGGGCCAGACGGTCAACCGCTGGCTGACCACCGGATTCCTCGCCGCCTCGGCATCCTCGAACGAGGCGGGGTACATCACCCACAAGGTGGTGCGTTCCCTCGGCATACTGGGATTCGATAACCAAGCGCGTGTCTGACACGGCCCGACGGTGGCAAGTCTTGCCCCGACGTTTGGCCGTGGCGCCATGACCAACCACTGGGCCGACATCCAGAATGCCGACCTCGTGCTGATCATGGGCGGCAACGCCGCCGAAGCCCACCCCTGCGGCTTCAAGTGGGTCACCGAAGCCAAGGCGCACAACAAGGCCCGGCTGATCGTGGTCGATCCGCGCTTCAACCGTTCCGCCTCGGTGGCGGACCTGTACGCGCCGATCCGCACCGGGACGGACATCGCCTTCCTCGGCGGGCTGATCAACCACCTGATCGCCAACGACAAGATCCAGCACGAGTACGTGCGCAACTACACCGATGCGTCGTTCATCGTGCGCGAAGGCTTCACCTTCGAGAACGGCCTGTTCAGCGGCTACGACGCCAGCCTGCGGCGCTACGGCGACAAGTCCGCCTGGGGCTACGAGATCGGCGAGGACGGCTTCGCCGTGGTCGACCCGACGCTCAGCCACCCGCGCTGCGTGTTCAACCTGCTCAAGCAGCACTACAGCCGCTACACCCCCGAGGTGGTCAGCAGCATCTGCGGCACGCCGAAGGAGCTGATGCTCCAGGTCTGGAACACCATCGCCGAGGCCTCCGCCCCGGACAAGGTGATGACCATCATGTACGCCCTCGGCTGGACCCAGCACTCCACGGGCTCGCAGATGATCCGCACCGGCGCCATGGTCCAGTTGCTGCTCGGCAACATCGGCATGCCCGGTGGCGGTATGAACGCTCTGCGTGGACATTCCAACATCCAGGGGCTGACCGACCTGGGCCTGCTCTCCAACCTGCTGCCGGGCTACCTGACCCTGCCCGGAGACGCCGAACAGGACTATGCCGCCTACATTGCCAAGCGCACGCAGAAACCGCTGCGGCCGGGGCAGCTCTCCTACTGGCAGAACTACGAGAAATTCCACGTCAGCCTGATGAAGGCCTGGTACGGCAAGAACGCCACCGCCGAAAACAACTGGGGCTACGACTGGCTGCCCAAGCTGGACATCCCCGGCTACGACGTACTCAAGGTCTTCGACCTGATGTATCAGGGCAAGGTCAACGGCTACTTCTGCCAGGGCTTCAACCCCATCGCCTCGTTCCCCAACAAGGCCAAGGTCGGCGCCGCGCTGGCCAAGCTCAAGTACTTGGTGGTGATGGACCCGCTGGCTACCGAGACCTCCGAGTTCTGGCGCAACGCCGGCGACTACAACGACGTCGACACGGCGGCGATCCAGACCACGGTGATCCGCCTGCCCACCACCTGCTTCGCCGAGGAAGACGGCTCCCTGGTCAACAGCGGGCGCTGGCTGCAGTGGCACTGGAAGGGCGCCGAGCCGCCCGGCCAGGCGCGCACCGACATCGCCATCATGGGCGGGCTGTTCCATCGCCTGCGCGAGCTGTACCGCAAGGAAGGCGGCGCCTTCCCCGACCCGATCCTCAACATCGACTGGAGCTACCTGCGCCCGGACGAGCCGGGGCCGGATGAAATCGCCCGCGAATTCAACGGCAAGGCCCTGGCCGACGTCACCGACCCGGCCACCGGCGCCGTGCTGGCCAAGGCCGGCGAGCAACTGGCGGGCTTCGCCCAGCTCCGTGCCGACGGCTCCACCGCCAGCGGCTGCTGGATCTTCTGCGGCTCCTGGACCCAGCAGGGCAACCAGATGGCGCGGCGCGACAACGCCGACCCCTATGGCATGGGCCAGACCCTCGGCTGGGCCTGGGCCTGGCCGGCCAACCGGCGCATCCTCTACAACCGCGCCTCGGCCGACCCCGCGGGCAAGCCCTGGGACCCACGGAAGAAGCGCCTGGTGTGGTGGAGCGGTACGGCCTGGGGCGGCACCGACGTCCCGGACTTCAAACCCGACTCGCCGCCGGAAGCGGGCATGAATCCGTTCATCATGAACCCCGAAGGCGTGGCGCGGCTGTTCGCCGTGGACAAGATGGCAGAAGGCCCGTTCCCCGAGCACTACGAGCCGTTCGAAACCCCCATCGGCCGCAACCCGCTGCACCCGGACAAACCCGGCGTGACCAGCAACCCGGCGGCGCGGGTGTTCCAGAACGACCTCGAACTGTTCGGCAAGGCCGACGAGTTCCCCTACGCGGCGACCACCTACCGGCTGACCGAGCACTTCCACTTCTGGACCAAGCACAGCCGCCTCAACGCCATCACCCAGCCGGAGCAGTTCGTCGAGATCGGCGAGGCGCTGGCCAAGGAGCTCGGCATCCAGGCCGGACAGCGGGTCAAGGTGTCCTCCAACCGTGGCTTCATCAAGGCCGTGGCGGTGGTCACCAAGCGCCTCAAGCCGCTGACCGTGGACGGCAAGACCGTGCACCAGGTGGGCATCCCGCTGCACTGGGGCTTCACCGGCGTGGCCAGGAACGGCTACCTGACCAACACCCTGACCCCCTTCGTCGGCGACGCCAACACCCAGACGCCGGAGTTCAAGTCGTTCCTGGTGAACGTGGAGAAGGTGTGACATGGCCACTCAAGACATCATCGCCCGTTCCGCCACCACCACACCGATGCCCTCGGTGCGCCAGGTCGGCGAGGTGGCCAAGCTGATCGACACCTCCAAGTGCATCGGCTGCAAGGCCTGCCAGGTCGCCTGCTCGGAATGGAACGACCTGCGCGACGACGTGGGCCCCAACCTGGGTGTCTACGACAACCCCATCGACCTCACCGCCGACTCCTGGACCGTAATGCGCTTCGCCGAGTACGAAAACCCGGCCGGCAACCTCGAATGGCTGATCCGCAAGGACGGCTGCATGCACTGCGAGGACCCGGGCTGCCTCAAGGCCTGCCCGAGCCCCGGCGCGATCGTCAAGTACGCCAACGGCATCGTCGACTTCAACCAGGACAAGTGCATCGGCTGCGGCTACTGCATCACCGGCTGTCCGTTCAACATCCCGCGCATCTCGCAGAAGGATCACAAGGCCTACAAGTGCACCCTCTGCTCCGACCGCGTGGCGGTGGGCCTGGAGCCGGCCTGCGTGAAAACCTGCCCGACCGGCGCCATCGTCTTCGGCAGCAAGGAAGACATGATCGAGCACGCCGACGGCCGCATCGCCGACCTCAGGGAACGCGGCTTCGAGCACGCCGGCCTGTACGACCCGGCCGGCGTCGGCGGCACCCACGTCATGTACGTGCTGCACCACGCCGACCAGCCCTCGCTCTACAGCAACCTGCCGGACGAGCCGGCCGTCAGCCCGCTGGTGAGCCTGTGGAAAGGCGTGACCAAACCCCTGGCCCTGTTCGCCATGGGCGCCGCCGTGCTGGCCGGCTTCTTCCACTACGTGCGCGTCGGCCCGAACCGCGTCGAGGAAGGCCCGGAGCCGGGAGAACCCATCGTCCACGAGGTCGATCCATCGGTGCATGTGGTGGACCCGAAGGGGAGGGAGTGAAGAGTAGAGGGGTGAGGAGTGAGGGGCGTGTCCGGGTCGACACCTGCTCAGTCCGCTCCCTCTCCCATTCATGGGAGAGGGTTGGGGAGAGGGCAAACGGACCAGCGCCCAGCGCATGGAGCAAGGCCGGAACCAGGCCCAACAGCCTGAACGATTCGGGAGACCGCAATGAACGACGACATCGAACGCTACACCCCCTCCGAACGGAGCAACCACTGGGCCGTGGCGGTTCTCTTCATCCTCGCCGGCCTGTCCGGGCTGGCGCTTTTTCACCCGGCGCTGTTCGGCCTCTCTGCCCTGTTCGGCGGCGGCACTTGGACGCGCATCCTGCACCCGTTCCTCGGCCTGGTGATGTTCCTGCTATTCCTCTGGCTGGCGATCCGCTTCGCCGGGCACAACCGCATGAACGACAGGGACGCCCGCTGGCTGCGGCAATGGCGCGACGTGGTCGGCAACCGCGAAGACCGCCTGCCGGAAGTCGACCGCTACAACGCCGGGCAGAAACTGCTGTTCTGGGTGCTGGTACTGAGCATGCTGGTGCTGGTGGTCAGCGGCGTGATCATCTGGCGGCAGTACTTCAGCGCAATGTTCGGCATCGAGACCCTGCGCTGGGCCAGCCTGCTGCATGCGGCGGCGGCCTTCGTGCTCATCCTCGGCATCATCGTCCACATCTACGCCGCCATCTGGGTCAAGGGCTCGGTGGGCGCCATGCTCTATGGGCGGGTAAGCCGCGCCTGGGCGCGCAAGCATCACCCCGGCTGGTACAAAACGGTGGTGCGCGAACGCAAGTGAACGGGGCGGCGCGACACCGGGTCGCGCCCGCCATCGAGCGGAACGGCGAATCGGCGTCTACGCTTTAGCCGGGGTGCATGAAGTAAGGAGTCCTGCGTGTCAGGCACCATTCTCGAGCCGGGCCAGATCGAAGCCGCGGCCAGCAAGCCGCCTTTCGTCCAACTGCCGCCGCGCAACCTCTTCGAGCTGCGCGCCGCGTGCCTGGAAACGCTCGCCCAGAACCACCCGCTTACCGCCTACCTGACCCTGGCCGCCGCGATCTGCCGGGCCCAGCAAGCCGTGCTCGATGCCCCGCCGGATGTCCCCGCACCGAACGCCCACCGCATCCGCGAATCCCTGGTCCACGGCCTGCCGCCCCTGGCCGCCGACACCCTGGTGCGCGACGATGGCTGGCCAGTGTTCCTCGATGCCCTGCTGCGTGCCTTCATCCCACCGGTCGCCAACCCGGCCCTGGATGGCGCCCTCGACCACCTGCGCAAGGCCGGATCGAGCCAGCGCAAGGCGTGGGGCGTGGCCCTGGTCAGCGGCCAGTACGATTTGCTGCCGGCCGCGCTGGTGCCCTTCATCGGCGCCGGCCTGCAAACCGCCTGGAGCCACTGGCTGCTCGGCCTCGACCTCGGCGAACTGCGCGAGCGCGAAGACCAGGCCTACTGCCCCTGCTGCGGCGCGCCGCCCATGGCCGGGGTGATCCGCCATCGCGGCCAGGTCAACGGCCTGCGCTACCTGGTCTGCTCCCTGTGCAGCGGCGAATGGCACTACGTGCGCCTGAAATGCAGCCACTGCCAGAGCACCAAGCGCCTCGACTACCTGCACCTCGACGACTCGCCCCACGGCGTGCGCGCCGAGGCCTGCCCGAGCTGCAAGACCTACCTCAAGCAGCTCTACCTGGAACACGCCCCCGACGGCGAATGCCTCTCCGCCGACCTCGCCAGCCTCGACCTCGACCTGCTGCTGGCCGAACAGGGCTACCTGCGCCGCGCACCCAACCTGCTGCTGGCGCCGGGAGGGGAGGGATGACCAGCGCCCGCCTGCCCTCGGTGGACCGCCTGCTGCGCGCGCCGGCCTGCGCCCCGTTGCAACAGCGCTACGGCCGCGAAGCCCTGCTCGCCACCCTGCGCGGCTTGCTCGACGAGCTGCGCGAGCCGGCGCGCCAGGGCCAACTGGCCAGCCTGGAACTCTCCGAAGCCGTGCTCGCCGGGCGCGCCGGCGAACGCCTCGCCGCCCAACACCGCAGCCGCGTGCGGCGGGTGTTCAACCTCACCGGCACCGTGCTGCACACCAACCTCGGCCGCGCCCTGCTGCCGGAAGAAGCGGTGGACGCGATCTGCACGGCGGCGCGCTACCCGCTCAACCTCGAATTCGACCTCGCCACCGGCAAGCGCGGCGACCGCGACGACCTCATCGCCGGGCTCATCCGCGAACTGACCGGCGCCGAAGCCGTCACCGTGGTCAACAACAACGCCGCCGCCGTGCTGCTCGCCCTCAACAGCCTCGGCGCACGCAAGGAAGGCATCATCTCCCGCGGCGAACTGATCGAAATCGGCGGCGCCTTCCGCATCCCCGACATCATGGCCCGCGCCGGGGTGAAACTGGTCGAAGTCGGCACCACCAACCGCACCCACCCGCGCGACTACGAGGCCGCCATCGGCCCGCGCAGCGGCCTGCTGATGCGCGTCCACACCAGCAACTACAGCGTGCAGGGCTTTACCGCCAGCGTCGCCACCGCCGATCTCGCCGCCATCGCCCACGCCCACGGCCTGCCCCTGCTGGAAGACCTCGGCAGCGGCAGCCTGATCGACCTCAGCCGCTGGGGCCTTCCCAAGGAACCCACCGTGCAGGAGGCCCTGCGCGACGGCGCCGACCTCGTCACCTTCAGCGGCGACAAGCTGCTCGGTGGGCCCCAGGCCGGCCTCATCGTCGGCCGCAAGGACCTCATCGAACGGATCAAGAAAAACCCGCTCAAGCGCGCCCTGCGGGTGGACAAACTGACCCTCGCCGCCCTGGAAGCCGTGCTCGGCCTCTACCGCGACCCCGACCGCCTCGGCCAGCGCCTCACCAGCCTGCGCCTGCTCAGCCGGCCGCAGGCGGACATCCGCGCCCAGGCCGAACGCCTCGCCCCAGCCCTCGCCGCCGTGCTGGGCGACACCTGGGGCGTCAGCGTCGAAGACGCCCTCGGCATGATCGGCAGCGGCGCCCAGCCGGTGGCGCGCCTGCCCAGTGCCGCCCTCTGCCTGCGCCCGCAACAGCCCAGGCGCCTGCGCGGCCGCTCCCTGCGCCAACTGGAAGAAACCCTGCGCCTGCTGCCCATCCCGGTGCTCGGCCGCCTCGACGACGACGCCCTCTGGCTCGACCTGCGCCAGCTCGACGACGAACCGGCGTTCCTGGCGCAACTCGCCGACCTCCGCAGGGAGGTACCGTGATCGTCGGAACCGCCGGCCATATCGACCACGGCAAGACCGCCCTCCTGCGGGCCCTCACCGGCCAGGAGGGCGACCGCCGCCCGGCCGAGCGCGAACGCGGCATTACCATCGACCTCGGCTACCTCTACGCCACCCTCGGCGGCGACGAGCCCATCGGCTTCATCGACGTCCCCGGTCACGAACGCTTCGTCCACAACATGCTCGCCGGCGCCTGCGGCATCGACCTCGTCCTGCTGGTGGTGGCCGCCGACGACGGTGTGATGCCGCAAACCCACGAACACCTGGCCATCGTCGAACTGCTCGGCATCCGCCGCGCCCTGGTCGCCCTCACCAAGATCGACCGGGCGGACGCGGCGCGCCTCGCCGACGTCCGCGCCGAGATTGCCGCACTGCTGGCGCCGGGGCCGTTGCACGGTAGCTCGATCCATGCCGTCTCCAGCCTGAGCGGGGAGGGCATCGACACCCTGCGCCAAGCCCTCATCGACGAAGCCGGCGCCTGCCGCCAGCGCAGCGACAACGGCTACTTTCGCCTGCCCATCGACCGCGCCTTCAGCCTCACCGGCGCCGGCGTGGTGGTCACCGGCACCGCCTTCGCCGGGCGCGTGCGGGTGGGGGATGAGCTGGTCATGAGCCCGTCCGGCCGCTCCGTGCGGGTGCGTGGCCTGCACGCGCAGAACCGCGAGGCGAACGAAGCCCGCGCCGGCCAGCGGGTGGCCCTCAACCTCGCCGGCGAGCGCCTCGCCGTGGAACAGATCCACCGTGGCGACTGGCTGCTGCATCCCGCGCTCCATGCCCCCACCAGCCGCATCGACTGCCTGCTGCAGCTGCTCCCCGGCGAATCCCGCGACCTCAAACACTGGACCCCGCTGCACCTGCACCTCGGTGCCCAGGACCTGACCGGCCGCGTCGCCCTGCTGGAAGGCGAAAGCCTTGCACCGGGCGGGGGCATGCTCGCGCAACTGCTGCTCAACGCCCCAGTGCACGCGGTACACGGCGACCGCCTGGTGATCCGCGACCAGTCCGCCCAACGCACCCTCGGCGGCGGTGTGGTCCTCGACCCCTTCGCCCCCAGCCGCGGCCGTCGCGCGGAAAACCGCCTCGGCCAACTGCGTGCCCTGATCGACGCCAGCCTGGAAAACGCCCTGCCAACCCTGCTCGCCGAAGCCGAAAGCGGCCTCGACCCGGCCCTGCTGGAGCGCCAGTTCAACCGCCCACGCGCCGGCTGGCACCTGCCGGACGGCCTGCTGGAAATCCCCACTCGCCTCGGGCCGCGCCTATTCGGCCAAGCGCGCTGGCAAGCGCTGAGCGACCACCTGGTGGCGCGGCTGGAACACTTCCACAGCGAACAACCCGACGAACTCGGCCCCGACCGCGACCGCCTGCGCCGCTACGCCCTGCCGCAACTGGAACGCCCCGTCTTCATCGCCCTGCTGGACTCCGCCATGGCCGCCAGCCGCATCGAAGCCAGCGGCCCCTGGCTGCACCGCCCGGACCACCGCGTGCGCCTCAGCGACGCAGAAGAAGCGATCAGGGAACGCCTCTGGCCCCTGCTCGAAGCGGGCGGCTTCGACCCACCCTGGGTCCGCGACCTCGCCCGCGAACTCGGCCAGGACGAAGCCGCCGTGCGCCTGCTTCTGCGCAAACTCGCCCGGCTCGGCCTGCTGCAACAAGTGGTGAGAGACCTGTTCTACCCGGATACGACCATCCGCCAACTGGCCAGCGAAGTCCTGCGCCTGGAGGATCAGGCCGGCGTCATCCGCGCCGCCGCCTTTCGCGACCGCATCCACCTGGGCCGCAAACGCAGCATCCAGATACTCGAACACTTCGACCGCATCGGCCTTACCCGCCGCTTCGGCAACGAACGCAAAGTCCGCCGCGACAATGCCCTGGCCCACCCGGCCCCGGCCTGACGCAGCGGCACGAACAAAGGAAGGCACTCGCGCCCGGTGGCGCGGCCGGGCTTCAAACCCGGTGGGGGACGGCAGCCGTTCCCGGGTGGGTTCGACTCCCACTGCCTTCCGCCAGTATTGGGGCTCGCCCCTGCGCTGCCTCAGTGGGCAGAGGCTTCACCCAGCCAGGCAGGAATATCCCGCGCTCCATGAAGGATGCGCCATACGTCGATGTGATCGTCGCGCTCCACGTAGAACACCAGATACGGGTAGCGTGCCAGCGGCCAACAGCGCAGGCCCGGCAGGTCGAGTTCGAAGGCGTAGCGGGTGGAACCGGCGGAGGGGTGACGGCTTATATGGGCGTAGGCTTTTTCCAGCGCATCGATGAAGCCAAGAACGCCTGTTCGGCGTCTTCGCTCAGGTAGTGGTAAATCGTATCGTCTACATCCTATCTGGCCAGTGCCCTGGGGATAACGGCTTTGGCCTTCATCCCCGAGCGTTCCATACCTTGGCTCGCAGCGACTCGAAGTAGCTGCCATCGACAGGCGCAGTGGACGCGGATTCCGCCCCAGTCAGGAGCAGGCCACGCAAGTGTTGCCGATCCTGATCCTTGCGAATCAGCTCGCGAATGTACTCGCTGCTGGTGTTGTAGCCACGCTGACCGACCTGCTCATCGACAAAGCTTTTCAAAGCCTCGGGTAGGGAGATGTTCATGGTGCTCATGACGGAATCCGGCTTGGAAAAATTTGGCAAGGAGCCTACAACCTACCGCTAATGTGGGGGCCGAAGAAGTATGAAGTCGCTGTGCCATAAAGCATCGCCTGCCAGCGAACAAAAATCCCTCCACGGCAACGCCCTTGGCCATACGTCCTCGGCCTGACTCGGCTGCACGGACAAGACAAGGCAGGCGCGGCCGGGCTTCAAACCCCTGGTTCTCTCTCGCTATCCCTTGCAATGACTTCGACACTTGCTGCAGCTTTCTATTTCACCTTAAGGATGATCTGAAAAAGCCAGTCCTTGAAAAATACGCCCCAGCAACCATGCGGGTTACAGAGCGGCTGCTTCGCAAATTCAGGGCTTTTTCAGAGTTTTCTTAACTGCAGTGGCGGCACATTGATGCTGGTAGAGATTTCACTATTGCTATGGATGTACTGGCGGCCGCAAAAACTGAGTGCAACACCTGACCTTTCCGGTACGGTGCTGCCCCTATGTCTTATTCCGAACTCAGCGTCGAAGAGCGCGCCACCATT
>NZ_MUJY01000098.1 GCF_002286785.1 Pseudomonas sp. PIC25 | reverse complement strand
TGGATGGTCTGGAAGCGATAGACGGTTTGCTTGCCCAGTTCGTTGGTGACGGTGGTGGAGCCGTCGGCGTTGTAGCTCAGGGTGACCTTTTCGGCACCGCTGGCGTGTTCGCTGGAGATCGCGCGGCCCTGGTCGTCATAGGTCCAGGTGGCGTAGCGGATGCCGCGTTCGTCGGTGATGCCGGTGAGGAGTTTGGGGTTGCGGGGGTCTTCGTAGTGGTACTGGCGGACAAGCGTTTGGCCGTTCTGGTTGTAAGTTACACTATTTAATCTGTTACTGGTGTCGTATGAAAAGGAGGCTGTTGTATTGTCGGTTTTGATTTCAAGAGGTTGTCCGTCAGCGCGTTCGCGTATTTTTAATTGATTGCCAAGAGTATCTTTTATAAGAAGGGTGTCTTCCAAGTGATTTATCTCTACATGATGTGTAGTAGACTTTTGGTGGATGAGGCGCCCGTATTCGTTGAAAAGAAATTGAACATTGTCTCGAGAATGGTAGCTCCAGCCTGTCTCATGCTTTTTAAGATTTCCTGATATGTTTGGAGTGAGATGTGTTCCATCTATATCAAAAAAGCTTTCTCTGCCGTCGAAATTTATTAATGAAATCGCGTATGGAGTGATTTGCAGATTTGTTGAGTAATTGTGGCGCCAAAGCCCGTCAAGGCTGTTGTAGATGTAATTTGCGGAGAGTGGTTCGGCTGTAGATTTGAATTCAACCTGAAATTTATTCCCTATGGCAAAGTTAATAGGGTTTCCGGCTACTGTCGGAGGGGCGGAAAATGCTTCACTGCAATTGGATGGTGGCTGTCCTTTGTTCAGGTCGAAGGAGCATGCTCCAGTAGTGGGGTTGTATGTTTTTCCACCAAGGCAGCCGTTCCCAGCTCTCAGCATATAGGAGGTATAGGTGCTTTTTTGATTGTAATACTTATCTAGAGTACCTATGCGACAGTTAGAGCTTGAGTTCGGTCCGTTATAGGTTGATCCTTCATATGTATAGGTGTATCGATTGCTGGCTGCGTAGGATTTATACCATAAGAAAAAACTGTAACAGGTTTCCTCTGGGCTAGAGCCAGTAATAGAGGGGTTGGCAGAGGAACGCCAGAAAAAATCTTCTGCTAATAGTGGGTGTGCTATGAGGGTTGCAAATAATGAGATGAATACTTTGATCTTTGATGCTTTATTGAGAATTCTGTTTGGTTTCGAAGTGTTTGAAAGAATTTTGGAGTAATTGGATTTGGGTTTTCGGCTGATTTCTTCCATGGCGTGCCTTTATTGCTAATCTGTTATGTGCTTTTAAGATTAAGCAGAAATGGAAAATGTGGATTTAAGTTTTCCGAAAATAACTATCAATAGATATCGACTTGATCACGGAAATGCTTCTTGCCTTCAAAACGGCGCCGGACACTCGAAGCGCAAACGCTCGCCGTTCTGCGGATGGGTGAAGGCGAGCAGGCTGGCGTGCAGGCAGAGGCGGTCGTAGGCGGCCAGGGCCTGTTCGTGGGCGTAGAGGCGGTCGCCCAGCAGGGGGTGGCCGATGGCGAGCATGTGCACGCGCAACTGGTGGGAGCGGCCGGTGATGGGGGTGAGTTCGACGCGGCTGTAGTGGCCGCAGCGTTCCAGCACGCGCCAGAAGGTGAGGGCATGGCGGCCCAGTTCGTGGTCGACCACATGGCGCGGCTTGGTCGGCGGGTCGTAGCGCAGAGGCAGTTCGATGCGCCCGCTGTCCGGTTCGGGTTCGCCCCAGCAGAGGGAGGTGTAGGTCTTTTCGGTCTCGCGGTCGTGGAATTGGCGCGACAGTTCGCGGTGGCTGTCGGCATCGCGGGCGAGGACGATGAGGCCGGAGGTTTCCCAGTCCAGGCGGTGGACGATGCGTGCTTCCGGATAGCCGTTTTCCTGCAGGCGGGTCACCAGGCAGTCGCGGTTGTCTTCGGCGCGGCCGGGGACAGAGAGCAGCAGGGTCGGTTTGTTGATTACCAGGAGTGCGGCGTCCTGGTGGAGGATCTGGATGTTCGACAGCGGCATGATTGGCCCGGAAACGGCGACGGCGGCCCGGGGCCGCCGTCGTGTCACCTGCGGGAATCAGCGATCCGGCAGGGTGATGTTGAGTTCGAGGATCGAGCAGCTTCCCTGGTTTTCCAGGGCGACGTGCACGTCCTGCTGGTTGATGTTGACGTATTTGCGGATGACCTCGACCAATTCCTTCTGCAAGGCAGGCAGGTAATCCGGCTGGCTGCGCTGGCCGCGCTCGTGGGCGACGATGATCTGCAGACGCTCTTTCGCGATGGACGCCGTGGATTCCTTCTTGCGCTCACGAAAGAAGTCGAAAATGTTCATTCACGTCCTCCAAACAGCCGTTGCAAGAGTCCTTTCTTCTGTACGTCGAGGAAGCGATGCGGCTTTTCCTTGCCGAGCAGTCGGTCGACCGCGTCGCTGTACGCCTGGCCGGCGTCGCTCTGTTCGTCGAGGATCACCGGGATGCCCTGGTTGGAGGCCTTGAGCACGGCCTGGGATTCCGGGATCACGCCGAGCAGGCGGATGGCGAGGATTTCTTCGACGTCTTCCACGCCTAGCATCTCGCCCTTGGTCACCCGCTCGGGGTGGTAGCGGGTGAGCAGCAGGTGTTCCTTGATCGGTTCTTCGCCCTTCTCGGCGCGGCGCGACTTGCTGGCCAGCAGGCCGAGCATGCGGTCGGAGTCGCGCACGGAGGAGACTTCCGGGTTGGTCACGACAATTGCCTCGTCGGCGAAGTACATGGCCAGGTGGGCGCCTTTTTCGATACCGGCCGGCGAGTCGCAGACCACGTATTCGAAGTTTTCCCTCAATTCGTTGATGACCTTCTCGACGCCTTCCTGGGTCAGTGCGTCCTTGTCGCGCGTCTGGCTGGCAGCCAGTACGTACAGGTTCTCAAGACGCTTGTCCTTGATCAGGGCCTGGGTGAGTGTGGCTTCGCCGTTGATCACGTTGACGAAGTCATACACCACGCGGCGCTCGCAGCCCATGATCAGGTCGAGGTTACGCAGGCCGACGTCGAAGTCGACGATGACGGTCTTGTGCCCACGCAGGGCGAGGCCGGTACCGATGGCAGCGCTGGTGGTGGTTTTACCGACGCCACCCTTGCCGGAAGTGACTACGAGGATCTTGGCCAAGGTGATTCACCCCAAAGTAAAGAAAAGCAGGAACTTACGAGCGAAATCTGCGGCTCCGGTTCCCATTCAGGTCCTTGAAAATTCGCGGCAGTATCCGTTAAAGGCGGGTGATGTTCAACACGTCTCCCGACAGGCTGACCTGTACCGCTCTGCCCCACAGCGGGTCGCGTCTGAGGTCTTCGGCGACCTTGTACTGGCCGGCCACGGAGACCAGTTCGGCGGCGAGCTGCTGGCAGAAGATCCGGGCCTGGGCGTTGCCCTTGATGCCCGCCAGGGCGCGTCCCCTCATTGGCGCGTAGACATGGATGTTGCCATCGGCGAGAAGTTCCGCACCGGCGCTGACCGGTGCCAGGACGATCAGGTCGCCGCCCTGAGCGTAGACCTGCTGGCCGCCGCGGATCGGGGTGGTGATCACCTTGCTCGGACGGAACTCGGGTTCGGCGGGTTTTTCCGGCTTCCTGGGTGCGCCTTCGACCGGGTCGAGGGGTTTCTCGCGGGCGCCGGAGGGTGGTAGCACCGGGAGGTCGAGGGCATTGGCAGCGGCGATGTCTTCCTCGCGGCTGGCACGCACCGCCAGGGTGCGCAGGCCATGGCGGCGGCAGACGTCCATCAGGGCCGGCAACTCGAGGGCGCCCTCGCCCAGCGGCAGCTTGTCCAGCGCCAGCACCAGCGGGGTGTTCTGAAAGAAGTTAGGGGCCTGGGCGACCTTGGCGGTGAGTTGCCGGTCGAGGCGCTCGAGGTCGTTGTGCGCCAGCTCCATCACGGTGATGGCTAGCATGCTGCCTTTGAGCTGGAAGACGGGGTCTTGGTCGAGGAGATCGGCTTGGCTCATGGTCGGCCCACTGCAATGAATGGCGAGGACTTATAACCAGAACACCGATGGGCCGCAAGCCGGATGCAGTCCTGTAGAATGCCCGGCTTTGTCGTTCGTCCGGTTTCGTCCATGGATCGTCCTTCTTTCCGCGCCTCGTTCCTCCATCCGCGCTTCTGGCCGCTGTGGATAGGCCTTGGGCTGCTCTGGCTGGTGTCGCAGTTGCCCTACCGGGTACTGCTCCTGCTCGGACGCTTGTTTGGCGCACTGATGTACCGGGTGGCCGGTTCGCGGCGGCGGATCGCGGCGAAGAATCTGGAACTCTGCTTCCCGGACAGGTCTCCGGCGGAGCGTGAACGCCTGCTGAAGGAAAACTTCGCCTCTACCGGCATCGCCTTCTTCGAGATGGCCATGAGCTGGTGGTGGCCGCGGACGCGTCTGGCGCGGCTGGCCCATGTCGAGGGGTTGGCGCATTTGAAGCAGGCCCAGGCAGAAGGGCAGGGGGTGATCCTCATGTCCCTGCATTTCACCACCCTGGAGATTGGCGCCGCGCTGCTCGGCCAACGGCATACCATCGACGGCATGTACCGCGAGCACAAGAATCCGGTGTTCGACTTCATCCAGCGGCGTGGCCGCGAGCGGCACAACCCTGATGCGACCGCCATCGAGCGCGAGGACGTGCGCGCCATGCTCAAGGTGCTGCGCGCCGGGCGTGCCATCTGGTATGCGCCCGACCAGGACTACGGCGCCAAGCAGAGTCTGTTTGTCCCGCTGTTCGGCATTCCCGCAGCCACCGTGACCGCCACCACTAAGTTCGCCCGTTTGGGCAAAGCCCGTGTCGTGCCGTTCACCCAGACGCGGCTGGCCGACGGTTCCGGCTATCGGCTGGTGGTCCATCCGCCCCTGGCCGACTTCCCCGGCGAGAGCGAAGAGGCCGATTGCCTGCGCATCAATCAGTGGATCGAAACGGTGTTGCGCGAGCACCCGGAGCAGTACCTGTGGGCGCACCGGCGCTTCAAGACGCGGCCGCCGGGCGAGCCGAAGCTGTACGACAAGCGCGACCGCTAGCGCTCCTATACTCGAAGCAACAAGGTCCGGAATCCGCCATGAGTGCAGTCGACGAATCCGCCAAATCCGTTACCGGGCTGATCCTTTCCGGTGGTGGATCGCGGGCTGCCTATCAAGTGGGGGTGTTGTCGGCCATCGCCGACCTGCTGCCGGACGCCGCGCACAATCCGTTCCCGGTGATCGTCGGCACCTCGGCCGGTGCCATCAATGCAGTGGGGCTGGCTTGCGGCGCCTTACACTTCACCGAGGCGATCCGTCGGCTGACCGCCGTCTGGCAGGGCTTCCGCACCCATCAGGTGTACCGCAGCGACTGGCCTGGCGTATTGCACCAGGCCAGCCGGTTCATTGGCCATAGCTTGCTCGGCTTGGGCTCGCAGGTGCCGGTGGCGCTGCTGAACAACGCACCGTTGCGCGACCTGCTTGAGCGGGAGATCGATTTCAGCGGCATCGCCGCGGCCGTGGCGCGTCGTCAGTTGCGTGCGGTGGCGGTGACGGCGTTCGGTTACGAGTCGGGCCAGGCGGTGACCTTTTACCAGGGACGGGCGACCATCGACCCCTGGTTCCGCCATCGCCGGGTCGGGGTGCCGACCCGGCTGACAGTGGAGCACCTGATGGCCAGCGCGGCGATCCCACTGCTGTTTCCGCCGGTGAAGCTGAACCGCGAGTATTTCGGCGACGGAGCGGTGCGGCAGTCGGCGCCGATCAGCCCGGCCCTGCATCTCGGGGCCAACCGGGTGCTGGTGGTAGGCGTCAGCGGCAATCCGCTGGGGCGGGATGCCAACAGCGTGCTGCCGCGCCCACAGAGTGGCCGGCCGCCGACCCTGGCGCAGATCGGCGGGCACATGCTCAACAGCACCTTCATCGACAGCCTGGAAGGCGACATCGAACTGCTCGAACGGCTCAACCACATGAGCCGGCTGGTACCGAGCGGGTTGCATCCCCGGGGGCTGGGGTTGAAGCCGGTCGAGGTGCTGGTGATTTCGCCGAGCCAGCCGCTGGACCAGATCGCCGCCCGCCACCATCACGAACTGCCCCGCGCCCTGCGCCTGTTCCTGCGCGGCCCCGGTGCAACCAAGGCCAGCGGTGCCAGTGTGCTCAGCTATCTGTTGTTTGAGTCGGGTTACTGCAACGAGTTGATCGAGTTGGGTTATCAGGACGCGATGAGCCAGAAGGAGGCGCTGATCGGCTTCCTCGGCCTGGCACGGGTTCCGCCGCCCATCGAGGTTGCGTTGGGCGAATGACACGCCCCTGTGGGTGAATACCCACGATTTCCGTAGGAGCCAGCTCTGCTGGCGATGCTTTTGCGCTGCTCGATTTTTCGCGAGCAGAGCTCGCTCCTACAGGCCAGCCCAAGCCGCTTCTGTGGGAGCGAGTTCATCGCGAATGTAGATTCGTAGCCCGAATAAGCGCCAGCGCAATCCGGGGGAGTCACATGATCCCTTACGCCAACGTACCGTCCCGGTAATCCCGCAAGGCCTGCTCGATTTCCTCGCGGCTGTTCATGACGAAGGGGCCATACTGGACGATGGGTTCGCCCAGCGGCTTGCCGGCAATCAGCAATACGCGGGCACCGGCTGCACTGCTCAGGCGCAGTTCGCCCTGCTCGGACAACCGGGCCAGTTGGCGGGTCGAAAGCGCCTTTGGCGTGTCGCCGTCGAGCTGCACCTCTCCCTCGTAGACATAGAGCATGACCCGGTGCCCATCCGGCAGGCGAGGGGCGACCTGGCTGCCGGCCGGCAGGTGCAGGTCGAACAGGTAGGGTTCGCTGTGCGGACGTTGCACGGCGCCGTCCTGGCCCAGCTCGCCTTCCTCGAAGCGGCCGGCGATCACCCGTACCTCGACGCCTGCGGCGGTTCGCACGGATGGGAGCTCGTTGGGCGCGAAGTCACGGTAGCCCGGCTCGCCCAGCTTGTCCTTGCCCGGCAGGTTCAGCCAGAGCTGGAAGCCACGCATCGCGCCTTGCTCCTGTTCCGGCATCTCGCTGTGGATGATGCCGCGCGCTGCGGTCATCCATTGCACGCCACCGCTTTCCAGTCGACCGACGTTGCCCAAGTGGTCTTCGTGACGCATGCGCCCCTCGAGCATGTAGGTGATGGTTTCGAAGCCCCGGTGCGGGTGCGGTGGGAAGCCGGCGATGTAGTCGTCGGGGTTTTCCGAGCCGAACTCATCGAGCATGAGGAAGGGATCGAAGCGCTCGACGCCGGAGCCACCGAAGACACGGGTCAGGCGCACCCCGGCGCCATCGGACGCGGGGTGGCCGAGATGCACGGATTGCAGGGTACGGAACAGGCTCATCATGGGGTTCCTCCAAATGGGAATGGCGCCATGGTATGCCTGTGGATCAGATCAATGGTTGCGAATATCGCGACTAATCAATCGATATGATCGATTGATTAGTCCCTCGATAAGCGCTTTCCGTCGCCGCAAATACCTCAATGCCCTCGGTTGCTGGAGGTGTATGCGTCATACGAGGTTTTCAAATCTTGCCACTGCGCGACCAGCACCTCGGTGTTTGAAATTAATTGATGATGCGGGCCCGCGTGGTCGGGTTTCAGTTTCCTGTCCTTCAACTGCTTGACGATAGCGTCTGCGTTTTCGGTGACTTTGCGCGTGTTCTGCAGCAGATTACCGGCATCGACCGACAGTTGCTGGATGACAGGGTCGAGGGAATGCTTGTTCCTCGGGTTGGAAAGCATGGTCAAGGCATTTTTGAGGTCGTGCAGTTCTTGCAGGTTACTTTCAAGTTTATCGATGACTGGATTGGTAGCGGTCTTTGCGTGGTTGCCGGCTTCGTCGGGATGGTGTGAGTAGGAGGTGCGCAGAGGAAGATGGGAAGTGATCCAGTTTTTCATGTGGTAGGGGTCCATCGGTTGGCTGGAAATCAGGCGGGGTAGTACCGCACTCAGTTTCGATGAGCCCTGATGGGTGTCTGATCGGGATGCCTGGGTTCCCGGATGGTTATCGCTCTGCGAGCGATCTCGCGCTCTTCAACCGAACTGTGTTCCGCTGTTCAATGCGCCGGGCAGGGTGTCGGTGAACGGGTTTCTCCCGGCAGGTCGAAATCCTCGATCAACCGGCAGATGGCCTGGCCGTCAGGGGCGCACTCGGGTTTGCCTTTCCATTGGGTCAGTGCCTCGCGCATCACTTGGGCCAGGCGCTGGCATTCGGCGATGTGGGCTTCGAGGGTGCCGAGGCGCTCGCTCAGCAGGTCGCGGACCTCGCCGCAGGGCGCGGTGCCGCTGTCGGCGCGGGCGAGGATGGCTTGTACGTCCTTCAGACTGAAGCCAAGACGCCGGGCCCTGGCGATGAAGCGCAGCCGGCGCAGGTCCTCCCCGGCGTACTCCTGGTAGCCGTTGAGCGGATTGCGGGTCGGCCGCAGCAGGCCGAGATCGGTGTAATGGCGAACGGTCTCGCCGCTGACGCCGGCGGCCTTGGCCAGTTGGGCTACGCGCATGGTCATTCCTCCTGAGCCGCGCATTATAGGTGCGGCCGGCGAGGTGCGGCCGGCTGGGCGCGTATCAGGAACTCATTCGGCGATCTGCAGCTCGCGGGCACGGGTGTAGACGTAGCGCACCTTCTCGTATTCGAACGGCGAGTTCACCTGGCCGTAGCGGAAGTTGGTGGTGTAGCGCTGGTCGACCACGCGCAAGGCAAGGACTTCCGAGTGGTCGCCGCTGACCTCGGAAACGTTCAGGAAGTTGATCTGGCTCTCGGCGGCGAAGTCCACCACCAGGCCACCGGTGTCGCGCAGGTTGGACGGACCGAGGATAGGCAGCACCAGGTAGGGGCCGTCCGGCACGCCATAGAAGCCGAGGGTCTGGCCGAAGTCCTCGCGCTGCTTGGGCAGGCCCATGCGGGTCGCCGGGTCCCACAGGCCGGTTACGCCGATGGTGGTGTTGATCAGCAGGCGCCCGGTGGTCTGCATGGCTCGCTTGCCTTTGAACTGCAGCAGGCTGTTGAGCAGGTTGGGTACGTCACCCAGGTTGCCGAAGAAGTTGCTCACGCCGCTACGCACGAAGCGCGGCGTGACGAACTCATAGCCGCGCACTACCGGCAGGAACACCCACTCGTCGAAACGGTAGTTGAAGTGGTAGACGCGGCGGTTCCACGAATCCCAGGGGTCGTAGACGTTCAGCGCCTGCAGCGTGGCGCGTTCGAACTCGCGCTGGTCCAGTGCCGGATTGATCTTCAACTGGTCGAGGGGACGCTTGAAGCCGTCCTCATCGGTTTCGGCCATGGCCAGGCCGTGGCCGAACAGCAGGGCGAAGGCGAGGAAGCGGCAGTGTCTAACCACGGAAATACTCCAGCATGGCCTTGGTGTTGACGCGGTAGTTGAGGTTGCCGCAGTGCCCGCCCAGCGGATACAGGGTTAGCCGGTCGCCCAAGGTGCGGCGTAGGAAGCCGAGGTCGCCGGGGCCGAGGATCACGTCGTCGGCGTTGTGCATGACGGCGATCTTGTCGCTGGTCTTCAGGTACTCCTCGAGGGCATAGAGGCTGACCTGGTTGACCATCTGGGTGAGGCTGCCGCCGTCGTAGCGGGCACGCCACATCGGGATCAGTTGCTCGGTGATGTAGCAGTCGAAGTCGCATTGCAGGGCGCGCTTGAAGAACGGCGAGAGATCGGTGCCCTCGTCGATCGGATACCTGGTCGGGGTAATCAGGCCGCGTCGGTTGATCAGGTCCGAGGTGAAGGCGATGTCGGCCGAGGAAAAGCGGAACGAGGTGCCGATCAGCATGGCCATTTCTTCGTTCGACAGGCGCTGGCGGGACTGTTGGAAGTCGTAGAGCAGGGCGTCGTTGAGGTCGATGTAGCCGCGCTGCTGGAAGTAGCGGGTGAGCTTGGCGAGGACGACCTCGTAGAAGGTGTTGTCGTCGTCGATGCCTTTGACGCGGGTCTGCACCAGGCGGTCGAGGTTGGTCACCGAGGTGTAGAGGTTGACCGGTGGGTTGAGCAGCAGCACGCGCTTGAAATTGAAGCTGCGGCGGGTTTCGTCGAGCTGGCTGACGAAGGCGGCGTGCAGGCCGCCCAGGCTGTAGCCGGTGAGGTAGAACTCGGTGATCGGCAGCTTCGGATGCTGGGCGCGCACCGCCTGCATGACTCGATAGAGATCGTCGGCATCGTCCGTCGACAGCCCCGGCGTGGCGAAACGCGAGGCGGCGGCCATGAAGTCCCAACTGCTCGGCGAGGACAGTTGCACCACGTGGAAGCCGGCCCCGTAGAACAACTTCTTAAGGAACTCCATGGTGCTGTTGGAATAGTGCGCGCCAGTGCCGGCAATGATGAAGATCAGCGGTGCGGGCTTGTCCTGCCGGGCCAGGCGATAGCGGAGCGTCTTCACCGGCCAGAAGTTGCTTGGCAGCTCGAATTCGCGCTCTGGGCGCAATTTGAGGCTGTAATCGGACTGGTCTATGTCGTCGTCGGTTGGCAACTGTGGACGCAGTTCCGGCGGCGTGGTGGCGATGGTCGCTTCGAAGGGATTTTCCAGCGGATAGCCATACCCGGCGGGGTCGATATCCTGCGCCAATAGCGGCGCACCGAGGATGAGGCCGCCCAGGAGTGCGGCAAAACGGGCGAGGCGGGGCATGGTTTTCCCTTTCGATGAGAAGCTATCGCGCACGAGCGTATGCGCAGGCTATGACATCTGTAAACGCAGCGAGTGCCATTATTCGGGGAATTTCACTCCCGTTCCGGGAGGTAGTAGTGCCGTTCGCCGCCAATCGCTGTCCGATGGACAGCCTTGCCGTCCAGTCAGCCCCTTGCGGCGGCCGAAAGGCCCGTTATCCTGTCGCGATTTTCCCTGGAGCTTCCCATGTCTCGCCGCGCGTCCCTGATTCTCCTGCTCATTTTTCTGCCCCTGTGGCTGGCCGCCAGCTATGGCCTGCGTTTCGCGTTGATGGAGGACGATCGCTGGGTCGGGCTCTGCGTGGAGGAGGCTGCCCGCTGGGAGTGCCAGTTGCGCGCCGGCATCGGGCTGCTGATCCATTTCAAGGTGATCGCCCTGGCGGCGCTGGGAACGGCGGCGTTGGCCTTCTTCCTGCCCGGTCGGGCGGGGCGTGGGCTGGCGGTGCTTGGGTTGGTCTTCGGCCTGCCGGCGTTGGTGTTGTATAGCGCCAGTCTTGCCGTCTTCGCGGTGGTGATCGCCGCCCTGCGCTTGGTGCGGGGTAGCGGGTCGGCAACTGCTTGAGCACCGACGGGGTGGAGGAGCCCTCCACCCCGTTTCTCTATTACTCAGCTCCGAGCCGGGGCGGAACCTGCCGGTTCGCTCGCACCGAGGGTCGTAGCACGAACCAGGGCGCGCTCCGCACGCAGGCTGCGCCAGAGCGCGGCGACCAGCAAGGCACTGACCAGCGCCCAGCCGAGCGCCTGGAGGTTGACCAATCTCTCTTGGTACAGCTGCGGCACCAGCCCTGCACCGATCAGCACCGCCAGCAGGGCGATTTCCCGCCGCGGAGCGGACACCGGGCGGCACAGGTAGACCAGCGCCGGCAACAGCAGGGCTGCGCTGGGGAAGCTGCGGTAACGGGCATCGAAGACCAGCGCCAGCATCATCACCGCGCCGGCGAAGCCACTGGCGACCAGCCACCAGCCTCCGCGCCGCTCCAGCCAGCCGAACAGGCGTTCCCGGCCATTGCCGCGGGCCGACAACGCAAGCGCCGCGTGCATCAGTACCAGCAGGTTCAGGCCCACCAGCAGCGCGGCCCATAGCCATTCGCCGGGGAAGCGGCTGGTGACCCGTGCCAGCTCGGCCCATTGGCCGATGCAGCCCGCCCCTAGGGCCGCTAGTGGCGGCAGCAGGCAGGCGGAGGTCAGCGAAGCGGGGCGGCCGGCGAGCAGCAAGGTAGCGATCGTCAGGACCACGCCGGCGCCCAGCCAGAAGGACCAGTGCGGCAGGTTGGAGACCGGACCGGCGAGGATTGTCTTGTCCTGGCGGTCGGCGTCGAGCAGCCCCCAGTAACCGCCCACCGCGCCTTCGCTGGCGCGTTTCCACGGTTGGTCGAAGGCTTCGATCAGGTTGTAGCGCCAGCCGTTCTCTTCGGCCATGGCGACGAAGCCGCGGATGAACTTGGCCTGGTTGATCCGGCTCGGCACGGCGGTTTCGCGCTGGCGACCCTCGCTCGGCCAGCCGGTCTCGCCGATCAGGATGTCTTTCGGCGCGAAACGGTTGCCGAACACCCGGCGGATGTCTGCCACATGGTCCAGCGCCTTGTCGATCCCGGTCGGGTCGTCTTCCCAGTAGGGCAGCAGGTGAATGGTCAGGAAGTCCACCGCCGGCGCCACCTCGGGGTGCTTGAGCCAGAATTCCCAGACATCGGCGTAGGTCACCGGCTGCTCGGTCTCGCGTTTCACCCGTTCGATCAGGCTGGCCAGCCGGGCGCCGGTGACTTCTTTGCGCAGCAAGGTTTCGTTGCCTACGATCAAGGCGGTGACGATGTCGGGATTGGCCTTGGCCGCTTCGATCAGCGCTTTGATTTCCGCCTCGGTCTCCACCGGGTCGGCGCTGACCCAGGCCCCGAGCATCAGCTTCAGGCCATGTTTGCGGGCGAGGGCGGGAATCCCTTCGAGGCCGAACATGGAATAGGTGCGCACGCAGTTGAAGCGGGTGGCGAGCAGGGCGAGGTCGGCGTCCATCCGCTCGGGGCGCAGGACGAAGGGTTTGTCGAACGGCGACTGGTCCTTGTCGAACGGGCTATAGGACACGCATTGCAGCTTGTGCGTCGGCGTCGCGGCATCGGGCAGATGGACGGGGCGACCCTGCCAGTACCAGAAGGCGGCCAGCGCCAGCAGGGCGAACAGGGACGAGAGGAGATAGGTCGGTAGCAGGAGTCGATTACGGGAAGACATGGTTTGGCTGGCATGGATGCGAAGGTGCGCATCTTGCCGTATTTCCATCGAAATGGGAGGGCTGATAGCGCTATGGACTCTGTCCCACGCCGATTGGTTTCCTCCACTCAGGCGTGGTGATGCAACCAGGCATGCTTGGGAATCGATGCCGCGTCTTTCTTTTTCGACTCCAGCTTCGACCAGATTTTTTCGTGGAAGTAGAACCCCACCGAGTTGCACAGCGGCTCCACCGCCGCCACCAGGCCCCCGACGGTCACGCTGCCAGTCAGAACGTAGGCCACGCTGAAAGCAATACAGAAGTGCATCACGGTGAAAGTTACGGTCTTGAGCATGGCACACCTCTAATAAGAATCATTCTTCGTTGTGCTCAGCGTAGGACGAAGGGATGAATAGAGGAAATGTTCAGACATTATCGGGTCGATAGATGGAGTGAATGCTCAGAGTGAGACGCCGATGCACTGCTACGGGGCAGGGAAGGCTCGGCTCCGCCGACTTCATCCGGCTTGTCGTTTCTTGTTGGGTTGCATGTCGCTGTCAGAGCATTTTTTCCGCTGCGCCGCGTCGATGATCGAGTGGCCAGTACTCCACTGGCGAAGGGCCAAGGCGGTGGGGCGTGAAGGGGGCGCACCCGACACCAGAACAAACATTCCAGGCTTGAGCGCAACATGCGCGCACGGGGAGCGACTATGAATATTCGACGTTTGATGGGCGTGGGAGCGGGCTTGCTGCTTGCACTCGGGGCCGGCATGGCGGGCGCCGCCGAGAAGACGACCCTGAAGATCGGCTACGTGGACGGTTGGTCGGACAGCGTGGCGACCACCCATGTGGCGGCCGAGGTGATCAAGCAGAAGCTGGGCTACGACGTCCAGTTGATGCCCGTCGCCACCGGCATCATGTGGCAGGGTGTGGCCAAGGGACAACTCGACGCGATGCTGTCCGCTTGGCTGCCGGTGACCCACGGTTCGTATTACGAAAAACTCAAGGACGAAGTAGTCGACCTGGGCCCCAACTTCAACGACGCCAAGATCGGCCTGATCGTACCGGAGTACGTCACGGCGAAGAGCATCGGCGACCTGCAAGCACAGAAGGACGCTTTCCGTGGGCGCATCGTTGGCATCGACGCCGGCTCCGGTGTGATGCTCAAGACCGACCAGGCAATCAAGGACTACGGCCTGGACTTCAAGCTGCAGGCCAGTTCCGGTAGCGCCATGACCGCAGAGCTGGCGCGTTCGATCAACGCCAACAAGCCTGTGGCGGTGACCGGCTGGATTCCGCACTGGATGTTCGCCAAGTGGAAGCTGCGCTTCTTGGAAGACCCGAAAGGCGTCTACGGCGATGCCGAGCATGTGGATAACATCGTCAACCCGGGCCTGGAGAAAAAGGCACCGCAGGTGGTTGCCTTCCTCAAAAAGTTCTCCTGGAAGCCGGACGAGATTGGCCAGGTGATGCTGGCTATCGAAGAAGGCGCCAAGCCTGCCGCCGCCGCCCAGAAGTGGGTCAGCGAGAACCCGCAACGGGTCCAGGAGTGGCTGCAGTGACAGCGTGAAACCGGGGGCGAACGCATTCGTCCCGCGGGGTGGACAACCACCGGACCCTCGGGAATGATCCTTGGACATTCCCGAGGGCCTCTCCATGAAAATCAGCGACATTCCCTTCGGCGTCACCGACTGGGCCAACATCGAGCGCAGCGAACATCCCGGCGAAACCGGCAAAGCCTACTGGCGCACCTGCCGGTTCGGCGAGCTGCGGGTACGCATGGTGGAATACACGCCGGGCTACCTGGCGGATCACTGGTGCGAGAAAGGCCACATCCTGCTGTGCCTGGAAGGTGAGCTGCACACCGAACTGGCGGACGGACGCCAGTTCGTCCTCCAGCCCGGCATGAGTTATCAGGTGGCCGACCACGCAGAGGCGCACCGTTCCTCTACGCCCATCGGGGCGAAGCTGTTCTTGGTCGACTGAGCGGATCGGTCAGATCACACCGAGCAGTAACAGCACTACCACCACGACCAGCAGGGCACCTATGGCCCCGGACGGGCCATAGCCCCAGGCGCGCGAGTGGGGGAATACGGGCAGGCCGCCAATCAGCAGGAGCAGCAGGATCACGATCAGAATGGTACTGAGCGTCATGGAATGACTCCTTATGCATCGGAACGGGACGCGTGGCTCTTATCGGAAAAAACACCACGCTTACTGATTCCGACTCGCTGGCCGGAACAAGATTCCTGCCCAGGGGACATACGGTTTCGCTACCAGAAGGGCTTGTCATGGTCTACCGGCTGGCTGCCGATGCGCTGGTTCTGCTGCATCTGGGCTTCATTCTCTTCGTTCTGCTCGGCGGGTTGCTGGTGCTGAAGTGGCGCTGGCTGGCCTGGCTGCACCTGCCGGCGGCCGCCTGGGGTGCGGCTGTCGAACTGTTCCACCTGTACTGCCCGCTGACGCCATGGGAAAACGCCTTGCGGCGGGCGGCCGGCGAGCAGGGCTACGACGGTGGCTTCATCGAGCATTACCTGATCCCGCTGATCTACCCGAGCGGGCTGACCCCGCAGATGCAACTCTGGTTGGGTGGGGTGGTATTGCTGGTCAACGGTCTGGTCTATGGGACTCTCCTGTTGCGTCGGATCAGCCCCCTCTAGCGGGCGGGTTTGCCCTGGTCATTCAGCAGCCTGATGGTGGCTCGGCACCCTGTCGGGCTTCGCTACACTGCGGCCAACTCCCTAGAACAACAGGCAAACCTCCCTATGCAAAACCGCATGATGATTACCGGCGCCGGTTCCGGCCTCGGTCGCGAGATCGCCCTGCGCTGGGCGCGTGAAGGCTGGCGACTGGCGTTGTCCGACGTCAACGACGCCGGCCTGCAGGAAACCCTGCGGCTGGTCCGCGAAGCCGGCGGCGACGGTTTCACCCGCCGTTGCGATGTGCGCGACTACAGCCAGCTCACCGCCCTGGCCCAGGCTTGCGACGAACAGTTCGGTGGCATCGACGTCATCGTCAATAACGCTGGTGTGGCCTCCGGCGGCTTCTTCAGCGAGCTGTCGCTGGAAGACTGGGACTGGCAGATCGCGATCAACCTGATGGGCGTGGTCAAGGGCTGCAAGGCCTTCCTGCCGCTGCTGGAGCGCAGCAAGGGCCGGATCATCAACATCGCCTCCATGGCTGCGTTGATGCAGGGCCCGGCGATGAGCAACTACAACGTGGCCAAGGCCGGGGTGGTGGCGCTGTCGGAAAGCTTGCTGGCGGAGCTGCGCCAGCAGGAGATTGGTGTCCATGTGGTCTGCCCGTCGTTCTTCCAGACCAACCTGCTGGATTCCTTCCGCGGCCCGACGCCGGAAATGAAGGCCCAGGTCGGCAAGTTGCTGGAGAGTTCGCCGATCAGTGCGGCGGATATCGCCGACTACATCTACCGCGAGGTGGAGAAGGGCGAATTCATGATCCTGCCCCACGAGATGGGCCGCATGGCCTGGCAGCTCAAGCGGCAGAATCCGCAAGCGCTCTACGACGAGATGGCCAGCATGGCGGCCAAGATGCGAGCCAAGGCTCGCCAGGGCTGAGTTGGGAGGTGGTTGTCCCGGATGGCGCTGCGCTTATCCGGGCTACCGAATGAATTCGCTCCGTGTATGGGCGAACTTCTTGGTTCTGTCTGCGTTAAATGTTATCAGAAGGTTCTGAGTCAAACCGATTACTGAGTTCAGTAGGGACTTCTTGTTTCGCCCCCCGGCGAGTTACTTCTTGCAGTCGCCCCAGAAGGTAACCAAGACGGTTTGCCCCGACATCCGGCCCCGGCTACGCCGGAGTTCCCTCCCTCCATCGCCGTTCCGGGGGCCGACCTCGGCAGCCCCGCACGAAGGGCCATCCCTGGCAAATCGCGCCTCTCGCGGCATCCATGCCGCTCGTCCCCCTACACGACGATTCCGCTCGGCCTCCTGACGGGGCGTCCGCGTGGGTCCCACCTCTTCTGCGAACCTTCTGGCAATGCCAAAACGTTAGGGTCATTTCATCAGGACAGGCGGCACGAATATCTCCGCCTCTCTCCTTTAGGGGAGAGGGGCCGGGGAAGAGGGTTTGACCTCGCACAAAGGAAAGATCGACCAGAAAGCTCCTGGCACCGACAGAGCGACTTCATCCGCCCCAGAAGTCAATCCTCTTTCTTTCAAGTTGTCCTTATGGTCAGCTTTCCCTTGCCTGGAACAGTCTGTCCGGGTAGGGTTCCCGCTTCCGGCCTGCCAGCCGCAAATCGTTGGAACACCCTGTGAAAGCCGTATCCCGGGCCATGCTGATGCTAGCCCTGGTGCTGGCGGCGATCAACCTGCGCCCCGGCATCACCTCCTTTGCTCCCCTGATCGAACGGATCGCCGATGAGCTGGCGCTCAGCCGTGGCCTGATCAGCCTGACCACCGCGTTGCCGGTACTCTGCATGGGCCTGCTTGCGCCGTTGGCGCCGCGTCTGGCGTTGCGTTTTGGCTTGGAGCGCATCATCGCTGTCTGCCTGGGGATGATCCTCGGGGCACTTCTGCTGCGCCTGCTGGGGCATGCCAGTGCCGTGCTGATCGGCAGCGCTGTGCTGCTGGGCGCCGGTATCGCCGTCGCCGGGCCGCTGCTGTCCGGTTTCATCAAGCGTCATTTCGTCGGCCATATCGGGCGCGTGGTGGGTTGGTATTCGTTCAGCATGGCCATCGGCGGCGCCGGTGGAGCGGTGCTGACGGCTCCGGCCGTGGCGCTGCTGGGCGATGACTGGACCTACGGCCTGGCCATTTGGGCTCTGCCGGCGGCCGTCGCCGTGCTGCTCTGGGTGCGCCTGCCGAACCTGCGGGAAACCGCGCAGGAAGGGGGCGCGGCGGGTGGTTTGCCCTGGCGCGAGCCACGCGCCTGGCTGATCACCGGGTTCTTCGCCATCCAGGCCGGACTGTTCTACGCCTTGACCACTTGGCTGGTGGCGCGCTACCACGAAGCCGGCATGAGCCTGCTGCGGGCCAACAGCCTGTTCAGTCTGTTCATGTTGATTGGTTTGGCCAGCGCCTACCTGGTGCCCTGGCTGGCCCAGCGTTTCGACAAGCGCTACCAGCTCTTGCTGGCCTGCGGCCTGTCGTCGTCGCTGTGCTTGGGCATGATCACTTTCTTCCCGACCTTCGTACCGGAGTTCTGGGCGCTACTCATGGGCTTCGGTCTCAGCGGCTCCTTTGCCCTATCTCTGGTGCTGCCGATGTATGAAGTGAAGACGCCCCTGGCGGTCAGCCGCTGGACGGCGATGATGCTCTGCGCCGGCTACAGCCTGGGCTGCCTGACCCCGGTGCTCGCCGGCCTCGGCCGCGACCTCTCCGGCACCTACCGCCTGCCGTTCCTGGTGCTCACCCTGCTGGCGCTGCTGATGTGTGTGCTGGCCTGGCGGCTGCATCCGCGGGCGAGCCGTTCGTCCACCTCATAACGCCGGACGGCGACGCTTCGGACTCGACCTGTTCAAGCCGAGTGCCAGTTCCTTGGCCTCGGCCTTGCCCTGTGTTAGAAGGCTGCGTCCATTTCCAGGAGTGCCCGCGTGGAGTCCGAATCCATTGTCTATGGCTGCATCCGTGACTGGCCGTCCGATAACCCGGACCAGCGCATCCTGCGCCGCGAAACCAACCATCGGATACTGGCCAGCCTGCCCGGCGGCGAAGCCTGGCCGTTCCTCGGCCGGGAAATGTTCTCCTTCTGCGACCTCCCCGGCGCGGGCCTCTACCGGACCCAGGTGATCCACTTCGGCGCCAGCTACCAGACGGTGGAGTACGAGTGGAAGCTCTGGGTGCAGGAGTTCGAGGCGCTGCTCAAGCAGCTCTACTGGGCCAGTGCGGTGGTGCACTTGGAAACCGAACTGAACGGCAGCCACATCTTCCGCTGGGAGTCGGAGAGCGGTTTCCACAGCCCGCGTGAGGGCGAGCTGCGGGTCCGTTGCGCCTGGGAGCGCGAGAGCGGCGTCCACGTCTGACGGACGAACTCCTTCGTCCGTCCGTTGACCGCTCATGTAGGAGCCAGCTCTGCTGGCGAACCGCGTCCCCGACCGACTGTCGAGTCGCGGGCAGAGTTTGTGACTACCGAAATCGCTACATCAACTCCACCAGCGCTTCGCTCGTCACCACCCTGGCAATGGTGCCGAGCATCTGCATCGAGGCATCGTGTTCGTCCTGGCTGGCCGCGGCGCAGGCATCCTCCACCACGATGACTTCGTAATCGCGGTCATGCCCGTCGCGCACGGTGCTCTGTACCGCCCAGGTGCTGCTGACCCCGGCGACCACCAGGCGCTGGATGTGGTTCGCGCGCAGGATCGCGTCCAGCGAGGTGCCATAGAAGCCGCTTATGCGTGGCTTGATCACCACTAGGCAATCGTTGCCGACATCCAGCTGCGGGTGGAGCTCGGTGCCTTTGGCGCCCAGCGCAAGAGCACCGATTTCATGGGCCTTGCCGAACATCGGCGAGGCTTTCGGCTGGTCCTGATAGCTAGGTGCGAAGCCGACCTTGACCAGTACTCGCAGCCAATCCCTCTCCCGGGCAATGGCCAGCACGCGGTTGGCCTTGCCGATGACGTCGCGCTCGCTCGCCTGGCTGGCGGCGCGGGCGATCTTGCCGCTCGGGTGCATGATATCGACGATGTAGTCCAGGCCGATGAAGGCGGTATGCATAAGTACCTCCGTCCGGGCCGCCGCCCGGCTTCTTCGACAGGTTCACCACAGGTGGACTCGTATCCGTCGCAACAGTTGCGCCCCCGGTCCGCCAGGCTTTGACGGGGCCGGATGGCTGCGGCCTAATGCGCGTCTTTCCCGACCGACCTGTGCCATGACCGATCGTCTTCATCCTTCCAACGGCCTCCGCCCGAGCACTTTGCACCTGCCGCAGGGCCCGTGGGCGACGGTGCTGGAGTGTCTTTGCGCACACTTCCATGCCATCGGCCGTGACGTCTGGCTCGATCGCATGGCCCGTGGGCGGGTGCTGGATAGCGACGGACAACCGATCGGCCCCGATCATCCCTACCAGGTGGGGCTGCGTGTGCACTATTTCCGTGAGGTGCCGAAGGAAACGTCTATCCCCTTCGAGGAGCAGGTCCTGTTCGTCGACGAACATCTGGTGGTGGCGGACAAACCGCACTTCCTGCCGGTGATGCCCTCCGGCGAATACGTCGAGGAAACCCTCTTGGCGCGGTTGATCCGCCGGCTCGGCAACCCGCAGCTTTCGCCGCTGCATCGCATCGACCGGCTGACCGCCGGGCTGGTGCTGTTTTCCGCCAACCCGGCGAGCCGCGCGGCTTATCAGGCACTGTTCCGCGACCGGCGGATCGACAAGACCTACGAAGCCATCGCCCCGGCGCTCCCCGGCCTCGATTTCCCTCGGATGCACCGCAGCCGGATGGTCGCCGGCGAGCCTTTCTTCCGTATGCGCGAAGCGGAGGAGGGGCCGGCCAACAGTGAGACCCAGATCGACGTGCTCGAACGCAACGGTGCGCTGTGGCGTTATGCGCTGCACCCGATCAGCGGGAAAAAGCACCAACTACGCCTGCATATGGCCGCCCTTGGTGCCGGGCTATGCAATGACCCCTTCTACCCGGAACTGACCGAGCGCGTCCCGCGCAGCCAGGACGATTACAGCCGCCCACTGAAACTGCTGGCCCGCAGCCTGGCCTTCGATGACCCTGTGACCGGCGAGGCACGCCGTTTCGAAAGCCGGTTGCGGTTGGAGTGGTGAGGCGTGAGGGGTGAGGGGAGCGGATAGTCTCGCTCTCCACCCTCACACCTCCCGATACGTCAATGTCAGTCCCATCTTCATCGTTTCGCCCCTGGCCAACAGCCTCAGTCCCGGTCGGCCGGGCAAATGGTGGGCGTTGATCGGGTGGGTCACCGGTTCGATGCAGAAGAAGTCCTGCTGCGGCGGGGTGTAGAACAGGAAATGGTCGCAGCCGCTGGCGCGGCCTTCGAGCTGGTAGCCCGCTTCGGGTTCCAGCAGGCGGAAGCGGCCGTCCCAGCCTGAGAAGGCGTGGTCGATGCGTTCGTCGGGCAGGGGGCGTGGTTGGTCGAAGCGCCAGCTCGGTGGAATGTCTTCCTGGTGATCGGGCAGGCGATCCGCTGCGCCGATCCAGACCTGCTGCGCGCTGGCCTGCAACTGGGTTTGCGGGCCGCGCGGGAAGTACGGGTGCAGGCCGAGACCATACCAAGTGGGATGCTCGCCCTGGTGGGTGACGCTCAGGGCCAGGCTCAGGCTGCCGTCGATCAGTTGCACGCGCAGCTCCGCCCGATAGGGGAACGGCTCGTGGCTGTCCAGCCGTAGGAGGGCTTGGCGCGACAGGCATTCGATGGCGCGCCAGGGTTGCTGCCAGGCGCTGCCGTGGATCGGGTAGGGATCGTGGGGGGTGTTGGGTGCCAGCGCCAGCCAGCCGTCCGGATTGTCGAAGCCACCCTCGGCGATGCGGTTGGACCAGGGTGCCAGCGGGTAGCAGGCCAATTGTCGCGGCGTGATGCCGTCCAGCCGGTCTTCCGCGCTCGGCCGCAGCAGCGGCCGACCATTGGCGCGCAGGGTCCAGTTGACCAGACTGCCGCCGATTTCCGGGGCCAGGGCTACGTGGCTCAGCTCGTCTTCCAGGGTCAGCAGTTGCAAGCTCATCGGGGCATCACCGTTTTTTCTTGAAATTGTTGTCGGGCCGCGGCAAGACTGCCAAGAGAGGTGTCATCGTACAACTGCCTTGGGCTATGATGGCAACCATGCCGTCAATGTGGATTTAAGGGTTCGAGATGGACAATCAGAGCAGTCAGCCGCGTCCCCGTCGCAAACATCGTAGTCTGGCGCAGGAGCTGGTGGCGGAGCTTTCCCAACAGATCAGCGACGGCGTGATCAAGCGCGGGCAGAAGTTGCCCACCGAATCGGCGATCATGGAGGCCCAGGGCGTCAGCCGGACCGTGGTGCGCGAGGCGATCTCCCGCCTGCAGGCCGCGGGGTTGGTGGAAACCCGTCACGGCATCGGCACCTTCGTGCTGGACACGCCGAGCCCCAGTGGCTTCCGCATCGATCCGGCGACCATCGTCACGCTGCGCGACGTGCTGGCCATTCTCGAACTGCGCATCAGCCTCGAAGTGGAGTCGGCCGGCCTCGCGGCCCAGCGTCGCACCGACGAGCAACTGGCGGCCATGCGTGCCGCGCTGGATGCGATGAAGCAGAGCGTGGCTCATGCCAGCGACGCGGTGTCGTCAGACTTCCAGTTCCACCTGCAGATCGCAAAATCCACTGGCAACCGCTATTTCACCGACATCATGACCCACCTGGGCACCAGCATCATCCCGCGGACCCGGGTCAATTCGGCGCGCATCAGCCATGACGACCAGCCGAGCTACCTGGCGCGTCTGACCCGCGAGCACGAGGAGATTTACGAAGCCATCGCCCGCCAGGACTCCGATGCCGCCCGCGCGGCCATGCGCCTGCACCTGACCAACAGCCGCGAGCGGCTGCGCCAGGCCCATGAGGAAGCCGAGTCGCAGCAGGCGTGAGGTTGTGGAGCCGCGCCATCGCGAATGAATTCGTTCCCACAGGGGCAGACTGCGAAGCGAGGCCGCTCCTCCCATCGCCTGCGACCCTTGTCGGATTGCATTGCCAGGGGAATGCAGTAGGCTGACGGCATATCCCATAACTACAAGAATCAGGCCGCCGTATGCGCCACGATATCAGCCAACTGCGCAAGTTCGTCTCACCGGAAATCATCTTCGGTGCCGGGTCCCGGCATGCTGTCGGCAATTACGCCACCACTTTCGGTGCTCGCAAGGTGCTGGTGGTTTCCGATCCCGGCGTGCAGGCCGCCGGTTGGGTGGCCGACGTCGAGGCCAGTCTGCAGGCCCAGGGCCTGGACTACTGCCTCTATACCAACGTCTCGCCCAATCCGCGCTCGGAAGAGGTGATGCAGGGCGCGGACTTCTACCGCGAGCAGGGCTGCAACCTGATCGTCGCAGTGGGCGGCGGCAGCCCGATGGACTGCGCCAAGGGCATCGGCATCGTGGTTGCCCATGGCCGCAGCATTCTCGAGTTCGAGGGGGTGGACAAGCTGCGCGTGCCCAGCCCGCCGCTGATTCTGATTCCCACTACCGCCGGCACCTCGGCGGACGTCTCGCAGTTCGTGATCATTTCCAACCAGCTCGAGCGGGTGAAGTTTTCCATCGTCAGCAAGGCGGTGGTGCCGGATGTGTCGCTGATCGACCCGGAAACCACCCTGAGCATGGACCCGTTCCTCTCCGCCTGTACCGGAATCGATGCCCTGGTGCACGCCATCGAGGCGTTCGTTTCCACCGGCAGCGGGCCGCTCACCGATTCCCATGCACTGGAAGCCATGCGCCTGATCAACGGCAATCTGGTGGACATGATCGCCAATCCCAACGACATGCTGCTGCGCGAGCGGGTCATGCTCGGCAGCATGGAGGCCGGCCTGGCGTTCTCCAACGCCATCCTCGGCGCGGTTCACGCCATGTCCCATAGCCTCGGCGGTTTCCTCGACCTGCCCCATGGCCTGTGCAACGCGGTGCTGATCGAGCACGTGGTGGCGTTCAACTACAGTGCGGCGCCGGAGCGCTTCCGGATGGTCGCCGAGACCCTCGGCATCGATGTGCGGGGCCTCAATCATGCGCAAATCCGCCAGCGCCTGGTGGACTACCTGATCCGCTTCAAGCAGTCGGTGGGTTTCCGCGAAACCCTCGGCCCGCATGGCGTCGGTACGTCGGACATCCCGTTCCTCTCGCGCCACGCCATGGAAGATCCCTGCATCCTTACCAATCCGCGCGAATCCACGGTGCGGGACGTCGAAGTCGTGTATGCAGAAGCCCTATGAAGACCCCGGCCAGGCCGTTGCCGAGTTGCTCGGCCTGGGCTCCCACTCCGCCCGCAAGAGCCACTACCCCGAACTGATCGCACGCCTGGAGGAGCTGGAGGCCGAGCGCAACCGCTACAAATGGCTGTTCGAGCACGCTGTCTACGGCATCTTCCAGGCCAGCCTGGACGAAGGGCTGCGCGCGGCCAACCCGGCGCTGGCGCGGATGCTCGGCTACGGCGACCCGCAGGAGTTGCTCGGCTCGCTCACCGAGCGCGCCGAGCAGTTGTTCGTCGGCGGCCTGGCCGAGTTGCAGCGCATCCGTGAGGTGCTGCGCCGGCAGACCGGCCTGTTCGGCTATGAAACCCAGCTGCGAAGGCAGGACGGCCAAGTCATCGATGTACTAATCAACCTGCTGCTCAAGCCGGGGGAAGAGGATGGTCTGATCGAGGGCTTCGTCGCCGACATCACCGAGCGCAAGCTGGCCCGCGTCCGCCTGCAACAGTTGAACGACGAACTGGAGCAGCGTGTCGAGGCACGAACCCGCGAATTGCAGGCGCTGAACCGGGACCTGCAATTGCAGATCGCCGAGCGTGAGCGCATCGAGTGCCAGTTGCGCGAGGCCCGCGACGCGGCCGAGGCCGCCAATCTGAGCAAAGACAAGTACCTCGCCGCCGCCAGCCATGACCTGCTGCAACCGCTGAATGCCGCGCGCCTGCTGGTCTCGACCCTGCGTGAGCGCAGCTTGCCGACGGCCGAGCACACGCTGGTGGAGCGCACCCACCAGGCGTTGGAGGGCGCCGAGGACCTGCTGACCGACCTGCTGGAAATCTCCAAGCTGGACCAGGCGGCGATCAAGCCGGATATCGATGTCTACCGCCTGGACGACCTGCTCGCGCCGCTGGCTTCGGAGTTCCAGCCGGTGGCCCAGGCGGCCGGTCTGGAACTGCGGGCGCACATCCCGCACCTGGCGATCCGCACCGACGCGCGTCTGCTCAGTCGCATTCTGCGCAACTTCCTCAGCAATGCCTGCCGCTACACCGAGCGGGGCCGCATCTTGCTCGGTTGCCGTCGGCAGGGGAAAACCCTGCGTCTGGAAGTGTGGGACACCGGCCGCGGGATTCCGGCCGACAAGCTCGATGCCATCTTCCTTGAGTTCAACCAGCTCAGCGCCGGCCGTGCCGCGGAACGCAAGGGCGTTGGCCTGGGGCTGGCCATCGTCGATCGCATTGCCGAGATGCTCGGCTATCCGGTACGGGTCCGCTCGCAACTGGGGCTCGGCTCGGTGTTCAGTATCGAGGTGCCGTTGGCGGCGGACATGCCGGCGGTGTCGGAAGAGGTGCCGGCGAGCCTGCCGGTTACCGGCGACCCGCTGCCAGGGCGCCGCCTGTTGGTGCTGGACAACGAGGTGAGCATCCTCGACAGCATGGCCGCGCTGCTCGGCCAGTGGGGCTGCCAGGTGCTCACCGCCACCGGCCGCACCATGGCGCTGGACGTGCTGCAGGGAAGGGCACCGGAGCTCATTCTCGCCGACTACCATCTGGACGACGGCGTGCTCGGCTGCGAGGTGGTCCGCGACCTGCGTGGCCTTTTCGGCCGTGAAATTCCCTGCGTGATGATCACCGCCGACCGCAGCGACGACTGCCGCCGGCAGCTCCAGAGTCTCGGTATGCCGCTGCTCAACAAACCGGTGAAGCCCGGCAAGCTGCGCGCTGTGTTGAGCCAGTTGTTGCGCGACGAGGCAGCGTCGTAACGACGAGAGTTTTGTGGGAACGAATTCATTCGCGACGACGCAACATCGGCGTACCCCCTTGCGCGATGAATTCGTTCCTACGGTGACCTCTCTATGGGGACGCGGTTTTGTAGCCGGATAAGCCTTGGCGCAATCCGGGGGCAATGGACTCCCGGATTGCGCTGCGCTTATCCGGACTACGGAGTGGTAGGGGCGAATTTATTCGCCCGCTTTTCCCCGAAGCCCCTATGCCTTGGCCTCCCTCCGCCGCATCAACCAATACGCCGCTGGCAGGACCAGCATGGACAGCAGCGGTGCGGTGAGCATGCCGCCGACCATGGGCACGGCGATGCGTTGCATCACTTCCGAGCCGGTGCCGCTGTCCCAAAGGATCGGCAGCAGGCCGGCGACGATCACCGCCACCGTCATCACCTTCGGCCGTACCCGTAGCACCGCGCCTTCGCGGATGGCGTCGCGCAGGGCGGCGGCGTCGCCGTGGCCGTTGTGCTGGCGGTCGAGCCAGGCGTTCTTCAGGTAGATCAGCATGATCACACCGAACTCCGCCGACACCCCGGCCAGGGCGATGAAGCCGACGCCGGTGGCCACTGAGAGGTTGAAGCCGAACCAATGCAGCATCCAAACCCCGCCGGTGAGAGCGAAGGGCAGGGTGGCCATGATCAGCAGGGCTTCGCCGACACGGCCGAAGGTCAGGTAGAGCAGCACGAAGATGATCAGCAAGGTTGCCGGCACTACCCAGGCCAGGCGGGCGTTGGCGCGCTCCAGGTATTCGAACTGGCCGGAGTAGGCCAGGGTCATGCCCGGGGTCAGTTGCACCTGTTCCGCCACCTGCCGTTGCAGTTCGCGCACGGTGGAGGCCAGGTCGCGACCGCGCACGTCCACGTAGACCCAGCCGGACAACCTACCGTTCTCGCTACGCAGCATCGGCGGTCCATCGTTCAGGCGGATGGCGGCGACGTCGCCCAGGGTGAGCTGTTGGCCGGCCGGGGTGAAGATCGGCAATTGGCGCAAGGCTTCGGGGCTGTCGCGCCATTCGCGCGGATAGCGCAGGTTGATCGGGAAGCGTGCCAAGCCCTCCACCGTCTCACCGATGTTGCGCCCGCCGATGGCACTGGCCACCACGTCCTGTACGTCGGCGATGTTCAGTCCGTAGCGGGCGGCGGCGTGGCGGTCGATGTCGATGTCCAGGTAGCGGCCGCCACTGAGGCGTTCGGCCAGGGCCGAGCTGACGCCGGGGACCTGCTTGGCCACCTTCTCGACCTCGCGTGCGACCCGCTCGATATCGGCCAGCGAGGTGCCCGAAACCTTCACCCCGATGGGGCTCTTGATGCCGGTGGCGAGCATGTCGATGCGGTTGCGGATCGGCGGCACCCAGAGATTGGCCAGCCCCGGCACTTGCACCGCGCGGTCGAGTTCTTCCACCAGCTTGTCCGGTGTCATGCCGGGCCGCCACTGGTCGCGTGGCTTGAACTGAATGGTGGTCTCGAACATCTCCAGCGGCGCCGGGTCGGTGGCGCTTTCCGCTCGGCCGGCCTTGCCGAACACCCGCGCCACTTCCGGCACGCTGCGGATCATCCGGTTGGTCTGCTGCAACAGATGCGAGGCGCTGGTGGCGGTGAGGCCGGGCAGGGCCGAGGGCATGTAGAGCAGGTCGCCTTCGTCCAGCGGCGGCATGAATTCGCCGCCCAGCCGGCTCAACGGCCAGAGGCTGGTGAGGAACACCAGCGCGGCTACCGCCAGCGTTGTCTTCGGCCAGGCCAGCACGGCTTCCAGCAGCGGCCGGTAGGCGGCGATCAGCCAGCGGTTGAGCGGGTTGCGTTCCTCGCTGGGAATCCGTCCGCGAATCCAGTAGCCCATCAGCACCGGCACCAGGGTCACCGAGAGGCCGGCCGCCGCCGCCATGGCGTAGGTCTTGGTGAACGCCAGCGGGCCGAACAGGCGGCCTTCCTGGGCTTCCAGGGTGAACACCGGGAGGAATGACAGGGTGATGATCAGCAGGCTGAAGAACAGCGCCGGCCCGACCTCGGCGGCCGCTTCGGCGATGACTCGCCAATGCGCCTCGCCTTTCAGGGTTTCGCCCGGATGCCGGTGCTGCCAGGCTTCCAGTCGCTTGTGAGCGTTCTCGATCATCACCACTGCGGCGTCCACCATGGCGCCGATGGCGATGGCGATCCCGCCGAGGGACATGATGTTGGCGTTGATGCCCTGGTGGCGCATGACGATGAAGGCCATCAACACGCCCAGCGGCAGGGTGATGATGGCGACCAGTGAAGAGCGCAGATGGCCGAGGAACAGCAGGCAGATCAGCGCGACCACGATGAACTCTTCCAGCAGCTTGAAGCTGAGGTTGTCGATGGCGCGTTCGATGAGTTGCGAGCGGTCGTAGGTGGTCACCAGTTCGACGCCCGGCGGCAGGCTGCCGCGCAGGCTGTCGAGGCGCGCCTTGACTGCGGCGATGGCGTCGCGGGCGTTCTTGCCCGAGCGCAGGATGACCACGCCGCCGACCGTCTCGCCTTCACCATCCAGCTCGGCGATGCCGCGGCGCATTTCCGGCCCCAGTTGAACCTGGGCGACGTCGCCGAGCGTGACCGGCACCCCGCGCGGCGAAACCTTCAGCGGCACCGCGCGGAAATCGTCGAGGCTTTGCAGGTAGCCCGAGGCGCGGACCATGTACTCGCGCTCGGCCAGTTCGAGGATGGCGCCGCCGGTTTCCTGGTTGGCGGCGCGCAGCGCGGCGATGACGTCCTGCTGGGTAACGCCGTAGGACACCAGCTTCAGTGGGTCGAGCAGCACCTGGTACTGCTTGACCATGCCGCCGATGCTGGCGACTTCGGCGACGTTCGCCAGGCTTTTCAGTTCGTACTTGAGGAACCAGTCCTGCAAGGCGCGGAGCTGGGCGAGATCGTGCCGGCCGCTGCGGTCGACCAGGGCGTACTGGTAAATCCAGCCGACCCCGGTGGCGTCCGGGCCAAGGGTGGTGGTGACGCCTTCCGGCAGGCGCTCCTGGGCCTGGTTGAGGTATTCCAGCACGCGTGCGCGGGCCCAGTAGAGGTCGGTGCCGTCCTCGAACAGCACATAGACGAAGGAGTCGCCGAAGAACGAATAGCCGCGCACCGTCTTCGCGCCGGGTACCGAGAGCATGGTGGTGGCCAGCGGGTAGGTGACCTGGTTTTCGACGATCTGTGGTGCCTGGCCGGAGTAGCTGGTGCGGATGATCACCTGGGTGTCGGAGAGGTCCGGCAGGGCATCCAGCGGTGTGCTGCGCACCGACCAGATACCCCAGGCGGTGACGAACAGGGTGGCCAGCAGGACCAGGAAGCGGTTGCCGATCGACCAGTGGATCAGGCGTTCGATCATGGCGCGTCTCCCTGCTTTTCCAACAGCTCAATCACCAGGCCGTCATCGGTCTGGCGGGCGGCGATGCGCACCTTGTCGCCTTCCTTCAGGCCGGCGGCGACTTGCGCCGAGGCCAGTGGGAATTCCATGGTCATGCCCGGCATTTCCAGGCTGGGGAACGGGCCATGCTCCAGGGTGACGTAGCCGTCTTCGAGCTTGCGGATGATGCCTTCGGATCTGTGCAGCGGTTCTTCGGCCGGAACGGCGCGAGTCAACACGGCCCGCAGGCTGGCCTCGGAGTCGAGCAGGAACTGGCCGGACACCACCACCTGCTGGCCTTCCTCCAGGCCGGAGAGTACTTCGACCTGACTCGCGCTTTCCCGGCCGGTGCGGATTTCCTGCGGCTGGAAGCGGCCGTCGCCGTCGGCGAGCATCACCAGGCTGCGCTTGCCGGTGCGGATCAATGCTTCGCTGGGGATCAGCAACGCGGACTGGTTCGGTGCATCGGTCAGCCGTGCGCGGGCGAACATGCCGGGCTTGAGGCGTCCGTCGGGGTTGGGCAGTTCGCTACGCAGGGTGAGGGTGCGGGTCTGCGGGTCGGTGCTTGGCAGCAGGGCGATCACCTTGCCCTGGATGTCCTCGCCGGGGTAGGCGCTCAACTGCGCCCGGACCTCCGCGCCGGGCCGCGCCAGCGCCGCCTGGGCCTCGGGGATGGCGAGGTCGAGCCAGACCGTGGACAGGCCGTTGATTCGCGCCAGGTCCTGGCCAGCGGAGACGGTCATGCCGGCGCGCACCGGCAGTTCCAGCAACTCGCCGGCAATCGGCGCGCGCAGGGTCTGCACCGGGCGGGCGCGACGCTCACGGGCGACCTGTTCGATCAATGCGGGCGGCATGCCGAGCAGACGCAGGCGTTCGCGACCCGCGGCAATCAGGCGTGGATCGCCGTCGGCCAGGACGGCGATGAATTCCAGTTGCGCCGCCGACCATTCGGGAATCAGCAGATCGACCAAGGGAGCGCCGGCCGGCAATACATCGCCGGGTGCGCGTCCGTAGACCCGCTCGACGAAACCGGCGGCGCGGGCCTGCAAGTTGGCGATCTCGCGCTGGTTGTAGGCCAGGCTGCCGACCGCGTCGAGGCTGGCCGGCAGGGCGCCCCGGACCACCGGGGCGGTGCGCATGCCGAGGTTCTGCACGGTTTGCGCGGGAATGCTCAGGCCGCTGCCGGCATCGCCCTGGTCGGCGTACTTGGGGATCAGGTCCATGTCCATGAACGGCGATTTGCCCGGCTGATCGAAGCGCTGGTCCGGGTACATCGGGTCGTACCAGTAGAGCACCGGGCGCTCCGCAACTGGCGTCGCGGCGGCCTGGACGGATTGAGGATGGGCCTGCTGCTGGCCAAACCAGTAGCCACCAGCAGCAGAGGCCAGTACGGCTGCCGCCAGGAGTGTGGGAAGGAAGCCTTTCATGGGCGGTTCTCCGAATAGGCGTAATGCAGGCTGGCGGCCAGTTGGTCGCGCTTCTTCTCCAGCTCGATCTGGCGCAGGCGGGCTTCGATCAATTCGCGGCGCGCCTCGATCACCGCCGGCAACTCGCCGGTGCCGGCGCGGTAGGCGGCCAGTTCCAGGTCGGCGCGTTGGCGGGCGAGGGGGACCAGCGAGCGCTCGCTGCGTTCCAGGGCGCGGCTCAATTGGTCGAGGCTGGCCAAGCCGCTTTCCAGCTCCGCCCGATGCGCGCGTTGCAGGGCTTCCTGCTCCGCCTCGCGTTGGACCAGGCCCTTCTGCCGGGCATCGATGCGCGGGCCTTGGCGGGTGCCGGTGAACAGCGGCAGGTCGAAGCTGAATTGCAGCGAGAGCATGTCGCCGAAGCGGCTGTCGCGGTTGCTGTAGGCGACTTCCACGCCCCAGTCGGGCTTCTTCTCGGCGAGGGCTTCGGCGAGTTCGGCCTGGGCTTCGCCGATCCGCGCCGAGGCGGTCTGCAATTCGGGGTGGTCGAACAAGTGCTGGTGCAGACGCTGGCTGTCCAAGGCGAAACGCGGCGGGTCGCCAGCCAGGGGCGCATCGGCGGCGTCGCCCAGCCAGCGGCGCAGGCCGGCGCGGGCCTGCTGGCGGTCACGTTCGAATTCGTCGCGGCGTTCTTCCAGGGCCAGGGCATCGCGGTCGGCCAGCAGCAGGTCGCCCGAACGGGCTCCGCCCCCGGCGATCTGCGCTTGGACCAGCCTGCGCAACCGCGCGACCTCCCGGTCCAGTTCGCCCAGCACCTGCAGGCCGCGTTCGAGATGGAACACCTCCAGCCAGGCCAGGGCGGTCTGCCGGCGGGTTTCCAGGCGCATCGCCACCTGCTCGGCTTCGGAGCGGACCACGCCGGCTTCGGCGAGTTGGCGCCGGGCTTGGCGCTTGTCGCCGTTGGGTACTTCCTGCATCAGGCCGATGCGGCGCATGGTCATGAAGTCGCGGTCGAGGCGGTAGCGATCCGGGCCTTCCAGAGGCAGGTTGTCCACCCCCAGGCTGAGCTTCGGATCGGGCAGGGCATCGGCCGGTATCACCGCGGCGCGGGCGGCGTCGAGCTGGGCGGTCTGCGCCAGGTTCTCCGGGGCCGAGCGTTCGGCGATAGACAGTGCCTGCTGAAAGGTCAGGGGTTCGGCGACCGCCGGCCCGGCAGCGATCCAGGCGGCGGCCAGCAGGACGGCGCAGTGCCGTCGAGGGAGGAAGACAATCATGCTTCCGAATCTCCAATGCGGATGATCCGTGCCCGCGCACGGGCACGCCTTGCCGCGCACCGATGGGCGCGCGACGTTCAGGTCAGGGCATCAGAGGAAACGGGGTGGGCGCCAGACGGAGCCGGGCTCGGGAGGGATCGCCGCCGGGTCCGGCAGGGCGAGGGGACGGGTAGCGGTCTGAACCACGGCACCGCGCGGGAAGGCGCTGCGCAGGGTGCCGCCGGTCTTGCATTCCTGGCCGGATTTGCAGGACATCAACTGGCTGCCCTTGCCGTCTTCCTGACAGCAGGGGTTCTCGTCGGTGGCGTCCGCGGCAGCGGTCATGTCCATCTCCAGCATCGGACACGGCGGTTCGCCGGCCGGCAGACTGGCGTACGCCGGGAAGGCAATGGTCAGGATGAGGAGCAGGATCAGGCGCAGTCGCATGGCGATACCGCTGGAGTTCAATGCTGGCACCTTAGCAGAGGGCTGCGCGTCCCTCCAAGCAACGGAGCGGGGGATTTCGCATTGAACTGATTGGGATCAATTGGGTGTTGGCTATTACATCTACCGTGCGCGTGGCATCCCTCTCCCCGGCCCCTCTCTCCTGAAGTGGAGAGGGGAGATTCGTGCTGCCCGGTGCAGTGAAGTGATCCTGATGCTTTGCCATTGGCTGAGGATTTGTAGAAGAGGTAGGACCAACTCCGACGCCCCGTCAGGAGGCCGAGCGGAATCGTCGTGTAGGGGGACGAGCGGCATGGATGCCGCGAGAGGCGCGATTGGCCAGGGACGGCCCCTCGCGCCGGCCCCCGGAACGACGATGGAGGGAGGGGAGTCGAGCGCAGCGAGACCCGGATGCCGGGGCAAGCCCTCTTGGTTACCTTCTGGGGCGACTGCCAGAAGTAACTCGCCGGGGGGCGAAACAAGAAGTGTCTACTGAACTCAATAATCGGTTTGGCTCAGGATTTTCGTGCACGTTGAAAACGGAACCTATACCGCTGTGCTTGATATCTTGAACGCCTGATGAGTATTTTGTGCACACCGCCGCAACGCGGCTTCTGGCACAACAAGGATAAGCAGTCATGAGCAGCAACGGCCGTAGTCCACTCGCTGAGCGCCTGGCCGGCATCGAAGAGATCGAATGTGTCACTCCCGACCTGAACGGGGTGCCGCGTGGAAAGGTGATGACCGCCGAGGGCTTCCTCGAAGGGCGGCGTCTGCAACTGGCCAGGGGGGTGTTGCTGCAATGCATCATGGGCGGCTATCCGCCGGCGCGCTTCTACGGTAGCGACGACGGCGACGTGGCGCTGTGCGCCGATGCCCGGCAGATTCATCGCCTGCCGTGGGGCGAGCGGCCCCGTGCATTGGCGATCTGCGATGCCGAGGAGCTGGACGGACGCGACTGCGGTCTTTCCACCCGCGCCTTGCTCAAGCGCGTGCTGGCGCGCTACGCCGAGCACGGCTGGCAGCCGGTGGTGGCCACCGAGCTGGAATTCTTCGTCTTCGCGCCCAACAACGATCCGCACCAGCCGTTCCAGCCTCCGGTTGGCCTGGATGGCCGGCGCGAGGCGGGCTTCTCGGCTTTCAGCGTGTCGTCGAACAACGGGCTGCGGCCGTTCTTCGAGGAGGTGTATGCCTGCATGGCGGCGCTCGGTCTGCCGCGCGACACCTTCATGCACGAAATGGGCGTCAGCCAGTTCGAGATTAACCTGTTGCACGGCGATGCCTTGTTGCTCGCCGACCAGACATTCCTGTTCAAGCACCTGCTCAAGGAAGTGGCGCTCAAGCACGGCCTGACCGTGGTGTGCATGGCCAAGCCGCTGCCGAAGACGCCGGGCAGCTCGATGCACATCCACCAGAGCGTGGTGGAGCAGGGTAGCGGCCGGAATATCTTCAGCGACGAGCAGGGCGCGCCGACCCCGGCATTCCGCCATTTCATCGGCGGCCAGCAGGCAGCACTGGGGGATTTCACCCTGTTGTTCGCGCCGAACGTCAATTCCTACCAGCGTTTGTGCCATCCTTACGCTTCGCCGAACAACGCCTGCTGGTCTCACGATAACCGCGCGGCCGGCCTGCGTATCCCGGCCAGCTCGCCGGTGGCGCGGCGGGTGGAGAACCGATTGCCGGGGGCCGATGCCAATCCGTACCTGGCCATCGCCGCCAGCCTGGCGGCGGGCCTGTATGGGCTGGAACGCGAACTGGAGCCGAGCGAGCCGATCCAGGGCGAGTTCGAAACCCCGGATGAATTGCGCCTGCCCTGTACCCTGCATGCGGCCCTGGAGCGTCTGAAGCGCAGCCGGCTGGCGCGGGAACTGTTCGATGCGGAGTTCATCGAAGGCTACATTGCCAGCAAGACGATGGAGCTCACCAGCTTCCTCGAAGAAATCACGCCCTGGGAGCGCCGAATACTCGCTGCGCAGGCGTGACCTCCCACCGGGCCGCAAGGGCGGCCCGGCCCACCTCAAGGAGCCGCTCGGAAGTCGATGCGCAGAATCTGGAAGTCCTTTCGGGCGTTGTATTTCGCCACCCTGTTGATGCTGCTCGGCTCCGGCCTGTTGAGTACCTACCTGGCGTTGCGTCTGGCGGCGGACAAGGTGGACGGCCTCTGGGTCGGTGCGTTGATGGCCGCCAACTACATCGGCCTGGTGCTCGGCGGCAAGCAGGGCCACCGGTTGATCGCCCGGGTCGGGCATATCCGCGCCTACGTCGCCTGCGCCGGCGCGGTGACGGCAGCGGTGCTCGGCCATGGCCTGATCGACTGGCTGCCGGCTTGGCTGTTCCTGCGCATGTTGGTCGGCCTCGGCATGATGTGCCAGTACATGGTGATAGAGAGCTGGCTGAACGAGCAGGCCGCGGCCAGCCAGCGTGGCCAGGTGTTCGCCGGTTACATGACGGCGTCGTACCTGGGGCTGATCCTCGGCCAGTTGGTGCTGGTGGTCCACCCGACCCTCGGGCTGGAATTGCTGATGCTGGTGGCGCTGTGCTTCGCCCTGTGCTTGGTGCCGGTGGCGGTGACCCGCAAGATTCACCCCGCGCCGCTGCATCCCGCGCCGCTCGAGCCGCGTTTCTTCCTCCAGCGGGTGCCGCAATCGCTGACCACCACTCTGGTCTCCGGCCTGCTGATTGGCGCCTTCTACGGTCTCGCGCCGCTCTATGCCACCCGCCAGGGGCTGTCGACGGAGCAGGTCGGTCTGTTCATGGGCGCCTGCATTCTCGCCGGCCTAGTGGTGCAATGGCCGCTGGGCTGGTTGTCGGACCGCAGCGACCGCGCCGTGCTGATTCGCGGCTGCGCGCTGTTGCTGACGCTGATTGCACTGCCGCTGGCGATCATGCCCTCGGTGGCCCTGCTGCTGTTACTGCCCATGGGTTTCCTGGTGAGTCTGTTGCAGTTCAGCCTGTATCCGTTGGCGGTGGCCTTCTCCAACGACCACGTCGAAGGCGAGCGGCGGGTGTCGCTGACCGCCATGCTGCTGGTCACCTTCGGCGTGGGGGCGAGTATCGGCCCGCTGCTGGCCGGGGTGCTGATGAAGTACTTCGGCGCCAACATGCTCTATGCGTTCTTCAGCTTCTGCGCGTTGATCCTGGTCTGGCGCATTCGTCCCGACAAGGTCACCCACCAGCATCAGGTGGAGGATGCACCGTTGCATCACATCCCCATGCCGGACATCGCCAGCTCGCCGCTGGTGGCGGCCCTCGACCCGCGGGTGGACGAACAGGTGGTGCAGGAGCAGATGCAGAGCGCTCCCGAGCCGCAGGAGCCGCCCGCGGCGGAACCTGACGCGCCGCGATGAGCGCGCCGCCGCTCAGCGTCGTCATCCCGGCACGCGACGAGGCACAGGCCTTGCCGCTACTGCTGGAGGATTTGGTGCCGTTGCGGGCGATGGGCGCGGAACTGATCCTGGTGGACGGCGGCAGCCGCGATGGCACGCCGCAACTGGCAGAGGCGGGCGTCGACCGGGTGCTCCACAGCGAGCCGGGGCGGGCGCGGCAGATGAATGCCGGGGCCCGTGTCGCCTCGGGGCGCTATCTCTGGTTCCTGCATGCCGATACGCGAGTGCCGGCGACGTCCTGGCGGTGTCTGCTGGATGTCCTCGCCGTCCAGCCCGCCTGGGGACGCTTCGATGTGCACCTTTCCGGTAATGGCCCTTCGCTACGATTGATCGGCAGCATGATCAGCCTACGCTCGCGGTTGACCGGTATAGCCAGTGGCGACCAGGGCATCTTCATCTCCCGCGATCTGTTCGTGGAGTTGGGTGGCTATGCCGACATGCCGCTGATGGAAGACCTGGAGCTGTGCCGGCGGCTCAAGCGGCTGGCGCCTCCACGTTGCCTGCGGCCTCCGCTGGTCACTTCCAGCCGCCGCTGGGAACAGCGCGGAATCTGGCGTACCGTGTGGTTGATGTGGCGTTTGCGCCTTTCCTATTACTTCGGCGTCAGTCCGGAACGGCTGGCGCAACGGTATTACGGAGGACCGCGGTCATGACTCAGTCCATCTCGCTGCACCTGCTGGCACGTACCCCGGAGCCCGGCAGGGTCAAGACCCGTCTGATACCAGCCCTGGGCGACGAGGGAGCCTGCGATCTGCAGCGCCTGCTGGTCGAACGGGCGTTGGAACTCCCCGCGGATACCTTCAGTGAACGCTTTTTCTGGCTCGATGATGGCCCGGACGACTCGCTCGTCGAGCTCGCCGAAGCGCATGGCTGGACGGTGATGGAACAACCTGCCGGCGATCTCGGCGAACGCATGCGGCGCATTGCTGCGCTGGGGCTGGCGGAAAGCGAAGGGGTGGTGTTGATCGGCAACGATTGCCCGGCGCTCGACGGCGACTACCTGGCGGCGGCCTGCGAGGCGCTGCGCGAGCAGGAGGTGGTGTTGGGGCCGGCGGAGGATGGCGGTTACGTGCTGTTGGGCTTGCGCCGGATCGATCCGCTGCTGTTCGAATCCTTGCCCTGGGGCAGCGACCGCCTCCTGGCCTTGACCTGCGAGCGTCTGCATCAACTGGGTTGGGCCTACGGGTTGCTGCCGGTGCTATGGGATGTGGACCGCCCCGAGGACCTTCCGCGCCTGGCCAGCCTGGGAATCCGGCTGGGAATGCATTGAGCCCGACTCAGAACGGGTCGTCTTTCTCGAAGCGACGGGCTTCGCGCTGCAACTGGTAGACGAAGCGCTCGACCTGGCGCTGCTCCAGGCCGCTCATCCGATAGAAGCGCAGGCCGGCGAAGCTCATGCCGAGCTTTTCCTCGAAATACAGATGACGCAATTCCACCGGCGTGGTCATGGCGCCGAACGGCAATTCCGCGGTGAAGCGCTCGTAGACTTGGCCGGCTTGCAGGCGGCTGGTGAGATTGTCGGGGAAGCGTACCTTGCAGCCGGTGGCCGAGATGTCCAGCAACTGGCCCCTGATCGGTGTGCTCAGTTTGTCGCCGGCCAGTTGGATGTTGACCAGTTGGGTCTGCTTGAGCGAGGCGCGGTAGGCATTGCGGCGCTGGTGGTAGGTGACTTCGCCGGGGAGGGCGGTCCAGTAGCAGCGGGCGCCTTCCAGTTCGCCGATCTGGACCGGGCGGGTGCATTCCCAGGCGATCCGCACGCCTTCGTGGAAGCCTTCGATGGCGAAGGCCTCGCCGGCTTTCAGGAAGCGCTCGCCGTCGTTCGGAATCATCTCATCCAGGGCCAGCAGGCCGCGCTCGCGGTCGATCTCGACCAGATAGCTCTGGAACCGCTGGTTACGGTCGCGAAAGGTGATGACCAGGGGATCGTGGTTCTGTTGCAACTGGCGAAGGTTGGCGAACACTTCCAAGGGCGCCTTGAGCACCTTGGGTGGTTGCGGTCCTTCTTCTTGGATGAATGGGTTGGACACGGTCCACTAGTCTCCAAACTGTCACTACGCACCAGGCCGTGGAAAGTGCCTTGTCCGCATCGGGCGGGTCGTCGCTGGATTGTCCCGCGTCCGCCTCGCCCTGGCGAGGGCTTTCCTGATATTCCCTTTAGAATAATGGCATTGTGCCTGCTTGTCCCTGTGCTTTTTGCCGGGCGGTTCAGGCCTGGCTGAGTGGTCGCTGTTGTCCGGTTCTCGCGGCGCTGCCGCGGCTGTCGTAAAGGCTAGGTGTATCGCCGCCGCGGAGGATGCCGAGCAGCTTGCCCACCGAGGCCTGGTTGGCGCGGATCAGGCGGCCGTTGCGCAGGTTCGCGGCTTGGCAGCGTTCCAGCAGCTCGCCCAGGCGGTCGGCGTGTTCGAGCAGTTCCGGGCCTTGCGGCGAGCGTGCCGCCAATGCCTGCAGACCGGCCTTGTCGGCACTCAGTTGCTGGCTGGCGAGCAGTTGGCTGCGCTGTGCACCATGCTGGTCGAGCTGCGCCAGCAAGGGCTGCTTGGCCGCCAGGATGCCTTCCAGGCGGGGCAGGTCGCGGTCGTTGAGTGCCTGGAATTCTTCGTCGATCAGCTCAAGCAGGCGTTCGGCCTGGCCGATATCGTCGGTGAATAGCTGAAGCAGGGTCGTGTCGTGCATGGTGGGCTCTGGGGAGTGGGCGTCCTACACCGCCAGCGCAGCCCGTCGGACTAGCGCTGGGATTCGAAGTCGAGCAGCTTGCTGGCGACGCGCTTGCTATCGACCTGATAGCTGCCGTCGGCGATGGCCTGCTTGATCCGCGCGACACGCTCCTGATCGACTTCAGGCAGGTCGCGCAGATTGTCCGTCACTTGCTGCAGGCGCTGGGCTTCCTGGCTGAGCTGCACGGATTCGCCGCTCTTGGCGGTGGTTTCGGCGGATGCCGGGGCCGGGGCGGACGGGTTGCCCGAAACGGCTTCGCCACGGTTGGATTGGGTGTTGCCGACACGCCCCGAGTTGGCTGGCGTAGCGGCGCTGTTGGGCCGGTTGAAATCGATGACCATGATGCAAACCTCGGACGATGTTGGACGCTTGCCTAGCTTTTCGGCCATCGCCAGAAAAACTTTAGGACTTTTTTTCGCGTCGCTGCCAAATCGCTCTTGCGGGATCGTCAGACACTGCACGATACAGGATTGAAGGGCTACATGGCGACTTCCACCTGGCCCGGTCCCACCACTCGAGCTTTGATCACCCGCTGGGAACGTTGGTTCCTCACGCGGATCTGCTGGCCCGGTGCGCCATCGGACAGCGCCTCGCCCGGCATGCGCACGCTCACGGCGGCGCCACGCGCGGTGATCACCACCTGGTCGCCCTTGCGGATCACTTCGGCCTGTTGCAGATGAACGGGCGCCAGAATCTGGTCGGGCAGCATGGGGCGCGTCAGTTTCTTGCCGATGGCCTGGCCGGGATCGGTGAGATAGCCCTGGTTGAGCAGCCCGACGTCGCGCTCGACCAGGGACAGGTCCTGCTCCGTCAGCACGTTTTCGCGCTTGAGCGGTCGACTGATGACGACCACCTGTCGGAACAGGCGGACCTGGGCCGGCACGAACACCGTCCAGGGCGCGCTGCCTTCGCAGCGAATCCGCACGGTGACCCGCCCCAGCGGCTGCGCGGGGCTTTCCAGGGACGCGGCCAGTTCCGCGTCGCACAGCGGCAGGCGCAGGCGCGGGTCGAGTCGATTGACCTGGACTTCGTGGCGGCCCTGGATTTCGCTGCGGCGCAGGTATTCGTCCACCGCCTGCTCAAGAAAGCGCTGGGTGGTGCCGATAAGCTCATCGGGCAGGGTCATCGTCGCCGCCGCTGTCATGCCGCTGTGGCAGAGCCCGCAGATTGCGGGTACAACACAGAGCAGCCGGCGATACTTTGCCACCTGGTGTCGGAAAAACGTCGTTGTTGCGTTCATGACAAGTAAAAAGCAAGGGCCGTGCCGCCTGCTACGCTAAGCAAGGCGTCCCGGTCGAACGAGAGGAGTCTGGGCATGGCCGGTGTGTTGGATTCGGTTAACCAGCGTACTCAACTGGTAGGGCAGAACCGCCTCGAACTGCTGCTGTTCCGTCTGGACGGCAAGCAGCTCTATGGGATCAACGTGTTCAAGGTGAAGGAGGTGCTGCAATGCCCCCGCCTCACCATCATGCCCAAGGCCAGTCCGGTGGTGCGCGGGGTTGCCAATATCCGTGGGGGTACCATTCCCATTCTTGACCTGTCCATGGCCACGGGCCGGTCGGGTCTCGACGATCTGAAGAACAGCTTCGTCATCATCACCGAATACAACACCAAGGTGCAGGGATTCCTGGTGCGGTCGGTCGAGCGCATCGTCAACATGAACTGGGAGGAGATCCATCCGCCACCCAAGGGGACCGGTCGCGAGCACTACCTGACGGCAGTGACGCGGGTGGACAAGCAACTGGTGGAGATCATCGACGTGGAGAAGATCCTCGCCGAGGTGGCGCCGATGTCGGAAGCCATCTCCGAGGGGGTCATCGATGTCGAAACCCAGAGCAAGGCGGTGTCCAAGCGCGTGCTGATCGTCGACGACTCCTCCGTGGCGCGCAAACAGGTGGCGCGCTGCCTGCAGACGGTGGGGGTAGACGTGGTCGCCTTGAACGACGGCCGCGAAGCGTTGGACTACCTGCGCAAGATGGTGGAGGAGGGGCGTCAGCCGGAACAGGAGTTCCTCATGATGATCTCCGACATCGAAATGCCTGAAATGGATGGCTATACCCTCACGGCCGAAGTGCGTGGCGACCCGCGCATGCAGAAACTGCATATCCTCCTGCATACTTCGCTGTCGGGTGTGTTCAACCAGGCGATGGTGAAAAAGGTCGGCGCGGATGATTTCCTCGCCAAGTTCCGTCCGGACGATCTGGCCGCGCGGGTGATCGAACGCATCAAATCAACGGAAGAGGGCTGAGGGCTCGGCCCTCAGCGTTTCTATGGTCGGCGAGGCGGCATTAGTGTCTTCAGGTAATTTGGATTTCGAGCAGTTCCGGACGTTTCTGGAAAAGACTTGCGGCATTCTGCTGGGGAGCAACAAGCAGTACCTGGTTTCCAGCCGCCTCAACAAGCTGATGGAGCAGCACGGCATCAAGACGCTAGGCGAACTGGTGCAGCGGATCCAGACGCAGCCCCGCGGCGGACTGCGCGAGCAGGTGGTGGACGCCATGACCACCAACGAAACCCTCTGGTTTCGCGATACCTATCCGTTCGAAGTGCTCAAGAGCCGCGTTCTGCCTGAAATGATCAAGGCCAGTCCCGGCCAGCGTCTGCGCATCTGGTCGGCGGCCTGTTCGTCGGGGCAGGAGCCGTATTCGCTGTCCATGGCCATCGACGAGTTCGAGCGGAGCAACCTCGGACAGCTCAGGGCCGGCGTGCAGATCGTCGCCACCGACCTGTCCGGCTCCATGCTCAATGCCTGCAAGGCCGGCGAATACGACAGCCTGGCGATGGGCCGCGGCCTGTCGCAGGAGCGCCTGCAGCGCTATTTCGATCCGAAGGGGCCGGGCCGCTGGGCGGTCAAGGCGCCGATCAAAAGCCGCGTCGAGTTCCGCGCGCTGAACCTGCTGGACAGCTATGCCAGCCTCGGCAAGTTCGACATCGTGTTCTGCCGCAACGTGCTGATCTACTTCTCCGCCGAGGTGAAGAAGGACATCCTCACCCGCATCCACGCGACCCTGAAGCCCGGCGGCTACCTGTTCCTCGGCGCTTCCGAGGCGCTCAACGGCCTGCCGGAGCTGTACCAGATGGTCCAGTGCAGTCCGGGGATCATCTACAAGGTGAAGTGACCGCGCTTTTAGGAGCCCGCTCTGCTGGCGAACTTCGGCGCTGTTCGATTCGCGAGCAGAGCTCGCTCCTATAAAAAGCTCGCTCGACCCGCATGTGGGAACGCCTCCATCCACGTGAGGCGTCGAGCAGCCCGATCGCAAATGAGTTTGCTCCCACAATATTTCTTCAGCCGTTCTTCCAGCGGCAAAAGCGGCAATCGTCCTTTGCCGCTCCCCTTCCCACGGCGGAAAGCCCTTGCCGCTTTTGCCGGCAAGGCACTTCTAGAAATAGATAATTAGCTGATTTTAAAAGAAAAACAAAAATGGCACGGGCCTTGCTAATTCGTTGGCGAGGAAAAACCACGACGCCCACCGGCAAGGTTCCCGACCATGAGCATCAGCTTCGACAACGCCCTCGGCATCCATGAAAAAGCGCTCGGCTTCCGCTCGCAGCGTGCCGAGGTGCTGGCCAACAACATCGCCAACGCCGACACGCCGAACTACAAGGCGCGCGACCTGGACTTCGCCTCGGTGCTCGCCGAGCAGAATGCCAAGGCCAAGGGTGGCGCGCTCGGGTTGAGCCGGACCAACAGCCAGCACATCGCTGCGGAAGGCGTGCCCATGGGCGATCCGGCGTTGCGCTATCGCATTCCCACCCAGCCGTCGATCGACCAGAACACCGTCGATCTGCAGCTCGAACAATCCAACTACGCGGAAAACTCCGTGCAGTTCCAGGCCAGCTTCACCTTTCTCAACAGCAAGTTCAAAGGGCTGATGAGCGCCCTTCGCGGTGAATGACGGAGGTTCATGCCATGTCACTCAGCAGTGTTTTCCATATCGCCGGTACCGGCATGAGCGCCCAGAGCACTCGCCTGAACACCATCTCCAGCAACATTGCCAACGCCGAGACGGTGTCGTCCAGCATCGACCAGACCTACCGCGCCCGCCATCCGGTGTTTGCCACTGTGTTCCAGCAGCAGGCTGCCGAGGGCGGTGACCGCGGTTCGCTGTTCGCCGACCAGGATCAGTCCGGCGCCGGCGTCCAGGTGCTCGGCGTGATCGAGGACCAGAGCACCCTCACGCCGCGCTACGAGCCGAACCATCCGGCCGCCGATGCCAACGGCTACGTGTACTACCCGAACGTCAACGTGGTCGAGGAAATGGCGGACATGATCTCCGCCAGCCGTGCCTTCCAGACCAACGTCGAAATGATGAACACCGCCAAGCAGATGATGCAGCGCGTGCTGACCCTCGGTCAGTGAGCGTAGGAGAGGGATAAACGATGAGCATCGAAAGCAGCAGCCTCGGCTCGACCAGTTCGGTTCTGGACAAGTACCAGATCCAGAATGACACCTCGTCCAGCAAGGAACTCGGCAAGAACGAATTCCTCAACCTGTTGGTGGCCCAGTTGAACAACCAGAACCCGCTCGAGCCCCAGGAAAACGGCGAATTCATCGCCCAGTTGGCGCAATTCAGCACCGTGGAAGGGGTCGAGAAGCTCAATACCAGCATGGAGTCGATCCTCTCCGGCTACCAATCGTCCCAGGCGCTGCAGGCCTCCTCTCTGGTCGGTCGCAAGGTAATCGTGCCCACCGAGAAAGCGGTGGTGGACACCAGCGAGACCTTCAAGGCCAGCCTGGTGCTGCCGGCGAGCAGCAGCAACGTGTTCGTCAACGTCTACGACAGCAGCGGTGCCCTGGTGAACCGGGTCAACCTCGGCGAGCAGGCCGCCGGCAACGTCAGCTTCATGTGGGACGGCAAGAACAGCAGCGGCGAACTGATGCCGCCCGGCACCTACAAGTTCGAAGCGCAGGCGATGTATGGCAACGAGACCAAGGGGCTCTACACCATGCTGCCGGCCAACGTCGACAGCGTCACCCTGGGCCAGAACGGCGGCGAGCTGATGCTCAACCTCGCCGGGCTCGGCAGCGTCGCACTTTCCCAAGTACAGGTCATCGGTCAGTAATCGCCGGCAGTACCGGCAAGGAGACATTCCATGGCGTTCAACATCGGCCTGAGCGGTCTGCGCGCGGCGAGCAGTGACCTCAACGTCACCGGCAACAACATTTCCAACGCGGGCACCGCCGGCTTCAAGCAGTCCCGCGCCGAGTTCTCCGACGTCTATGCGGCGTCGGTGCTGGGTACCGGTTCCAACCCGCAGGGCAGCGGCGTGCTGCTGTCCAACGTGTCGCAACTGTTCAACCAGGGCAACATCAACTACACCCAGAACGCCCTGGACCTGGCGATCAACGGCAACGGCTTCTTCGTCACCAGCAACAACGGCGACGTCAGCTACACCCGCGCCGGTTACTTCGGCACCGACCGCGAAGGCTACGTGGTCAACAACTTCGGCTATCGCCTGCAGGGCTACGCGGTGGATGCCAACGGCAACCTGCAGAACGGCGTGGTCAGCGACCTGCGCATCGAGACCAGCAGCCAGGCGCCCAAGGCCACCACCCAGATTGCCCAGACCTACAACCTGAACTCCACCAACACGGTGCCGGCCACCACGCCGTTCGACCCGGCGGACCCGACCACCTACAACTCGTCGACCTCGGTGAACATCTACGACTCGCAGGGCAACGCCCATGTGCTCACCCAGTACTTCGTCAAGACCGGCGCCAACACTTGGTCGATGAATACGCTGATCGACGGACGCAATCCGAACGACCCCACTTCGACCACGCCCTACGCGGTGGATCTGACCTTCAACTCCTCCGGCCAGCTCGATCTGACCGCGCTGAACTCCACCGATTTCACGGTGAACGCCGACGGCACGCTGAGCCTGACCAACTGGGTGCCGGCCGTTTCCAACGGCGCGACACCGCCGGTCTGGAGCGCCAACGGTGCCACTGCCAACGCTGGCGGGATCACCCTGGACATGCGCCAGTCGACCCAGTTCGCCAGTGCGTTCGCGGTCAGCAGCATCAGCCAGGACGGCTATACCACCGGGCAGTTGTCCGGCCTGGAAATCGACGACACCGGCGTGGTCTTCGCCCGTTACACCAACGGCCAGTCCAAGGTGCAGGGCCAGATCGTCCTGGCCAACTTCGCCAACGTCCAGGGCCTGACCCCGGTGGGCAAGACTGCCTGGGTGCAGTCGTTCCAGTCCGGCGAGCCGGTCATCGGCACGCCGCGCTCCGGCACCATGGGCGCCTTGCAGGCCGGTGCGCTGGAAGACTCCAACGTCGAGCTGTCGGACCAGTTGGTGAACCTGATCGTCGCCCAGCGCAACTACCAGGCCAACGCCAAGACCATCGAAACCGAGAGCGCAATCACCCAGACCATCATCAACCTGCGTTGATGATCCGGGCCGCCGGAGTGCCAGCATGGCACCCCGGCGGCAACGCCTTTGCCGCAAGCGGCAGTTCTCCGCCGTCTCTCCTTTCAATGGGCCTCGCCAGAGGCCTTCTTCTTTTTATTTTTCTTTTAACATCAATTACTTATTGATTGATTTCGGTATTGGCACGGCGCTTGCTCTGTCCATGGCAACCAAACGTTGGGCGTCAAAAAGCCCTCGGAGCGATTGCCATGGACAAGATGCTGTACGTCTCCATGACCGGAGCCAGCCAAAACACCCTGGCCCAACGGGCCCACGCCAACAACCTGGCGAACATTTCCACCAACGGATTCCGCCGCGACTTCGAGCAGGCGCGTTCGATGCCGGTGTTCGGCGAGAGCTATCCGTCCCGCGTGTACGCCATGAGCGAGCGGCCGGGAACCGATTTCACTCCCGGCACCCTGCAGGAAACCGGCCGCGACCTCGACGTGGCGGTGAGCGGCGAAGGCTGGCTCGCGGTACAGGCGCCGGACGGCGGCGAAGCCTATGTGCGCACCGCCAGCCTGCGCATCGATGCCCTCGGCATGCTGCGCACCGGCAACGGTTTGCCGGTGATGGGCAATGCCGGGCCGATTGCCGTGCCGCCGGAGCAGAAGGTGGAGATCGGCCAGGACGGGACCATCAGTATCCGTGCCCTCGGCGAAGCGCCGAGCGTGATGGCCGAGGTGGATCGCCTGAAGCTGGTCAATCCAGATCTCAAGCAGATGGAGAAGGGCACCGACGGCCTGATCCGCGTCAAGGGCGGCCAGCCCGCGGAGGCCGACGCCAACGTGCGGGTGACCTCCGGCTTCCTCGAGGCGAGCAACGTGAATGCTGTCGAGGAGATGACCGCGATCCTGTCGCTGTCCCGCCAATTCGAACTGCAAGTGAAGATGATGCGTACCGCCGAAGACAACTCCTCGGCCATGGCGCGTGTTTTGCAAATCAGCTGATGACTAGCACGAGGCGCCGTGTTTCCGGCGCCCGAGGAGAATGACGATGCTTCCGGCACTGTGGGTCAGCAAGACCGGTCTGTCCGCCCAGGACATGAACCTGACCACCATTTCCAACAACCTGGCCAACGTCTCGACCACCGGCTTCAAGCGCGACCGCGCCGAGTTCGAGGACCTGCTGTACCAGATCCGCCGCCAGCCGGGCGGTCAGTCCAGCCAGGACAGCCAGTTGCCCTCCGGCTTGCAGCTGGGTACCGGTGTGCGCATCGTCGGCACCCAGAAGATCTTCACCGCCGGCAGCCTGCAGACCACCGAGCAGCCGCTGGACATGGCCATCAACGGCCGCGGCTTCTTCCAGGTCCTGCTGCCGGACGGCACCGTGTCCTATACCCGCGACGGCAGCTTCCACCTGAACTCCGACGGGCAGATCGTCACCTCCCAGGGGTTCGCCCTGGAGCCGGCCATCGTCCTGCCGAACGAAGTGAAGACCTTCACCGTCGGCGAGGACGGCACCGTCTCGGTGACCACCACCGGCAACCCGCAGCCGCAGATCCTCGGCAACATCCAGATCGCCGACTTCATCAACCCGGCGGGCCTGGAAGCGATCGGCAACAACCTGTTCCTGGAGACTGCCTCCAGCGGCGCGCCGCAGGTCGGCACCCCGGGCCTCAACGGCCTCGGCACCACCCTGCAGAACACCCTGGAAAACTCCAACGTCAGCGTGGTCGAGGAACTGGTGAACATGATCACCACCCAGCGCGCCTACGAGATGAACTCCAAGGTCATCTCCACCGCCGACCAGATGCTGGGCTTCGTCTCGCAGAACCTGTAACGCCCCTGCCGGGTGAAGCCCGGCCGGCCTGACAAGGCCATTGGATTTCGGCGGGTTACCCGCTTTATGCAACGCAACACCGTGAGGTACGTGGTGATGAACCGGCTGATTATTCTCCTTCCGCTGCTCGGTGCCGCCTTGACTGGCTGCATGTCGCCGCCGCCGAAGCCGAATGACCCCTATTACGCGCCGGTCCTGCCGCGCACGCCGCTGCCGGCTGCGCAGAACAACGGGGCCATCTACCAGGCCGGTTTCGAGACCAACCTCTACGACGACCGCAAGGCCTACCGGGTGGGCGACATCATCACCATCACCCTCAACGAGCGGACCCAGGCCAGCAAGAACGCCAACTCCAAGCTGCAGAAGGACAGCAGCGCGAACATCGGCCTGACCTCGTTGCTCGGCGGCGCGGTGTCCATGGCCAACCCGCTGACCGGCAACTCGATGAGCCTCGGCGCCGAGTACGACGCCTCCCGCGAGACCGATGGTTCCGGCCAGGCCGCGCAGAGCAACAGCCTGCAGGGTTCGATCACCGTCACCGTGGCCGAAGTGCTGCCCAACGGCATTCTCTCCGTGCGCGGCGAGAAGTGGATGACCCTGAACACCGGCGACGAGCTGGTGCGCATTGCCGGCCTGGTCCGTGCCGACGACATCGGCACCGACAACACCGTGCCGTCGACCCGCATCGCCGACGCGCGCATCACCTATTCCGGTACCGGCGCCTTCGCCGATGCCAGTCAGCCCGGCTGGCTGGACCGCTTCTTCATGAGCCCGATGTGGCCGTTCTGAGCAGGAGTATGACAATGCGCGGACTTTCTCTCCTGCCGACTCTCCTGCGGAAACCGGTGGCGGCCTGCGCGGCGCTGCTGGCGCTGGCCTTCGTCGTACCGGCCCAGGCCGAGCGCCTGAAGGACCTGGCGAGCATCCAGGGCGTGCGCTCCAACCAGTTGATCGGCTACGGCCTGGTGGTCGGCCTCAACGGCAGTGGCGACCAGACCACGCAAACCCCGTTCACCCTGCAGACCTTCAACAACATGCTGGCGCAGTTCGGCATCAAGGTGCCAGCCGGTTCCGGCAACGTGCAGCTTAAGAACGTCGCGGCGGTGTCCGTGCACGCCGAGCTGCCGCCGTTCGCCAAGCCGGGCCAGACCATCGACGTGACCATTTCCTCCATCGGCAACGCCAAGAGCCTGCGCGGCGGCAGCCTGCTGATGACCCCGCTGAAGGGGATCGACGGCAACGTCTACGCCATCGCCCAGGGCAACCTGGTGGTGGGCGGCTTCGATGCCTCGGGCGCCGACGGCTCGCGGATCACCGTCAACGTCCCGTCGGCCGGGCGCATTCCCTCCGGCGCCACCGTCGAGCGGCCGGTGCCGAGCGGTTTCGACCAGGGCAACTACCTGACCCTGAACCTCAACCGCCCGGACTTCACCACCGCGAAGAACATCGTCGACAAGCTCAACGAGTTGCTCGGCCCCGGCGTGGCCCAGGCCCTCGACGGCGGCTCGGTGCGCGTCAGCGCGCCGCTGGACCCGAGCCAGCGCGTGGACTACCTGTCGGTGCTGGAAAACCTCGAGATCGAGGCCGGCCAGGCGGTGGCCAAGGTCATCATCAACTCGCGCACCGGGACCATCGTCATTGGTCAGAACGTGCGCGTGCAGCCGGCCGCCGTCACCCATGGCAGCCTGACCGTGACCATCACCGAAGATCCCATCGTCAGCCAGCCGGAAGCCCTTTCCGGCGGCGAGACGGCGGTGGTACCGCGTTCGCGGGTGAACGCGGAGGAAGAGGCCAAGCCGATGTTCAAGTTCGGCCCGGGCACCACCCTCGACGAGATCGTCCGCGCCGTGAACCAGGTGGGCGCCGCGCCGTCCGACCTGATGGCGATCCTCGAGGCGCTCAAGCAAGCCGGCGCCCTCCAGGCCGACCTCATCGTGATATAGGGAAACGGCTATGGACACTCGACTCTTCGCCCCAGGCTCGACGCCTGACAGCGGTTCCTACACCGACCTGAACCGCCTCAATCAGTTGAAGGTGGGGAAGGACCGTGACAGCGAGGGCAACATCCGCAAGGTGGCCCAGGAGTTCGAGTCGCTGTTCCTCAACCAGATGCTCAAAGCCATGCGCTCGGCGAACGAAGTGTTCGCCGAGGGCAACTACATGAACAGCAGCGAGACCAAGACCTACCAGGACATGCACGACCAGCAGCTGGCCGTGACCCTGTCCAAGGAACAGGGCATCGGCCTGGCCGACGTGCTGGTGCGCCAGTTGTCGAAGACCGGGAAGGTCGATGCACGGCCCAACCCGTTCGCCCAGACCGGCGACGCGACGGCTGCCACGGCGGCCAAGAGCGTCAACCTGCCGGCGGTGGACAACAAACGCGACGATTCTTCGCTGATCAACCAGCGCCGCCTGGCGCTGCCGGGCAAGCTCACCGACCGCCTGCTGGCCGGCATCGTGCCGTCCGCCACCGCCGCGGAAGGTCAGCCGCTGGCCGGCGCCGACTGGGTCCCGGCCCAGACATTCGCCGCGCCCGCGGACAAGAGCCTGAGCGTGAACGGCAGCGATGCCTTCGCCGGCCGCCGCCTGGCCCAGCCGCCGCTGGCACCCGGCAAAGCGGCGTTCGCCTCGCCCGAGGAGTTCGTCGCCACCATGCTGCCGATGGCGGAGAAGGCCGCCGCGAAGATCGGCGTCGACCCGCGTTACCTGGTGGCCCAGGCCGCGCTGGAAACCGGCTGGGGCAAGTCGATCATCCGCCAGCAGGACGGCTCCAGCAGCCACAACCTGTTCGGCATCAAGGCCCATGGCAGCTGGGACGGCGAGTCGGCACGGGTGGTGACCCGCGAGTACTACAACGGCAAGCCGGTGAAGGAGGTCGCGGCGTTCCGCGCCTACGACTCCTTCGAGCACAGCTTCAACGACTACGTGAGCTTCCTGCAGAGCAACGGCCGCTACGAGAAAGCCCTGAGCGCCGCGGACAACTCCGACCAGTACGTGCGTGAGCTACAGCGTGCCGGTTACGCCACCGACCCGCAGTATGCCCGCAAGATTTCCCAGATCGCCCGGCAGATGCAGACCTACCAGACCATCGCGGCTGCCGACGGCGGCGTCACCAGGAGCTGAGTGAATCATGGCTGACTTGCTGAACATCGGTCTGTCCGGGCTGCGTACCAGCCAGACCTCGCTGACGGTCACCGGTCACAACATCAGTAACGTGAACACGGCCGGCTATTCGCGCCAGGAAACCGTCCAGGGCACCCGTGTGCCGCAGTTCAGCGGTGCCGGCTACATCGGTTCGGGTGCGACGGTGAACGACGTGCGCCGCCTGGCCAGCGAGTTCCTCACCGCCCAGGTGCGCAATAACACCGTGGTGGCCAGCGACGTGGCTGCCTACAAGAGCCAGATCGACCAGATGGATGCGCTGCTGGCCGGCACTGTGACCGGCATCAGCCCGTCGCTGCAGAAGTTCTTCGCCGCCCTGCAGACCTCCGTCGAGTCGCCCGCCGACGTGCCGGCGCGGCAACTGGTGCTGTCCGAGGCCGAGGGCCTGGCCAAGCGCTTCAACACCGTCTACGAGCGCATCGACCAGCAGAACCAGTACATCAACAAGCAGATGGGCTCGATCGCCGACCAGGTCAACCGCCTGGCGACTTCCGTCGCCCAGTACAACGATGCGATCAGCTCGATGAAGGCCACCGGCCAGGAGCCCAACGACCTGCTCGACGCCCGTGAAGAGGTGGTGCGCCAGTTGTCCACCCTGATCGGGGTGCAGGTGGTGGAGCAGGATGGCGGCTCGCTGAACGTATTCGTCGGCACCGGCCAGCCGCTGGTGGTGGGCGCCAAGGCCAACACCCTGGCCGTGACCCCCAGCCCCCAGGATCCGCTGCGCATGCAGGTGGAGTTCGTCAGCGGCGGCTCGCGCCAGTCGATCACCTCGCAGATCAGCGGCGGCGAGATGGGCGGCCTGCTGCGCTACCGCAGCGAAGTGCTCGACCCGACCTTCAACTCCCTCGGCCGTCTGGCGCTGTCCGTCAGCGAGGAAGTCAACAAGCAGCTCGGCCAGGGTATCGACCTGAAGGGCAACGTCGGCACCAACCTGTTCAAGGACATCAACTCGCCGGACCTGATGGCCCTGCGCAGCTATCCCACCGGCGCCGAGGTGCGCATCGACGATACTTCGCGGCTGACCACCAGCGACTACCGCCTGGATTATGACGGCACCAACTACAGCGTGCGCCGGCTTTCCGACAACGCGGTGATCCCGGTCACCGGCAGCGGCACCGCAGCGGACCCGCTGGTGATCGGCGACGAGGGTTTCTCGGTGAGCTTCGCGGTTGCGCCGGCGGCCGGCAGCAGCGTGACCCTGATGCCCACCCGGCGCGGCGCGGCAAGCATCGAGAAAGTGCTCGATCAGGCCGACCAACTGGCATTCGCCGCGACGGCGCGGGCGGAAGCCAATACGCAGAACCGAGGAACCGGCACCATCGGCCAGCCCAGCCTGAACAGCGGACCTTCGCCGGTCCTCACCGATGATCTGAACCGACTGTTCGGCAGCGGCGGCCTGACCCTGACCTACGACGGCACCAGCGGCACCCTGACCGGTACGCTGCCGGCGGGGGCCACGCTCAGCTACGTGTCGCCCTCGACCACCGGCCTGACCAGCGGGCAGACCAACAACCTGCGCCTGGACTACACCGATCCGGTGAGCAACGAGACCTACAGCTACGAGTTCACCGTCAGCGGCGTGCCCTCGACAGGCGACACCTTCACCCTGGCCTACAACCAGAGCGGGGTCTCGGACAACCGCAACGGCCTGAAGCTGGTGGACCTGCAGAACAAGGCGGTGGTGGGCGTGAGCTACGACACCGCCGGCAACCCGATCGCCAACTCCGGGGCGTCGTTCAGCGACGGCTATGGCGAGCTGGTCGAGCGGGTCGGCACCCTGACCGCGCAGTCGCGGGTCGACAGCGAAGCGACCACCGCGCTGCTCAAGCAGGCCCAGGACAACCGCGATTCGCTGTCCGGCGTGAGCCTGGACGAAGAGGCGGCCAAGCTGATCCAGTTCGAGCAGTACTACAACGCTTCGGCCCAGGTCATTCAAGTTGCGCGATCTTTGTTCGATACCCTGATCAGTACATTCCGGTAAGCAGCCATGCGCATCTCGACCATCCAGGCGTTCAACAACGGCGTCAGCGGCATCCAGCGCAACTATTCGAACATCACCCGGACCCAGGAACAGATCAGTTCGGGCAAGAAAATCCTCACCCCGGCGGACGACCCGGTGGCGGCGGTGCGCCTGCTGCAACTGGAGCAGGAACAGGCCGCGCTGGGCCAGTACGCCGGAAACCTGACGGCGGCGAAGAACAGCCTGACCCAGGAAGAAAGCGTGCTGAACAGCGTCGGCGTGGTCATGGACCGGGTCCGCGAACTGGCCGTGCAGGCCGGCAACGGCGCCCTGGGCATGAACGAGCGCCAGGCGATCGCCGCCGAGCTGAAGGAGCGCGAGGAAGAGCTGCTCGACCTGATGAACAGCAAGAACGCCCGGGGCGAGTACCTGTTCGGTGGCTTCCAGGGCAAGACCCAGCCGTTCATCCGCAACGCCGACGGCGGCTACAGCTACGTTGGCGACGAAGGCCAGCGCAAGATCCAGATTGCCGGATCGCAGCAGATTGCGATCACCGATAACGGCAAGGCGATTTTCGACAACGTCACCAATGCCGCGCGCCTGCAGACCAGCAGCCAGACCGTGGCCGGCTCGACCCTGAGCATCGGCGAGGCGGTGGTGGCCGACGAGATCGCCTACAACGCCTTCCAGCAGAGCAACCCCTCCGGCGCCATCGAGGTGGTGTTCGACACCGCCGAGCGCGATGTCTACCGCGTCTACGCTCATCCCTGGGACGGCACTGCCGCGCCGCTGCTGGAGGGACGCATGGACGGCGATCCTGGCGAGGGCGACCGCATCGTCGTCGCCGGCCTGAGCTTCTACCTGGACGGTCAGGCGGCGGAAACGCCCAAGGCCACCGGCGAGCGCTTCACCGTCATACCGACCCGCCAGGCGGTTGCCGTGCAAACCACCAGCTCCGCCCTGGGCGCCGTCGCCATCAGCGACCTGTCCACCTGGCAAGGCCTGACCAACGGCACCGGTACCATCAGCGTGAGCAACGTGGTGGGTGGCTCGCCGTCCAGCTTCGACCTCACCCTGACCCCGTCGGGCACCACCCAGACGGTGAGCGGCAACCTGCCGCTGGTGGCCGATGCCTTCGGCCTCAGCCTGCGTTTCGACAGCCTGCCGGCCGACGGCGACAGCTTCGATATGAGCGGCGGCGACTCCAGCGAGAAGCAGGGCATCCTCAACACCATCGCCGCCTTGCGCAAGGTGCTGGAAAGCGCGCCCGACTCGCCCCAGGGCAGCCTCGACGTGCGCGATGCGGTGGCCGCCTCGCTGATCAACCTGGACAACGGCCAGGCCACGGTGCTCAAGGCGCGCGGCGAGATCGGCGCCCGCCTGAACGTGGTCGACTCCACGCAGACCAGCAACGAAGACCTGAGCCTGATCAACACCAGCATCAAGTCCGGCCTGCAGGACCTCGACTATGCCGAAGCCCTGTCGCGGCTGTCGTTGCAGTCCGTGGTGCTGGAAGCGGCACAGCAGAGCTACGTAAAGATTTCCTCCCTGTCGCTGTTCAACAAGATGTAGCGCTCCGGGCCGCCACGGCGGGCTCTTGCCGTGGTTGGCTGACCTTTTGCTTATCCCTCTCGTAACGCCGGAAGCTTGACGCGGGCCCGATCCTTGGCTGCGCTTCTGGCATGTACCTATCGACGGGGGAGACCATGAGCACCCGGGGCCGAGTGAAAGGGGCGCGGATCGATATCGATTACAGCGCGACCCAAGCCTTCTTCGATGCGCGCGGAAAGCGGGAATACGCTTCCGCGCTCAGCACGACCATGTACCAAGACAACGATCCGGCGCTGGTCGAACAACGCGACCAGGCGGAGAAGCGGGTGCTGGCGCCGCAACTGCGCCTGGCTTCCGGCAGCCGCATCCTCGACATCGGCTGCGGCATCGGTCGCTGGGGCTGGTTCCTCCACGACCACACCCCCGGCGCCGAATACCTGGGCATCGACTTCGCCGCCTCGCTGATCGAGAAGGCGCAAGCCGAGGCGGTGCGGCGCGGCAAGCCCGACCTGCGCTTCCAGGTGATGTCCGCCATCGCCATCGAGCCGGACGTCCTGGTCGTCCCGCCGCCCTACGACCTGGTGATCATCTCCGGGTTGCTGATCTACCTGAACGACGAAGACTGCGTGAAGGTCCTGGCCGACGCCGGGCGCCTCTGCGCGCCGGGCGGACGCATCTACCTGCGCGAACCGGTCGGGGTGAGCGAGCGCTTCACCCTGGATCGTTTCTACTCCAACGAACTGGGGCAGGAATATTCGGCGATCTACCGGACCATCGACGAACTCGACCGGTTGCTGGAACAGGCCCTGGAGCCCGGCCGCTTCAGCGTCCGGATCGCCGAGTTCCTGTTCCCGGACAACCTGGAAAAGCGTGCCGAGACGCGCCAGTACTACACCATCCTGCAAAAGGGTTGATGTCCATGACCACTGCCTACTGCTTCGATCTCGACGGAACCCTGACCCGTCAGGAGCTGCTGCCGTTGATCGCGTCCTCCGTCGGGCTCGAAGACGAGATATCCGTTCTCACCGAAGCCACGATCAGCGGCGTGCTGCCTTTCGACAAATCCTTCAAGCTGCGTGTCCGTCTGCTGCGCGATGCCAAGCTGGACTGGATCCACGCCGCGCTGTCCGAACAGGTGGAGTTCGACCGCCATATCCTTGACTTCATCGCCAGCCGGCCGGAGCGGTGCTTCGTGGTCACCGGCAACCTGGACATCTGGGTCAAGCCGGTACTCGACCGCCTCGGCATCCAGAGCTTCACCTCCACCGCGCGCCTGGAAGACGGCCGCCTCGACGGTATCGCGCACATCCTGCACAAGGGCGATGCCGTCAGCAGCCTGCGCGACCGCTTCGAGCGGATCATCGCCGTCGGCGACGGCATGAACGACGTGCCCATGTTCGAAGCCGCCGACTGGCGCATCGCCTTCGGCGGTACCCACTCGCCCAATCGCCTGCTGGTCAAGCTGAGCGATTTCGTGATCAACGACGGGAATGCCCTATGTCGCCTATTAAACATGTTGTGATCAGTGCCGCCGGTATCGGCTCGCGCCTGGGGCTGAACAAGCCCAAGTGCATGGTCGAGGTGGCTGGACGCACGTTGCTCGACTACCACCTGGAGCGCCTGGCCTGGGCGGAAACCATCTGGCTGGTGGTGGGCTTCCAGGAGGAGGACGTGATCGACCACGCCATGTCCCTGCGGCGCGACCTGATCGTCGTGCGCAACCCCGACTATGCCCGGACCAACACCCTGCAGAGCATTCACCGCGTGTCGCGGCACCTGAAGGAACGCTTCCTGGTGATCGATGCCGACACCGTGGTGGAAGAGGCGTCCTTCCGCGCCTTCATGGCGGCGGCTGACGAGCATGCGCAACTGATCGGTATTTCCCGCTACACCACCAGCGATGGGGTGCGCGTGCTGCTGGACGACACCGGCGAGGCGGTCACCGGCTTCACCCGCGAACCGCAGCACGCCTGGGAATGGACCGGCATCGCTGTCATTGAGCCGCGCCTGGTGGTGGACAAGCCGATCTACGTCTACCAGGCGATCGAGCCATACCTGCCGATCCGCGCGGCCGAGCTGAAGGCCTTCGACATCGATACCACCGCCGACCTGGACATGGCGCGCCAGGTCATTGCCGGTGGCTGGGAAGAGCGGGGTGAACATGCGTAACGGCCAAAGCGTACCCGCCAAGCGCCGTCTGGCGATTCTCTATCAACTGCCCGAATCCTGGGCCAACGTGCGCAGCGTCTGGGAGGCCGCCCGCGAAGACGCGGACCTCGACGTCATCGTGGTGATGCTGCCGTTCATCCACAAGGACTACCAGTGGCGCCGCGAGGTATCGGAAGCGCATCTGAACGACATGGGCGTGCCGTTCGTGGCCTGGGATGCCTTCGACCTGGACAAGGCGGGGCTGGACGCCGTGCTCTATACCTCGCCCTACGACGAGACCCGCCCGGAAGCCTATCGCTTCGCCAAGCTCCGTCAGCGCGTGCGCTGCACGGCCTATATCCCCTATGGCCTGGAAGTGGGCGGTGGCGAGCACAACTACGTGTACCAGTACGGCCAGCCGGTGACGGCAGGGGCCAGCGCGGTGTTCGTGCGCTCGGAAGGTGTGCGCGAGATGTTCGTCCGCCACTGCCCGAGCGGGGCCCGGCATGTCCATGTCACCGGTCATCCGCGCATGGACGGACTGGTGGACCTCGCGCACTTCCCGGTGGACCCGGCGCTGCGCGAGGCCATCGGTGGGCGTCGCGCGGTGCTGTGGAACGCGCATTTCTCCTTCGACGGCGATCTCTGGTCCACCTTCGACCGGCTGGCCGGTGACATCCTCGACGCCTTCGCCAGCCGCCCCGACCTGGCGCTGCTGTTCCGTCCGCACCCGCTGCTGTGGAAGAAGCTGACCAACCTGAACATCCTCGACGAGGCGGGTATCGCCGCGCTCAAGGACGAACTGCGCGAGCGCGGAGTGGTGGTCGACGAACGCTCCGATCATCGGCACGCCTTCGCCGCCAGCGAGGCGATGATAAGCGATGTCGGCTCCTTCCTGATGGAATACCTGGCCACCGGCAAGCCGGTGCTCTACCTCCGCAACCCGGATGGCCTGGGCCTCAACGAGGAGGGCGCGGCGGTGGTCCGCCATTACCAGTCGGCCAGCGATGCCGCCGGTATCGGCGCGTTCCTCGACCAGCTCCGTCGGGGCGAGGACCCGCTGGGCGCGGACCGGCGCGCGGCGATCGACGAGTTCTTCCACGCGTTCGACGGCCAGGCCGGGCGGCGCGTGGTCGAGGTGCTCAAGGAGCTGATGGCATGACCATGCGTCACCCCTTGGCGGACGTGCAGAGCCAGGCGATCGGCGAGGGCACGCGGATCTGGCAGTTCGTGGTGATCCTGGCGGGCGCCTGCATCGGTCGCGACTGCAACATCGCCGCGCACTGCTTCATCGAGAACGATGTGGTGGTGGGCGACCGGGTCACGGTGAAGTGCGGCGTGCAGTTGTGGGATGGGCTGCGGGTCGCCGACGACGTGTTCATCGGGCCGAACGCCACCTTCACCAACGACCGTTTCCCGCGCTCCCGGCAGTGGCCGGAACGCTTCCCCGAGACGCGCATCGAGCGCGGTGCCTCCATTGGCGCCGGCGCGGTGATCCTGCCCGGGCTGACCATCGGCGAGCGGGCCATGGTCGGAGCCGGCGCGGTGGTGACCCGGGACGTGCCGGCGCTGGCGCTGGTGGTTGGCAACCCTGCACGGATCGTGCGCTACCTGGATGACGACGATGCATCGCTTTCTTGATCTGCAGGCCCTCAACGCACGCGACGAGGCGGAGCTGACCGACGCCTTCGTGCGGGTGCTGCGCTCCGGCTGGTACGTGCTGGGCCCGGAAGTGGACGCCTTCGAGCGCGAGTTCGCCGAGGCGTGCCGGGTTGCCCATGTCATCGGCGTGGGCAACGGCCTGGATGCCTTGACCCTGATCCTCAAGGCCTACCGCCAACTGGGCCGACTGGCCGAGGGAGCGGAAGTGATCGTGCCCGACAACAGCTTCGTGGCCACCGCCCTGGCCGTGACGGAGGCCGGCTGCGTGCCGGTGCCGGTGGAGCCGGAGGAGGGCAGTTTCCTCATCGATCCGCAGCGGGCGGAAGCGGCCATCGGCCCGCGCACCGGGGCGATCATCGCCGTGCACCTCTACGGGCGGCTGGCCGACATGGACCGGCTGCGTAGCCTCGCCGATCGCCACGGCCTGCTGCTCATCGAGGACGCCGCCCAGGCGCATGGCGCCTTCGATGCCGCTGGCCGTTCGGTGGGCACGCTGGGCGATGCGGCGGGCTTCAGCTTCTTCCCGGTGAAGAACCTCGGTGCCCTGGGCGATGCCGGCGCGGTGACCACTCAGGATGCGCAACTGGCCGAGGCGGTGCGCCGCCTGCGCAACTACGGCTCCAGCGAGAAATACGTGCATGCGGTGAAGGGCGTGAACTCGCGCCTGGACGAATTGCAGGCGGCGTTGCTGCGGGTCAAGCTGCGGCGCATGGCCGACGATGCCGAGCAACGCCGTGCCCTGGCGGAACGCTACCGGGCGGGCATCCGCAACCCGCTGATCGGCCTGCCGCAGGCGGGCGAGCCGGCGGCAGGCCACGTCTGGCACCTGTTCGTGGTGCGCTGCGCCCGGCGCGATGCGCTGCAGGCACATCTGCACGCCTGCGGCATTCCGACCCTGATTCACTACCCAATCCCGATCCACCGACAGGCGGCCTACTCGGAACTGGCCGCCCATGCCTTGCCCATCGCCGACCGGCTGGCCGGGGAAGTCCTCAGCCTGCCGCTGTACCCGGGCATGCCCGAGCCCCTCGTCGAGGCGGTGATCGATGCCTGCAACCGTTTCGCCGGCCACGCCTCACAGGCCGAGTCCAAGGAGCCGACATGTCACTGAAAGACTGCAAGATCATCGACTTGCCGAAGATCGAGGACCCCCGCGGCAACCTCACCTTCATCGAGGCCAATCACCATGTGCCATTCGGCATCGAGCGGGTCTACTACCTGTACGACGTGCCGGGCGGCTCGCACCGCGGCGGTCACGCGCACAAGGGGCTGCACCAGTTGCTCATCGCCATGTCCGGCAGCTTCGACATCCTCCTCGACGACGGCCGGACCCGCTTCAAGTACCACATGAACCGCTCCTACTACGGGCTCTACATCCCGCCGATGATCTGGCGGGAGATCGACAACTTTTCCAGTGGTTCGGTGTGCATGGTCCTTGCGTCCGAACACTATGACGAAGATGACTACTACCGGGACTACGAGACGTTCCGGGCCGTGGTGACGGGGTCCCTTGCATGACAGAACTCAATCGACAAACCCCCGCGATCGGGCGCCTGCTCGATGGGCTGGGCCGGCTGAGCGAGGCCAAGGCCCGCCGCCGGACGCCGAAGGCCCCGGCGGTCGATGTCACCGTGGCGGTGATGTCCTACAACAACGCCGCCTACCTGGCGCAGACCATCGATTCGGTGCTGGCCCAGGAGGGGGTGCGTTTCGAGTTGCTGGTGTTCGACGACTGCTCGCCGGACAACAGCGTGGAGGTGCTGGAACGCTACCGCCAGGACCCGCGTTTCCGCTATCAGGTCAACCCGCGCAACCTGGGTATGATCGGCAACTACAACCAGTGCCTGCGCGCGGGGGCCGGCCGCTACGTGGTGGTGCTGGGCTCCGACGACCTGATCTACCCCGATCACCTGCGCAGCCTGGTCGAGGCCATGGATCGGCATCCCCATGTCGCCCTGGGCTACACCCAGTGCATGTGGATCGACGAGCAGGGCAAGGTGATCAAGCACGCCGTGCACCCAGGCCACCGCGCCGGCAGTTACGTCGGTGGTCGCGACGAGTTGGTCGATCTGCTGCGCTACGACAACTACATCACCCCGTCGGCGGCGATTCTGCGGCGCAGCATCCTGCCCAGCCTGACCCTGCCGGATGGCGGCATCCATCGCGCCGACATGCTGGCCGGCGATTGGGAACTCTGGACCCGCATGGCCCAGGTGGCGCCGGAGTTCCTCTTCCTGCATCAGGCGACGGTGGGCTATCGCGTCCACGGCGGACAGATTTCCAAGGGCTTCTACGCATCCGACAAGCCACTGGCCGAGCACACCGAAATCCTCGAGCTGAACCTGGCCGTGCCGGGCTCGCGCCAGCGCATGCGCCAGGGCGCGGCGGGCATCTGGGAGCTCTATCTGCGCCGCTTCGCCGCCTACCCGGCCGACGTGCAGGCGCGTTTCGAGGCGCGCAAGGAGCGTATCCGCCAGGCGCTGTTCGAGGCTGCGCTGGATCAGGAAGCCGAGTCCGAGGTTCTGTTCTCCGTCATCCTGACCACCTTCAACCGTCCCGAGCTGTTGGTGGATGCCCTGGCCAGCCTGGCGCGGCAGACCCTGAAGGACTTCGAAGTCATTCTGGTCAACGACCACGGCACGCCGGTGGAGTCGCTGCTCACCGGTTTCGACTTCCCGATCACCTATCTCTACCAGGGGCGCAACCGTGGCCTGTCCGCGGCGCGTAACGCGGGGCTGAAACAGGCCCGGGGGCGTTACATCGCCTACCTCGACGACGACGATATCTACCTGCCCGAGCACCTGGCGAAGCTGGCCGCGGTGCTGGAGCGCAACCCCAACGCCGTGGCGTACAGCGGCGTGGTCTACGTCCGCGAGCGCCTGGAAGAGGGCGCCCGCATCGAGCTGGACCGCTCCACGCCGTTCCTGCACAGCCAGTTCGACCGGGAAAAGCTGTTCGTCCAGAACTACATCCCGGTCAACACCTGGGTGCACCCGCGCGCGATGCTGGCGACGGTGGGTGAGTTCGACACCGGCCTCACCGCGTTCGAGGACTGGGACATGCTGCTGCGCCTGGCGGCGCGCTACCCGGTCGTGCACATGCCGGAGATCACCGCGGAGGTTCGGGTACGCGAGGGCGCCGGGGCGTCCGGCGACCACATGCTCGGACGCGAGCGGAAGAACTTCGGTGCGCTCTACCAGGAAATGTATCGCCGCCACTCCGATCTTGGCAGCGAGCGCGTGAGGGCGGGCCGGCGCCAACTGCTGCAGCAGATGGGCGTCGGCGACGGCGGGCGCAGCCGCCAGGCACCGAGCCTGGAGGACTGGCTGAAGCGTCGCGCGCTGACGCCGGTCCAGCGGCGCCTGATCGAACAACGCCTGGCCGAGCAGGGCGATGGACCGGGCTTCGGCCTGGTGCTGCTCGATCTGGAAGGCGACCGTGCCCGGCTGGGGGCGACGCTGGGCTCGCTGGAGGCAGGTTTCTACCGCAATGTCCAGGTCGTGGTGCTGTCCGTCGCCAGTGCCGACGACCTCGCCTTCAGCGGCGGCGACGTGCTGACCGTCACCCCGGAAAACTGGGTCGACGGGCTGAACCAGGCCCTGCTCGGGATGAGTGCCGATTGGATCGGCCTGGCCCGCGCCGGCGACGAGTTCACTCCGGGCGGCCTGCTGATGGCCGGCCTGGAGCTGCTCAACGCCCCCGAGTGCCGGGCCATTTATTGCGACGAGCTGTACCGCCAAGGCGACGGCACCCTGGGGGCGGCCTTCCGCCCGGCGTTCAACTTGGATTACCTGCTCGGCTTCCCGGCCGGCATGAGTCGCCACTGGCTGTTCCGCCGCGATGTGGCGGTCGGGGCAGGGGGATTCGATCCGGCGTTCCGCGACGCACCGGAATTCGAACTGATCCTGCGCCTGATCAACCTGGGCGGGCTGGACGGGTTGGGCCATGTGCCCGAGCCGCTGTTGATCGGCACACCGCCGACGCTCGGCAATGTGGAGGCCGAGAAGCAGGCTATCGTCCGGCACCTCGAACTGCGCGGCTACCAGTCCGCCCAGGTCACATCGCCGCAGCCGGGGCGCTACCGCATCGACTACGGTCATGCCGAGCGTCCGCTGGTTTCGCTGCTGATCGAGGCCGGCGAGCGCCTGCCGCAGTTGCAGCGGTGCGTGGAGAGCGTGCTGGAGACCACCGGCTACTCGCCCTACGAAATCCTGCTGCTGGAAAGCCACCCGCAAGCCGAGGCGGTGAGCGCCTGGCTGGCTGCCCTGGCCGGGCTGGGCGAAGAGCGCATCCGCATCGTGCGCAGCGCCGACGGCTCGGCCGGCCTGGCGGACCTGTTCAACCTGGCGGCCGGGCAGGCGCGTGGCGGCTACCTGCTGCTGCTGTCCCCGGATACCGCGGTGGTGGAGGGCGACTGGCTGGACGAGCTGGTCAACCATGCCCAGCGTCCCGAGGTCGGCATCGTCGGCGGCAAGCTGCTCGGCGCCGACGGCAAGATCGCCCAGGCCTGTTCGATCCTCGGCCTGGAAGGGCCTGTGGGGCGCCCGTTCGTGGGCGAGCCGCTGGATGCGCCCGGCTACCTGCATCGCTTGCAGGTGGCGCAGAACTGCAGCGCCGTCAGCCGCGACTGCCTGATGATCCCGGCCGATCTCTATGCGGAGCTGGGCGGGCTCAGCGAGGCGGACGTTCCGCTGCGCTACGTCGATGCGGACCTCTGCCTGCGCGCGCGCCAGGCCGGCTACCTGACGGTCTGGACACCCTACGCCAAGCTGATGCTGGACCGCGCCGACGAAACCCCCGCGACGCCGGAAGAACAGGACGCCATGTACGCCAAGTGGCTGCCGCTGTTGGCGCGCGACCCGGCCTACAACCCCAACCTGTCGCTGGCGCAGCCGGGCGGCTTCAAACTGGCCGATACCCAGCTTTCCTGGCGGCCGCTGTCGTCCTGGCGACCGCTGCCAGTGGTGCTGGCGCACCCGGCGGACCCGTTCGGCTGCGGTCATTACCGGGTCATGCAACCGTTCCAGGCCCAGCACCAGGCGGGCCTGATCGAGGGGGCGCTGTCCATGGGGCTGATGCACGTCACCGACCTCGAACGCTACGACCCCGATGTGATCCTGCTGCAACGGCAGATCGGCGAGGAGCGCCTCGACGCCATGCGGCGGATGCAGATTTTCTCCAGGGCCTTCAAGGTCTACGAGCTGGACGACTATCTGCCCAACCTGCCGATCAAGAGCGTGCACCGGGAGAAGATGCCCAAGGACATTCTCCGTTCGCTGCGTCGCGGCCTGGGCTACGTCGACCGCTTCGTGGTCTCCACTGAGGCGCTGGCCGAGGCGTTCGCCGGCCTGCATCCGCAGATGCGGGTCATCGAGAACCGCCTGCCGGTGCCCTGGTGGGGCGGGTTGAAAGCCGAGCGGAGGGTCGGCGAGCGGCCCCGGGTCGGCTGGGCCGGCGGTTCGAGCCATACCGGCGACCTGGAAATGATCGCCGACGTGGTCAAGGAGCTGGCGGGCGAGGTCGACTGGGTATTCTTCGGCATGTGCCCCGAGGCGATCCGTCCCTACGTGAAGGAAATCCACAAGGGCGTCGCCATCGAGCAGTATCCGGCGATGCTCGCCAGCCTGAACCTGGACCTGGCCATCGCCCCGGTGGAAGAGAACCTGTTCAACGAGTGCAAGAGCAACCTGCGTCTCCTGGAGTACGGCGCCTGCGGCTTCCCGGTGGTGTGCAGCGATCTGCGCTGCTACCGGGGCGACCTGCCGGTGACGCGGGTGAAGAACCGCTTCCGCGACTGGGTCGAGGCGATCCGCATGCACCTCGCCGACATGGACGCCACCGCAAAAGCCGGCGATGCGCTGCGCAGCGTGGTGCTTTCGGACTGGATGCTGGAGGGCCGTAACCTGGAAGCCTGGCGTTCCGCCTGGCTGCCGGACTGATGCACAGCAGATCGTAAACCGGCCCTGAGGCGAAGCCCCCACGATTGCGTGGGGCTTCGCGTCGCCAAGGCCATTGCCTTGGCGTCGGGCCCAGGCAGTAGACTGGGTGGCCAATTCCTCCGGGAAAGAACGCCGCCAACTGCCGTGGGGGCCGATTCGATCGTGCCAACGGTGGCGGCGATGCCTGTATGCATAAGGAACCGTCCATGTCCCTGCCCATCCTCGACAAAGGCCTGCCCCAGGGCGGCCGTCGGCTGCTGAGCGACGTCAGCCTGCCGGCCTTGGTCATCCATAACGATGCCCTGGAACACAACCTGCGCTGGATGCAGCGCTATGCCGAGCAGCACGGCCTGCTGCTGGCGCCCCACGGCAAGACCACCATGACCCCGGCGCTGTTCCAGCGGCAGCTCGACCAGGGCGCCTGGGGCATCACCCTGGCCACCGCCGTGCAGTGCCGCGCCGCCCATGCCCATGGGGTACGCCGCCTGCTGCTGGCGAACCAGTTGGTCGGTGCGCCCAACATGGAGCTGGTGGCCGAGTTGTTGGGCGATCCCGGGGTGGATTTCCACTGCCTGGTCGACCACCCGGACAACGTCGCCGAACTGGGGCGCTTCTTCGGCGAGCGCGGGCTGCGCCTGAACGTGATGATCGAAGTCGGCGTGCCCGGCGGTCGTTGCGGCTGCCGCAGCGCGGAAGAGGCGCAGCGCCTGGCCGAGGCGGTGGCGGCCCAGCCAGCGCTGGCCTTGACCGGCATCGAAGGTTACGAGGGGGTCATCTACGGCGAGGACAGCGCTGGGAGCGTTCGCGATTACGCCGAGCGACTGGTGGCCATCGCCGTCGGCCTGCTGGAGCGCGGCCTGTTCGCCCTCGAGAGGCCTATCGTCACGGCTTCCGGTTCGGCCTGGTATGACCTGATCGCCGAGGCCTTCGACCGCCACGACGTGCGCGAGCGTTTCACCGGCGTGTTGCGTCCGGGGTGCTATGTGGTGCATGACCATGGTCTCTACGGCGAGGCGCAGGCGGCAGTGCAGGCGCGCCATCCGGATTGGGACGCGCCACTGCGTCCGGCGATGGAGGTCTGGGCCCATGTGCAGTCGTTGCCGGAGCCGGGTCGGGCCATCGTCGCCCTGGGCAAGCGCGACATCGCCTCCGATGCCATGCCGCAACCGCTGCGGCGTTACCGATCCGGCAGCACGGTGGCCGAGAACGTCAGCGCCTGGCGGGTGAACAAGTTGATGGACCAGCATGCCTTCATGGACATCCCCGTCGACGCGGTGCTGCATGTGGGCGACATCATCGCCTTCGGTGCCTCCCATCCCTGCCTGACCTTCGACAAGTGGCGGCAGATCTGCCTGGTGGACGCGGAGTTGCAAGTCATCGAGACCTTGCCCACGTTCTTTTGACGGGGCGGGCGCTTCGGACCGTGCCATTGGGCGAATGAATCGCCCTATAGAAGTCTGGGCTACGAATCTGTGGGAGCGAATTCATTCGCGAAGACGGTGTAAGGCTATCGCGAATGAATTCGCTCCCACAGGAAACACTGTGCGGTTTCTCGAGCTCTTGTAGGGGCGCCCAGCGGGGTTTCGCCGGGCGAACGCCTGTATCTGCGAACACTGCCCACGACGAGCCAGCAGGCTGGCCTGACAGGCCGGCGCGCTGGCGTTCGGGGTCAGGCCTTGGCCCAGTGCTGGGAGAGGTTGATGAAGTCGAGCAGTTCGCGCAGGCGGCCGTGGTCGCGGCCGTTGAAGGTGAAGGCCAGACGGGCCAGATGGCAAAGCTCCGGTTCGTCCTGCTCGGTTTCGCAGGAGGGCTGCTGTTCGAAGGTGCCGCTGAGACAGAGATCGGCGAAATTCTCCCGCAGTTCCGCCAGCGCCGCGTCGCTCAGCGGGTGGTTCATGCGCACGACGAACAGGTCCTTGACCCAGCGGCTGGAGTGGAAGTTGCGGTAGAACTGGGCGATTTCCTCCGCGGCATCCTCGGCGCTGTGCACCAGGCGGATCAGGTGCATGTCGCTGGGCAGGATGTAGCGGTTTTCCTCCAGTTGGGCGCGCATGAATTCCAGGGCATGCGTCCAGTAGGTGCCGCCGGGTTCGTCCAGCAGGACCACCGGGACCAGCGGGCTCTTGCCGGTCTGGATCAGGGTCAGCACTTCCAGCGCCTCGTCCAGGGTGCCGAAACCGCCGGGGCAGAGCACCAGGGCGTCGGCCTCCTTGACGAAGAACAGCTTGCGCACGAAGAAGAAGTGGAACGACAGCAGGTTCTCCGTGCCGTCCACCGTGGGGTTGGCATGCTGCTCGAAGGGCAGGGTGATGTTGAAGCCGAGGCTGTTGTTCAGGCCGGCCCCTTCATGGGCGGCCGCCATGATCCCCCCACCGGCGCCGGTGATGACCATCATGTCGTAGCGCGCCAGGGTGGCGCCCAGTTCGCGAGCCAGGGCGTACAGCGGGTGTTCCAGCGGCGTGCGCGCCGAGCCGAACACGGTGACCTTGCGGCGCCGCTTGAACTGTTCGAGGCGGCTGAAGGCGTGCTCCATCTCGCGCAGGGTCTGCAGCATGATCTTGGCGTCCCAGCGGTTGCGGTCGGCCTGGGCCATGCGGATCACGGTGAGCAGCATTTCGCGGTAAAGCGGCAGGTTGGGGCTGGTATCGGGGACGGACAGGGTGACCAATTCGTCGATCTTGCTGGCGAGATCGACCCCGCTGGTCTGGAAGTGGCGGGAAAGGTAATCGTCCGGTTCGTAGGGCATTCGACTTCTCCTTGTACATCAGGGAATGTTGGACACCGGCGAAGCGGCGTCTACTCCCCAGGGCTGCCGCCGTCGCGGTGCGAATGCACCGGAGTGCCGACAGTTTCTGCATTATGCCGCAGGCGCCAGCCGAAGCTGGCGATCGGGCCGGCCGCACAGGGCACGGCGACGCCGGCGGAGTTGCCAGGAACCGTCGGCGTCATTCAGAGGGCTATCTGTTCTCCTGGTTCAGGGATATTGGCGATCCAATCGAGGCGCTCGCGCAGGACGGTTTGCAGAGCCTGCATCTTTTCGAGTTCCCCATGCACCAAGTAAAGCTCAGGATGGTGATCGAAGTGTTTCACCCATTCGAGCAGTTGCGATTGCCCGGCATGCGCCGAGAAGCCGCCGAGGGTGTGCACCTTGGCTTTCACCGCGATGCGCTGGTGCAGCACGCGCACGGTGCTGGCTCCTTCGACGATGGCGCGGCCGAGGGTGCCCTTGGCCTGGAAGCCGGGGAACACGATGTGGCATTCCTCGCGCCAGAGGTTGTGCTTGAAGTGCTGGACGATCCGCCCGCCGGTGCACATGCCGCTGCCGGCGATGATGATGGCGCCGCGCTTGATGCGGTTGATCGCCATGGATTCTTCCGGCGTCGGGGTGGTGCGCAGGATCGGCAGCCAGTCTTCCACGCGCTTGACCCCATGGGCCTGAAGTTCGGCGCGGTCGGCCGGATCGAAAGAACCGTGGTAGCGCGAGTAGATGGCGTTGGCACGGATCGCCATGGGGCTGTCGAGGAACACTGCCTGCTGGGGCAGCCGGCCTTCCTGGTAGAAGCGGCCGAGGTAGTAGATGAGGTCCTGGGTGCGGCCGACGGCGAAGGCTGGGATCAGTACGTTGCCGCCGTCGCGGTGGGCGGCCTGGAGGATCTCGGCCAGCTCGTCCAGGGTGTCCGCGCTGCAACGGTGGTCGCGGTCGCCATAGGTGGATTCGAGCAGCACCACGTCGGCGCGGGTGAGGATGGCCGGGTCCTTCATCAAGGGCGAGCAGGTGTTGCCCAGGTCGCCGGAGAACACCAGGTGGCGGGTGATGTGGTGGTCCTGCACCGCCAGTTCGACGATGGCCGAGCCGAGGATGTGGCCGGCATCGTGGTAGGTCACGCTCACGCCCTTCGCCACCTCGTGAGGCTGACCGTAGGGCAGGGGGTGGAGACGCTTCAGGGTGTGCTCGGTGTCGGCCACGGTATAGAGCGGATTGACCGGCGGCTTGCCCAGGCGGGCGCGCCACTTGCTTTCCCACTCGGCGTCCTTTTCCTGGATATTGGCGGAGTCCAGCAGCATCAGTTCCATCAGGTCGCAGCTCGCCTCGGTGGCGAAGATCGGGCCGCGATAGCCCTTGGCAACCAGCTTGGGCAGCAGCCCGGTGTGATCGAGGTGGGCGTGGGAAATCACCACGGCGTCCAGGGTCTTCGGATCGAAGGCAAAGGGCGCGCGGTTGCCTTCCTCTTCTTCGCGGCGCCCCTGGCGCATGCCGCAATCGAGCAGTACCCGCGCGCCGTCGCGGCTTTCGATCAGGTAGCAGGAACCGGTGACCTGTTGGATGGCACCGAGGAAACTGAGCAAGGCCATGGCTACTTCCTTCTATGTGATGTCTCGATAGCCTGTCAGCGCCATCGCGGGGCCGTGTTGATGCACATCAGCATCGGCGTCATGTGAGCTGCCTAGACTTGATCCCATCAACTCACGGAGCCCTCACATGCATCAGATACTGCCGAGCCAGGCCGAGCTGGCCGAACATGCCCGGGCCGAGCCAATCTTCGCCGCCTGGCAGGCGGGCTACGGTCCCTTTCAGCATAGTGCCGAGACCCAGGCCGCGGTGTACCGCTTCGCTCACCAACTGGTGCAGGCCGGGCGTCAGCCGGACCTGGCCAGCGTCTACCGCACCCTGCATGCCCTCGACCGGCTGAGCGCCGCCGGCCTCTGGCTGGTGGTGCACATGACCTACGCCCGACGTGTGCGGTTGGATGGCGAGCCGCTGGGGGCCGACGATTTCAAACAGGCACCCGAAGGACATACCGGTGGCGCGCTGAACATGGTCCCGGCCTATGCCGGCTACCTCGCACTCAACGCGCTCAGCGGCGAGACCCGTGGCTGGCTGATGGGCCAGGGCCATTGCGTGGCGGCCATCGAGGCGCTCAACCTGCTCACCGGCAACCAGCATCCGGAACAGGCCGAGCGCTATGGCTTCGACGACGAAGGGCTGAACCGGCTGGTACAGGACTTCTATAGCTACGCCCAGGCGCCGGACGGGGCGCCCGGCGTACCGTTGGGCAGCCACGTCAACCCGCACACCGCCGGCGGGATCGCCGAGGGCGGTTACCTCGGCTTTGCCGAGTTGCAGTACGCCCACCTGCCGCTGCCCGGCGAGACCCTGGTGGCCTTCCTCTCCGATGGCGCCGCCGAGGAGCAGCGCGGCAGCGACTGGATGCCGCGCTGGTGGCGGGCCGAGGATTGCGGCACGGCGCTGCCGGTGATGATCGCCAACGGCCGACGCATCGAACAGCGCACCGAGCTGGGCACCCACGAGGGGCTGGAGGGTTTCCGCCAGCACCTGCGGCGTTGCGGCTTCGACCCGATCACCTTCGACGGTCGCGACCCGGCGGCCTTCGTCTGCACCCTATGGGAAATGGAGCAACGGCTGGCGCGACGGGTCCAGGAGAAGAACAGCGGCATCCTGCACTATCCCTTGCCTATTCCCTATGCCATTGCCGAGACGGAAAAGGGTTTCGGCTTCTACGGAGCCGGCAGCAACGCCGCCCACAACCTGCCGCTGCCGGGCAATCCCTCCCGCGATGCCGAGGCCAGCCGTCTGTTCAACGAGCATGCCGCGCCGCTGTACGTGCCGCTGGCGGAGTTGGACAGCGCGCGCCAATGCTTCGCGGCCTTGCGCCAGGGCCGCCCGCTGGAGCGCGACAACCTGCTGGCGGTACGCCGGCCGGCGGAGCCGGTGATGCCGGCGCTGCACTACCGGGACGATGTCTGCTCGCCGATGGCGGCGCTGGACCGTTTCTTCGTCGATCTGGTGAAGGCGAATCCAGGGTTGCGGCCACGGGTGGGCAATCCCGACGAACTGGCCAGCAACCGGTTGGGCGGGGTGCTCGACGCACTGAAGCATCGCGTCTGCGAGCCGGAAAATGTCCACGAAGCGCTGGACGGCAAGGTGATCACCGCGCTCAACGAGGAAGCGGTGGTCTCCGCCTGCCTGGCCAACCAGGGCGGGCTTAACCTGGTAGCCAGTTACGAAGCCTTCTGCGTGAAGATGCTCGGTGCGGTGCGCCAGGCACTGATCTTCGCCCGCCAGCAGAAGGAAGCCGGACGCCCGGCCGGCTGGCTCGGCTGGCCTCTGGTGGCCACTTCCCACACCTGGGAGAACGGCAAGAACCAGCAGTCCCACCAGGACACTACCTTCTGCGAAGCCTTGCTCGGCGAGATGAGCGATGCGGTGCGCGTGCTGTTCCCGGCCGATCACAACAGCCTGTTGGCGCTGTTGCCCTCGATCTACCGGGCGAGAGGACAACTGGCCTGCGTGGTGGCGCCCAAGCGCGAGCGGCCGTCGGTGTTCGATCGCGCCCAGGCCGAGCAACTGGCCCGCGACGGGGCACTGGTGGTGGAAGAGCAGGCCGGCAGCGAGCCGCTGCTGCTGATCGCCAACGGCAGTTATCAACTGGCGGAAATGCGTCGTGCCGCGGTGCGCCTGCGCGAGGCCGGTTATCCGTATCGGCTGGTCTACCTGCAGGAGCCCGGGCGTTTCCGTGCGCCGCGCGACCGCCAGGAGCTGGAAGCGGTGGCCGAGCAGGCGCTGACCGAGCGGCTGTTCCCGGACTCTCACGTCCGCCGCGTGCTGCTCACCCACATGCGCCCGGAAGTGGCGCGTGGGCACCTCTGGCCGATCCTGCCGGATGCTGCGAACAGCGCGGTCCTGGGCTATCGCAACCGGGGTGGCACCTTCGACGAGGCGGGTATGCAATTCGTCAACCGCGCCACCTGGGCCAATGTCCTGGCGGCCTGCGCGCGGCTGATGGATGTGCCGCGCACCGCGTTGCTGACACCGGACGAAGCGGCGGCCGTGGCCGGCAAGGGTGATCCACGGGGGTTGCGCTGATACCGGTCTTCGGCTACCGCTAGTCAGCCGCGCTGGCCCACGGCTGTAAAAAGCCGCCCTCCGGCTCTACGCTGAGGATGCCGCTGCTCTAGGGGCTGTACGAAAAGTCGTCGAGCGAAGGTCAGGCTAGGCTCGGCGCCCCCGACAAAAATCGGTGAGGAAGCGGAGTTTACGAGTTGTAAATGAGCATTCCGAACCGATTTTTAACGACGCATCACCGAGCGCAGGCACTTTTCGTACAGAG
>NZ_MUJY01000097.1 GCF_002286785.1 Pseudomonas sp. PIC25 | reverse complement strand
TCAACCGAGGACTAAACATGAGCCTCTCAAATCGTCACAGGCAGAGCCGGTGACTCATGACCACGTCCTAAGGACGTGGTTTCCCAAGTTCAAATGAATCCGCACGCGCCCCCCCCGCTTTCCGTAGGAGCCAGCCTGCTGGCGAAGCTTCTGTGGTGGCTCCTTTCGCGAGCACAGCTCGTTCCTACCAAGAGCGAAACCCACCCGAGGCGGATTCATTCGCCCGACGACGCCAGGGGCAACTACCCCAGCCGGAACCGCCCGGTATTCCGCTCCAGCGCCTCGCTGCCCCGGCGCAGTTGCTCGGCGGCTTCGCTGACCGCCTGGGCCCCGGCCAGCAGGTGGCTGGCGGCCTGATCGACCTGTTGGATGTTGCCGCTCACCTCGTCGGCGGTGGCCGCCTGCTGTTCGGCGGCGGTGGCGATCTGGGCCAGGCGGTCGCTGACCCGCTGCACCGCCTCGGCGATGCTGTCCAGGTCCTCCCCCATCGCCAGTACGCTGCCGACATCGGTTTCGGCCTGGCGGAAGGCGTCTTCCATCAGGCCGACGGCCGCGCCGACCACTTTCTGCAGGTCCTCGACCGTCTTGCCGATTTCCTGGGTGGAGTCCTGGGTCCGCTGCGACAGGCTGCGCACCTCGTCGGCCACCACGGCGAAGCCGCGCCCCTGCTCGCCGGCGCGGGCGGCTTCGATGGCGGCGTTGAGGGCGAGCAGGTTGGTCTGCTCGGCGATGCCCTTGATCACATCGACGATGCGGTTGATCTGCTGGGTCTGCTCCCGCAGTTTCTGCAACGTGGCTGTCGTATCGCCCAGCCGCGCGCTGAGCTGGCGCATGCTGGCACTGGTGCGGGTGCTGCGCTGGTTGCTCTGCACAGCGATCTCGCGGGTCTGCCCGGCGTCGGCGGCGGCCTGCTCGCAGCTTTCCGCGACACTCTGCGCGGTGGCGGCCAACTGGGTTGCCGCGGTGGCAATCTGGCTCACCTGGCCCTGCTGCTGCTCCACCGCCCCGAGGGCGTCCTGGGCCTGGGCGTTGAGCAGTTGCACCGTGCCGCCCAATTGCCGGCTTTCCGTGTTGACGCCCTCCAGCGACTCGCGCAACTGCGCCACCGCCGTGTTCAGCGAGGCGGCAATGCCGGCCAGCTCGTCCTGGCCCTGCACCGCCATGCGCACACTCAGGTCGCCGGCACGCAAGCCATCCGCCGCCGCCGTGATACTCGCCGTGCTGCGCTGGATTGAAGCGTTCAGGCAGAACAGCACGTACAGCGCCAGCAAAGTCAGGACAGTGAAGGCCGCGACCACTTCGACCAGCACCGCCCTGTCCTCGTCCCGGTAGCCGGCGACCCGCTGGTCGAACTCGCCGAAGAGTGCCTGCTCGAAGTCCCGCAGGTCGCCCTCGAGCTGTTCCACCGCCTGGATGAACGCCTCGGGGGTCAGGGCGATGGGGTTGCTCTCGAACATCTCGCGGTCGATCCGCTCGAGAAAGCGGTCGAGGCCACCCTGGGCCCTGTCGCCGGGCTCACGCAGGGAAGCGGCTACCGCCGGTTCCTCCCGCTCCAGGGTAGTTCGCATTTTCTGCAACTGCGCACGCGACTCTTCCAGCGCGCGGCGCAGATCGCGGATCACCACCCGGCTCTGCAAGGTGAAATGCTGGGATATCACAGCGCCGTGTCCCTGGCTGGCGAAGCTGCCGAGGTTCTCCAGCAGGCGCGGCAGGCTCGCCGTGAGCTGCTCCATCATCAGGTAGGTATCAAGCTTCGGATCGAGGATCAGGCCACTGTCGGTGGCCACCTGTTCGCGTAACGCCGTCAGTTGCAGCAGTACCTTTTGGTAACGCTCCAGGGCATCCGGTAGCGCCATCCGGCCCACGGCCTCGACCGCCAGCTCACTGCGCATCCCCTGCAACGCCTCCAGTTGCCGCGTCACCGCGTCGCCCAGGGGCTCACGCTGCAAGGCCGTCTGGACTTGGGCCAAAGCCTCGTCGAGGGCACCCTCGCGCTGAGTCAGCAGGGCTTCGGCCTGCTTCTCGGTTCCCTTCCAGCGGGCGAACAGGGTGCGCTGTTCCAGCAGGGCCTGCTGCACATCGCTCAACGCCTGCACCGTGCGCATGCCGGCGCGCTCCTGGTCCATCAGCGAGAGCCGCTCGACATGGTCGCTGACGATGGTCCAGAGCGCGTAGCCCATGGGCAGCAGAAAGAGCAGGAAAACCAGTTGGAACTTGCGCGCGAAGCTGAAGCGTTCGAGAAGACGTACGCCCGGCTTGAGTACTCCAGTCATGCTGACACCTCAACGGATCCGGTACCGCGCCATCCGGGCCGCGGGAGAAAGGGACACGAAGCAAGAAACAGGCCGATTGCCATCATAGCTATCGGCCGTTTCCGAGGTTTCTGGAGTGAGAATAGGTTCTATACGGAAAACCGCCCGGGCGCGGGCGATTCACATACCGGACTTCAGCATTGCGGCTTGCCGACAGTGAACTTGCGAGCCGGGTCTACCGCCGCATCGAACTCGCGCAGCGCCTTGGCACCGATCAGCACCGGATAGTTGAAGGCGCTGCGGTCGGTCAGGTTGGCCTCGATGACGCGTCGTTCGCCACCCAGGCAGACTTCCAGGTCGATCACCGGGCGGCGGGAGATTTCGGCCTTGTCGCCCTCTTCGTCGTCTTCCTCGTCGGCGCGGTTCTTGATCTTGCTGATCCGGGCCAGGCGATGTTCGAAAAGAGTGTCGTCAGCGCCCTTGCCGGCCAGGCGGAAACGCACCCACTCCTCGCCGTCGCGCTCGAAGCGCTCGATATCCTTGGCCGACAGGGACGCGGTGCGGGCGCCGGTGTCCATCTTCGCCTTCATGACCTGACCGATCTCGGGCAGGCGGACGTACTCGTAGCGTCCGTACAGGGTGGGGTCCTTGGCAGCGAAGGCAGTCAACGGCAACAACAGGCAGGCGGAGAGAAAAGCGTACTTCACGAAGGGTTCCCCCAAATTCAAGCGACAGTGGCTAGGACCCGGACCCCGGTGAATCGTTCGGCCGCCGGTCGCGGCGCCGCTTCGCTTGGTCTCGGGCGTGAGCCTGCTTATCATGGGCCGCCCGCGCACCACAAGGAGTTGCCATGCGCCGCCTGTTGACCGGCCTCGTCGTCATCCTGCTGCTGTTGCTCAATACCCTGGTTCTCATCGGCCCGATGATGCTGCTAGCGCTGCTCAAGCTGGTGCTGCCCGGACAGCGTCTGCGCGACCTCTGTTCTCGCGGCGTGATGTGGATCGCCGAGACCTGGGCGGAAATCGACAAGCTGATCTTCGCCACCTTCACCCCGACGATCTGGGATATCCGCGGCGGCGAGAACCTGCGCCAGGACACCTCCTACTTGGTGATCAGCAACCACCAGTCCTGGGTCGATATCCCGGCGCTGGTCCAGGCGTTCAACCGCAAGACGCCCTACTTCAAGTTCTTCCTGAAGAAGGAGCTGATCTGGGTGCCCTTCCTCGGCCTCGCCTTCTGGGCGCTGGACTACCCATTCATGAAGCGCTATTCCAAGGCCTTCCTGGAAAAGAACCCGCACCTGAAAGGCAAGGATCTGGAAATCACCAGGACCGCCTGCGAGCGCTTCAAGCGCATGCCGGTGACGGTGGTGAACTATCTGGAAGGAACCCGCTTCACCCCGGCCAAGCAGGCCCAGCAGGGCTCCCCCTATCGGTACCTGCTCAAACCCAAGGCAGGCGGCGTGGCCTTCGTGCTGGCCGCTCTCGGCGAGCAGCTCGACGCCATTCTCGATGTCACCCTGGTCTACCCGGAGGGACGCATCCCCGGCTTCTGGGACTTGGCCAGTGGGCAGGTCTCCAAGGTGATCGTCGACATCCACACCCGGCCGCTGGACCCGGCGCTGTGGAGCGGCGATTACGAAAACGACCCGGAATTCCGCCAGTTCGTGCAGGGCTGGGTGTCGAAGCTGTGGGAAGAGAAGGACGCGCGCATCGGAGCGCTGCGAGCGGAGTCATAGGCAACTGCAAGCTGCAAGCTGCAAGCTGCAAGCTGCAAGCTGCAAGCTGCAAGCCAGAGCGTAGAACACCTCCGGCTTGCAGCTTGTGGCTTAAGGCTTGCCGCTGTTTTTAAGCTGCACTGAACGTCTTGTGCGGATCGATGACGAATTTCTTCGGCACGCCGGCATCGAACTCGCCGTAGCCCTTGGGTGCGTCGTCCAGGCTGATCACCTGTACGCCGACCACTTCGGCGATGTTGATGCGGTCCCACATGATCGCTTGCATCAGTTGGCGGTTGTACTTCATCACCGGGGTCTGGCCGGTGTGGAAGCTGTGCGACTTGGCCCAGCCGAGGCCGAAGCGGATGCTCAGACTGCCGATCTTCGCCGCCGCGTCCACCGCACCCGGGTCTTCGGTCACGTAGAGGCCGGGGATGCCGATCTTGCCGGCCACGCGGGTAACCTGCATCAGCGAGTTCAGCACCGTTGCCGGTGCTTCGTGCTGAGCGCCCTGGTGACCATGGCCACGCGCCTCGAAGCCCACCGCATCCACCGCGCAGTCCACTTCCGGCTCGCCCAGCAGATTGGCGATCTGCTCGTGCAGCGGAGTGTCCTGGGACAGGTCGGCGATTTCGAAGCCCTGGGCCTTGGCGTGCTGCAGGCGCACCGGGTTGACGTCACCGACGATCACCACCGCGGCACCGAGCAGGCGGGCGGAAGCAGCGGCGGCGAGGCCGACCGGGCCGGCGCCGGCCACGTACACGGTGCTGCCCGGGCCAACGCCCGCGGTAACCGCGCCGTGGTAGCCGGTGGGCAGGATATCGGACAGACAGGTCAGGTCACGGATTTTCTCCATGGCCTTGTCGCGCTCCGGCAGCTTGAGCAGGTTGAAGTCGGCGTAGGGAACCAGCACGTACTCGGCCTGGCCGCCAGTCCAGTCGCCCATGTCGACGTAGCCGTAGGCACCGCCGGCACGTGCCGGGTTGACGGTCAGGCAGACACCGGTGTGCATTTCCTTACAGGAACGGCAGCGCCCGCACGCGACGTTGAAGGGGACGGAAACCAGGTCGCCGATCTGCAGGTTCTCCACGTCACTACCCTTCTCGATCACCTCACCGGTGATCTCGTGGCCCAGCACCAGGCCGACCTGGGCGGTGGTACGACCGCGTACCATGTGCTGGTCGGAACCGCAGATATTGGTGGAAACCACCTTGAGGATGACCCCGTGCTCGATCTTGCGACCGCGCGGGTCCTGCATCTTGGGATAGTCGATCTTCTGGACCTCGACCTTGCCCGCGCCGAGATAAACGACACCACGATTACCAGACATGCGTTGTTCTCCTTTCTTGTTGTGAAGGCGGAGGCGCAGCCGGCGGCCGCGCGGCCCCGTTCGGAACATCTGTCGGCTTTGTCGAAGCGCCAAGGACGGCGCCAAAAGGTGAATCGGTATGTGCAGAGGCGAATTCATTCGCCCTGCTTGAAGTCTGCTGCTTGCAGCTTTTCGCTGCTCTTAAAGCACAACTGTGCGGTTGGCGTGGAGGAACACACGCCGTTCGAGGAAGTAGCCCACTGCCTTGGCCAGGGTCAGACATTCGATGTCGCGGCCCTTGGCGATCAGGTCTTCCGGATAGTGGGAATGGTCCACCGGCTCGACGCCCTGGGCGATGATCGGGCCCTCGTCGAGGTCGTTGTTGATGAAGTGGGCGGTGGCTCCGACCAGCTTGACGCCCTTCTGGTACGCCTGGTGGTACGGCTTGGCGCCCTTGAAGCCGGGCAGCAGCGAGTGATGGATGTTGATCGCGCGGCCGTCCAGCTTGCGGCACAACTCGGGCGAGAGCACCTGCATATAGCGGGCGAGGATCACCAGCTCGGCCCCGGTTTCTTCTACCACCTGCATTACCCGGCGCTCCTGGGACGGCTTGTCGTTGGGGTCGAGCGGGAAGTGGTAGTAGGGGATGCCGTGCCAGCGCGCCAGGGGCTCAAGGTCCGGATGGTTGGAGACCACAGCGGTGATATCCATCGGCAACTGGCCGATGCGCTGGCGGTAGAGCAGGTCATTCAGGCAATGATCGGCCTTGGAAACCATGATCACCACCTTGGCGCGGTAGCCGGGCGGGGTCAGCTCGGTGCTCATGTCGAACGGCGCCACCCGCTCGGCCAGGCCGGCGCGGAAGACCGCCTCGTCGAAGCCCTGCGGCGCGCGGAACTCGATGCGAATGAAGAAACGACTGGCCAGGCGGTCGTCGAAGCTGTGGTGCTCGGTGACGTAGCACCCCTGTTCGAACAGGTAGCGCGTCACCACGTCCACGGTACCGAGCAGACTCGGGCTATGGGCGGTGAGAATCCAGGTATCGGGGGTGCGGCTCATGTCGATCTCCCAGGCTGCTCGGAGTATGGGGTGAATGGCTGGCAGGCCTGCCAGCCATTCACCCTGCGGCTTACGCCTCGATCGCCAACCCGAACTCGGCGCTGGCGTCCTGCAGCCAGAGCCAGATGTAGTCGGCGAAGCTGCGCCGAACCACCAGCTCCCAGGTCTCCTCGGCGGTGTGACGGATCACCAGCTGGGTCTTGGCGAAATTGGTTCCCACCGCCTTGCCCACCGGGAAATTGCTCGGATGGACGTCGTAGGAGGTGGATTTCATCAGCATCTCGCGAACCTTAGGACCGCTCAGTTCGAGCAGGGTCTGGCCGCCGCTGACGTTGACCACCGCATAGTGCAGCTCGTTGCCGAGGGCCTCGCGCAGACGCTGCTCGGTGGCGAACTCCTCGCCACGCGGGACGATCAGCAGCCACTCGTCCGGGGCCAGCCATTGCAGCGAGAGGGTGCCGTTGGCAACCAGGGTCAGCGCCACCGGCAGCTCGACGCCGAGGGCTTTGTGCACGCCGCCGGCGAAGGCCGGGTCCCTGGCATCGCCGCGCAGGGTCAGATGGCCGAGCAGCTTCTTCTCGCGCAGGTGCACACCGGCACCGGATTTGCCCTTGCCCACCAGCTCGGCGAGGCCAGCGTGGTGCAGCGGGGATTGCCCTTCGATCTTGTCCGGGCGTTGTTTGTAGACGTTGACTGCGGTCATGGGAATTCTCTCATTCTGTTTCGCCGGACACCGTGGGAGCCAGCTTGCTGGCGAGCCACGGGTCGGGACCATTCGCCAGCAAGCTGGCTCCTACAGGGTCATGCGTCTGCTTCAAACGTTCTGCCGCTCTCCCTTTGGGTCATAGAACACCGAAGACACGATCTCCGCCTCGATCACGCTGCCGTCGGCCAGGGGTGCGAAGACCCGCTCGCCCATGCGCTTGAGGCCGCCCTTGACCACCGCCATGGCGAAGCTGTGGCCCATGGTGGCGCTCATGTAGCTGGAGGTGACGTGGCCGACCATGGTCATGGGGATCGGCTGCTTGGGATCGAACACCAGTTGCGCGCCTTCCGGCAGGACCTTGAGCGGATCGATGGGCTTGAGGCCGACCAGTTGCTTGCGGTCTTCGCGCAGGCAGTCCTCGCGGTTCATGCCGCGCCAGCCGATCCAGGAGAACGGCTTGGTGCGGCCCACGCACCAGCCCATGTTCAGATCGTCCGGGGTCACCGAGGCATCGGTGTCCTGGCCGACGATGATGAAGCCCTTCTCCGCACGCAGCACGTGCATGGTCTCGGTGCCGTACGGGGTCAGGTCGTACTTCTTGCCGGCCTCGATCAGCTTTTCCCAGACGCCCAGGGCGTAGTCGGCCTGCACGTTCACTTCGTAGGAAAGCTCGCCGGTGAAGGAGATACGGAACACCCGCGCCGGTACGCCGGCGACGTTGCCCTCTTTCCAGGTCATGAACGGGAAGCCGTCCTTGTCCAGGTCGATATCGGTCACCTCGGCCAGCAGCTTGCGGCTGTTCGGGCCGGACAGGGTCATGGTCGCCCAGTGATCGGTGACCGAGGTGAAGTACACCTTCAGCTCCGGCCATTCGGTCTGGTGGTACAGCTCCAGCCACTGCAGCACGCGAGCGGCGCCGCCGGTGGTGGTGGTCATCAGGAAGTGGTTGTCGGCCAGACAGGCGGTCACGCCGTCGTCGAAGACCATGCCGTCTTCCTTGCACATCAGGCCGTAGCGCGCCTTGCCCACGTCCAGCTTGGTCCAGGCGTTGGTGTAGACGCGGTTGAGGAACTCACGGGCGTCCGGGCCCTGGATATCGATCTTGCCGAGGGTCGAGGCATCGAGGATGCCGACGCTGTTGCGCACCGCCAGGCACTCGCGGGCCACGGCGGTATGCAGGTCCTCGCCCTTCTTCGGGAAGTACCAGGGACGCTTCCACTGGCCGACGTCCTCGAACTCGGCACCGTTGGCCACGTGCCAGGCCTGCATCGCGGTGTAGCGCTTGGGCTCGAACAGGTGTCCGCAGTGACGGCCGGCCACGGCGCCGAAGGTCACCGGGGTGTAGTTCGGGCGGAACATGGTGGTGCCCATCTGCGGGATGCTGATCCCCATCGAACGGGCGGCGATGGCCAGGCCGTTGATGTTGCCCAGCTTGCCCTGGTCGGTACCGAAGCCCAGCGCGGTGTAGCGCTTGACGTGCTCGACCGACTCGAAGCCTTCGCGGGTGGCCAGTTCGATGCCGGCGGCGGTGACGTCGTTCTGCAGGTCGACGAATTGCTTGGGCGCACGGGCCGTGGGCTTCTCGTGGGGGACCTGGAACAACGCGATAGCCGCTTCCTCGATACGCTTCTCGGTGCGCGGCAGATTGCCCGCCGTCGCCTTGAAGCCGGTCTCGGCAGCCGCCTTGACGCCCGCCTCGAAGCCGTTGGCGATCACGTCGCCGAGCTTGAACACACCGTTCACCGCACCGGCGTCGATGCGCTTCTGCAAACCGTTGCTGCCGCCGGGCACGAAGGCCAGGATGTCTTCACGCCATTCCGGACGGCCGCCCAGGTGCGACGCCAGGTGCACCACCGGGCTGTAGCCGCCGGAGCTGGCGATCAGATCACAATCCAGCCACTCGCCGGGGCTGGTGACTTTCATCGCCACCGGGTCGATGGCAGCCACACGGGCGGCTTCCACCCGCTTGCCGCCGCGCACGTCGATCACCGAGCTACCGGTGAGCACGCGCACGCCGCGGGAACGTACCTCCTCGACCCAGCTGCCGCGCGGGTTGGAGCGCGCATCGGCGACCGCCACCACCTGCAGGCCGGCGTCCAGCCAGTCGAGAGCGGTGCGGTAGGCGTAGTCGTTGTTGGTGGCCAGGACCAGTTTCTTGCCCGGCGCCACGCCATAACGGCGTACGTAGGTGGAGACGGCACCGGCCAGCATATTGCCGGGCACATCGTTGTTGGCGTACACCAGCGGCCGCTCGTGGGCGCCGGCGGCCAGCACCACCCGGCCGGCACGCACACGGTGCACGCGATGACGGGCCTGGGGCGCACCGAAGGCGCCCAGCGGAGCGGTTTCGCCGAGGTGATCGGTGCGGCGTTCGTGGATGGTGAGGAAATTGTGGTCGTGGTAGCCGTTCACCGTGGCGCGCGGCAGCAGGGTCACTTCCGGCAGGGTCTTCAGTTCGGCGACCACCTTGGCGACCCATTCCGCGGCGGGCTTGCCGTCGAGGGTCTCACGGGTATCCAGCAGGCTGCCGCCGAACTCTTCCTGTTCATCGGCGAGGATCACCCGCGCCCCACTGCGGCCCGCGGCCAGGGCCGCGGCGAGACCGGCAGGGCCGGCGCCGATCACCAGCACGTCGCAGTGCTGGTTGATGTGGTCGTAGATGTCCGGGTCGTTTTCCAGCGGCGCGCGGCCAAGGCCGGCGGCCTTGCGGATGTACTTCTCGTAGGTCATCCACAGCGACGAGGGGTACATGAAGGTCTTGTAGTAGAAACCGGGCGGCATCATCTTGCCGCCGACCTTGCCGAGAATCCCCATCAGGTCGTTGTTGACGCTCGGCCAACCGTTGGTGCTGGCTGCCACCAGGCCGCCGTACAGTGCTTGCTGGGTGGCGCGCACGTTGGGAATCTGGGTCTCTTCGCGGGAGCCGATCTGCAGCACGGCGTTCGGCTCTTCGGCACCGGCGGCGACGATGCCGCGCGGGCGGGAATATTTGAAGCTGCGGCCGATCACATCGACGCCGTTGGCCAGCAGGGCCGCGGCCAGGGTGTCGCCGGCGTAGCCCTGGTAGGTCTCGCCGTTGAAGGTGAAGGTCAGCGGCTGGCTGCGGTCGATGCGGCCGCCACGGGACAGACGATTGACCTGGCTCATGCCGTTACTCCTTTCGCTACGGGCTTCTTCTCGCTACCGCCAGCCTCGGTCACGCTGGGCTTCTCGCCGATCTTGTAGGTCTCGAGAATTTCGTAGCTGATGGTGTGGCGGGTGGCGTTGAAATACTTGCGGCAACCGGCCGCGTGCAGCCACAGCTCATGGTGCAGGCCGCGCGGGTTGTCGCGGAAGAACAGATAGTCGCCCCACTCCTCGTCGGTGCAGGCGTTCGGGTCCAGCGGCCGCGCGATGTGCGCCTGGCCGGCGGCGTGGAACTCCTCTTCGGAGCGCAGTTCGCCACAGTGGGGACAGAAAATATGAAGCATGGCGAGTCTCCTCAGTGCGCCACGGCGGCGGCGCCGTGTTCGTCGATCAATGCGCCGGTATGGAAGCGTTCCAGGGCGAACGGCTTGGCCAGCGGATGCATCTCGCCGGCAGCCAGGCTGGCCGCGAATACGTGACCCGAACCCGGGGTGGCCTTGAAGCCTCCGGTACCCCAGCCGCAGTTGAAGAAAAGGTTCTTCACCGGCGTCTTGGAAATGATCGGGCAGGCGTCCGGGCTGGTGTCGACGATGCCGCCCCACTGGCGGTTCATGCGCACCCGGGACAGGATCGGGAACATCTCGACGATGGCCTGCAGGGTGTGTTCGATGGTCGGGTAGGAGCCGCGCTGGCCGTAGCCGTTGTAGCCGTCGATACCGGCGCCGATGACCAGATCGCCCTTGTCAGACTGGCTGATGTAGCCGTGCACGGCGTTGGACATGATCACGCTGTCGATGATCGGCTTGATCGGCTCGGACACCAGCGCCTGCAGCGGATGCGATTCGATCGGCAGGCGGAAACCGGCGAGCTTGGCCATATGCCCGGAGTTACCGGCGGTGACCACGCCGACGCGCTTGGCGCCGATGAAGCCGCGCGTGGTCTCGACGCCGATCACAGCGCCGTCCTGCTTGCGGAAGCCGATCACTTCGGTCTGCTGGATCAGATCGACACCGGCGGCGTCGGCGGCGCGGGCATAGCCCCAGGCCACTGCGTCGTGACGGGCGACACCGCCGCGACGTTGCACGGTCGCGCCCATGATCGGATAGCGGGTGTTCTTGCTGCAGTCCAGGTAGGGAATCTCGGCGGCCACCTGCTCGGCATTGAGCAATTCGCCGTCGATGCCATTGAGGCGGTTGGCACTCACCCGGCGCTCGGAATCGCGCATGTCCTGCAGGGTGTGGCAGAGGTTGTAGACCCCGCGCGGCGAGTACATGACGTTGTAGTTGAGGTTCTGGGACAGGCCCTCCCACAGCTTCATGGCATGTTCGTACAGTTGCGCCGACTCGTCCCACAGGTAGTTGGAGCGGACGATGGTGGTGTTGCGCGCGGTGTTGCCGCCGCCCAGCCAGCCCTTCTCAACCACCGCGACGTTCTTCACGCCGAATTCCTTGGCCAGGTAATAGGCCGTGGCCAGGCCATGGCCGCCGCCGCCGACGATGACCACGTCGTAGACCGGCTTCGGCGTGGGATTGCGCCACATGCGCTGCCAATTCTCATGGTGGCTGAGCGAGTGCTTGAACAGGCCGAAGCCGGAATAACGTTGCATCTGTAGGCTCCTGGTTTCATTCCCCTCCCCCGCTTACGGGAGAGGGTCCGGGGGAGAGGGTCGCTTGCTGCTCAGCGGTAGACCGGATAGTCCGCGCAGAGCCCGGCCACCTGGGCGGCCACCTGCGCCTCGACATCGGCATCGCCGAGGTGATCGAGGATGTCGCAGATCCAGCCGGCCAGCGCCACGCACTGGGTTTCCTTGAAACCACGAGTGGTGATCGCCGGCGTGCCGATGCGGATGCCGGAGGTGACGAACGGCGACTGCGGGTCGTTCGGCACGGCGTTCTTGTTCACCGTGATGCCGGCGCGG
>NZ_MUJY01000096.1 GCF_002286785.1 Pseudomonas sp. PIC25 | reverse complement strand
GAGGGCACCGGCGTGTACGTGGCCGATGGTCCAGTCGGTGTAGTGGGAGAGGGCGTTGACGGTCTTGATGGCCATCATCGGGCCTTCGAAGGTGGACATACCGTAGAAGGCCAAGGAGACCACCAGGAAGCGCAGGATCGGGTCGGTGCGCAGCTTATGCCAGGCGCCCGAGAGGGTCATCATGCCGTTGATCATGCCGCCCCAGCTCGGTGCCAGGAGGATCAGCGACATCACCATGCCGAGGGATTGAGCCCAATCCGGCAGGGCGGTGTAGTGCAAATGGTGCGGACCGGCCCAAATATAGACGGAAATCAAGGCCCAGAAGTGCACGATCGAGAGACGATAGGAATAGATCGGGCGTTCAGCCTGCTTCGGCACGAAGTAATACATCATCCCGAGGAAGCCGGCGGTGAGGAAGAAGCCCACGGCGTTGTGGCCGTACCACCACTGGATCATCGCGTCGGTGGCGCCGGAGTAGACCGAGTAGGACTTGAACGCACCGACCGGAATTTCAATGTTGTTGACGATGTGCAGCAGGGCGACCGTCAGGATGAAGCCACCGAAGAACCAGTTGCCCACATAAATGTGCTTGGTCTTGCGCTTGACGATGGTGCCGAAGAACACAATCGCATAGCTGACCCAGACCACGGCGATCAGGATGTCGATCGGCCATTCCAGCTCGGCGTACTCCTTGGAGGAGGTGTAGCCCTGCGGAAGGGTCAGGACTGCCAGCACGATCACCGCTTGCCAGCCCCAGAAGGTGAAGGCGGCGAGACCGTCGGAAATCAGTCGGGCCTGGGAGGTGCGCTGCACCACGTAGTAAGAAGTGGCGAACAGGGCGCAGCCGCCGAAGGCGAAGATCACTGCGTTGGTGTGCAGCGGGCGCAGACGGCCGAAGCTGGTCCACGGCAGGTCGAAGTTGAGTTCCGGCCATACCAGCTGGGCGGCGATCAGAACACCGAGACCCATCCCAATGACCCCCCAGATCACCGTCATAATGGCGAACTGGCGGACCACCTTATAGTTATAAGCAGTCTGACTGATTGCTGTGCTCATGCTTGGTTCCACGGTTAATGGAGGGTTTTGTGGGGCAAAAAACGGCGGCAAGTATGGAGAAAGAGGGGGGCCATTGCAACGACGCAGGGGCGCTCTCTCCCGCCGTCAAAGCCCTGCCAGAGCGCGATATCCGATGCGTTTTTCAGGACTTTGGTCGCATCAGACCGATGCGACGGAGGGACGGTTCGCCTTGAAATTCTGTGATAGGGGTGGCGATGCCGAGCAGCTTAGAGGCTGAGGCTCGGATTGTGAACCGCTGATGCGGTGCGACACTTGGTCGCACTGGCTTAGACCAAGGGATGAGGCGCTGGTGGCACCTCATCCCTGGAGCAGGTCCGGAAGGGCTTCCGGACCGAAGTGATATTACTTGGCTGCTACCTGTTCCTTGCTTTGGGCAAGGCTGTACACGTACGCCGCGAGCAGGTGCACCTTGTCGTTGCCGAGGTAGGGCTCCTGGGCCGGCATCTGGCCGTTGCGGCCATAGCGGATGGTTTGTTGCAGTTGGGCCAGGCTCGAACCGTAGATCCAGCCGGCCGAATGGGTCAGGTCCGGAGCGCCCATGGCTGCCATGCCCAGGCCGGTCGCACCGTGGCAGGCCGCGCAGTTGGTTTCGAAGATCTGCTTGCCGGCGGCGATATCGGCTTCGCTGCCTTCCGGCAAGGCGAGCCCCGCCAAGCCCTGGCGCACATAGGCAGCGACGTTCTTCACGCCTTCGTCACCGAGGATCGGACCCCAGGCCGGCATGGCCGCCATGCGACCGTGCAGAATGGTGGTCTTGATCGCGTCCGGCTCGCCGCCCCAGCGCCAGTTGGCGTCGGTCAGGTTCGGGAAGCCGACCGAGCCCTTGGCATCGGAGCCGTGGCACACCGAGCAGTAGGTGGCGAACAGGCGGCCGCCCATCTTCAAGGCTTGCGGGTCCTGGGCTACGTCCGCGATGGGCATCGCGGCGAATTTGGCGAAGATCGGACCATATTGCGTTTCCGCCTTGTCCACTTCGCGCTGCCACTGCTTGGCCTGGGTCCAGCCGCCCTCATAACCCGGCAGGACGCCTTTCCAGTTGCCCAGGCCCGGATAGAGGATCAGGTAGCCGATGGCGAAGATGATGGTGCCGACATACAGCAGGAACCACCACTTCGGCAGCGGGTTGTCGTATTCCTCGATGCCGTCGAAGGCATGGCCCATGGTCTGGTCGGTGCCGCCCTTGGGCTCGCCCTTGCGGGTGGCGAAGACCAGCCAGAACAGCGCGACGAAGGTGCCGAGGGTGAGGATGGTGATGTACCAACTCCAGAAAGTGGTCATGCGAGGTAACTCCTAGAAGCGTTCCGGGCGTGCTCGGGCGTCGGGTCGTCGGCGAAGGGCAGGTTGGCGGCTTCGTCGAAGGCCGCCTTGCGCTTGCTGCTGTAGGCCCATACGGTCACGCCGATGAAGGCGAGCATTACCAGCGCCGTGCCGAGGCCGCGCAGGGTGCTGATGTCGAGGTTGTCGAAGGCCATCGCGCTTACCTCTTGTTCTTCAGGCTGGTGCCGAGCACTTGCAGGTAGGCCACGAGGGCATCCATCTCTGTCTTGCCGTTCACCGCTGCGGAGGCGCCGGCGATGTCGTCGTCGCTGTAGGGCACGCCCAGGGTGCGCAGGGCGCCCATCTTGGCTGCGGTGTCCTTGCCGTCGAGGGTGTTTTCCACCAGCCAGGGGTAGGAGGGCATCTTCGACTCCGGCACGACGTTGCGCGGGTTGTACAGGTGCGCACGGTGCCAGTCGTCCGAGTAGCGGCCGCCGACGCGGGCCAGGTCCGGGCCGGTACGCTTGGAGCCCCACAGGAAGGGGTGGTCCCAGACGCTTTCG
>NZ_MUJY01000095.1 GCF_002286785.1 Pseudomonas sp. PIC25 | reverse complement strand
CACCTGGGCCCGCTCGTAGGCACCCAGCGCTTCGCCGATCTCCCGCGCTTCCCGCCCGCTGCTGTCGTATTCCACGTACACCGGACGGTTGTTCGGGCCAGGCACGATGGCCCGCGTGTAGACCGCGCCATATTTGTAGTAGGTCTGCGGGATGTAGATCCCCGGCAGCGAGAGCAGGCCGAAGGCGCTCGCCGACGCGGCACCGCCTCCCAGCATCGCGGCCAGCAGGAGACGCGGCAGCAGCCCACCGGTCAGGTCGGCGAGTCGGGGAAAGAGGCGTCGGGACATGGCCAGTACATCCATTTCAGGGCTCTCGCCTTATTCCCAACTCACAGAGGGAATTATTGAGTCACTGCAAATCTGAAATCAAAGCAATCCAGTCAGCTTGTTGCAGACGACAACAACTCTGCCACTCGCCCTGGGCTGAAAAACACCTCTTCTTCAGCACAACGATTCCCTCGCGTGGCACTTTCTCCGTTTTTAGGCAGCTCGACATAACAATACCCACCGTCCTCGAAGGCCTCCAAGGCCCCCATCACGAACACATTAGCCGCTGTTAATGCCGAGATATAACGCGCAGGGTCCGAATCGCTCCGTAATGGCCAGGCAATCAATACGCGTCCATCATCCAAAACTTTCACCTCTTCGGGTAATGGTAAAAACTCCAGCGCATTGAACATCGGTCGCCATTGCAGCTCGACATCTTCTTCCAATACAGGTTTCTCGACAGAAAGATTCAGCAGCAACTGCGCGCACTTTTCCTCTTCGCTAACAGCCACCAAAACATAGAGGAGACACTCCATGAAATACCCCCTAATATTTAATCTCACCATTAACAAAATCAATATGATGTGGCAGTCCTGAATAAATCTCCCCAACCATCAACTGCAAAGAAGGAGGCAACTGTTTACTGGAATAACGACTGAGAAACTCTAATAGAACGGGGTCACTATAAACCAACTCAGGATTGTCAGCTTCTCCTGCCAGCAGTGCCGTGAGCCGTTTCCGAAGCGACAGCAAAAATTCCTGACTTGCCGGCAGATCTTTTACCTTCTCAAATTGAGATTCGACATAATCGAGCATTGTTGACCCGACGGTCTGAGAAGCTGAAGCACCATTGTGCAACTTAACAAAGACCTTTACGTAAAGTCTCAAGAAAGGGAATCGGCCGGCATCTGGATCTTCAAGCCATGGAATCCTTTGGTCAGCCAAACACTCCACAACATAACGATATCGCTGGATAACTTCCCCCCACTTCTCTTCCTCGTTTGGGTCGAAGTGCACCCGAAAAAGCTCCACCGCATGAACCGCGCAATAAATAGGATATTCCCGAAAAATTGAAACGATAAACTCCCTATCGATAGAAGGAGCACACAAACAAATCAATAGCGGTTCCATAGCCCGCATTGCCCTTTCATGCTCCTCAGGTAATAAGCCCTGAAAGAAGAGGACCTTCAGATACGGGGCATAATCCTCAGGGAGGCTTATCAACCACTCCCTAACAAAAGACACCAATTCCTTATAATAGAATTTTCTGCCTTCTATATTAAGCTCGTGATTCTCATCAAAAACACGCCGTATGGATTCAGCATATTGAGTCATAGAGCCTCACTTCACTTATTCATTAACCATCAAACCTTATCTCACCATTAACCCATTCTATGCGACTCGGCAGCTCGGCATATAATGCATCAACCTTGTTTTGTAAAGACAACGGCAGCCTTCTCTCAAACATCCGACCCAAGAACGATACAAAGAATTCATCACGATAAACCAGATCAGGATTCTCAGCATCCCCGGCCAATAAAGAACTCAGCCTTCTCCAGAGCAAAGGTAAGTTCTCAACACTCCTTGGCAACTCCTTTATCTCTTCAAACTCCGACTCAACGTAATTACTTACCCTAGCCCCAATAGTTCCAGCTGCTGATTCACCACAATCCAAACAATAAAAAACACCAATATAGAACCCCATATATAAGTAGCGAAAGTCTCCTTCCTCCCCTTTTAACCAACCAGCACCTTTATCTGCCAAATATTCAACGATAGACATAAAACGCTCCACCACCGCCAGATACTCGGGGCGACTCTTACCATCGAAATGAACCCGATACAAATCCACAACATCAAAAGCACAAAGAGGCCGGTACTGATTGAATATTGAGACAACATAACCCCTATCAATAGATGGAGCTGATAAACAGATTAGAAATGGCTCCCAATATCGCAGCCCTTCTTCGTACTTCTCAGGCAACATACCTTGAAAAAAAAGAGTTTTTAGATAAACCCCGTGATCATCTGGAAGATTGAGCAACCACCGCCTAGTGAAGGACACTAACTCTTTGTAGTAATGCTTGCGCTCATTAGACTTCAAATCTTGGCTTTCATCAAATAGCCGACGCGTTGCTTCAATATGTTGACTCACATGAACCTCCAAATCCGACTTTTTCGGCGAGCGCCTCGCTTTTTTCCTGAATGGCATCAAGACTATCAACATAGCGCTGTATTTGCTGCAACTGGTCTGGAAATAGCCCATACACCCAAATATCTGCTGAATAAAATACTCATCGATATCTTCCAAAGTATCAAGTTGGTCCTATACAACTGGATCACGAAATTATGACGGGTATTTCAACGGTCTCGAACGCTGTTTGGTTTATACCGTTCTTATCCAAATCCAATATTTTACGGAAGTCAGCCTCCCTTACTGGAGGACTGGCAAAGTGTTCTTTCAGTAAGCCCAAATAGGTCCCAGAATGACCACGCACGCGAGTAGTCACATGACGCGGCTTTCCGGGTCCTGCTGGCGGACCTTGGCTAGGCGCTGCACCAGTGCCCGGAAGGAGGCCGCCGGTATCACCCGCCGACGCGGCGCCGCCTCCCAGCATCGCGGCAAGCAGGAGGTGCAGCAGCAGCCCACGGGTCAGGTCGGCAAGTCGGGGGAAGAGGCATTGGGACATGGCCAGTACATCTATTTCATGGGTCCTTGAGCCGCCTCAGCGGCTCTGGTTCACAAGGTAGTCGGCTTGGAGTCTCCGAGTTACAGGGCCGCCAGATCGAGGCTGAACTAGCCATGGACGGTGATGCCGGCCGGCTGGACGCTGATCTCACGACTGTCCGAGCCGTAGCCGCGATTGCCCTGGTCCGGGTTCAGCAGGAGGGTGTAGCGACCGCCCGGAATGTTGCGCTCGGCGCTGTCGCCATAACCGAAGTTGAACCAACCAGACTAGAAATCGTTTAAATGGGCAAAGAATCACTTCACACCAGAGCACCAAGTGGTGCTCTGGGTTAATACCGGATTGTTAAAGAGCGATTCGGCCAATCTCGAAGAAGGCCACTCCCGACGATTCTCTGCTAAGCCTTATTTGTATTGATGGCAACTAAAACAGCCAACAACGGCAACAAAAGCAGCAGAGATAAACCAATCACCAGCACTTGACTTAGTACCGTCTGCCGCTTCGCGCCAGCATTGAATGCGTTGCCCAACCTTGCTTTTTGCAGCACTGCCGCCAAACAACCAGCGCATATGGCAGAGACAACCGGGAAAAGTCGGTCATACGGAGTGCCGGGCAAAGATAAGAACAGCAAAATACTACCAGGCACAACTATTGCTCCGGCCACTAGCGTTTTGAAAAACGCCGCTCTATAGCCGAGCCGCTTATAGTTAATGGCCAGCCCATAGAATCCGGCAGCCAAGGTGCCGAACAGAGTCATAAAGGCAATTTGCAGAGGAGTGTAATAACGAAGCGCCGCCCCACCATCCGATGTCCGTTCGGATGGAATATCTTGGGATAAGGGAGCGGGAGACACTCTATCCGGTGATGCCGGCGAATCGATGGCCCTAACTATGAGCCTGTCTTTGATAGCTCCATCCTCGATACCCCAGATGATAGGAGAAATCGGTTCGTTTTCGCCCCCTTGGTAGTGCTCAATGCAAATGTTGACGAACAGTTCTTGGGTTATGGATTGTTTAGGGTCGTAGGGGGCAACCAGTAACAAACCACGAACAGGTGTGCAGGCCAGCAGACGAGGGGCGTCGAGCAACTCATGAGCCTCGTGCAGACGCTCCGGCAATAGCAGACACTCGGCAGCATTGAAATGTCCGCTAAAGGCCAAGAACTTCAGGCGTAAGTCGCCACGCTGCTCATCGATAATCACCCAATCGATTGGGGCTAAAGCACTGCGTAACGCCGACAGCGCGGCTTGATGCAGCTCCGATAGTCGCTCAGCATTCCCCTCTACCGGCAGGTATGCCAGGTTCTGCCCCTGATCCAGTGTATACAGCAACTGGGGAGCCTGCTCGGTCAGGCCCGGAGATACCCCCGGAATCGACTGACTCAGCAACCCGTGACCATTCTGATTACGTAGCCATGCGGGGGACTTGAGCAAGGGAAAGAGCTTATCCACTGCCTTTATGCCTGTGGTCGATGGGGTGAGATATAGGTTTTTTTCCAGTGGAAACACTCGATAAAACCTGCAAGCTGGGAATAGACCAACCACTGATCGCCAACCTGAATAGTATTTGTCGCAACAGGACGAGTGCTGCGCCAGACCACCTCACCTGAATACTTATCCCACGCCATAGGAAGGTCATTTGATTGGCCGTAAATCAGATCGCCAGGGCAGTTCCGTGCCACTACGCTGCGCCCCTCAGACCAGAACCAGACATAAGGATCATCTAGGGACAAATCCAAATAGAGGGCGTAACCGTAAACGGTGGAAAGCGTCAACACTACGCCGGAATCACAAACACTTATAAGAGAGGCACATGCATGCTCATAACGTAATTTCTCCGCTTGCATATGGGCTTGCAGCGCCTCTAACTGCAAATAGCGAATCTCGCGTAGAAGCTGGCCGCTGGCGATATCAATTAGCAGCAGGGTGTCGCCGGCAAGAACATAAGCTCGGCCATCCACACAAGTGCTAGCATTCACACGTTTTTCTGGAGACCTGAAGCGACAAGACTCTAGCGACAACTCGAACAAATAACGCTGCTCGTTTAATGAATAAACAGCAAATCGGCCATTTGAACGCTGTCCACACATAAAGTCGCCCTGCCATGGACCAGAATAGCGAATATCCAGATCAAGATGCTGAACGATACTCCTAGTATCAGCATTAATGACATCTACTCCCATTTCAGGAACATGGTAGCCGTATCCTCGATAGACCCGACCTTCCCTATAGTGCAGCCAACCTGAAGGTTTCCAGTCAATATTTAGGAGCCCCTCAGCCTCACTGTAGAGCCTGCTTACACCATCCAGTCCTATGACCTCAGGCATTGCACCACAAATCACAAGCGCTTCATTAGACTTATGAAGAATTCGAGGACCTGCCGTAGTTACTTCGCTTGAATAAATGTTGGGTTGATCTTGTAAATTTCCGTCTAAACTATTTAGATCAACTTTCTTTAGAAAACTTCCCGCCCCCAAGTCAGAATTATCATTGCAAGAATAAAGCACATATAGCTCGGCACCGGATAGGCAGGTAGAGATAGCACATTCGCTTAGAGGAGACGAACCAAAAGCACCCTTTCTCGGCGGCAAACCTGGCAGCATATCAGTCACCTTGAAGTAAAAATAAGGTCAAGGAAATACGTTCTCTTCCTCGACAGCAAACCAAATATAATTACTAAGTGGCTACCAGAAAATCAAGTATACATGCGAGCTGCGCCAAGAGCTAACGTCACAGCACCTGCTCCCGCGTTCGGCTCGCAAGGATTATCAGCTTACTTTTTGGTCTCCACTTATAAAGCATTAGGCCGGTGCGGCGAAATATAGGTTTTTTTCCAGTGATAACAATGAAGATATCCCGTGAACTGGGAAAGAACTAACCACTGATCGCCAATCTGAATAATCTTAGTTGCAGTCGGCTGGTTGGTTTCCCAGACTATTTCACCAGTATATTTGTCCCATGCCATGGGAGTAGAGTCGGATAATCCGTAAACTAGATCGCCTGGAGTGTTTAGAGCTGTCACTTTTCGCCCTTCAGACCAAAACCAAACCATGGAGTCATCCCGGGATAAGTCTAAGTAAAGTGCGTAACCACCAACAGAGTAGAGCGCCAATACTACGCCTGAGCCACAAACACTCATACGAGAGGCGCAAGCCTGCTCCAAACTGAGACGCTCTGCTTGCATATGATTCTTAAGCGCTGCCAACTGTAGATATTTTACCTCGCGCAGTAACCGACCGCTGGCGATATCAATTAACAAGAGTGTGTCGCCAGCCAGTACATAAGCCCGATCATCAACGCAAATGCTGGCGGCTATTCTTCTCTCTGAGTTATCGAAGCGATAACACTCCAAAGACAATTCACAGATATAACGCTGCTCAAGAAGCGAATAGATAGCGAAGTTGCCGTTTGCACGCTGGCCACACATCAACTCACCCCGCCAAGGCCCTGCATAGCGAATATCCAAATCCAGATGCTGAACAATGCGCTTGGCTTCCGCATCTACAATAGACACCCCCCTTTCTGGAGCATGGTAGTCGTAACCGCGATATATTTTACCATTCCAATAATGCAACCAGCCATAAGTATTCCACTCAATACTGAGGCAGCCCTCGGCCTCGCTGTAAAGCGAGGTTAATTCATTCAAGTTAATAATTTCTGGTTGCGCACCACAAATTATTAAGGCGTCATCATCAATATGTAACTGACGCGAACCAGCGACATTTACCTCTCGCGAATAGATATTTGGTAGCTCCCGTATATCTCCATTAAATTTATTGAGATCAACCCGTTTCAGGAAGCTTGATTGCCCGAAGGCAGGATCTTCATTACCAGAATAAAGCACATAAAGCTCCGCACCTAACAAATAAGTAGACACGGCACAACGACTGATATTTTTTGGCTGATAGCGGCTCTTCTTAGCTGGGATACCCGGTAACATATTAATTCACCTTAGAAGTCAGAGGATCAATTAGCTCTCCCACAACATGGAAGGTAATATCTTTCTTGCAATTAAATTCAGGTTTTACTAGGGGAATCAATTTCAGATATTCGCCACAAATATCCAATACCGCCTTTTTACGAGCGGCCAGACTAACCTCCTTACTAAACCCATCCCCCATCCATTCGAAGTGCAAATGAGGCTTACCCTTTTCCCAACCAGTCCTTCCGTCATTCAGAGCATCAAGAATCTTGGTATCAAAATGCTTAGCAACCTGCGTTCTAAGATTTTCGAGCTTATATAAGCTAGTATAGTTCTTAACTTCGATAAATAACGGCCCACCACTCTCGGTAAGCCCCTCAAGAAAAGCACCTTCCGCATCAATACCCTGCTTCATAACACCATTGATCGGTACCATGTCGCCGACCTTCAAATTATCGGGGTCAGTGACTCGAACAAAGCCATCCAATGGGTTTTCCCGAGGGAGGTTAGGGCTAGCTTTCATCCGCTTGAACATCGCCGCCTCACCGTAGATACCACGGATATTTCCCATCGCCGGCGCCGCCAACTGGTTAAAGGCTTGCCGTTGATTTGCCTCAGGAATATAGCGCATGGCGTCTATCAATTTATCGAAGGCGGTCTCGCCATCAGCCAAGACCTTGGACATATTCTCAAAACGGAAGCCCCCCATAGCCTTGATATCCAGGTTCTCCATATTGTCGAGGAATTTCAGGATACTCTCGCCCCGTCCTGCTTTAACAAACTCGGCCAGATTGTCGACCGTCTGCGCCGACATTTTCAATCCTCCAACAGCTGCATCCGCGGCCCGAGTAGCACGTTCGATGATGCGGGCGAAAAGCATGGCTTCCGCCTTTTCCATAGCCAGTTGCTTAACCAGCGACTCCATCCGATTGGAAATATCGATGCCACATAGCGGCGCTGCATAAGCCGAAGACACCGCAAGGGCCATGGGGGTCAGGCGGGCAAATTGGTAGTCGTTCGAGGGGGTTACGTTGTAAACGATGCACGGTTGATATTTCAATTTACGAATATTGATAAAAGCGATAAAACCGCGAGCGCTACCGCCAATATTCCTCAACAACCCCCAAGCGGCCAGCGAGTTTTCTTTAATCAAATCGATAAAGACGTCCTTGAATTCCATCAACTGTTTAATGGCTTTCTCGCGCCCTTCCTTCCCACTGAAGATATTAACCAACAATTTAAACGACCAGCGTACGATCGTGCCGCCAATTTTTAAAATTTGTACTGGCTCCCGGACGAAAACTTCCTTAAGCGTTTTCTTCAATACCGCAAGGGCACCCTTGACGGAAACCATGGCTGCAATGGAGCCAGGTGCCCCCGTTCCCAGGGTGCCAACGGATGTAGCCACCGTAATTATGGTAAGTGTGAGACCTATACCCGCAAAGGCCAATTCGATCTTATCGACCTCATCAAAGCGGCCATCACTCCATAGATAAATGGCTTTGCCCAGTTGATAAATATCCGAGATGCTTGTCATCTCAAACAGGAACTGGGTCGCGGTTTTCAGGGCATCCAGTGCTGTTTTTCCAGCTTGTTTGAGCATTTCGATAGCCTCGGCCATAGCTTGGCCATCGACCACCGCTACACCACCCTCGTATTCATCAGCTAACTGTGACGACTCGGCATAGACACGATCCACAGGATTACCGAACAAGGTAAGCCGACTGAACGCTCGACGGTAACGCAACTCTTGCTCTTCAGCCTGAGCCACGCCAGAGTCCTTTGTAATAGTAAAGCCGACCCTAGCTCCTAAAGCATTGAGTTTCGCCGTGCCACCAGAGATAGAAACACGTGCCTTACCCGTCTGATCGAAGGTGATGGTCTTTTCCAATTCACCATCAATCAACACCAAGGAGCCCCGGGAAGCATGAATTTGCCCCAGCTTAAGCTCACTGATATTTCCCTGGAGACCTTCGCCAATTATAAGGTTGTTAGCAAAACCACTGTTATTGGGTAAACCGGGAGCTGCGACGGTATCTCGCCCGGCATTCATCCCAAGCGTCAAGAGACCTTTCTTGAGTTGTAATCCGGCAAGATACCAAGCTCCAACTTCTACAGGATTGGAAGAAACGACTGTAAAGTCGCCCTGATCGGTAGATACGCGCGCCTGCAAATGGGCAACACCGTCTTGAGTGACAATACGCAACTCGTAGCCATTCGAATTATTGCTACCTTTACGAAACAACAGCGCCTCGGAACTCAGCGAGGTCACCTTGAAGCGAATGCTCGCATAATAATCAGTATTGAAATCCAAGGAGTCATCATCGACGACGAACAACCGACCACCACTAAATTTAATACTGCTACCAGGCTTAAAGTAGGAATCCGTTTCATCCCAGCCGACACTGCCTTCGACGCGAGCCTTTAATCCGCCGATGGTATCAATCTGAACATTACGCCCTTCATCGTCTACATCGAACCCGGCCATGGGAAACAAGGCGACAGGTGCAACATTCTGAGTGAAGAATCCCCCAGCACTTAAGGTTACCGAGGTATTGGGTGTTCCATAAACGGTAGCATTGGTCGATTGCACGACCGGCTGAGCAACTTCTCCCTGCAGAGTTTCAACCTGATAAACGCTCTGTTCTCCCAAGGCAATAGAGGCGTAATCGAACTGGATAGACCCCTCGGGGTCTCCGGGGATCACACTGTAGTTCAGGTCCTTGCTAACGCCACCGATACTGACAGCAATGTGCCCGTCGGTCGCAACATCATTATCAATCTTGAATTGTGCCTGTACGGTGGTCCCAGTTACTACCGCCGGCCCAGAAATCGAGCCAGCCGAATTATTCCAGTTAACCTCCAGGGGTTCCTGAGGTGCCTGATTCAAAGTGACACTGATAGTGCCCGTTTGACCAGGGCTGAATTGGCCTGCTGAGAGCGAGGCAGTCAGTTCCAAAGCCTTCTTCTCGATAACGACTTGGGAATTCACCCCCCCTGTAGAAAGAATAATTTCAGTGGGTAGTGTTTCTCGCCCCACTGTATATTCAGCGGTAACTTTCCCCCCGAGGCCGACAGAGGAGTCTGCACGTTGCAACTCACCGCTATACCCCGTGTTCCAACTGACAGGAGTACCTTCTTGGACAGGATTGTTGTACTGGTCGAAAATCTCTCCGGTGATCGTTGTTTTATCTACCCCGGAACTCAACAGAATGGCATCAGCACTACTCAACTTTATCGTCTTTGGCTCACCTGCCAGTACCGTTATTGAGCCATAGGTTAATTCTGTTCCAACCACAACTCGCTCATCATCCGACGCGATGACCTTTGCGGTTATTACATGTTCGGCGCCAGCTTTTGTCGATGCGGTCAATTTGTTATGAAACAATCCAGCGGATGAGTCGGTTATTTTATTCGCCAGTTGCCCGCCCCCCGTCACGCTCCAACTGACTTTGATATTTTTAGGGTGCTCTTCATCCTGGGCTGCTATCGGCAAATAGGCGAGCAGCTCTACGTCTCGCCTATCCACACTAATATAATTAACGGGTGATTGTCCGAGCAGATCGGAGCCGAACGCAAATTCCCATAGGGCATTGGCCGTATCGTTGTTGGCATACAGGCGAAGGCTGAGGTAGTCGTCAGGTGAGAGCCCGCCTAGATGTTCGATATTCTCGAAGCGAATGTTTTGTGACGCACCAATGGTGGCTTTTATTTCTTCCTCGCCAAAGGCCAACACCAGTTCGCGTTCGCCTTGGTAGCTCCATGATTCCAGGGCACCAAAAGAGGACTGGATCAAGTTATAGAGAAAACTCACATAGCTATCGGAGCCGTTTATCTGTGGCTGAGCGACGTCCTTGATGTCCGTACCGTTTCCTTGCGTATCGAACTTACGAATTGCCTGAACATTCAACTCATACAAACTAAACTGCAACTCCGGTCGATACTGCCAGGCGTACAGCGGTTCGGGTTTCTTCAGGTCCAGGTCCGGGTTGTCTTTTTCCGCCT
>NZ_MUJY01000094.1 GCF_002286785.1 Pseudomonas sp. PIC25 | reverse complement strand
GGTGATCAAGCGCATGGCCTACGGCTACCGGGACAGCAGCTTCTTCTTCATGAAAATCAAAGCCGCTTTCCCCGGTAATCCGTGAAGAACCTTTTTTTACCGCTTCGAGGAATCGCGCATGTTCAAGGTCAACGAGTATTTCGACGGCACCGTCAAATCCATCGCCTTCTCCATGGCCGAAGGTCCGGCCACCATCGGTGTCATGGCTCCGGGCGAGTACGAGTTCGGCACCAGCCAGCTGGAAGTGATGCACGTGGTCGCCGGTGCGCTCACCGTCAAGCTGCCGGGTAGCGACAACTGGCAGACCTTCGAGTCCGGTAGCGATTTCACCGTCCCGGCCAACAGCAAATTCCAACTGAAGGTCGCCGTGGACACCGCCTACCTCTGCGAATACCGCTGATCGCCGGCTCCTTGAAAACCGGCCACCAGGCCGGTTTTTTATTCCCCTCGAAAAGGCCTCCGATGCCACACTCGTCTCTATCCGTGACACTCGCCCCGATCGCTCTGCTGCTGGTCGCCATGTCCTCGCTGCAGGGCGGCGCCTCCTTGGCCAAGAGCCTGTTTCCGGCAATCGGCCCGGAAGGCACCACGGCACTGCGCCTGGGTATCGCCGCCATTCTGCTGAGCCTGTTCATGCGCCCATGGCGCGCCCGACTGAGCCTGGCCTCCTGCCGCTCGCTGCTCGGCTACGGCCTGTCGCTGGGTAGCATGAACCTGCTGTTCTACCTCTCGCTGAAAAGCGTGCCGCTGGGAATCGCCGTGGCACTGGAGTTCACCGGACCGCTCGCACTGGCCCTGCTCTCGTCGCGGCGGCTGCTGGACTTCGTTTGGATCGCGCTGGCGATGTTCGGCATCTGGCTGCTATTGCCGAGTGAGCGCTCCAACACGCATCTCGATCCCGTCGGCATGGCCTTTGCGCTCGGCGCAGGTCTGTGCTGGGCACTGTACATCGTGTTCGGCAAGCAGGCGGGCGCCGAGCATGGCCGGCATACCGTCGCCCTGGGCACGCTGGTCGCCGCCCTGCTGGTGTTTCCGGTCGGGCTGCTCCAGGTCGGTAGCGGGCTCTTCACACTGGAACTACTACCGATCGCCGCCGCCGTCGCAGTGCTGTCATCGGCGCTGCCCTATAGCCTGGAAATGATTGCCCTCACCCGCCTCCCGGCCCGTACTTTTAGTGTTCTGATGAGCATGGAGCCGGCCGTCGCCGCACTCTCCGGCCTGTTGTTCCTGCAGGAGCGATTAAGCCTGAATCAATGGCTGGCCATCGGCGCCATCATTCTCGCATCAGCCGGCGCGGCAGCGACCATCCGCCCGAGGGGAACGGCGTCGCATTGATCAAGGACTATTTTCCTGCGGTCCCACCACAGCCTGAACGGCAGGAAACCGGTAATGCCCGATGATCCTGAAACGGAACAGGATGTCTTCTTCGCGGGTGCCACGCCCGATGTTGTGCAGCACCAGCGGCTCGCCGCCGACCGAGCGGCGATCGGAAAGGATGCCGATATGGGTGAGGCCGTTGCCCAGGTCCCAGGCGACGATATCCCCGGCCAGGTAGTCGGTGGGGCGCTCGCCAACAGGCAACGCCATGCCCTGACGGGCAAACCAGGTCATCAGATTGGGGACGCGGCGGTGGTCGATGTTGCGGTCGGGACGGCTCATACCCCAATTCTGCGGATAGGCCCGGAAGTCCTGGCGCATGTCCTCATGCACCGCTTTCTGAAGGTCCAGCCCCTGCGCCCGCAGTGCGCGGATCACCACATCGGTACAGACCCCGGTCGCCAGCGGAACGTCGCCGCCCGGATAGGCCAGTTGGCGGTACGCCGGATCGTAGCCCAGGGTGACACCCACCTGATTGCGGGCAGAAGCGACCAATTGTTCCGGCTGGATCGCCACAGCCGGCCCGGACAGGCCCGCGAGCAGGCAGAAGAGAACGAACAGTCCGCGCATTGAAGGCTCCTTGCGTGCGCTTGATTCGGTAAAGCGTCACCCACCCACCGGGTACAGCAGCTCTTCCTTGTATCCGGCCCAGACCCGCACGACATCCGGGAAGGAGTCATCCAGCACGGGATCGCCGGAGTCCACCAGCAGCGACCGCCCTTCCAGCGTCTGCAATTTACGTTTGGTAGCGACCACACGCAATCGGTCCAGCCCAATGGCACGCAGCACCCGCGGGCTGATCTGCTGGTTGCCGCGCCCGATGATGTGTCCTTGCCCACCGATAGCCGTTACCAGGAGGAAGGCCGGATGGCCGTCGACCAGCTCGAACAGCGCCTGCTCACCGAGATCACGACCGATGACCCGGCCGCTCTCGATCACGTCGACGCCCAGAAGCGTTGTCTCCAACCCCAGGTTGCGGGCCAGGCCATGAAGCGTCGAACCGGGACCGAAGACGTAGCGCACGTCTGGCTCCCAACTATCCTCCAGCCAGGCGGCAAGATCGCTGAGCACCAATTCCTCGGACTCCATGCCAGCCTGTTTGACATGCTGCATGAAGCCGCCTTCTTCCGGCACGCACAGTTCGCCGTACCAGCGAGCCGCGACACGGCCGTCACGCAGCGCCGCTTCGTCGATATCGCGCACTTCGCCACTGGCCAGCCGCACCAAGCCGCCCTCGACCAGGCGCCGTGCCAATTCGCCGGCCGCGCGCGGGCTGATGGCATAAACCCCCGAGTGAATCTTCACACCCGCAGGAATACCCAGCACCGGCTGCCCTTCGCGAATCACGGAGCAGATGTCCCGGGCCGTACCGTCGCCCCCGGCGAACAGGATCAGCGCAACGCCAGCCGCCTGTAGCGCCGCCACAGCCTCCCGCGTATCGGAGGCACTGGTCGGCCCGTCGCCAAGATGCCCGAGCACCCGGTGAGCGAATCCCATTTCCGCCAGCAGGTCGCCCCCCATCGGACCGGGAAAAGTGAGGAACTCGATCCGTTGTGCCACTGGTCGCAGGCACTCCAGGGCAATCCGCGTGCGCGCTGCGGCACGTGGCTCCGCCCCCCGCGCCAGAGCCTCGGCGGCCACGCCGTCGCTACCCTTAAGCCCTACGGCCCCACCCAACCCGGCCAACGGGTTGATGATCAGGCCGATATGAAACGCTGCCATGCACTCTCCTTCACTGAACTCTGCCGCCGCTGCCGGGTCCACCCTTGAGGACCGAGCAGAACCAGCGACCGGTAGTCGCATGTTTTCTCGGTCCTTTGCTTTTAGTGGCGTTTACCCTGCGCCTGACTGTCACTGCGCGTTCATCTGACGGCCCTAGACTGCGCGCAAACCCTGATGAGGAGACAGGCCATGAGCTTGCAAACCACTGCTACATCACCTGATCGCCGTGTCATCCCGATGAAACAAGAGCAACCCGTAGGGGGTGCCATCATCGATGCCCAGGGCCGGGAAATTCCAATTACCGAAACCATGATTCAGCAAGCCTGCCGTGAGCTGCACAAGGCTTGGGTGGCTGCCGTCCCCAAACAGGCCTGAGAAACTGTCTGCGATCGGCTGCACGAGATCGTAGACAACTCCGAGGTCCACTCCCTGCCTCTCACGTCCCCGAGAGGCCTGTCTGGCCCGGGCGCAATACCCGGGCCTTTCTTGCCTCCCCCGATCAGACCAGCGTGGCGCCCAGCGCCCGCACCAAGCGAACCAGTTCCGGCACTTCTCCGCTCAGGCTGACACGCAGCCCATCGATCTCACGGCGCACCGGGTAGCGCTTGCGCAACCCATCGAACGCCAGACGGCGAGCTTGGGCGTCGCCGAACAGACTGCGGCGGAAGTCGGCATCGTCGCGACGCGGATCGTAGACCGCCCGGCACAGCGCGGCCAACACCCATGCCGGATCGGCCGAGGCGTCCAGATGCATCTCGCCGAGCCAGGGGGCAGGCAGCAGTTCATCCAGTTCGATCTCCGCCGGAATCCCCTGATGGGCGCAGTACGATTGATAGATCTGCGCCGTTCCGCGTAACTTGCCATCTAGGCTATAGCCGGCGATATGCGGTGTGGCGATATGGCACAACTCGGCCAACTCGGGGTCCGCCAACGGCTCGCCCTCCCAGACATCCAGCACCGCCTCCACATCGTTGCGCCGGTCGAGCAAGTCGCGCAGGGCAGCATTGTCCACCACGGCGCCGCGACTGGCATTGATCAGCCAGGCACCGGGACGAAGCAGGTCGAGAGCGTAGGCATCGAGCAGATGCCGCGTGGCGTAGGGGCCTTCGCGGGTCAGCGGCGTATGCAGGCTGATGGTGTCGCATTCGCGCAGGATCGTCTCCAGGTCGACATAATCGCCGCCCTCCCGCTCCTGGCGGGGCGGATCGCAGACCAGCACACACCAGCCGAGGCCGCGCAATACGTCAAGCAGCCGACCGCCGACCTGGCCGGCACCGACGATGCCATAGCAACGCTGCGCCAGATCAACGCCATACAGGTCCGCCAGACTCAACAGGCTGCCGAGCACATAGTCCACCACACCACGGGCATTGCAGCCGGGTGCGCTGGCCCAGGCGATACCGGCCTCGCCCAAGTAATCCAGGTCCAGATGGTCGGTACCGATGGTGCAGGTGCCGACGAAACGCACCCGGCTTCCCTCCAGCAGCTCGCGATTCACCTCGGTGACCGAACGGACCAGCAGCACTTCGCTGTCGCCCAGGCTGGCGCGGTCGATGGCGCGTCCGGGCATGCGGCGGATTTCGCCGAAACCTCCGAAGAAGGCGTCGACCAGGGGGATGTTTTCGTCGGCGAGAATTCGCATGGCAGGCTCCCAATTCGAGGCGCCCATTGTAGGGCAACTCATCCCGGCTCAGGACGGGCTGGCGAAAATAAGCCAGGGAAACGCGGCGGCCTCTCCGACGCACCGCACGTCGCTCGCAAATGCACCTTTCCTGACCGAAACGTCAAGGCTAGACTAGCCGGCTTCCCGCGACCCGGATGTCCGTCACCATGCCCGCCGAAACCCGCTCGAGACGTGTGCGCCGCGAGCTTCGCGCCCTGCTCGCCCTGGCTACGCCCATCATCATCGCCCAACTGGCGCATACCGCCATGGGCTTCGTCGACACCCTGATGGCCGGGCGGGTCAGCCCGCGCGACCTGGCTGCGGTGGCGCTGGGCAATTCCATCTGGGTCCCGGTGTTCCTGCTGATGACCGGCATCCTGCTCGCCACCACGCCCAAGGTGGCGCAATGCTTCGGCGCAGGGCACGAGAAAGAGATCGGCCCGCTGGTACGCCAGGCCCTCTGGTTGGCCCTGGGCGTTGGCGGCAGCGCGGCGGTCGTGCTGTGGAACGCGGAACCGGTCCTGCATTGGATGGGCGTCGAAGCAGGCCTGATCGAGCCGGCCATGGGCTACCTGCGTGCGGTGGCCTGCGGCTTCCCCGCCGTGGCGCTCTACCACGTGCTGCGCTGTTTCAGCGACGGTCTCGGCCATACCCGGCCGAGCATGGTCCTGGGCATCTGCGGCCTGCTGCTGAACATTCCGGCCAACTACGTGTTCATCTACGGCAAGCTGGGTCTGCCGGCCATGGGTGGGGTCGGCTGCGGCTGGGCCACCGCGCTGGTGATGTACGCCATGCTCAGCGGCATGCTCTGGTGGGTGAACTGGGCGCCGTACTACAAACCGAGCCGGCTGTTCGGCCACTTCGAAACCCCGCAATGGCCGGTGATCCGCCGCCTGCTCTCGGTGGGCGTGCCCATCGGCGTGGCGGTGTTCGCCGAGTCGAGCATCTTCGCCGTGATCGCCTTGCTCATCGGCGGCCTGGGCGCCACCGTGGTGGCGGGCCACCAGATTGCCCTGAACTTCTCCTCGCTGGTGTTCATGATCCCCTATTCCCTGGGCATGGCCGTGACGGTACGCGTCGGCCAGGCACTGGGGCGCGGAGAACCGCGGGAAGCCCGCTTCGCCGCCGGCGTCGGCATGGCGTCGGCGCTGGCCTACGCTTGCTGCTCGGCCAGCGCGATGATGCTGCTGCGCGGCGACATCGCTCGTATCTACACGCCGGATGGTGCCGTGATCGCCGTGGCCAGCGGGCTGATCATCTATGCCGCGCTGTTCCAGTTCTCCGATGCCGTGCAGGTCACCGCCGCTGGCGCGCTGCGCGGTTACCAGGACACCCGGGCGACCATGCTGTTCACCCTGTTCGCCTACTGGGGCATCGGCTTGCCGGTGGGCTACGGCCTCGGCTTGACCGACTGGTTCGGCGAGCCCAGCGGTCCGCGCGGATTGTGGCAAGGACTGGTGGTCGGCCTGACCTGCGCCGCGCTGCTGCTAGGTATCCGCCTCACGCGCAGCGCTCGTCGACGGATCAGGGCACAGGCTCCGCGCTGAACCGCATTGGCCACGCCGGCAGCCGCACTCTAAGCTGTGCGCCATGCGCGTCCTGTTGCCGATCCTGCTCCCCCTGCTTCTCATCGCCTGCACGCCGGCCGACGATGGCCTGGCCTTGCAGGCCGACTACCTCGAACGCCTCGCCAATGCCACCGAAGGCACGGCAGCGGCACCGTTCGATCGCACCGCGCTGAGCCGCTACCGGTTGCCGCCCCGACGCGAACGCATCCGCGAAATAGCGGAATTGCGCATCGGCCTGCTCGACCTGCTGATCGATACCCATCGCTGTCCTCGACTCCAGCAGTTGATCGGCGAACGCAACAGCGCACTCGGCAAGCAACTGGTGCCGAGCCGCCGACTGGCGTATGAGGGCGATCTGTTACGCGCACTCGACGATTGCCTGCCGCATCTGAAGGATGAACGCTTCCATGCCACCCTGGCTGCGCTGGCCACGGAGAAACGCAGCCAATTGCCGGATGTGTTCTGGAACGCTCTGAATGCCAGTGCCGAATTCGAACGCTACCTGCGCTTCGCCGAACAGCCCTTGCCGGTTTCCATCCGGGAAGACAGTGCGGCCCTGGAAGCCTTGGAACAATTGGCCGCGCTTGGCTCACACCTGCCACAGCACCTGCCGCCGCCTGCAGCACGACTCGACCCGCTGTTCCAGGCCCTGCAGGCCAGTCCGCAAGGCGGCCAATTGATCGCCAGCCTGGCCAGCCTGACGCATACGCTGCACGCCGGCAGCACCTTGCTGGAGGAACGCCTCAGCCGCCGCCCGCCCTGCCCACTGGGCAAGGCAACCGAACGGGGACGCATCCTGCAGAACATCTTCGTCAAGTTCTACGCCGGATCGCTGCAACCCTACCTGGCACAGGTACACCAACGGGGCGAGCGCTGGAGCGCCGCGCTGCGGCAACTGAGCACTGCTCCCGGCATACCGGATGCCACTCGGCGCTATCTCATGCAACTGGCCGGTCCGGAGGACTCTCTGTGGAGCGAGTTCGAACGGGCCATCGCACGCCATGTCGAGGCCTGGCAGAACACCCTGCGGAGCTGCGGGCTCGCACCGGGCCAGTCAGGATGGCCGGCACCGCAACGGGGATGAGGCGAAATTCGATGGCGCCGCTGGGGCGAATGAGTTCACACCTACGGATGGAGTGGCCCCAACCTCGCCTTCATTCCGTCTTCTTGCGAATCCAGTAGAGATAGGTCCCCTCCTCTTCCTGCTGATCAAGCAGTTCATGGCCGAGGAACAGGCAGAACTTCGGGATGTCGCGGCGGGTGGACGGATCGGTGGCGATCACCTTCAACAGGCCGCCGGCCGGCAGGTCGCGCACCTTGTTGTGCAGCATCATCACCGGTTCGGGGCAGCTCAGGCCGCTGGCATCGAGAATGGCATCGGCGGCCGGGATATCGGTCTGGGACATAGGGCACTCCGGAAACTGGCGGCTATTGTGGCGCGAAAGCGCCCCCAGGGTCACCCCCGCCGGATCAGCGCAGCGGGCCGGGGGGCGCTTCGTCCAGTTGCGCCAGCAGCAATGGACGCACCTCGCCGCAGGTCGACAGTAACGCCCATTGCTCGCGCTCGCCCTGCCGGCAATGCTCCTGCCGCACCCGGCTGCCAAGGAACAGCGGTGCCTCGAAATGCACGTCCAGGCGCACCCGCTCGGCCAGACGGCGGCCAGCAAGGCTGCGCCCCAGCGCCCACTGCCCATGGACGAACGGCCGCGGGAAACCGAATGCCCGTGCCGCCATTCGGGACAGGTGCAGCGGGTTGAAATCGCCACTGATACGAGCGAAGCGCCAGCCACCGGTCAGCGGGACGCGCCAGGAGTCCAGCGGCTCGGGTGCTGCGGACAGCGGCTGCCACTGCGCGCGCGGCGGCAGCGGATCGGGGGACTGGCCAGCGGGCAGGTAGTCGCCCCGGCAGAGATAGGTGGTGATCGCCTGCCAGAGTAGCAGGTCGTCGCGCCAGACCTCGGTACCGATATCGAACTCCAGGCCGCGCCCGGTACGCCTCTCGGTCAGAATCCGGCACGTCAGCTCGACACGCACCTGCAACGGCACGTGCTGGTAACGCTGGACATGGTTGCGCAACTGGATGAGCCCTAACGGGGCGATGGGCATGCGCGAACGGCCGATGAGACGCATGTGCAAGGGAGTGGCATGAATCTGCGGATACAGCAGCGGCACGGCTTCAGCTCCGTCCAACCGGCAGACACGGCGATAGGCGGCGACCCGGCGCGCCTCGAAGTGAACGGCAGGGCAGCTCAGGACGAGCCGGGGCAGACGCCCATCCGCCGGCAGGCCACGGCGCGGCAGGAACAGGATGCGGCTGTAACTGCCCCACAGCGAGGGCATCTTGCGGATCACGGACAAACCTCCCGATTCGACGCGCCGCACAGGATGCGCCAGCCTACCGGCAGAGACAAGGCGCCGCGCTCATTTCAGGCGGCGCAGGTGGCAGGTCACCTCTTCGCGGTCGTGGTAGAGCTGTTTGCAGGCGATGGCCACCCGCACGCCACGCGCCTGGAAGCCGTCTTCGATGCGTTCCAGCAGGCGGCGAACCTCGGCATAGCGCTGCTTCATCGGCAACTTCAGGTTGACCACCGCTTCGCGGCACCAGCCTTCGCCGAGCCAGGTCTCTATCAGCGCAGCAGTACGGGCCGGCTTCTCGACGATGTCGCAGACCATCCAGTCCACCGGCTTACGCGGGCGGAAGGTAAAGCCGTCGGCCCGCTGGTGATCGACCAGGCCAGAATCCATCAGGCTTTCCGCCATCGGCCCGTTGTCCACGGCGGTCACCTTCATGTGCCGGTTGACCAGTTGCCAGGTCCAGCCGCCCGGCGCGGCGCCGAGGTCCACCGATGTCATCTGCGGAGCCAGACGCTCGTCCCACTCATCGCGAGGGATGAACTGATGCCAGGCCTCCTCCAGCTTGAGGGTGGAACGACTGGGCGCCTCGCGGGGAAACTTCAGGCGCGGGATACCCATCGGCCAGAGCGCGGAATTGTCCGGCTCGGCCACGCCGAGGAACACCTCGCGGCCACTCTTGAACGTCAGTAGCAGGCGCGGTTTGCGGCCGTCTTCCACCAGCCTGCCGGCCTTGACCAGGGCCTTGCGCAACGGCGCTTCGAATTTGCGGCAAAAGGTCGATAGTTCCTTGCCTTCGTTGGTATCCAGCACCTCCAACCAGAGGCTGCCGCAGACCGGGTACGCCTGCAGGCGCTCCAGCAAGACGCTGATGCGGTCGCTTTCCGGCAGTTCGACGAACTCGCCACGGGCCCACTGGCGCGGGAAGATCAGCCGGCCGAAACGCTGTCCGCGCATGAGCCTCTCGGCACCACCGGGCTCCTGGCAGATGAATTCGGCGTGGGCGCTGTTTGGCCGGGCCTTGGCGTAGCCGGCAACGTCCAGACGCGCGGCCTGGTCGGACAATTCGGCGCAGACCTCGTTTTCGAAGCCGGGACGGCAATGCAGTAACAAAGTGTTCATCGGGTACTCCTCGAAGGCGCGCATGATAGCGGACTCGGGAACCCAGGGCCTCTCCGGCCGGTCCAGTGAATGGCGAGACCGGCCAAACAGAGCTAGTTTTCTAAACGGCAACGAGCCGGCAGCCTCCCTGGCTCAACCGGTCGAAACCATCCTGCCTGTACGCGCTCCGCCGGCCGAACCATCAGCCTGGCCCCGAGCGGGCGCACCAAGGAGATCGCAATGCCTTCCGTGGATAGCCTGAATTGTCGCCGCAGCCTCCAAGTCGGGGGCGAGACCTATCATTACTACAGCCTGCCCGAGGCGGCCGCTCGGCTCGGTGATCTTAGCCGCTTGCCCGTCTCGCTCAAGGTCCTGCTGGAAAACCTGCTGCGCTGGGAAGACGGCGCCACCGTGCACCCGGAGGATTTCCAGGCCGTCGCCGACTGGCCCAAGACGCGCCGCTCCGAGCGCGAAATCCAGTACCGCCCGGCGCGGGTTTTGATGCAGGACTTCACCGGCGTGCCGGCGGTGGTCGACCTGGCCGCGATGCGCGACGCAGTGGCCAAGGCCGGAGCCGATCCGCAGAGAATCAATCCGCTCTCGCCAGTGGATCTGGTGATCGACCACTCGGTGATGGTGGACCGCTTCGCCGATCCCAGCGCCTTCGCCGACAACGTCGCCCTGGAGATGCAGCGCAACGGCGAGCGCTACGCCTTCCTGCGCTGGGGCCAGCAGGCCTTCGACAATTTCCGCGTGGTGCCGCCGGGCACCGGCATCTGCCACCAGGTCAACCTGGAATATCTGGCCCAGGTGGTCTGGACCCGTGACGAAGACGGCGTGACCTACGCCTACCCGGATACCCTGGTCGGCACCGACTCCCACACCACCATGATCAACGGCCTCGGCGTGCTCGGCTGGGGCGTCGGCGGCATCGAAGCGGAAGCGGCGATGCTCGGCCAGCCGGTGTCCATGCTGATCCCGGAAGTGGTCGGCTTCCGCCTCACCGGCAAGCTGCGCGAAGGCATCACCGCCACCGACCTGGTACTGACCGTCACCCAGATGCTGCGCAAGCAGGGCGTGGTGGGCAAATTCGTCGAGTTCTACGGCCCCGGCCTGGACCACCTGCCGCTGGCCGATCGCGCCACCATCGCCAACATGGCTCCGGAATATGGCGCCACCTGCGGCTTCTTCCCGGTGGACAGCGTGACCATCGACTATCTGCGTCTATCCGGCCGCGACGAACAGCGCATCGCCCTGGTCGAGGCCTACAGCAAGGCCCAGGGCATGTGGCGCGACAGCACCTCGGTAGACCCTGTGTTCACCGACAGCCTGGAACTGGATCTCGGCAGCGTCGAACCCTCGTTGGCCGGTCCGAAGCGCCCGCAGGACCGTGTCGCCCTCTCCGATATCGGTGCGGCCTTCGACCTGCTGCTGGAAACCAGCGGCAAGAAGGCCCAGGCCAACACCCCCGTACCGGTGCCCGGCGAAGACTTCGTGCTGAAACACGGTGCCGTGGTGATCGCCGCCATCACCTCCTGCACCAACACCTCCAACCCCAGTGTGCTGATGGCGGCCGGCCTGGTGGCGAAGAAAGCCGTGGAGCGCGGCCTGAAGCGCCAACCCTGGGTGAAGTCCTCCCTGGCTCCCGGCTCCAAGGTGGTCACCGACTACCTCGCCAAGGCCGGGCTGACGCCCTACCTCGATGCCCTCGGCTTCAACCTGGTGGGCTACGGCTGCACCACCTGCATCGGGAACTCCGGGCCGCTGCCGGACCCGATCGGCCAGGCGATCACCGACAACGACCTTATCGTCTCCTCGGTGCTCTCCGGCAACCGCAACTTCGAAGGTCGGGTGCATCCGCTGGTGAAAGCCAACTGGCTGGCATCGCCGCCGCTGGTGGTGGTGTTCGCCCTGGCCGGCACCACCCGCATCGACCTGACCCGCGAACCGGTGGGCTACGACGACAATGACCAGCCGGTGTACCTGAAGGACATATGGCCGACCAACCAGGAAGTCGCCGCGGCTGTCAGCGCCGTGGACGGCGCCATGTTCCGCAAGCAATACGCGGATGTCTTCAGCGGCGATGCCAACTGGCAATCCATCGCCCTGACGCCGGGCAACACCTACCGCTGGGACGCCAGCTCTACCTACGTGCAGAACCCACCGTTCTTCACCGCCATCGGCGAGCCGCCCCAACCCCCGGCAGACATCAAGGACGCCCGCATCCTGGCATTGTTCGGCGACTCCATCACCACCGACCACATCTCTCCGGCCGGTAACATCAAGGCCACCTCGCCGGCTGGCCTCTACCTGCAAAGCCTTGGCGTCAAGCCGGAGGACTTCAACTCCTACGGCGCCCGGCGCGGCAACCATGAGGTGATGATGCGCGGCACCTTCGCCAACATCCGCATCAAGAACGAGATGCTCGGTGGCGAGGAAGGCGGCAACACCCTCTACCAGCCCGGCAGCACCAAGCTCACCATCTATGACGCCGCCATGCGCTACCAGGCGGAAGGCGTGCCGCTGGTGGTGATCGCCGGCAAGGAGTACGGCACCGGCTCCTCCCGCGACTGGGCAGCGAAAGGGACCAACCTGCTCGGGGTGAAAGCGGTGATCGCCGAAAGTTTCGAGCGCATCCACCGTTCCAACCTGATCGGCATGGGCGTGCTGGCCTTGCAGTTCGTCGATGGGCAGACGCGCCACAGCCTGGGGCTGAGCGGTACCGAGAAGCTGTCGATCCGCGGCCTCTCGGAAGACATCAAGCCCCGCCAGTTGCTCATGGTCGAGGTGGAACGTGCCGACGGTAGCGCGTTCAGCTTCCCGGTGCTCTGCCGCATCGACACCCTCAACGAAGTCGAGTACTTCAAGGCCGGCGGCATCCTGCACTACGTCCTGCGCCAACTGATCGCCGCCTGAGCGCCCCGCCCGCCCCACCGCCGCCATGGCGGTGGGGGCTGGCATGCCAAGCACCTATAATCCTTGTCCAGTCGCTTAACTTTGGCCGAGCGCGGCCGAAGACCTTGGCATAGCCAGAACGGATACCCCCATGCGCAACAACCAGCCAATCACTCAGAGAGAACGCACCTTCCCCGCCCAGCAGCGGCTGATCTCCACGACCGACCTCAAGGGCCAGATCACCTACTGCAACGAAGCCTTCATCGAAATCAGCGGCTTTTCCCGCGAAGAGCTGATGCGTGCCCCGCATAATCTGGTGCGCCACCCGGACGTACCACCGGCCGTCTTCGCCCATCTCTGGGAAACCCTCAAGGAAGGCAAGCCCTGGATGGGCGTGGTCAAGAACCGCTGCAAGAACGGCGATCACTACTGGGTCAATGCCTATGTCACGCCGATGCTGGAAAAGGGCCAGGTGGTCGGCTACGAGTCGGTCCGGGTCAAGCCCACTGCCGAACAGGTGCGCCGCGCCGAAGCACTGTACCAGCGGATCAATCAGGGCAAGCCGGCAGTGCCGAGGCGCGACCGCTGGCTCCCGGTGCTGCAGGACTGGCTGCCGTTCATCCTGATCAGCCAGATCGGCTTCCTCATCGGCGCCTGGCTCGACAGCCACTGGGGCTTTCTGCTCGCCGCCCTGCTCTCGGTCCCGCTCGGCCTCACCGGCCTGGCCTGGCAAAACCGCGGCATCAAGCGTCTGCTGCGCCTGGCCGAACAGGCCACCTCCGACCCGCTGATCGCCCAGATGTACACCGATAGCCGTGGCGTGCAGGCGCGCCTGGAAATGGCCATGCTTAGCCAGGATGCACGCCTGAAGACCTGCCTGACCCGCCTGCAGGACACCGCCGAGCAGCTCGCCCAGCAGGCGCGCCAGGCCGACACCCTGGCCCACAACAGCTCCGCCGGCCTGGAGCGGCAGCGCCTGGAGACCGAGCAGGTAGCCACCGCGGTCAACGAAATGGCCGCAACTACCCAGGAAGTCGCGGGCAACGTGGCACGCACCGCCGACGCCACCCGTGAGGCCAATCGCCTGACCAGCCGGGGCCGTACCATCGCCGCGGAAACTCGCGAGGCGATCCAGCAACTGTCGGTTGCCGTCGGCGAGACCGGGGAAACCGTGACCCGCCTCGCCCACGACAGCAACCAGATCGGCGGCGTGGTGGACGTGATCAAGGGCATCGCCGACCAGACCAACCTGCTCGCCCTCAACGCCGCCATCGAGGCTGCTCGTGCCGGCGAGATGGGGCGCGGCTTCGCCGTGGTCGCCGACGAAGTGCGTCAGTTGGCCCAGCGCACCGCCGAATCCACCGGGCAAATTCACCAGTTGATCGCGCAGTTGCAGAAGACCGCCGAGGAAGCCGTACACACCATGGAAAGCGGCCGTCGGCAAGCCGACGAAGGGGTCGAGCGGGTCCAGCAGGCCGACCAGGCGCTGGCCGGTATCAGCGACGCCGTGGCCAACATCGCCGACATGGCCAATCAGATCGCCGCCGCGGCCGAGGAACAGAGCGCCGTCGCCGAAGAGATCAACCGGAACATCAACACCATCGCCCAACTCGCCGACCAGACCGCTGGCGAAGCGCAGAGCACGGCCCTGCTCAGCGAAGCCCTGACCAACACAGCCCAGGGACAATACGCGCTGGTGGAGCGCTTCAACCGCTGATCCCCAGGCGGCCCGTCATCGACGGGCCGCCCTTTCCTGCAACAACTGCCAGCAACCACATATTTTTCACCATCGCGCCCTCACTGCTCCGTCTGCTCGGCAGAAAGTCCCGATAGGAATGACGCCACCGCATCCGCCGCATTATCGAGGTGCTGTGGGTGCGTGATGCCGGAAACCTTCAACGGCTTGAGGTCGTGGTCGGCTGCGACCAACCAGTGCAGCGCGATAGCCTTCGACAAGGCGTAGCCTTCCACCGTGATGCGGTCGCCCATGGCGTCGCGCTCGCCCTGGACGATCAGGGCCGGGGTTTTCAGATCGGCCAGGTGAGCTACGCGGGGCTTATCCGCCTTACCCACGGCATGGAAGGGATAACCCAGGCAAACCAACGCATCGACACCCAATTCGTCGGCCACCAGGCTGGCCATCCGTCCCCCCATGGACTTGCCGCCGATGGCCAGACGCCCTGTGACTTGCTGTCGCACAACCGCATACACCTGGCGCCAGGTTTCCAGTAGCAGGGCCTGCTGATTCGGTGGCCGACGCCGCCCGTCCAGGCGCCGCTGAGCCATGTAGGGAAACTCGAAGCGAACCACCGTCAGCCCGCGTGCGGCAAGGCGTTCAGCCATTTCCTGCATGAACGGGCTGTCCATCGGCGCACCGGCGCCGTGGGCCAGGATCAGGCAGGTATCGGAAGGCCCCGCCGGGCGGTTCCACAGCCACTGGCCATATCCACTCTCCCCGTGTGGGCATTGATCCCTGTCAATACTCCCGCGTTGTGCTTTGCCCATGCTTGCCTCGCTCCATAAACCTGTCGGGCTCGATGCCGGCCGTGCCGAAGCGCCGAGCGGATGGATTCTCCGGGTTTCCCAACGAAAGGCTCAAGCCTTCGAACGGAACCGCTGGCCATACGTTCCCGCCTCTCGCAGCCGGCCCCGCCAGGGGTGGAAGAATCTGCCCATAACCGTGCATGGAAACCCATACATGAACACAGCAACCAGTACCGCCTACAACTACAAGGTGGTCCGCCAATTCGCCATCATGACGGTGGTTTGGGGAATCGTCGGGATGGGGCTCGGCGTTTTCATCGCCGCCCAATTGGCCTGGCCGGAACTCAACCTCGATCTCCCCTGGACCAGTTTCGGCCGCCTGCGACCCCTGCACACCAACGCAGTGATCTTCGCCTTTGGCGGTTGCGCCCTGTTCGCCACCTCCTACTACGCGGTGCAACGCACCTGCCAGACCCGTCTGATCTCGGACAAGCTGGCCGCCTTCACCTTCTGGGGCTGGCAAGCGGTGATCGTGCTGGCGGCGGTCAGTCTGCCGCTGGGCCTGACCAGCTCCAAGGAATACGCCGAGCTGGAATGGCCGATCGACCTGCTGATCACCGTGGTCTGGGTGGTCTACGCCATCGTGTTCTTCGGAACGCTGATCAAGCGCAAGACCAAGCACATCTACGTGGGCAACTGGTTCTTCGGCGGGTTCATCCTCACCGTGGCGCTGCTGCACGTAGTGAACAACCTGGAGATTCCGGTCACGCTGACCAAGTCCTACTCGCTGTACTCCGGCGCCACCGACGCGATGATCCAATGGTGGTACGGCCACAACGCCGTGGGCTTCTTCCTCACCGCCGGCTTCCTCGGGATGATGTATTACTTCGTGCCGAAGCAGGCTGGCCGCCCGGTCTACTCATACCGCCTGTCCATCGTCCACTTCTGGGCGCTGATCGCCGTGTACATCTGGGCCGGTCCGCACCACCTGCACTACACCGCCCTGCCGGATTGGGCCCAGTCCCTCGGCATGATCATGTCCCTGATTCTCCTGGCTCCTAGCTGGGGGGGCATGATCAACGGCATGATGACCCTGTCCGGCGCCTGGCATAAGCTGCGCAGCGACCCGATCCTGCGCTTCCTGGTGGTCTCCCTGGCCTTCTACGGCATGTCCACCTTCGAAGGCCCGATGATGGCCATCAAGACCGTCAACGCCCTCTCCCACTACACCGACTGGACCATCGGCCACGTACACGCCGGTGCCCTC
>NZ_MUJY01000093.1 GCF_002286785.1 Pseudomonas sp. PIC25 | reverse complement strand
CGAGGACTAAACATGAGCCTCCTCAAATCGTCACAGGCAGAGCCGGTGACTCATGACCACGTCCTAAGGACGTGGTTTCCCAAGTTCAAATGAATTCGCTCCCACCGGATAAGCCATACCCATCCTGAACCGCCGCATCAGCCACGCTTGCCGAAACGGGCGCAGAAATCCTCTTCGGGCATGGCCGGGGTGTACCAGACGAAATCCGCCTCTTCCGCCCCGACCTCGCTGCCGACTTCGGCCAGGATCAGCACGGCGGCCTCGCCGCTCCCCAGGTCGGCCAGATGCAGCGGCACGCCAAGGTCGCGGCGGACATGGTAGGCGCCGGCCAGGAGCATGGCCGGCCGTGGCGCTGCCCGCAGCGCTTCAGCCATGCGCCGGTCGCGTTGTTGCTGCACGGCGAGCATGGCCGGCAACTGGTCCTCCGGCAGCTTGCCGCAATGCGACGCGCGAATCTGCGCCAGCAGCGCCTCGCGCACGGGGTCGGCGCTAGAAGCCGTGCCGCTCAAAATCGGGCGTTCGCGATAGACATCCATGATCTCGCTGCGGTCCAGGTTGGCCGGCAGCAACGGGAACGGCTGCGCCAAGGCATGGCGGACGATGGCGCCATACAGCGACCAGTCCCAGCCGCGTTGCCAATCCAAGACGGCAGGCAGGTCGGCCGGTGACTCGCCGTAGGCGATGGCCTGTCGTGCCGCATCCAGCTTGGGTTTCTGTGCAGGTTCGAGCATTTCCAGCAGCAGGCTGCCCTGCGCTCGGCGACTCTCCAAGGCGCGCAGCAGCCAGAGCTGGAGAGCGTGATGATCCGGGTTGTCGTGCCGTTCGCCGACCAGCACACGCGGCGCGCCAACCAGGCGCTCCACCAGTTGCCCGGGTGTCATGTCTTGCCCGCTGCGCAGGTCGCGGATGCGTCCGGCATCGACGTGCTCACGGCCTTCCGGGCTCTGCCAGGCCGGCAGCGGCGCCAGCATCGGCCGGGTCTGGCAGGCACTCAGGAGGGCAAGGGTCAAGACCAGCAGTACGCGCATGTCGAATGTCCTTCTCTTCAGCGGGCCACGATCAACGGATGCCCACGCTCGGGATGCCGCTGCACCAGCACCTCCAGGCCGAACACCGCCCGCAGCGGGTCGGCGCGCAGCACCTCGTCCGGCGTACCGAGGGCGTGGGGGCGGCCGCGTTCGAGCAGCAGCAGGCGGTCACAGTAACGCGCCGCCAGATTCAGGTCATGCAGGATCACCAGCACCGCCGCGCCCTGTTCGGCGAAGGCACGGGTGGCCTGCAAGGTGGTGTGCTGGTGCAATGGGTCGAGCATGGAGGTGGGCTCGTCGAGCAGCAGCACCTGCCCTTCCCCGCCCGGCCAGAGCTGCGCCAGCACCCGCGCCAAGTGCACGCGCTGACGCTCGCCACCGGACAGCTCCAGGTAGTTGCGCCCGGACAGGTGCGCCGCATCCGCCGCGGCCAGGGCCTCGCCGACGATCTCGGCATCGCGCGTACGGCCGGTCGCGTGAGGTAGGCGGCCCATGCCTACCACCTCCTCGACACGGAAGGCGAAGCCCAGTGATGAGGTCTGCGGCAGCACCGCCAGCCGCCTGGCCCGCTCCGGGCCGTGCCAGGCGGACAGCGGACGCTCGTCCAGCAGGACCCGCCCGTGCGCTGCCGGCAATTCGCCGCTGAGCGCCGCCAGCAATGTGCTCTTGCCCGCCCCATTGGGGCCGAGCACGCCGAGGACTTCGCCGGGACGCAGCTCCAGATGGACATCCGCCAGCACCGTGCAGGGCCCGCGCTGCACCGCCAGATTCTCCGCGCGCAGCATCAGGAACGTCCCCGTATCAGCAGATAAAGGAAGAAGGGCGCGCCGATCAGTGCAGTGATGATGCCGATGGGCAACTCCGCCGGCGCCATGACCAGTCGCGCCACCAAGTCGGCGAGCAGCAGCAGGCTGGCACCGGCCAGCGCCGAGGCCGGCAGCAGTACGCGATGGTCCGGGCCGGCGAGCAGGCGCACCAGATGCGGCACCACCAGCCCGATGAAACCGATCATCCCTGCCGCGGCAACCGCCGCACCGACGCCGAGAGCGGTGCAGAACACCAGCTCGCGCTTCAAGCGCTCCACCGCGAAGCCCAGGTGACGCGCTTCCGACTCGCCCAGCAGCAGCGCGTTCAGGGCCTTGGCCCGGCGCGGCAACCACAGGGCGACGGCGATGGTGACGATCAGCAGCGGCCACAGCCGCGCATAGCTGGCGCCGTTGAGGCTGCCCAGGTTCCAGAAGGTCAGGGTGCGCAGGGTGGTGTCGTCGGCCAGATAGGTGAACAGGCCGATGGCCGCGCCGGACAGGGCGGTCAGGGCGATGCCGGCGAGCAGCATGGTCGCCACGCTGGTCTGCCCGTTGCGGCGACCGAAGCGGTAGACCAGGGTCGTCACCCCGAGACCGCCAGCGAAGGCGCAGGCCGACAACAGGTACGGCGCGAAGGCTTCCGGCACGCCGCCGAGGCGGGCGCCGAAGACAATGGCCAGCGCCGCGCCCAACGCTGCGCCGCTGGACACGCCGATCAGGCCGGGGTCGGCCAGCGGATTGCGAAACAGCCCCTGCATGGCCACGCCGGACAACGCCAGCACCGCGCCGACCGCCAGCCCGAGCAAGGTGCGCGGCAGGCGGATTTGCCCGAGGATCAGTTCGGCCTGCTCCAGCCCGGCGCCGGATAGGGGCAGGCCAAGCAGCCGCAAAGCCGCTTGCAGGGTTTCCTGCAATGGCAGGCTGACCGGCCCCAGCGCCAGGGATAACCAGAGAGCGAGCAGGAGCAGCAAACCCAGTGCGATGAACAGTGGGCGGGCGTGGACGGCTGGGTTCATCGGGCGGCTTCGGCGGTCAGGGCTTGGGCCGAAGGATAAAAGGCTGCCGACAGCACCGCCAGTCCGTCGGGCACGCGCGGGCCGAGGCCGCCGACCAGCAGGGTCGGGTCCAGCGCCAGCAGGCGTCCGTCGCGGGCAGCACGGGTCGCGGCCAGGGCCGGATTGCGTTTGAGCAGGGCCTGCGGGTCGATGTCGCCCTTCTGGGTGCGGTCGGCGTAGATCACCACTTCCGGGTCCAGCACCATCAACGTCTCGGCGGACAGCGCCTTGTAGCCGTCGTGATCGGTCAGGTTACGCCCGCCGGCCTGTTCGATCAGCCAGGCCGCCGCCGTGTCCTTGCCGGCCGCCAGCGGAGCACTGTCGGCATGCCCGAGCATCAGCAGGACGCCCGGCGCCTTCTGGCTGCGCTGGGCATCGGCGATCCACTGGCGCTGGCGCTCCAGCCGCTGCCGGTAGTCGGCAAACACCCGGCTCGCGCTCTCCGGCGCGCCCAGCAGTTCGCCCATGCGGTGCAGGCTGCTTTCCAGGCTCGCCAGATCGGGCTTCGATGGCAGCACCTCGATGCGCACCCCGGCGCTGCGCAGTTGTTCCAGCACGGGTGGCGGGCCCATTTCCTCGCTGCCGAGCAGCAGGTCGGGACGCAGACTGAGAATGCCCTCGGCGGCCAGTTGGCGCTGGTAGCCGATGCTCGGCAAGCTGCGCAGCGAGGCCGGATGCTGGCTGGTGGTGTCGACGCCAATCAGCCGATCCTGACCACCGAGCGCCACCACCCACTCGCTGAGCGAGCCGCCGGCACTGACCCAGCGCTGCGGCAGCGGCTCGTCCGCCAGGGTGGCATGGCTGAACAGCAGGGCGGCGCAGAAGCTGGCCAGGCGGAGATCAAGGCGCATCGGAGGAAGGCTCCATGAGGATACGGGTGTCGTCGATACCCTGTTGCTGCAGCAGGGCCATCAGGTCGAGAAAGGCGGACAGCGGCGCGTGGCGATCCAGCGCCAGGTCCAGCCCCGGTTTATCGGTAGCGGCCAAGGATGCCAGCAATGCCTGGCGCAGGGCTGGAAAATCCGTCATGGGCTCGCCGGCGAGACGCCAACGCCCCCCGGCATCCAGCGCCACGTGCAGGCGCTCGCCGGGCGTCACGCTCGCCGGCTTCAACGCCTCGCGGCTGTCGGGCAACTCCAGCGGCAATTGCAGCAGGGGCGTCTGCGCGGTGAGCAGGAAGAACACCAGGACGATGAAGATCACGTCCAGCAGCGGCGTCAGGTCCGGCAGCAGGCTGGACTGCCCGGCGCGGCTGTCGGGCAGGCGGATCACGTCAGGCTCCACTGCGGTTGGGCGCTGCCCGGCAGGTCCAGCTCCAGTCCGTCGAGGGCCAGGTGGCAGCGGTTGAGCAGCGCCTGCACGCCCTCCAGATAGCGCTCCGCCCAGAGCGCGAAGCCTTGCCCCGCCGCCAGCGCCGGGATCGCGATCAGCAGGCCCCAGACCGTGGTATAGAGCGCCTGCCAGAGGCCATCGGCGAGCAGCGCCGGGGTCACCGGGCGGTCCTGCCCGGCGATGTTCTCGAACATGCCGAGCATACCCAGCACGGTGCCGAGCAGCCCGAGCATCGGCGCCAGCACGCCGATCAGTTGCAGCAGTCGGAGCTGGCGATTGAGCCGGCGGCGTTCCTCCAACAACCAGCAGCCGAGCACTTCTTCGCGCTGCCCGGCCGGCAGGCCGCTGTGCCGGAGCAACAAGGCCAGGCCATAGCGCCAACCGCCGCCAGCCGTCTGGCAATGCTCGCGGTCGCAGGTGCGACAGGCGCCGACCGCCGCCCGTGCCGCCGCCGTACCTATCGGCTGCAGGCGCAGGAACACCGCCAGACGCTCGAGAATCAGCGCCAGCCCCAGCAGCGAGCACAGCGCCAGCGGCCAGCCGAGCGGCCCCATCAGGGCAAGCCAGGCAGTCATCTCAAACCTCCAGCGCCGGCACGCTTTCGGCCAGGGCGCGCCAATCGTCTCGCTCGGGAATGCCCGGCTTGCGCGCGCCGAACAGTTGAACGATCAGTTCGCCGTCGGCATCGAAGGCTTCCCAACTGGTGATCACGCCGTCCGTGCTGGGCTTGCGCACTCGCCAGAGTTCGGCCACCGCAGGAGCCTTCAGGTGCAGGTTGAATTCGTCGTCGAGCACGTTGAACCAAGTATCCATCCAGCGCAGGTTACGCACCGGGCCGCTGTGGATCTGGATGCAGTGGCGATTGCCGACGAAGACCATCAGCGGCACCTCGCGCTCGCCGGCCGCTTCCAGCAGCCTCGGTAATTCGACCGGCGCCAGCGGCTCGGCCCATTCGCGGCCGGCCAGGCGCAAAGCCTGGGTCCGGGCGGCGCCATGTTTTTTCAGCAGGGCGAAGAAATGGTGGGTGTCCTTGAGCGCGGCCCAGCCCTCGCGCAAGGAGACAGCATCCATCTCGGCATCGGGACGTGGCTGCTCGCGCGGCGGCTGCGGCAGGAGATCCAATGCAGCGCTCTGTTCCTCGGCGCGGAAGCGCTCCAGCAAAGGCGCCCAGGCGGCGACTTCGCTGCGTTCGGTGAGATAGACCTTATGCACCGCCACACCCTGGCGGTCGAATACCTGAATGCTGCGCAAAATGCCGCGGCCGCTGTCTTCTTCGACGGCGAACACGCTGGCCCAGCCGCCGAGGAACAGGCGCAAGTCGATATCCGGGGAAACCACTAGCCCCATCTGGCCGTTCGCCGACACCGACACCTCCCGATAGAAGCCCTTGCGCTCGTGCACGCACTGTTCGTTGCGGGTCAGCACCATCACGTAGCCCAGCTCTCCGAGTGCCGGGAGCAGCACCGACCACTCGGGCCGCAGGCGTACCGTATCGATGCCGAGCCGGCTGGCCACCAGCTCGGCTTCGCTGACTGCCAGGCGCTCGGCGGCGTCGCGGGCACGCAGGCGCGGCTGTTCGGCACGCAGCGACTGCCAAGCCTGGTAGAGGTCGTTTGCCGGTGCGGCGGCTGGGCTCTGGGACATCATCCGTCTACTCCTAGTGCTGTGTTCTCGTTCTGTTGTCAGCGGCTCGCCGTCAGGGCGAACCGGATGGGTATCTGCACGCGGCTCGGCACCGCTTGCCCGTCCAGCGTTTCGGGACGAAAACGCCAGCCGGCCACGGCTTCCAGTGCGGCGCGGTCCAGGCTCTCGACGCCCGACGAACGCACCACCTTCAGCTCACGCTGAGCGCCCCGTTCGTCCAGACGCACTTCCACCAGTACCGTCCCCTGCTGATTCCGCCGCCGGGCCTGGGCCGGGTAGCTCGGCTGGCGCGGCGGGTCGAGGAAAGCCGGCTCGCGGCTCACCACTTCGACCGGGGCTGCCGCTCTGGCCGGGGCTGCCTGTGCGGCGGGCTTCGGCGCGGACTCAGCGGGACGGGTGCTGGCCAAGCTCGTCGGCGCCGGAACCTGGCGGGCAGGCTCGGCTGGTCGCTCCAGCTTTTTCGCCACCTGCGGCTTCTCAACCAGCACCTTCGGCTTCGCCGGCTCGGCTTTGGCCACCGCGACGGGTTCCGACGCAGCCACAGGTACCGCCGGGGGCGGCTGCAACTGCACCGTCGCCAGGCGCAAGGCCCCCGGCATCGCCACCACCGGCTCCCCGGCAGGCGGCGAAGGCTCGCGCAGACTCACCCCCACCGCCAGGTGCAGTGCAAAAGAGAGCAGCAGGAAGAGTACGGCGCGCTGCATCGATATCCAGTTCGATCTTGAATGAATCTATTTGATAATTATTTGCATTTGAAAGTCAACCTCGATAAGTTCTCCCGCCGATGCCAACCGGCGGACATAGAAGCCGCCGCCTCATTCAGGGAGTTACCCATGTCGATACGACCGCCTTTCGCCCGCCGCCCCTGGCTGGCGCTGCTGTTGCTCTCCCCTTCTCTCGCGCTCGCCGCCGAGGAGGCCGCCACCCAGTTCGATGTGATCACGGTCACCGCGACCCGCAGCGAGCAGACGCTGGACGAAGTGCCCAGCACCGTCTCCGTGCACGAGGAACGGGAGATAGACCAGCGCAACGTGAAGAACATCAAGGAGCTGGTGCGCTACGAACCGGGCATCTCGGTGAGCGGCAGCGGCAGCCGCTTCGGCCTGTCCGGCTTCACCATCCGTGGCATCGGCGGTAACCGCGTGCTGACCCAGGTGGACGGCGTCGGCGTGCCGGATGCCTTCACCTTCGGCCCCTTCCTCGATGCACGGCGTAACTACATCGACCCGGACACCGTGAAGCGCGTCGAAATCATCCGTGGGCCGGCCTCCTCGCTGTACGGCAGCGACGCCCTCGGTGGTGCGGTCAGCTTCCTGACCAAAGACGCGGCGGATTACCTCGACGAGGGCGACGACACCTTCGCCCGCTTCAAGACCGGCTACGATGGCAGCGACGACAGTTGGCAACGCAGCGCCACCTTCGCCGCCCGCCAGGGCAGCGTGGACGGTCTGCTGCACATCGGCCGCCGCGACGGCCAGGCGCTCGACAGCCATGGCGGCGAAGGCGGCATCGGCGCAAGCCGGGAAGACAGCAACCCGTCGGACTACCGCACCGACAACCTGCTGGCCAAGCTGGGCTGGGACTACACCGACGGCAGCCGCCTGCAACTCGCCTACGAGCGCTACCAGGACGACGCCGACACCCGCGTACTCAGCGAATACAGCACCACCGCCACCGTGCGCACCTACGATGCCCAGGACAGCACCGACCGCGAGCGCGTGACCCTCAGCCATCGCCTCCTGCTCGACAGCGCCCTCGCCGATCAGGTGCAGTGGCAGCTCAGCCACCAGGAAAGCCAGATTCGCCAGCGCACTCACCAGGAACGCTTCAGCGCCGGCCGGCCGCGCCTGCGCGACCGCGACTCGCGCTACGAGGAGCAACTCTGGGCGTTCAACACCCAGTTCGACAAAGCCTTCAGCCTGGGCGAAACCCAACACGCGCTGATCTACGGCGTCGACCTCAAACGCCTCGACAGCAGCGACCTGCGCACCGGCGGTGAAATCTTCGCCGATACTGGCGCGACGGTGCCGACCTCGCCGTTCAGCGAAACCTTCCCGATCAGCGACTTCCCCGATCCGGTCACCGAGGAATACGCCCTGTTCGTCCAGGACAGCATCGAGATCGGCCGCTGGACCCTGCTGCCGGGCCTGCGCTACGACTACTATCGGTTGAAGCCGGACGTCACCGACGAGTACCTCAACGGCAACCCGGTGGACAGCAGCCCGTCCAGCTTCAGCGACAGCGCCCTGTCGCCGAAATTCGGCGTGACCTACCGCCTGGACGACGCTCATAGCATCTACGGCCAGTACGCCGCCGGCTTCCGCGCGCCGAACGCGGTGGACATCTTCGGCGAGTTCGTCAATGTCGCCGGCAACTACCAGACCATCGCCAACACCGACCTCAAGCCGGAGACCAGCGACAGCTTCGAAGTCGGCCTGCGCGGCGAATACGCCGTCGGCAGCTTCGGCCTCGCCCTGTTCTACAACCGCTACGAGGACTTCATCGAGCAGGTCACCCTGGCCAAAGACCCCACCGGCAACGGCCGCCTCACCTTCCAGTACCAAAACCTCGACCGAGTCACCATCCGCGGCGCCGAAGCCCGTGGCGAGCTGCGCCTCGACCGCACCCTGGGCCTGCCGGAAGGCACCTCGCTGCGTGGCGCCATCGCCTATGCACGAGGCAAGAACGAGGAAACCGGCCAGCCGATCAACAGCGTCGATCCGCTCAAGGCGGTGTTCGGCCTCGGCTACGACGCCCCGAGCGGGCGCTTCGGCGGCGAACTGGCCTGGACCCTGGTGGCAGCGAAGGAGCGCATCGACGAAACCCAGACCGCCGACCAGTTCGAGCCGGCCGGCTACGGCACCCTCGACCTGACCGGCTGGTGGCAGATGACCGAGCAGGTCTCGCTCAACGCCGGACTGTTCAACCTCACCGACAAGGAATACTGGCAGTGGGGCGACGTGCGCGGGCTGAACGAGAGCAACCCGGGCCTGACCCGCTACTCGCAGCCGGGCCGCTATGCGGCGGTGAACGTGGTCTGGGAGATCTGAGCGTTCCTCACACGCGCCGAAAGCGCTTCCGCCCGGCACGCGAGCCCGGGATAATCCCTGGCTCGCGTGGAGGTGAAAATGATGTTGCTCTGCGCCCCGGACGAGCTGGCGGAAGGCCAGAGCCGGGGCTTCGAACGGAACGGACAGAAACTGCTGGCGGTGCGCAAGGGCGGCCGGGTGTTCGTCTACGCCAACCGTTGCCCGCACCGGGGCATTCCCCTGGAATGGCTACCCGATCAGTTTCTCGATGCCAGCGGCAGCCTGATCCAATGCGCCACCCATGGCGCGCTCTTTCTCATCGACTCCGGCGAATGCGTGGCCGGACCCTGTGCGGGGCAGTCGTTGCAGGCATTGGCGTGCAGGGAGGATGCGCAGGGCATCTGGGTAGATGCCGGCGAGTGAGGTCCTACGGCATTCCTGGGCGAATAATTCGACCCTGTGGAGCGGGTTGTTTTTCCCAGACCGAGCTGCTTCGTCCTTCTGCTCTATCGCCCGCGGGTCCCCGTCATGGCAACCGTGAGCCGGTCTCCCTCCAGCAGCCTGAATTAGCCGGCTGTCGAAACGTTGAAGGCACATGAGACGAGGTCTGACTCTAGCGGTATCAACAGCGCAGATAGTTTTTCAACGACCTCCTAACGTCCACGGCTACCCCGCGCCTCACACTCGTGCCCAGACGCGGGATTGCCCTACCGCAGCGCTTATTGCCAGCTTGCCGCCAACACCGGTGCCAGTTGCTCCTTCACTTCCTGCGGGATGCTCGCGCCCGCTGCGGGCACAGCGAATGCCGCCATCGCCGAGACCAGGTTGTCCACCTGGTTGTTCAGCAGTGCCGATGAGCCGGCTTCGATGCGATCCAGTTGGTTATTGGCGTCGGTGTACCACTTGCTGACAATCACCCGGTCGCGGCTG
>NZ_MUJY01000092.1 GCF_002286785.1 Pseudomonas sp. PIC25 | reverse complement strand
CATCGCCACCGACATCCCCCTGCGCTTCCCCGGCCAGCTCTACGATGCGCACAGTGCGCTGCACTACAACTACTTCAGGGATTACGACCCGGAGACCGGTAGGTATGTGGAGAGTGATCCGATTGGGTTGAAGGGTGGATTGAATACCTATGGGTATGTGCTGGGGAATCCGCTTAAATATTTTGACCAATTCGGACTCGAAGTCACTATGACCTGCCGACCGCTTTCATTGCTGCCGCCTGGTATAGCTAGACCAGTCCATTGTGCGGTTATCGTTTGGCATTGGGAGTTTGATAAGTGCGGTGGTTCAAAAAAGGTGATCGATAGCCAATACTCACTGGCCGGTGGAGGCACCGCCCCTGTGAACCCTAATGGGCCAATGACTTCGAATGAAAGAGGGACTTACGATAACGACCGGAATGCGTTTGAGAATCCGAGGCCTAATGACATCAACAGAATTATTTGGCCACCAGCCGGAACCAGTCAGAGTAATTTCGACAAAGCAGTATCTGAATCAGGGAATAATTACTCTCAGGGCCCCTATCGAATTCCACCAACAGGCAACAATTCCAATACAGCAGCTGATAATATCATTGAGAACGCTGGTGGAACTGCGCCAAATATTCCTGGAGCCTGGGGGCAAAATTATGGCGATCAATAAGCTTGTTATTCTGCTTGCACTGCTGGCCCCAAGTATCGCCATGGCTTGTCCTGAATCCGGATGGAGCAAATTTTCGGGAAAACTATTCTATGAGCAGAAAGATGCACAGAGTGGAGAAATAGAGGGCATCCAAATTGGATGGACAAGCGCTCAACTACGCCAATACCTTAGTGATCAAGAGCTCGAAAAGGTCGAGCTCGTGCCTACAAACAACTTCTATGCTACTGCTGAGTGCCCAGAGGAGCTCGATAAGATCACAGGCTCTAGTGAGGTGTGGGTCACTGGGAAGAATATGGCAAAGATTGCCCGCATCACCATGAGAGAGGCGCAGGCTGCAGAAATAAACTTAGTTCAAAGCAGTGAATTTCCTATTAAGCAAGGTGACTCCCTAGGAACTGTCATATCTCAACTAAAAGAGCTTTTGAAGTCAGGCAAAGCTCAAGGCGTAAATCCCACACTCTCCTGCAAGAATGAATGTCTTGTTAAGTTTAAAGACCTATCATTGAGCAGCGAACCACTTGCTTTCAGATATGTAACTAAAGATCAGCGCGGTCGCATTACTGTATACCTGAGTGCTGACAGGGTAATCCGAGTTTCCTACCTGAGGCAGCGCTTTCAAGGTGATGGTGTGCTCTAATACTCTCAAGTTTCAGCCAGATAGGGCGGATGAAATCCACAGCACTTTGATCGCTCCCACGCTCCAGCATGGGGCGGTGTAAGACGCTCCGCGTCTGCTTTGTATTGCAACGAGCCGCAAAAACCCGGGGTCAGGTCTTACCTTTTGCTTATGAGAAAAGGGCCGCCCATTTATTCTCACGGCCCTTAGCCAGAATGATAGACCGAACGACCGCTTCTGGCCGATTCTATTGAAAAAGTCGACGTTGATCTCCGCTACGCAAAAACACCCGCACGCGGTTGAAATCTGCGTTTGGGAGCAACGCCATTTAGCTCAAATTTTACGTAGCGGCGCCTGATCTGAGCATTTTCTAACCACCAAATGCTCTCGACGAATTTGAAGGGAGTTTTTCAACAGAATCGGCCAGTTACTGCCGGCTCTAAGACCTGAGGCATTGCATCGCAACTATTTGTGCCAAAAGGCTTTTTTGGGCGCAAATATTGTCCGGCCCCAAAGACCAATTCATTCGTGATGGATAGTGAGGCCGAATTCGCGGATGAATCCGCTCCCACAAGGTTACGTGCCAGGCACACCGGCCTTCGGGGCCCGCTCGGCGTCTCGCCGAACACCTGGGGCGCCAGCAGAGCTGGCGCCTACGGACCGGGGTTCAAGGCCGGCCGAAGAATCGGTAGAACGTCCGCAATTCCGCCTGTGCGTCGTCCAGATCGATTTCGGCGAAGCGCAACGGTGTGTGCGCCGGGCACTGGGCCAGGCGGTCGAGGTCGAGGGGATGTACCCAGCCGAGGATCGGGTAGCCGCCCATGGTCTGGCGGTCGGCCATGAGGATGATCGGCTGGCCGTCCGGCGGCACTTGGATGGTGCCCGTGGCGATCCCCAGCGACCATTGCCGTGCCGGGGCGTGCAGCGGTTCGCCGAGCAGGCGGGCGCCCATGCGGTCGGACTGCGGGCTGAGCCGCCATTCGCGGCGGAAGAAGGCCGCGCGTTCGGCCTCGGCGAACAGCGGTGCATCCCCGCCGAGGATCACCCGTAAGATCGGCGGTTCCCGGTAATCCGGCAGGTAAGGCCAGGGCACGCTGACCGCCCCCGGCCGCGTCGAAGGCGCGCAGCGCAGCACATCGCCGGCCTGTAACGCGGAGCCGGCGCCGCGCAGCCCACCCAATCCCTCGCGCACCTGCGTGGCCACGCTGCCCAGCACCGGCTCCGCCCGGAAGCCACCGGCCACCGCCAGGTAGGCCCGCTGGCCGCTGCGGGCGAAGCCCAGGCTCAGGCGTTGCCCGGCGCGCACCGGGAAGCGCGTCCAAAGGGCCTGCGGCTCGCCGTCCCGTTCGATGGGCAGGTCGGCTCCGCACAGCGCCACCCAGGTATCCACCTGGCTTTCCAGCTCGACGCCGCCCAGGGCGATCTCCAGCAGCGGCGTTCCCCAGGGATTACCCAGCAACCGGTTGGCCCAGGCCGCCGCGTGCCGGTCCAGCGGCCCGCCCGGCGACACGCCGCACTGCTGCCACCCCATGCGCCCGGCATCCTGCAGCAGGCTCAGAGGGCCGGGTTTGATGACCACGAAGCCACTCACGGCGCGCCGCCCTCACGCCGGTAGGTCGCCTCGTCGATGGCGACGAAGCGCACCCGGTCGCCCAATGCCAACGGGCACGGCGGGGTGCGGGTGGGGTCGAATAGCCTCCACGGACAGCGCCCCAGCAGGTGCCAGCCACCCGGCGAGGCCTGGGGATAGATCGCCGTCTGCCGCTCGGCGATGGCCAGGCTGCCGGCCGGCACGCGCACCCGCGGCGTGGCCCGGCGCGGCAAGGCGAGCCGCGCATCCAGCGTGCCCAGGTAGGCGAAGCCCGGCGCGAAGCCGATGGCACCGACCCGGTATTCGCCCGCGCTATGCAGGCGGATCACTTCTGCCTCGTCGAGCCCGCAGGCGGCGGCGACGGCGGGCAGGTCTTCGCCGGCATACCAGACGGAAATTTCATGCAGGCGGCTGGCCGCCTCCACCACGGGCTCGGCCTGCCAGGCATCGAGCAACGCTTGCAGGCGCCCGGCCAGTTGGCGGCGGTCGGTGCGGGTCAGGTCGTAGTGCACCAGCAGGGTGGTCCAGCCCGGCACCAGATCGGTCAGGCAGGCGCCGCAGTGATGGCGGATACGCTCGGCCAACGCGGCGATGCGTGCCGGCAGGTGTTCGTCCGGCGCGTCCGCCAGCACCAGCAGCAGGGCCTCGGCGCCAGCCGGTTCGATACGCGGAAGCACGTCAGAGAGTGTCGAGCTGGGCGCGCAGGCGGCGCAGCACGGCCAGGGATTCGGGGTTGTCGCCGTGCACGCAAAGGCTGTCGGCGTTCAGCCGCAGCGGTTTGCCGTCCTGATCCGGGAAGGCTTCGCCACGGGCGATGGCCAGGGCCTGGGCGAGAATCCGTTCGGGATCGTGGTGCACCGCCCCGGTGAGGCGCCGCGGTGCCAATTGCCCGTCGGACTGGTAGGCGCGGTCGGCGAAGGCTTCGAACATCAGCGGCACGTCGGCTTCGTCGGCCAGCCGCAGCTCGCGGCTGTTGTCGGCCAGGGCCAGCACCATCAGCGGCAGGCCCTTGCGGTAGTGGGCGCAGGCGTCGAGCACGGCGCTGAGCAGCGCATCGTCGCGCACCAGATCGTTGTACAGCGCGCCGTGCGGCTTGACGTAGGCGACCCGCGTCCCGGCGGCGCGGCAGAGGGCGTCCAGCGCGCCGATCTGGTACAGCACCATGGCCCGCACCTCTTCCGGCGAGCAGGCCAGATGGCGACGACCGAAGCCAACCAGATCCGGGTAGGCCGGGTGCGCGCCGATGGCCACGTCGTGCCGCACCGCCAGATCGACGGTGCGCTGCATGGTCAGCGGGTCGGAGGCATGGAAGCCGCAGGCGAGGTTGGCCTGGTCCACCAGCGGCATGGCGTGGCTATCGTCGCCCATCTTCCAGGCGCCGAAACTTTCGCCCATGTCGCAGTTGAGCAGAATGCGCTGCTGCCCTGAATTCATGCGTCTCCCCTTCCACAGCGATGATCAGGCCCCAGGATAGGCCAATGCACGCCGCTCGGGCAGCCGGATCACGCCTCCCAGGCCGGCTTGCCCAGTTGCAGACCGTGCAGGCCGTGGTACGGCGCCCGCTCCGGCTGCTTCCAGCCTTCCAGAAGGCTGTCGTCGAGGCGGTAGATTTCCACCCCGAGCGGACGGCACACCTCCAGCGGGTCCTTGGCATCCGGGCCCCACATCGGCAACGACAGATCGCCGCCCGGGCAGGTGGACAGCGCACAGAGCAGGTCGATCTCGGCGAAGAATTCCAGATAGTCGCCCGCCTTGGCCGGGCAAGCCTTCATGAAGTAGAGGTCGTCATGGTTGAGGCCGGTGACTTGGAAGATGTTCAGCACATCGTGAACGTCGAATTCAGTCAGGCCATGGGGCAGCACCGCACGTACCAAATTGGAGTGGCAGTGGTGGTGGAAGTCCTCGCCGGTGAGCAGCTTGTTGATGTACGGGTCGCAGCGGGTGCCGAGCAGGTCGTGGATACGCCCGCCATGCTCGTCGACGCCATAATCGGCCAAGCTGTCGTCGGTGATGGTCGCCAGCGGCCGGAGGAACGGCAGGTTCGACCAGAGCCGGTCGAAGGTGCTGACATGGGCGCCCTGCAACTGGCGGGTGCGCGCCGCCCATAGCCGCTCGCGCGGGTCGTTGGCGTTCCACAAATTGAAATCGCCGACCTGCGGCCCCTTCGGCGCGGTGACGCGGAACACATGGCCGGCCGGCACCTTCCAGGCCCGGCCGCTGCGGATCGGCACCTCGAACGACTCGATCAGGGTGCGGGCGTCCTGGCGTTCCCGGATGCGGCCGTAGAACGCCTTGTCCACGGAAAGCGCGGCGCCCTTGGACACCTGGTAGGCGGCGGGATAGTGCTTGGTCATCGACTGCGGCTCCTGCATGGTTCGGCGGATGCGGAAACCTTAGCCGATTGCAGGGTACGAGCCAGGTTCCTCAGTAGACATCCCGCCGGTAACGCCCCTCCTCCACCAACCGCTGGACCGCCGCATCGCCCAGGCATTCGCGCAGTACCCGGTCGACGCCCTCGGCCATGCCCTTGAGGCTGCCGCAGACATAGAGCGCGGCACCGTCGTCGAGCCAGGCGCGCAGGGTGTCCGCCGCTTCGCTCAGGCTATCCTGCACATAGCGCTTTTCCGCCTGGTCGCGGGAGAAGACCGGATCGAGCCGCGCCAGCCAGCCTTCCGCCCGCCAGCCCTCCAGTTCCTCACGGCAGAAGTAGTCATGGCCGGCATTGCGCTCGCCGAAGATCAGCCAGTTGCGTGCGTGACCTTCGCCGATACGCGCCTTGAGCAGCCCGCGCAAACCGGCCAGCCCGGTGCCGTTGCCGATCAGGATCAGCGGGCGGTCGTCTTCCGGCGCGTGGAAGCCGCTGTTGCGTCGCACCCGTCCCAGCAGGCTGCCGCCGTCGGGCAGGTATTCGGTCAGCCAGCCGGAACCCACGCCCAGGGTGCCATCGGTGCGGCGCTCCTGGCGGACGATCAGTTCCAGCGTGCCGTCGCTGGGCAGCGAGGCGATGGAGTAGTCGCGCGGCGCCAGCGGCACCAGCGCCTCCAGCGCCTGCGGATGAAGGCCGACCAAGTGGCTGAAGGTGGACGGCAGTTCGCGCGTGGCCAGGGCTTGGCGCAGTGTTTGCGCGTGCCCGTCCAGCGTCACCGGCGCCTCGCCGTCCAGCCCGAAGCGGGCCAGCCAGTCGCTCACGGGCGCGTCGCCGTGGCGCGGGAGAATCTGCACGACGTCGCCGGCCCGCCAGTCCAGCGGCGCATCCGCCGTCAGGCCGAGGAGGAAGGCCGGCCCGCCCTGGCTGCCAGGGTTGAGCAGGCGCCGCTCGCGCAGGGTCAGGGTGGTCCAGGCCGGCTCGGCGGGCACGGCCGCGTCCGTACCGGTGAGCGAGCCCAGTTGGCGATGCCAGTCGGCGATGGCGCCGCTGTCGCCGTTGTCCACTTCCACCGGAGCGAACAGGCTGCGCGCGCCCTGGCGGCCGAGCCAGCCATGCAGGCGCCGGGCGAAGCCGCAGAACTGGCTGTATTGCCGGTCCCCGAGGGCGAGCAGCGCGTAGCTCAGATGGTCCAGGCCCAGCGCCCGGTCGAGCAGCCGGCGCTCGAAGCCACGGGCGCTGTCCGGTGCTTCGCCGTCGCCAAAGGTGCTGACCACGAACAGCGCCCGGCGCGCCTGACGCAAGCCCTGTTCGTCCAGCCCGGACAGCGGCCGGACGCTCACCGGATGCCCCGCTGCCTGCAATTGCCCGGCGGTCTGCCAGGCCAGTTGCTCGGCGAAACCGCTCTGGCTGGCGAAGCCGATCAACCAGCCATCGGCGCCCGAGCCACCGCTCACCCCGCCCTGTGCGGCCCGCACCGCGCGCTTCTTGCGCCGGCGGTCGAGGTAGAGCAGCCAGCCGGTGACGAAGAACAGCGGCATCGCCAGGCTCGCCAGGGTCATCAGGATGCGACCGGGCAGGCCGAAGTAGCTGCCCACATGCAAGGCGTAGTTGCTCGCCAGCAACTGGCCGCCGAAGGATTGCTCGGCATAGCGCTGGTTGCGCGAGACCACGCCGGTGGCCGGGTCCAGTTCGAGCTTGTTCAGCGCCCTGTCGTGGGGGGCGTCGTCGAGCAGGTAGAAGACCGTCGCCGGCTGACCACCCTGGGGCGGCAGGCGCAGGTTGTAGGTGTTCAGGCCCGGACCGGCTTCGCGCTGGATGCTGTCCCAGACAGCCGCATAGTCCACTCGCACGGGGGTTGCCGCACGCTCCCGGCCAGCGCCCGGCCTCTCGCCACGTCCCCCTTGCTGGGCCGGAGCATCGCCGAGCAGACGGGTCATGCCGGCGCGGTACCAGTCATAGGACCAGAAGAGGCCGGTCAGCGCGGCGCAAAGGTAGAACAGCAGGCACCAGGTACCGGCCACGGCGTGCAGGTCCCAGTTGAAGGCGCGGCCTTTCTTCGCCCAGTCGAAGGCCAGCCAGGCACGCCAGTTGCCGACCTGCCGGGGCCAGCGCAGGTAGAGGCCGGACAGACAGAAGAAGATCAGCATCAGGGTGCAGGCGGCGGTGATCTGCTTGCCGGTTTCGCCCATGGCGAGGAAGCGGTGCAGTTGCAGCATCAGGCCGAAGAAATCCTGCCCCACGGGGTCGCCGAGCAGGTTGCCGGTGTACGGGTCGAAATAGCGGACCGGGCCACGACGCTCCCCCGGTGGCGGCGCGAAGAACACCCGGGCGGCATTGCCACTGGCGGTCTCCACCCAGAGGCCGCCGACCTGGTCGCCGGTCGCCGACTCGATCTTCGCCACCAGCTCGGCCGGTGGCAGAACGGCGCGGTCGCCCGCCTCGACGCGCAGCACGTCCGGGTTGAGCGCCCGGAGAATTTCGTCCTGGAAGGAATAGAGCGCACCGGTCACGCCCATCAGGGCCAGAACCAACCCGCCACTGATGCCGAACAGCCAGTGCAGTTGAAACAGGGTTTTCTTGAACAAGGCGATACACCTGACACGAGACAGCCGCCACGGCCATCGTTGCGACGCAATTCTATTTGAGAAACCCTTGCATTTGGCGCCTGAACGCCTTGTTTTACGCTTTATTTACAAGGGCTTCCCGCCACCGGACGAGGCCGGTCGCAGCAGGTCGGGGCCAATGCAGGACAGCTCGCGGCAACCGCTCAGCGCCATGGCGACCTCCAGCTCCTCCCGCAGCAACTTGAGCAGGTGCGCCACACCCAGCGCCCCAGCCGTGGCCAGGGCATGGATGTAGGGACGGCCGATCAGCACGGCGGAAGCCCCCAGGGCCAGGGCTTTGAACACATCGGTGCCGCGCCGGATGCCACCGTCCACCAGCACCGGAACGCCCTCGCCCAGTTCCGCGCGGACCGCCGGCAACGAACGCACCGCCGGCCACTGCGAATCCAGCACCCGCCCGCCATGGTTCGACAGGATGACGCCCGCGGCGCCGGCCTCCATGGCCAGGCGCGCGTCCTGCGGATGCAGGATGCCTTTGAGCAGCACCGGCAAGCGGCTGTGGCGGCAGAGCCTGGCCACATCCTCCCAGCGCGGCGCTACCGCCATCAGACCATCGAACACCGGGCTGCCGCCTTCGGCTACTTCCGGCAGCGCCACGTTTTTATCGATGTTCACGGCGCGGATGCCGGCGGGCAACTGGAACCCCGCCCGCTGCTCGCGGTTGCGCAGCCCGGCCACCGGCGCGTCCACGGTCAGCACCAGCGCCCGGTAGCCGGCGGCCTCGGCCCGCCCTGCCAGGGCCAGGGTGTCCTGTTCGTTGCCTTGCCAGTAGAGCTGGAACCACAGCGGTCCCTGGGCGGCCTCGGCCACGTCCTCCAGGCGGCTCGAAGCGAAGGAGCTGAGCACTGCCGCACCGCCCATGACGCCGGCGGCCAATACGCTGGCCCGTTCGCCATCGGCATGGAACAGATGCTGGTAGGCGATCGGCGCCAGCAGGATCGGATGCTGCAACCTGTCGCCCAACAACTCGCAGCGGGTGTTGCCGCCGCGCAGGTCGCGCAACATGCGCGGCAGCAGCGCCCATTCCCGCCATGCCTGCAGGTTGGCCTGGCAGGTGAGTTCGTCCGCCGCGCCGCCTTCCAGATAGGCCAGGGCGTTGGCATCCAGGCGCGGCAAGGCGTAACGCTCGTAGTCGCTGGCGGCGACCATGTCCGCGGGAACCTGGGCGAGGGGCGGCTGTCGCGACATGCTCACTCGCTCCACTGGCGCAGCAGGTTGTGGTAGGTGCTGGTCAGCCCGAGGACTTCCTCGCTGTCGCCCAATTGGCCGCGCAGCTTGAGGATGTTCATGTCCAGGTCGAACAGCAACTTGCGTTGCCAGGCATCGCGCACCCAGCTCTGCGACCAGAGGAAGGCGGCGATGCGCGCCCCCTCGGTGACCGGCTCGACGCGATGCAGGCTGGTGGCCGGGTAGACGATGGCATCGCCAGCCGCCAGCTTCACCTCGTGCTCGCCGTAGGTGTCCTCGATGATCAGCTCGCCGCCCGCGTATTCGTCCGGCTCGCTGAGGAAGACCGTGGTGGAGACATCCGTGCGCACCTGGAGCCCGCTGAAGCGGTCGCGCTGCAAGGCGTTATCCACATGGTTGCCGTAGCGTCCGCCGCCGCTGTAGCAGTTGAACATCGGCGGCAGGATATGCCGCGGCAGCGCGGCGGAGACGAACAACGGGTGCCGGGCCAGGGCATCGGCGACCCGCTGGGACAATCCGGCGAAGGCCGGTGAATCGGCGGGGAATTGCAGGTTGTGCTTGAGGCCCGCCGCCTGCGGGCCGGAGGTCCGCACGCCGTCGACCCATTCGTGAGCCGCCAGCTCGGTGCGCAGGGCAGCGACTTCGTCCCGGCTCAGCACCTGGGGGATATGCAGCAACATTCGAAACCCTCCTCGCAAGGCAGGGAACCCGCGGGTTCCCTGGCCAGGACAGCGATCAGAAGCTGTATTCGGTGGTGAACATGGCCGAACGGGGAGCACCCATCACCATGCGCGCGCCGCTGTTGTTGAGGGTGGCGATGTATTCCTCGTCGAACAGGTTGTACACGTTCACGCGCAGGTTGACGTTCTTGTTGAGGCGGTAGGCCGCCATCATGTCGGCCACCCAGTAGGACGGGATGCTCGGCATGTTGGTGGTGGAGCGATCGGCCCCCTTGGCGATCAGGCGATCCTGTTCGGAGACATAGCGCGCCCCGCCGCCCAGGGTGAAGTCACCCAGGGTGTAGGAGGTCCACAGCGTCGCGGTCAGGTCGGGCGACCAGCGTACCCCGGTGTTTTCGGTGATCACCCCGGAGGAGGAGCGGCTCACCTGGTCGATCTGCTCGGTATCCATGCTGGCGATACCCGCCGAGACCTGCCAGAAGTTGGTGATCTGGCCCACCGCCGCCAGCTCGATCCCCTTGACCCGGATGGTGCCGTCCTGCTGGTAGGTGGCGCTCAGAGTGTCGTAGGACACCTGGTTGCTGTTCTCGGTGCGGTAGATCGCCGCCGACAGGTTCAACCGGTCGTTCAACAGGTCCCACTTGGTGCCCAGCTCGATGTGCTTGGTTTCCTGCGGGTCGAGATTCGGCCGGCTGTCACTGTTCTCGGAACTGGACAAGGCGAAGTTGGAGCTACCCGGCGGGGTCAGCGAATTGGCATAGGCGAGATAGATGCTGCCGTTTTCCGCCGGTTTGAACACGATGCCGGTGTTCCAACTGGTCAGGTCGCCGGAGTCCTTCAGATCGAAGCCAACCAGGTTGTAATCGTAATTGATGGGCGTGGAGGTGATCGCCTCCAGGGACGCCCCCTTGGTGTCGGTGCGGTAGTGCTCGAAACGCACCCCGGCGTTGACCGACCACTGCTCGTTCAGGTGCAGGGTGTCGAATACGTACAGCGCCGCAGTATCGGTGGCGCCGTCGGTATAGGCGCCGGTCTTGTACGGCTTGGCCATCGTATCGTGAGCATCGGGGTCATACAGATTGGCCGGCGGCGGGGTGACTGCCGCGTGGTCGACGCCATCGATGAGTCGCCGATCGGTAATACCGGTCTCGTTGCGCTGGCTCTCGCGCATGAATTCGACACCGCTGGCCAGGCTGTTGCGCAGGCCGAAGGTGGTGAACTCGGTGTTCAGGCTGGTCTGGTTGGCGAGGATTTCGTTTTCCTGGTCGATCAACTGGCGCGAACGGTCGACGGTCCAGGTGGCCGGATCGTCGCTGGTCGCTTTCAGCGAGGTCGCGCTGCCGGCGGGGCCGGTGAGGATGCGGTCGACATTGCTCTTGCCATAGCGCGAGATGTTGCGCAGGGTCGTCACGTCATCGAGGTCATGTTCGAGCTTGACGGTCAGCATGTCGGCGTCGACGCGCTCGTAGTCACTCTTGCTGCCGTAGTAGTTCTCGCGGTCCACCTTGCCGCCGGCGTTCAGGCGGGCAGCCTGGCTGGCCGTGGTATGGGTACTGTGGAAACCCTTCATGCCGATGGTCGGGATGCCGCCATCCGGGGTGTTGTCCTGGCGCACGTGTTGCGAATAGACGTACAGGCGGGTGTCGGTCTCCAGGCCGAAGGCGATGGAAGGCGCCACGCCGTAGCTGCTGTTTTCCACGTAGTCGCGGCCGTCCACCCCGCCGTCGCGGCGCATCAGGTTCAGGCGCAGGGCCGAGTGGTCGCTCAGGGCCTGGTTGATATCGGCGGTCATGTGGGCGTTATCGGCGGTGCCGTAGCCGAGGGTGCCGCTGATCGAGTCTTCCAGGGTCGGCAGCTTGGAGATCAGGTTGATATAGCCGGAGGACGCGCCACGGCCGATGTCGGAGCCGGCGGCGCCCTTGACCACTTCGACCTGCTCCAGGTTGAACACGTCGCGGCTCACCGCGCCGAGGTCGCGCACGCCGTCGACGAAGGTCGACTGCTGGGTGGAGAAGCCGCGCATCATGAAGGTGTCGCCGGCCGAGGTATTGCCGTTCTCGCCGAGCTGCATGGTGATGCCGGGGGTATTGCGCAGCGCTTCCATCAGGCTGGTGGCGCCCTGCTCGCGGAGCATCTCCTTCCTGATCACCTGGACGGTCTTGGGCGTATCCAGCAGCGGTTCGGTCAGCTTGTGGTTGGCGCTCTTGTCAGTCTTGTAGGGAACCTCGGCCTTGGACGTCACCACCATCTCGGGCAGGTTGAGTTCGCCACCGGTCTTGTCGGTCTGTGCCAGGGTCATGGCCGGAATGGCTGCCGCGACCAGCGCTGCCAGGTGATTCGTCTTGTGATGCTTGCGACTACGGATTGTCATTGTTGTCCCCATGTGGAAAGGCCACTTCCCGACATCGCAAACGGCGACGTAACGGGAAGTTGCAAAGGCTCAGCGAAGCGGCGCGGATGCTAATCATTACTAATTACAATGGCAATACGCTGTCATTTACATTTTTACGGCCTGCCACACACCGCTCCACCTCTGCCACAGCCCGCGCCAACTGGGGCTTTGCGCGCAAGCCGCCAGCTAGACGCTTCGGCTCGTCCGCCTTCTGCGGAAGCCTCTCCAAGCCCTGCGGCAAAAAGCCGCCATGCCTTTTGTCAGTTTTTTGTATGGGTACTGACACAGTCGCCATGCCATCGCCTCGGTGACGGCCGGCCCATAAACGCAAAAACCCGCCGGAGGGCGGGTTTCTGTCGTGAAGCGATGGTTACAGGTAGAAGGCTTTCAGCGGCGGAAAGCCGTTGAACTCCACCGCACTGTAGCTGGTGGTATAGGCACCGGTGGAGAGCCAGTAGAGGCGGTCGCCGATGGCCAGGTTGAGCGGCAGGCCGTACTTGTAGTGCTCGTACATGATGTCGGCGCTGTCGCAGGTCGGGCCGGCAATCACCACTTCCTCCATCTCGCCCTTCTTCTCGGTCCAGATGGGGAATTTGATGGCTTCGTCCATGGTTTCGATCAGGCCGGAGAACTTGCCCACGTCGGTGAACACCCAGCGCTCCACGGCGGTACGCGACTTGCGCGATACCAGCACCACTTCGCTGACCAGGATGCCGGCGTTGGCGATCAGCGAACGGCCCGGCTCGAGGATGATCTCCGGCAGGTCGTCGCCGAAGTCTTCCTTGAGGAAGCGGATGATCTCTTCCGCGTAGGTTTCCAGGCTGTTGGTCTTGGTGATGTAGTTGGCCGGGAAGCCGCCGCCCATGTTGATCATCTTGAGGACGATGCCGTCCTCTTCCTTCAGACGCTCGAAGATCACCTTGACCTTGGCGATGGCCGCATCCCAGACGCCGATGTCGCGCTGCTGCGAACCGACGTGGAAGGAGATGCCGTAGGGCACCAGGCCCAGCTGGCGGGCGAGGATCAGCAGGTCCATGGCCATGTCGGTCTGGCAGCCGAACTTGCGCGACAGCGGCCAGTCGGCGGTGGTGGAACCCTCGGTGAGCAGACGGACATAGACCTTCGAGCCCGGCGCGGCCTTGGCGATGTTGCGCAGGTCGGCCTCGGAATCGGTGGCGAACAGACGCACGCCCTTCTCGTAGAAGTAGCGGATGTCCTTGGACTTCTTGATGGTGTTGCCGTAGCTGATGCGATCGGCGCTCACGCCCTGCTTGAGCACCTTGTCCAGCTCATAGATGGAGGCGATGTCGTAGTTGGAGCCCTTGTCCCGCAGCAGGTCGATGATCTCCACCGCCGGATTGGCCTTGACCGCGTAGTAGATCTTGGCGAAGGGGAAGCAGGTCACCAGCTGATCGTAGGCATTAGCGATGGTCTGCTTGTCGATGACCACGAAGGGGGTTTCGTGCTGGTCGGCGAAGGCCTTCATACGCTGGAAGGTTTCGCGCGGGAAATAGTCTTCGACCTGGATAGGCATGCTTTGGGGCTCCATGGGCAAAACAAACGAAAGGTTAGAAGGGGTGGCTACTGTCGGAACTGCAAAAGCCTGAACGCCTAATCCGTTTCCCCACTTTGGTTCGCCTACTTCCCAAGGCATGTCGCCGAGCATCACCGGTCCCGGCGAACCCTTCGAGCGATGCTCGTCGGCGGGTTCGAAACCGGCAACCTCTCGTCGTCAGTACTTGAGCCGGATGGATCGTTTCCAGCATGGACGTTCGGGCGCGAACTTTAGGACCATGGGGCGACGATATCAATCAAAAATTACCGTATGGCCGCACACGTCCGTCGCCTGACGAACCGCCGTTTCCGATCTTCAACGAACCGTGGGGAATGCTGCACAAAACGACGCCCGCCACAGAGAGCCGCAGCCGCTCCGGCTTGTCCGTCCGGACCGGGCCGCTCCCATTCCGTCCCTCTCTTTCTGACAGACCCGGCTGGCGGCTCGATGTTCCGGCTCTCGGTCGACAACGGCCGGGCGCCTGCCTGCTCGACGCGGTTTGCCGGTATAATCGCGCCCTTTCTCGGGGCCGGGCCCCGTCGCTCCGTATCGCAGCAGGCATCCACCATGACCACTCAGGCCGCCGAAGTCGCCAAGCGCCGCACGTTCGCCATCATTTCCCACCCCGACGCGGGTAAGACCACCATCACCGAAAAGCTCCTGCTGATGGGCAAGGCGATTGCCGTTGCCGGCACGGTGAAATCGCGGAAATCCGACCGCCACGCCACCTCCGACTGGATGGAGATGGAAAAGCAGCGCGGCATCTCCATCACCACCTCGGTGATGCAGTTCCCCTACCGCGAGCACATGATCAACCTGCTCGACACCCCCGGCCACGAAGACTTCTCGGAAGACACCTACCGCACCCTGACCGCGGTGGACAGCGCGCTGATGGTCCTCGACGGCGGCAAGGGCGTCGAGCCGCGTACCATCGCCCTGATGGATGTCTGCCGGCTGCGCGACACGCCGATCGTCAGCTTCATCAACAAGCTCGACCGCGACATCCGCGATCCCATCGAATTGCTCGACGAGATCGAGGCGGTGCTGAAGATCAAGGCCGCGCCCATCACCTGGCCGATCGGCTGCTACAAGGACTTCAAGGGCGTCTATCACCTGGCCGAGGACAAGATCATCGTCTACGTGCCGGGCCACGGTCATGAGCGCATCGAAGTGCCAGTGATCCAGGGCCTGGACTCGGCCGAGGCGCGCGCCCACCTGGGCGACATGTACGACGCTTTCGTCGAGCAGTTGGAGCTGGTCCAGGGCGCTTGCCACGAATTCGACCAGGACGCCTTCCTCAAGGGCGAGATGACCCCGGTGTTCTTCGGCACCGCGCTGGGCAACTTCGGCGTCGACCAGGTGCTCGATTGCATCGTCGACTGGGCGCCGCAACCGCTTTCCCGCGCCGCTCACGAGCGGGTCGTGGAGCCGGTAGAGGAGAAGTTCTCCGGCTTCGTGTTCAAGATCCAGGCAAACATGGACCCGAAGCACCGCGACCGCATCGCCTTTATGCGCATCTGCTCCGGCAAGTACGAGAAAGGCATGAAGATGCGCCATGTGCGGATCAAGAAAGACCTGAAGATCGCCGATGCCCTGACCTTCTTCTCCTCCGAGCGGGAGATGCTGGAAGAGGCCTATGCCGGCGACATCATCGGCCTGCACAACCACGGCACCATCCAGATCGGCGACACCTTCACCGAGGGCGAGGCCCTGGGCTTCACCGGCATCCCGCACTTCGCCCCGGAGCTGTTCCGCCGCGTGCGCCTGAAAGACCCGCTGAAATCCAAGCAACTGCGCCAGGGCCTGCAGGAACTGGCCGAGGAAGGCGCCACCCAGGTGTTCTTCCCCGAGCGCAGCAACGACATCATCCTCGGCGCGGTGGGCGTGCTGCAGTTCGATGTGGTCGCCAGCCGTCTGAAGGAGGAATACAAGGTCGAGTGCGCCTACGAGGCGATCAATGTCTGGTCGGCCCGCTGGATCGAATGCGACGACAAGAAGAAGCTGGAAGACTTCAAGACCAAGGCTTTCGAAAACATCGCCATCGACGGCGGCGGCCACCTCACCTACCTGGCCCCGACCCGCGTCAACCTCAGCCTCATGGAAGAGCGCTGGCCCGACGTGAAATTCCGCGCGACGCGAGAGCATCACTGACTCCACCGTCCCCAAGCTCGCTCCGGCACGGTGCAAACCTGTAGGAGCGAGCTTGCTCGCGAATATGGCTTGAAGCCCAACACTTGGACCGCCGTGTTCGCATCGAGTGGTTCTGACGTGGGGCGTGTTTTTGATTTTCCCAAAGGAACGGTACATGCGCTTTCAAGGACGAAACCTGCGCAAGGGTCGCATTTCCCAGACAGGCCAGATCTATCTGGTCACTACGGTGACCCAAGACAGAACCCCACTGTTCGCCTTCTGGCCACTGGCATGCCTGGCTGCACGGGAGCTGCATATCCAGAACCAGTCGGATCGCATCGAGATCCTGGCCTGGGTATTAATGCCTGATCACTTGCATTGTCTGCTCCAGCTCAAGGACGGCAATCTGAGCCAATGCATCCAGCGGTTCAAATCCCGCAGCGCTATCGCGATCAATGCCGCACGTGGCAATGAGGGTCGTGTATGGCAGAAGGGCTTTCACGACCGGGCGCTTCGCAAGGAGGAAGACATTAGGTCGTTGGCTCGATATGTCATTTCCAATCCTGTTCGGGCTGGGCTGGTCGCACGGGTGGCCGATTATCCTCTCTGGAATGCCGCTTGGTTGTAAGAGCTTCGCCAGCAAGCTGGCTCCTACAGGCACGGAGCCAACCTGTTGGAACGAGCTTGCTCGCGAATTGCCCCGGTAAAGCCCGACATCGTG
>NZ_MUJY01000091.1 GCF_002286785.1 Pseudomonas sp. PIC25 | reverse complement strand
GCGGTCGGGTGAGGTGGCGATATAGGCGTCGAACTCGTAGAAGGGCGCGGTGATCTCGCCGATGGTGCCGTTCTTCTTGTATTCCCCGTTGTTGTCGTAATCGAAGACGGTGACAAGGCCGGTGCGACGGTTGAGTTCCCAGAGCGGGCCTCGAGAGGGTTTGAACCATAAACGCGGAAAAAAACGGATAACAAAAGCGCCAATCAACCAGCAGACTAGAGGAGGCGCTAGAAGAATGGAAAGTGTTGGGATGTAAGACGCTGCAAGCTCTAGCCAGGAGTCATCTGTGTCAATAAGCTCTGCTAGGTACATTATGAGTAAAATAAAAATGGAAATTAGGAATATAAATCGTCCACCTCCTAACATGAGTAACCAGAAATGTGAGCGCTTAGAAAGTAGTGCGTATCTGAAATGTTCGTGATCGTATTTTTGATGGAGGTCTGTTCCTTCAAACAGAGGGGGCACATAGGTGCCTTGGGCCTTCTGCTCCAGGCGTTCTTTTTCGGCGGCTTCCCAGAAGCGAAGGCTTTTGGGTTTCAGGTCACATAGAATTCTCTCAGGCGCTACGTCCTGCGTATTACCCCAAGGCAGCCGCACCTTGGCGAAGCGCTTGATCCAGGGGCGCTCCGCCGAAGGCGGTTGGTTGGGAATGCTGGCCGGGTTGTAAGCGGTACTGGCGTAGTAGGGCTGGTCCATCAGAGCTCTTTTGGTGGCGTGGCGTTGTAAGTGCTTTCGTCGGCCCAGAAGGGCTGGTCGACTTTATCCCAGTTCGGTTTGTTCTTGCCGAGGTCGAAGGCCAGCGGGTCCTTGGGTTTGGGCGCCGGGAAATACCAGGCGTGGCGGTCGCCGCTCAGGCGGAACTGGGCGCGGATGGCCCATTCATGGTACAGGCCATTGCGCCGGGGCGAGAAGCTCATGCCCTGGCTGGCTGGCATGTCGAAGAACAGTTCCAGGGCATTGGGCCAGAGGCGCTGGGCCACGGGAGCCATCTCCGGTCCCAGCGGTTTGGCGACGGTGTAGCTTTCCCCTTTGGCGGTGAGCACGGTCTCGACGCTGCGCAACCGGCAGAGGGCGCGGATATTGATGCCTCCCAGGCTGGAGAGCAGGCCGGGCAGGTTGCTTTCGATGCGCACCAGGCTGTTGGCGGCGCGCACCCGGTAAGGCACGGTGTCATGGCTCGAGAGCTTGGCGTGCGGATCGAAGGCGGGGTTGCGGCCGCTGCTGATGCGGATGCCGGCGAACAGGCCGACCAGTCGGTAGAAGGCTTCCTGCGGGTCGCGCAGATGAGAGTAGTTGCTGGTGCGGCTGTCGCCGAACGGGCCGTTGGCCAGCCAGTCCTCGATGGGGTTGCTGCTGAGCCAGTAGGCGACGCCGGCGCCGATGCAGACGAGAAGCAGGGAAATCCAGCCGATGGGGGTCAACCCCAGGAAGGTGGCGCCACCGAAGAAGGTGCCGACGGCACCCAGAAGGCCGCCACCTGCCATGAGCAGGTAACCCCACATGGCGTCGTCGTTCCATTGCCAGGCGTACCAAGCGTCGTAAAGGCTGAGTCCGGCTAGTAGCAATCCCGCAACTGCTTGCCCCAGCAGGCGGGCAGTAATGTCTTTGTTGATTGTTTCTCCTAAGACTAAGCCTAGATATCTTTTCGCTGCATCATCGGGGATCTGATAGAGAACTTTACGTGCAGATGCCAATACCGATTGGCTTCCGGCCATTTTGACGGTTATGACTTCCATCGCGATTAGCAAGTCAACCCCTGCCGCAAATACACCTACACGTGATCTTCCAGTTCCCTTCTCTCGCGCTGTCTGCTCTCTGCTCTGCCATTCATTATTCACATTCCACAGTTCCAGCATCAGCACCGCTGCCGTAAAGGTCCGCGAGTTGAGTACGCGGTAGACCTTGCTGTTGCGCTGGGCGCTGTAGTTCTGCACTGCATTTTCCAGCGCGCTGTCCGCCTGGGCCGCGCTGGCCTGGGCGGTCTGGGCGGCGCGCTCGGCTTCGCGGGCGGCGTTGATGCGGCGGTTCAGTTCGCCGATCAGGCGGGCGGTGCTGTGGCTGCGCGGCAGGGCGAGCAGCAGGTGGTCGCCGGTCTGGGCGCCAGCGGTTGCGCCGCGGGCGAGGTTGGTGCTGCCCAGCAGGTTGCCTTTGGCATCGAGGAATTCCCCGTAGAACCGCGTGGCGCGGGCCGGTTGGGTGGGCAGGTCTTCCAGGCCGAACAGGTAGTGGGCCTGGCTGTTGGCCTGGCTGCGGCGGATGAAATAGGCATAGCCGAAGGTGTCCGGCAGCATGCTGCGCAATTGCTGGACGCCCTGGCCATGCAGGCGGATGTTGACCGGCCGGGCTCGCCTGCCGAGGCTTTCCCGCGTGGCCTGTTCGCGGCCACGGGCCTGCTGGTGGGCGCCGCTACGGCTGGCGGCTTCGGCCTGCCGCTGGCGAGAGGTCTCCTTGGCCGCATGCAGGGCGTTTTCCGCCGCATCCACCGCGCCCTGGATGTTCTCGTAGATGCTGATCAGGGCGCCGGCGCCGGCTTTCAGTTGCGCTGTCAGGGTGCTGTTCAGGCTGCCGGCCGCCACCAGGCTGGCGAGCAGGCTGCTGTCCAGGGTCTGCTGGTTGGCGGCGGGCACGCCCTGGGTTTCGCCCTTGGCCAGTTCGCTGGGCCGGAAGCGCCCGTCGCCCTGGTTGGGTTCGGCACTGGCGGGTTTCTGGTAGGGGGCGAGCAGGTCCTTGAGTTCGGCCACGGGCCAGAGCATGGCGTGCAGCGGGTGCTGCTGCTGGTTGGCGATGGCGCTGATGAGCTGCTGGCCCGGCGTGGCCTTCGGGCTGTAGAGGCTGACGCCGGTGATGGCGTCGGTGACATCGCCGTTCACCGCCAGCGGGTCGAGCTGCGCCGGGCTGCAGGCCAGGCCGGCGATCAACTGGCTGGCGAAGTGCAGGGCGGCAGTGTAGTCGAAGCCGTCGAGGCTGAGATGATCGGCCAGTGTCTGCTGTGCTTCGGGATGTCCCAGGCATTCGGCCAGGAGATCCTGGACGCCGTTGAGGTGCCGCCACACCTGCGCGCGTTCCGGGGTGGCGGTGAAGCGGTTGATGTCGCGCTTGCCCTGTTCCTTGAGTTTTTCCAGGCTTTGGTGCAACGGGTTGGTCTGGCCGCCCAGGGCTCTCGGCACGATCAGTTGCTGGACCAGCAGGGCGCTGCCGTGGTTGGCGTGCTGGGTGGCCCGCTCGGCGCAAAGCTTCAACAGGTTCTGCTGGGTATTGATGCGGTTGAGCAGGTGGCGCAGGCGGTACTGTTCATCGTCCAGCAGCACGCCGCAGATTTGCCGCTGGCGGGCCTGCTGCAACACATCCTGTTCGGCGGGCTGGGCTTTCCAGACCTCGCTGGGGCCGCCGTCCTGGGGAGCCGGGCACACAGGCCTGCCGGCCTTGACCTTTTCCTCCAGGCAATGGGCCCAGGCGTCGGACTCCAACGTGGCGGGCGGTTTGCCGGGCGTGCCCCGCTCGAAGCCATCGAGGAAGGCCTGGGCTTCGGTCTTGCTGGTGATAGGAAACTGGCCCGAGAGGTCGCACAGGTAGCGCCCCGGATGATCGAGCATCCATTCGTAGCCGGGCTGGCGCATCCGTTGCGGCGCGGCTAGCCCGACCGGGAAGACGTGCAGGTTCAGGTTCAGGCGCGTGACCTTGGCCTTGCCCACGGCGTTCTGGTTGGCGTAGTCGCGGACATCGAACGTCGAGAAGGCAGCGAGCATGTCCTTGCCGTTGGGTTGGCCGTCATAGAGTCGCTTGAACTTGCTCTTCGAGGCGCGCAGGTCGACGCTGTTGCAGCGGGTGCGGCGCAGGCCGGCATCCTGTTCCAGGCGCTGCAGACGGGGCCCGCTCAACTGGACTTCGGAAAAACAGAGTTGCACGGGCGGGGCGGTCATGTCGTTCCAGGTCGCCGGCAGCCAGATGTCATCCAGGGCCTTGCCCGTTGCGGCGCGCGGGCCGGACTTGAAGCCGTTTTTCTGCCGGTAATGGGCGACGGGGACGTCGTGGAAGGTGATTTTCTCGCCCACGCGCACTTCCAGTTCGCGCCAGAGCTTGTCCCGATAGAAGACATAGACATAGCCGTTGCGTACCAGCACGGGTGTGCCCAGGTCGTAGGCGCTCCGGCTGCCGGCTACGGCGGTGAAGGGCACGACGGGGACGATCTGGTTCCACTGTTGTTCGATCTGGCGCGGCGTGGCCTTGGCATCGTCCATCAGCGGCACGCGGATGGGGCCGCCTTTCTCGGCTTCGATTTCCAGCCACAGGTGGCGCCTGGGTTGCCCGTCCCACGGCCAGATATGCAGGGTGCTGCTGAATGCCTTGTCGATCAGCGGCTCGAGCTGGCGGCGATTGGTCAGCCATTCCTGCTGTTCGTTGTCGGTTTCGTCGTAGATGACGATGCGCTGTCCTGGCGGATGGTCCTTGCCGATCACTTCGACGATCAGCTTGCCGGCCTCGCACGCCGGGCCGTTGCTCAGGCTGCCTGCTTTGGCGCTCATAGGTGGATCTCCTTGGAGGCCGGCGAGGCTTCCAGGTAGTCACGCAGCTGTTGCAGTCGCTGCCGTGTCTCGCCGGCGGATGGTGCGGGGTGGTCCGTGTGGCCGGGATACTGGGCGCGCAGATCGAGATAGGCGGTCAGGTCGTCGTACTCATCGAACCCGGCGGCCAATCCCTGGTGCAGCCAGATCCACGCCAGGGTGAACGGCTGTTGCGGGTGGTGCTGTTGCCAGTCGTAGACGAAACGCTCCAGTTGCTGGCGCTCCAATGCACGGGTTTGCCGGTCGTCCAGAGACATGGGCGCAACCATGAGGGTGGCATCCGCCGCTTCGGGATTGTTCAGGCAGTGCCAGGTGGCCTCGCCGGCGGCCGAGTCCGCCCAGGTGCCACCCTGCCAGGCCAGTTGGCGGATCGGCCCCAGCCAGGCCGGGCCGCTCTGGGCGTCGCAGGCGGGGAAGAAGTAGCTGGCCACCCGAGGGTCGTAGTAGCGCAGCAGCGCCTTGCGATTGCCGTCGAAGCGGACGATCAGCATGCGCTGCAGGTGATCCACCAGTTCGGCTTCCGGCCGGTCGCAGGCCAGCAGGATTCCCGGCCAATCGGCAGGCGCCGAGCGGTAGGCCGCCAGCAGTGCATCGTCGATCGACAAGGGGATCAACAGGGGGCCTTGGTCCCGATGGGCATCCAGCTCGGTGTTGGCGAACAGACGCTGGGGCACGGCGCTCGGCTCCTGCTCGTAGACGCGTTGCAGCAGATCGTCGTCGTGCTCCAGCAACAGATAGAGCGGGGGCGTCAGGCTGGGGAACTCCGCTTGGGTCATGCCGCTCATCCCTGCGCGCCTCCTTGCATGGCTGCCCGGCAAGGGCAGTCGGCCAAGGGGCACTGCATGGGCGTGCCGCCTTTGGGTTTCTGGCACAGCTCGACCAGGGGGCTGTTGGTCAGGCGGGCCTGCTTGAGCTTGTGCTCCAGGACGGCTCCGGGTTTGTCCGCATCCGCCGCCTTGGGTTCGCCCGGCAGGATCGGAGCGGCGCCGGAACCCTGGCCGGGGCTGCCGCCAGTGTTGAGATTGATGGTCGCGCCGTTGAGGGTGACGCCGCTGCCGTCGAGCTTGAGCCAACTGCCGCCGGCCTTGGCGGTGAGTTCGGCGCCGGCATCGATCACCACCTTCTGCCCGGCGTAGTAGTGGATTTCGTCGCCGGTCTCGATGAACAGGCCCTGGCCGATCTTGATGTGCTGGTTCTGCCCGACCGTGAGGTGGTCGTTGGCCTTGAGTTCGGTCTTGCGGTCGAGGTGGGTGATGCGGTGTTCCT
>NZ_MUJY01000090.1 GCF_002286785.1 Pseudomonas sp. PIC25 | reverse complement strand
TGGTGGAGCTAGACGGGATCGAACCGTCGACCTCTTGCATGCCATGCAAGCGCTCTCCCAGCTGAGCTATAGCCCCGTCTCGAGGACGGGGCGCATATTAGGGGGGCTCCCCTGGGCTGTCAACAGATTTTTTTCCGATTCCGAAAATTTTTTGCCATTAGAACAATTACTTAAGAGCACCGACGGAAAAGAGCCAGCTCCGCCCTCTCCTGCCATCGGTGGTTGTGGTCTACCGTGGCATCAGCCAATGGCAGCCAGCAGCTTCTCCCATTCCTTGTTCTCCTTCTTCGACACGCCACCGAGCAATTCGATGGCCTGGCGCAGACGGAAGCGGGTCAGGTCCGGCCCGAGGATTTCCATCGCATCCAGCACCGAAACGGAGCTGGCTTGCCCGGTGATGGCGGCGAACATCAGCGGCATGGCATCGCGCAGCTTCAGTTCGAGGTGTTCGACCACCGCCTGGATGCAGCCGGTGATCCGGTCCTTCTCCCACTGACGCAAGGCTTCCAGCTTCCAGAGGACCAACTGCATCACTTGGCGCACCTGGTCCGGCGATAGCTTCTTGTGCTCGAACAGCCGGGCATCCAGCGGCACGCTACCGGCGAAGAAGAAGCTGGCCAGAGGGGCTATCTGGCTGAAGGTCTCCACCCGCCCTTGGACGTGCGGAGCGATCTTCATCAGATACTCGGGGTTCAACGCCCACTTCTGCACTTCGGCAGCGAAATCCTCGACGCTCAGCTCGCGCAGCCACTGACCGTTCAGCCAGGACAGCTTCTCCAGGTCGAAGATCGGCCCGCCCAGGGAAACCCGCTGGATATCGAAATGCTCGATCATCTCGGCGAGGCTGAACTTCTCGCGCTCGTCCGGCATCGACCAGCCCATCCGGCCCAGGTAGTTGAGCATCGCCTGGGGCAGGAAGCCCATGCGTTCGTAGAAGGTGATCGAAGTCGGGTTCTTGCGCTTGGACAGCTTGCTCTTGTCCGGATTGCGCAGCAGCGGCATGTAGCAGAGCTTGGGCTGCTCCCAGCCGAAGTACTCGTAGAGCTTGATCAGCTTCGGCGCCGAAGGCAGCCATTCCTCGCCGCGCAGCACATGGGTGATCCCCATCAGGTGATCGTCCACCACGTTGGCCAGGAAGTAGGTGGGCAGGCCATCGGCTTTCATCAGCACCTGCATATCCATGCGGTCCCACGGGATCTCCACATCGCCGCGGAGCATGTCCGGCACCACGCAGACGCCCTCGGTCGGCACCTTCATCCGCACCACGTTGGACTCGCCAGCCGCCAGGCGGCGGTTCACTTCCTCGGCGGACAGGTGCATGCAATGGCCGTCGTAGCGCGGGGTTTCCTTACGCTCCATCTGCTCGGCGCGCAGCGCGTCTAGGCGCTCGGGGGTGCAGAAGCAGTGGAAGGCATGGCCCTTCTCCACCAGCTCTTTCGAGTACTTCCGGTAAATCTCGCCTCGCTCGCTCTGCCGGTAGGGACCGTGCGGGCCGCCGACGTCCGGGCCTTCGTCCCACTCGATGCCGAGCCAGCGCAACGCATCGAAGATCTGCTGTTCGGACTCGCGGGTCGAACGCAACTGATCGGTGTCTTCGATGCGCAGGATGAACTGGCCACCGTGCTGACGGGCGAAGCAGAGATTGAACAGGGCGATATAGGCGGTGCCGACGTGCGGGTCGCCGGTGGGCGACGGCGCGATGCGGGTACGAACGGTGGTCATGGAAGCTCTCGAACAGAGGGATCGATCAAAGCGCCGATGTTAACAGGCGCGCTGCCGTGGGCTCCAGCGTAGTGGCCGCCTTCGATCCGCAGGTTGCCCATGAGGAAATCGAGAAACGCCTTCACCTTCATGGCCTGGAAACGCCGCGACGGATAGACCGCATACAGCTCGCCAACCGGCAGCCGCGCCTCGGGCAGCAGTTCTACCAGGCGCCCGCTGCGCACCGCCTGCTCGGTGATCAGCAACGGCAACCCGGCGATCCCCGCTCCGGCCATCGCGGCTTCCCGGGCGAAGGTGATGTTGTTGCAGGAAAGCACGCGCTGGCAGGGAACGTTCTCCCCCTGCACCGGCCAGTGACGAGGCGAGTCGTGGGGCAGCAGGATCGCCCGGTGGTTGGCCAGGTCCTGAACCGTGCGCGGCGTACCGTGGGCGGCCAGATAGCCGGGACTGGCGCACAGGCACCGGGCGGTCTCGAACAGCTTGCGGCCGATCAGCGTGGAATCCTGCGGCTGGCCGACCATGATGGCGATGTCCACCCCCTCCTCCACCGGATCGACGTAGCGCGAGGTCAGCTCCACCTCGGCGGTGATCTGCGGGTATTGGCGCATGAACTCGCCCAGGACCCGCCCCAGCAGCAACTGGCCGAACTCGATCGGCGCGGTGATCCGCAGCAGGCCAGACGGTTCCTGCTGCAACTGCATGACCGCCTGCTCGGCCTCGGCGAAATCCAGCATGATCTGCCGGCAACGGTCGTAATAGGCCTGGCCGACCTCGGTCAGACGCAGCTTGCGCGTGGTGCGGTTGAGCAAGCGCACCCCCAGGCGCTCTTCCAGCAAGGCGATGCGCCGGCTCACCGTGGACTTCTGCATGCCCAGGCTGTGCGCCGCCTGGGTAAAGCTGTGGCACTCCACCACCCGGGTGAAGATCAGCGCGTCATCCAGCCCCATTATTGTTCCCCATAAGCAACAAAGTTTCTGAAGTGTACCGGCTATAAGCGAGTAGGGAACACTGCTAGATTTCCGAAATTCTGCCCGTCCACGAGCATTTCCATGCCTGCCCAACTGCAACGACGCCTGTTCGTTTTCCTGTTCGTCCTGGCGCTGGTCGCCGGCGCCTTCTTCCTGCACTGGCTGTTCGTCGGCCGTTTCGTCGAAACCACCGACAACGCTTATGTGCAGGGCGAGATCACGCGCATTTCCAGCCAGCTCGGCGCACGCATCGAAAAGGTCCTGGTGGAAGACAACCAGCACGTGAAGCAGGGCGACCTGCTGGTGGTGCTGGAGGCGGAGGATTTCCGCCTGGCCGTCGAGCGCGCCCGCGCCACCCTGGCGACGCGCGAGGCGGAGCTGGCGCAGGCGCGTAGCAAGCTCGAGCAGCAGGCCAGCCTGATCGCCGCCAGCGAGGCGGACGTGGCCGCCAACCAGGCGACCCTCGGCCGCACCCAGATCGACCTGTCGCGCGCCCAGACCCTGCGCAAGCCCGGCTATGTCTCCGAAGAGCGCGTCACCACCCTGTCCGCCGACGCACGTGTCGCCCGTTCGCAACTGGCCAAAGCGGAAGCCGACCTCAAGGCCCAGCGCCAGCAGATCGAAGCCCTGAACGCCGACATCCGCCGGCTGGAGGCGCAGATCGCCAACGCCCGTGCCGACGTGGCCCAGGCCGAACTGAACCTGACCCGCACGGAAGTCCGCGCCCCGGTCGGCGGCCTGGTCGGCCAGCGCGCCGCGCGCTCGGGCCAGTACGTACAGGTCGGTGCCCACCTGCTGTCGCTAGTGCCGGACGACGACATCTGGATCCAGGCCAACTTCAAGGAAACCCAGATCGGCCGGATGCAGCCGGGCCAGAAGGCCGAACTGCTCTTCGACAGTTTTCCCGACACCCCCATCGAAGGCACCGTGCAGAGCCTGTTCGCCGCCTCCGGCGCCCAGTTCAGCCTGCTGCCGCCGGACAACGCCACCGGCAACTTCACCAAGGTAGTGCAGCGCATCCCGGTCAAGCTGACCTTCGCCGCCGACAACCCGCTGAAAGGCAAGATCCGCCCCGGCATGTCGGTAGAAGTGAAAGTGGAACTGAAGGACGAGCAGCGTGGCAGCTGACACGCTGATACGCCCCACCAACGAGCCCAGCCGGCGCGACTGGATCGCCGTAATGAGCGCCATGCTCGGCGCCTTCATGGCGGTGCTGGACATCCAGATCACCAACTCGTCGCTCAAAGACATCCAGGGCGCGCTGTCCGCGACCCTGGAGGAAGGCTCTTGGATTTCCACCTCCTACCTGGTGGCCGAGATCATCATGATCCCGCTCACCGCCTGGCTGGTGCAGTTGCTCTCGGCCCGCCGCCTGGCGCTCTGGGTGTCGCTGGGGTTCCTCGCTTCGTCGCTGCTCTGCTCCCTGGCCTGGAGCCTGGAGAGCATGATCGTGTTCCGCGCCCTGCAGGGCTTCACCGGCGGCGCACTGATCCCCCTGGCCTTCACCCTCACCCTGATCAAGCTGCCGGAACACCACCGCGCCAAGGGCATGGCGCTGTTCGCCATCACCGCCACCTTCGCCCCGTCCATCGGCCCCACCCTGGGTGGCTGGCTGACGGAAAACTTCGGCTGGGAATACATCTTCTATATCAACGTGCCGCCGGGCCTGCTGATGATCGCCGGCCTGCTCTACGGTCTGGAAAAGAAGGCACCGCACTGGGAGCTGCTGAAAAGCACCGACTACGCCGGAATCGTCACCCTCGGCCTGGGTCTCGGCTGCCTGCAAGTCTTCCTCGAAGAAGGCCACCGCAAGGACTGGCTGGAATCCAACCTGATCGTCAGCCTCGGCAGCGTCGCCCTGGTCAGCCTGATTCTTTTCGTCATCCTGCAATTATCGCGGCCCAATCCGCTGATCAACCTGGGCATCCTGCGCAACCGCAATTTCGGCCTGTCGAGCATTTCCAGTATCGGCCTGGGCATGGGCCTCTACGGCTCGATCTACGTGCTGCCGCTCTACCTCGCCCAGATCCAGGGCTACAACGCGCTGCAGATCGGCGAAGTGATCATGTGGATGGGCATACCCCAACTGTTTCTCATCCCGCTGGTGCCCAAGCTGATGAAAGTGATCTCGCCCAAGCTGCTCTGCGGGCTCGGCTTCGGTCTGTTCGGGCTCGCCAGCTTCGCTTCCGGCGTGCTCAACCCTGACTTCGCCGGGCCGCAGTTCCAGCACATCCAGATCATCCGCGCGCTGGGCCAGCCGCTGGTGATGGTGACCATTTCACTGATCGCCACCGCCTATATCCTGCCCCAGGACGCCGGATCGGCCTCAAGCCTGTTCAACATCCTGCGCAACCTGGGCGGCGCCATCGGCATCGCCCTCCTCGCCACCCTGCTGGATGCCCGCGCCAAGATCTATTTCGACTACCTGCGCGAATCCATCGTGCCGACCAATCCCCAGGTGGCCGAACGCCTGAGCCAACTCACCAGCACCCTCGGCAGCGAGCAGGCTGCGCTGGGCAAGCTGAGCGAGATCGTTCACCAGCAGGCGACGATCATGGCCTACAACGATGCCTTCCACTTCATCGGCATCGCCCTGGGCATCAGCATGCTCGCCGTGCTGCTGACCCGGCCGCTCCCCAAGGGCATGCAGGGCGGCGCGGCGCACTGAGTTCCCAGGCGGGTGCATCAGTCCCGGATCGGCAACCCGGCCGCCAGACGCAGCGCCAGATGCAGCGAGGCCGCCAGCATCGGGCCATGGTCGAGGCCGGGCAACTCTCGGTAGGTGACCTCCAGCCCGCCGTGCCCACCCAGACGTTCGGCCAGGCGCTGGAGCGCATCGTCCGGCAGCATGGCCATGGCACGCGCACGCGGCGAATCTCCAGCCGCCCCTCGCGCGCTCTCCTCGCTCCCCCTGAGCAACAGCAGGCTCGCCTGGGCACCTCCGCGATAGCTCCGCTCCAGCTCGGCAAGCAGACCAGGCTGCCACCACAGCGACGGGCTGGCGGCGATATAAGTCTGGAAACTCATGGGTGCAGCAAACAGCGTGTCGATAACGAACAGCCCGCCAAAGGAGTGCCCCCAGATTGCCTGGCGCGACGCATCCAGCGGTTGGCGTGCTGCCACGGCCGGGCGGATGCGTTGCTCCAGCAACTCACGGAAGGCCGAAGAACCGCCACCGTCATGCTCGCCGTAGCGCTGTAGCGGACGACCGTCCGGCCAGCCCGGCGTGTAGTCGCGGGTCCGTGCCGGCAGATCCAGGCGGCGGTCACTCGCCGGGCCGATCAACACCAGCAGCGGCGGTTCGGCGGTATCCAGCTCGGCCAGCCAGTCCTCGCGCAGAGCCTGCAAGGCGGCGTTGCCGTCTAGCAGGTAGAGGGCCGGATAACCGCTGACGGGCGGCTGGCGGCGCGGTATCGCCAGGCGAACCCGGTAGTGGCGCTGGCCATCGCGGGAATCCAGCTCGAAGTGTTCGAAGCGATAGAACGCCGAGCCGCGCTCGACCAGCGTTTCGCCGAGAACGGCATCGGGATCGGGTCGCGCCGCGGCCGCCGAAGCCAGCAGCAGGCCGAGCCAAGCCAGGCAGCGTAGATAGGGTCGAATCATGGGCATCCCTCATGAGACGGAGCCACGGAAGCGAACCCCGTGGCGCCATCGGTACCGGGCAAACGGTCAGAACGAGGTGGTGACGGAGGCGAAATAGGCGCGCCCCGGCTCATTGTAGGTGTAGGCGCCGGCGTCACTGGCGTTGCCTTCGCGGTAGATGCGCTTGTCGAACAGGTTGTTCACGCCGACCCGCAGGCTGAGGTTCTTGCTGAACGCATAGCCGGCGCTGACTCCCACCAGGCCGTAGGGATCGACGTCCTTCTGCGCCTCGTCGTCGTATTCCTGGCCGGTGCGCAGGTTGAGCGACGGCGCCTCCTGCTTGCCGTAATAGGTGGCGTTGACCTGGAACGAGAGCTGCTCGCTGGCCTGCCAGTCCAGCGTGGTGTTGACGGTGTACTCGGGGATGATGCTGAGCGGCTCGCCGGTTTCCTTGTCCTCGGACTTGATCATGTAGGTGAGGTTGGTGTTCCAGTCCAGTTGCGGGGTCAGTTCGACGAACAGGTTGCCCTCGACGCCCTCCACCACTGCCTCGTCGGTATTGGTCCATTGCAGCACGCGGCGACCGTTGCCCAGGCGATAGAGGTACTCGTTGCTGGCGACGATCTTGTTGCGGTAGTCGTTGTGGAAGTAGGTCGCGCTGGTCCGCCAGAAGCCCTTGTCCAGCGCCAGGCCGATTTCCTTGTTCACGCTGGTTTCCGGTTCCAGGTCCGCGTTGCCCACCAGATAGCAGCCGCCGCTGTTGGCCTCGCCGGCATTGCAGCCGTTGCCGCGGCTGTACAGCAGGTAGTTGGGATTGGACTGGTAGAGGTTCGGTGTCTTGTAGGCGCGGGCGATGCCGCCTTTCAGGGTCAGCTCGTCGGTCAGCTCGTGCGAGGCGTTGAGGCTCGGGCTCCAGTTGCCGCCGAACGTTTCGTGATCGTCGAAGCGCAGACCGGGGGTGACGGTGGTCCTGTCGCCCACTTCGATGTTGTCCTCGGCGAACAGCGCGTAGCTGCGCGCAGTGGTCTTGGTATCGCCCCGGCTGAAGCCCTCGATGGCGCCGGTGTCCCAGCTCTGCGCCCGCAGCGAGCCCGGGTCGTTTAGCGACTCATAGAGGTATTCGCTGCCGAGGGTGAGCACCTGATCGAAGCCAGCGTTCAACGGCAGGTTGACCTCGGCGCTGGCGCGGGTGTTGCGCAGCCGCGAGGTGAAGGCCCCCGCCCCTTCGCTGGGCGCGCCTTCCGGGCCGCCGGCCAGCCCCTCGTTGAGACGCCAGTTGCGGGTGTAGTCGTAGCCCAGCGAGGCCTTGGAACTGCCCCAGTCGAACAGGCCGGTATGGGTCAGCGCGTAGTGGGTGCGCTGCAGTACGTTGGTTTCCTGGCCGTACAGACTGTCGATGAAGGGGATGTTGCCGCCCCCATTGTTGAGCATGGTGTCGCCCGAATAGATGTTGCCCTGGCGACTGTAGCCGGCCTCCAGTTCGAGGGCGTGCTCGGGGCTGAGCTGCCAACTGAGCAAGCCGTTGATGTCCTTGTTGCGCACGCCTTCGCGTCCGGCTACCAGGGTGCCGTCGCTGGCCTGGTGCGAGGCGTTGATGTCAGCGTCGTCGGCGTCGGTCTTGCTGAGGCCGCCGTATACGCGGAAGGCGAACGGCTCGCCGAGCGGCCCGCTGAGGCTGAAGTTGGTGCGCTTGGTCATGCCTTCGCCATCGTCTTCCGGCAGCGAGGTGTAGGCGGTCAGCGAACCGCTCAGCTTGTCCGACGGGCGCTTGGTGATGATGTTGATCACCCCACCCATGGCGCCGGAGCCATAGCGCGCCGCAGCCGGGCCGCGAAGAATCTCGATGCGTTCGACCTGCTCGGCCGGCACCCAGTTGGTCTCGCCACGGGTGTCGCGGTCGCCGTTCCAGCCGTAGCGCACCGCGTTGCGCGAGGCGGACGGCTTGCCATCGATGAGGATCAGGGTGTTTTCCGGCCCCATGCCGCGCAGGTCGATCTGGCGGTTGTTGCCCCGGTTGCCGCTGGTGCTGTTGCCAGTCAGGTTGACGCCCGGCTGGCGGCGGATGATCTCGGAGAGGTCGTTGGCTGGCGGCTGCCTGGCGATGTCCTCCGCCGTGATGATGGACACACCGGGGGCCTGCTTCAGCTCTTCCTCGGCCGTGCCCAGCACCCAGGTGTCATTCAGCTTGAGGACGCCCTCCGCCGTCTCGTCGGCCAGAGCCAAGGGCGACGTGGCGACCAGCATGGCCAGGGTCAGTGAGCTGAGTGTGAAGCACGGCTGCATCTTGTATCTCCCGCAGATCGAAAGGACCGGCATGACGGGAGGATTCGGGAGCGTTGCGAACGGCAGGAAACCCCGGCAGCGCCCCGCTGTCGCCAGCCGGGAACGCGCCAAATGATATTAACTATCATTTGATAGTAAAGTTCATTTACGAACTATACAATTGCCAGCCGCAGGTGCAGGCGCAAGCCGGGCGAGGCATTCTCCGCCCACAGCTCGCCGCCTTGCAGACGCACCATGCTGCGCGCGATGGCCAAGCCGAGACCGAAGCCGTCATTGCCCGGTCGAGCCGCGCTGAGGCGGGTGAAGGGTTGGAAGATCATCTCCAGCTGATCCGGCTCGACACCCGGCCCCTGGTCTTCGACCCACAGGTGCCAGTGGCCCTCCTCACGACGTCCGTCGAGGCGCACCGTGCCGCCGGGCGGCGAGTGGCGGATGGCATTGCGCAGAATGTTCTCCACGGCCTGGGCAAGACCGTTGAGGTGCCCGCGTACCCGGCACTCCGGCCCCAGTGCGCAGGGCAGTTGTACGGGACTCCAGCCGGTTTCGAAGCAGGCATTCTCACGCAGTAGCTCCCAGAGCGCCGCAACCTGCACGTCCTCAAGCGGCAGCGCCGGACGCTCGGTATCCAGCCAGACCAGTTCGAGGGTATCGCCCACCAGTTTCTCCATACCTGCCACTTCGTGCTCCAGGCGCTGGCGCAGATCGGCGATGTCCGCTTCGCGCTCGGTCGCGACCCGCAGGCGGCTGAGCGGCGTGCGCAGCTCGTGGGACAGATCGCGCAGCAACTGGCGCTGGAAGGCCACCGTGCCCTCCAGACGCCCGGCCATGTGATCGAACGCGCGCGCCAGCTCACCCAGCTCATCGCGGCGGACACTCACCTCGGCGGCGACCCGCGCGTCCAGGCGGTCGCCGCGCAAGGCGTTGGCCTGGGCCCGCAGATGCGCCAGCGGCCGGCTCAACTGGCGGTAGATCAAGCCACAGAGCAACAGGGCCAGCAGGCCGGGCACCAGAACATTGATGAATAATTGGATGCGCAGGTCGGAACCGCTGGGAAGGAAGCGCTCGGGAAGCTGCACCACCAGGCGTCCCTGCTCCGGGTCTTCGGGAAACGGCAGGCTGACATGGGGCAGGTCCGTCATGCGCCGGCTCATCGGCCAGTCGATGCGGCGCATGAAGGTCAGGTTGGCATACTCGCTGTCCAGCAGCGGCCGGCTGCCCAAGGAACGCAGGTCAGGCCCGACCACCGCCGCCCAGCTCGACTCGTCCCGGCCGAATTCCGCCAGCCAGCGGTCGATCCCCGTCCGCCCAGCGGAACGCCAGGCCCGCTCCGCCTCTTCGGCGTAGCGGGACAACTGCTCGCGCGCGGCAGGTGTCAGAAAATAGCTGCGCTGATCGACGTACTCGGCCCAGGAATGGGTGAGCCAGATAATCGATACGCAGAAGCCGACCTGCAGCAGCGCCAGGCGCCAGAACAACGAATGGCTGCCCGGCAACTTCATCGCTCACCCCGGGCCATCACATAGCCTTTGCCCCAGACGGTAGCCAGGCGTCCCTGGGTGTACCCCACCGTCTGTAATTTGCGGCGAACATGACTGACATGCATGTCCAGGCTGCGATCATGGGCGGCATAGGCCCGGCACAGCGCCTGCTGATAGAGAAAGGGCTTGCTCAGCGTCTCGTCCGGGTGCCGCCAGAGCAACTCCAGCACGCGGTATTCGCTGGGCGTCAGCCCGGCCCAGCGTCCGTTCAGCGCCACATCCTGACGGCCCTCGTCGAATTGCAGCCCGTCCCCGCCGACAACCGGCGCATGGCTGCGCCGCTCATAGGCGACGCGGCGGAGAATGGCCTCGATGCGCACCTCCAACTCACCCAGGCTGAAGGGCTTCGGCAAGTAGTCGTCGGCCCCCTGGCTGAACCCGGCGATGCGGTCCTGTTCGCCACCCAGCGCCGACATCAGGATCACCGGCACTCCCCGGCGGCGGCGCAAGCGCTGCAATGCATCCAGGCCATTGGTACCCTGCAGCAAAATATCCATGAGGATCAGGTCGAAGTCTTCCGTCTCTGCCAGGTGCAGCCCTTCGCTGCCGTCCTGGCTGTGGGTGACGGCATAACCGGTGCCCCGCAGGTGATCGAGCAGATGGTGGGCGAAAACGAGGTCATCCTCGACGGCAAGGATACGGGCGGCGAAAGAGGCGGAATCAGGCATGCGAAACCAATGCAAACAGCAATGAGAAATATTCCTGACCCATAGTACAGCTATTCGCCAGCATCGGTGCTAATGGCGTCATGCCCGTCGTCGAGCAAAGGCACCGAAAGAACGCCCATATTCGCCCACCCGGCTGAGGCGGCGGGTTACCCGCTGGGACGTGGCCGTTGGGGCAGCAGGACGCTGCTTCGCTCCGGCCCGCCGGGCTCAGGGCTAGGAAATCCGCATCTGCGACGTCAGGTTCTGCTGCATGAAATCGAGGAATCTTCGCTGGAACAGCAGGGTGTGCTCGTGAGCGGCACTTTCGGCGGCGTCGGCATCGCGGGCGGCGATGGCTTCGACGATGTCTTCATGGTCGCGGCCCAGCCCGGAGGAACTGGCCGTATTGAGGATGAAATCGAAGTGCAGGTGCAGCAGGCGCTGGCCTTCGCCGAGGAGTTTCTCGTAGTAGCCGGTCAGGTAGGGATTCTTGCCGGCCCGTGCGATTTCCAGGTGCAGCGCCTTGTTCAGCTCGGTCATCGCCTGGAAATCGCCCTTGCTGATCGAGTCCATATAGGCATTCTCCGCGGCACGGATCCGCGCCATTTCCTCGTCGGTACGCTGCAACGCCGCCAGCCGGGTGACCGCGCGCTGAATCAGGTCCAACGCCGCGACGTAATTCGGGAACTCCTCGATCTCGAACGGCGTGACCAGGGTGGTGCGGTTCGGCAGGATGGTCACCAGCCCCTCGGTGATCAACCGGGCCAGAGCATCGCGCACCGGCGAGCGGGAAAGGCCGAACTGGGTCGCCAGGGACACTTCGTCCAGCGGAGCGCCCGGCTTCAGCTTGAGGGTGAGGATCTGCTTGCGCAGCTCTTCGTAGATATAGCGACCGCCGTGACGACGACCGTTACTTTCTGGCTCTACTGCATCGTTGCTCATCGAAAACTCTCTGCGAATCGCCCTGCCCGCCTGGGCGTGAATCTGGTCGAAGAGAGTAACGCAGCTCTTCCGGGAGTGCCTATCGATAGTTCCACGCCCGGCTGCCGGGCCGGCTACAGAATCGAAACGCTCTTGGTCATATTCTGCTTCATGAACTCCAGGAAGCGGTCGCGGAACAGCAGCGTATGCACATGGGACGCTTCTTCCGCGGCATCCGCCTGCCTGTTCGCGATGGCCTGGACGATCTCGTCGTGATCCTGCTCCGGCCTGGTCAGGCTCTGCGAGCTGACGATGAAATCGAAGTGAAGATGCAGCAGGCGCTGGCCCTCCCCCAGCAGCTTTTCGTAATAGCGGGTGAGGTAGGGGTTGTGCCCGGCCCGGGCGATTTCCAGGTGGAAGGCCTTGTTAAGCTCGGACATGTCCTGGAAATTGCCCGAGCCCAGCGCTTCGACATAAGCGACGTTCGCCTCCCGGATGCGCTCCAGTTCCTGTTCGGTGCGGTTCACTGCGGCCAGGCGGGTCACCGCGCGCTGGGTCAAGTCCAGGGCGGCGATGTAGTGGGGAAACTCTTCGATCTCGAACGGCGTCACCAGCGTGGTGCGGTTCGGCAGGATGGTCACCAATCCTTCGCTGATCAGGCGAGCCAAGGCATCGCGCACCGGCGAGCGGGACACCCCGAACTGGGCGGCCAGGGACACCTCGTCCAACTGGGCGCCCGGCTTGAGCTGGAGGGTCAGGATCTGCTTGCGCAGCTCTTCATAGATGTAGCGTCCGCCATGTCGCCGCACGCTGCTTTCCGCTTCCATCGTCACTACGCCCATGGCATGCCTCTCGTTGGATCGGCGGGCCGGAGCCCGCCCTTTGCAACTGCTCCCTTTACTGGGGAAACGCCGGCCCCCAGGTGTCGCTGAGCATGAAGCCTTCCGCCAGTGGATCGTCCGGGTCGACACCCAGTTGCTGGATACCGTAGATCCAGGCGCGTCCCGTTATCCGTGGCAGCACGGCGGGCCGTCCCGCGACATCGGTGCGGCCGAGCAACTGCACCTGGAACTCGCCATTGATGGTGGAGCGGGAAACCAGTTGGTCGCCCACTTCCACCAGGCCGCGCGCCGCCAGGGTGGCGAGATTCGCCGAACTACCCGTGCCGCAGGGAGAACGGTCCACGCGGCCCGGCGGCAGTGTGGTGCAGGTCTGGTAGGTACTGTCATCGACGCGGTTGCGGAACATCACGTAGGCAACATCGTCCAGCGCCTCGAACAACGGATGCCGGACGCTGATCTGGCGGTTGATCGCTTCCTTGAGCGCCACGCCAGTGTCGGCCAACTCTCGGGCATGCTCGGGGGCGATGCTCAGTCCCACCTGCTCCACATCGATCAGAGCGTAATACACGCCGCCGAAGGCGATATCGGCCTTGATGGTACCGAACGCCTCCGTCTCGATGGCCACGTCCAGGTGCTCGACGAACGACGGCACCATGTCCAGCGACACGCTCAAGCAGCGACCGTCCGCGCAGCGTGCACGCGCCGTCACCAGGCCGGCAGGCGTATCCAGAACCACGGTGGTCTCCGGCTCCTGCATCGGCAGCATGCCCAGCTCCAGCAAGGCGGTCACCACGCAGATGCAGTTGCTGCCGGACATGGGATGGGCCTTGTCGGCCTGCAGCACGACGAAGCCCGCCTGGGCCTCCGGGCGGGTCGGCGGCAGCAGCAGGTTCACCGACATCTGCAGGCAGCCCCGCGGCTCCAGCACCACCAGGCGACGCAGGCTGTCGTCGACCTCGTTGATGTAGTTCATCTTGTCCAGCATGGTCTCGCCGGGAATGCCGACCACACCGCCGGTAATGACCTTGCCAATCTCACCTTCGCAGTGGACGTCCACCAGTTGCAGTGTCTTCTTCCAACGCATGGCGGTTACCTCACTTGATGTACCAGGCCCAGGACTGCTCGCTGTCGTAGCGGGTGATCTGCTTCGTTTCCAGGTAGTTGTTCAGGCCCCATTCACCCAGCTCGCGGCCGATGCCGCTTTGCTTGTAGCCGCCCCAGGGCGCCTCGGTGAAGGTCGGTTGCGAGCAATTGATCCAGACGATACCGGCACGCAGCTTGCGGGCGACCCGCTCGCAGCGCGCCAGATCGCGGGACATTACCGCCGCGGCCAGGCCGAAGCGCGAATCGTTGGCCGAACGCAGGGCTTCGGCTTCGTTATCGAACGGACGCACGCACACCACCGGGCCGAAGATTTCCTCGTTCCAGATCCAACTGTCTTCCGGCACGTCGGCGAAAACGGTCGGTTGCAGGTAGAAGCCCTTGTCGAAGCCAGCCGGACGGCTGCCGCCCGTAACCAGTTGCGCGCCCTCCTCCTGGCCGCGGGCGATGGCGGCCAGGACCTTGTCGTACTGGCTTTTGTTGACCAGCGGGCCGAGCAGCACGCCGTCCTCCAGGCCGTTGCCGATGCGGACCTTCCCGGCCTCTTCCCTCAAGCGCTGGAGTAGCGGTTCGTAGAGGTCGCGCTGGACCAGCACCCGCGAAGTGGCGGAACAGACCTGGCCCTGGTTCCAGAAGATGCCGAACATGATCCATTCGACGGCGGCTTCGATATCGCTGTCGGCGAAGATGATGAACGGCGATTTACCCCCCAGCTCCAGGCTGATGTTTTTGATGTCCCTGGCGGCGGCCTGCATGATCCGGCTGCCGGTCGGCACGCTGCCGGTGAAGGCCAGCTTGTCGATGCCGGGGTGCTCGGCCAGCGGCGCGCCGGCGTCCGCACCGAAGCCCGGCACTACGTTCAGCACACCGGCGGGCAAGCCGGCCTTGTCGGCGATGCGTGCCAGTTCCAGGGCGGTCAACGGAGTGAGTTCGGAGGGTTTCAACACCATGCTGCAACCCGCAGCCAGCGCCGGGGCGACTTTCCAGGCGGCCATCAGCATGGGGAAGTTCCAGGGAATGATGGCCCCGGCGACGCCGACCGGCTCCTTGCGAGCCACCGAGCTGAAACGCTCGTCGGCCAAGGTCACGGATTGTTCCTGCTGGCTATCGAGGTCTTCGGCCAGGTCGGCATAGAAGTCGAAGCAGCCGGCGGTGTCACCGATGTCCCACAGGGCCTCGGGCAACGGCTTGCCGTTGTCGCGCACTTCCAGCTCGGCCAGTTCCTGCTGGCGGCTGCGGATGCCCTGGGCGATCCGACGCAACACAGCGGCGCGGGCGGTGCCGCTCATTTGCGGCCAAGGGCCCTCGTCGAAGGCGCGGCGGGCGGCCTGCACCGCCAGGTCGATGTCTTCCGCGGTGGCGGCGGCGACCCAGGCGACCGTGGTTTCGCTGCTCGGGTCGACGGTCTCGAAAGTGCCGCCCTTGGCTGGGGTCACCCACTGGCCATCGATGTAGAGCTGGTCATACGAATTCATGCGAGTCCTCCAATGAAAGCGAAACGATTGGCGCGAAAGGGCACCAGGTCCTGGGCGCTGGGTCGGCCGGCCACCAGATCGGCGATCAGGCGCCCGGTGGTGGCGCCGAGGGTCAGCCCGAGCTGGCCGTGGCCGAACGCCATGTAGGCGTTGGTCAGTTGCGGAGAACGGTCGATGACCGGTTTGGTATCCGGCAGGAACGGCCGGTAGCCCACGCCGTATTCGAGATTCCCGACCTGCAGCTCCGGCAGGATGCGCCGGGCCTTTTCCAGGATGATGTCGGCGCGCTTGAAGTTGGGTTCGGCGTTGGCGCCGGCGAATTCGATGGTGCCGCCGATCTGCAACCCACGGGTCATGGGGGCGAAGCAGAAACCGCCGTCGGCGTAGATCACCGAGTGGCGGATCTCGACGCCGGGGTTCGGCAGGACCACCTGGTAGCCGGCGATGCCGGCCAGCGGAATGTTCACGCCCAACTGAGGAAAGAACTGGCGCGAACCCGTCCCCGCGGCCACCACCACCTGCTGGGCGGGGATACGCTCGCCGCTGGCAAGCAGGACGCCGGTGGCGCGGTCGCCCACACTGTCGATCCGCTTCGCCTGCTCGCGGATACGCACCCCGCCCTGCTCGATGAAACTCCGGGTCAGGGCAGCGATGAAACCCTCGGTATCGCTGACTGCACGCCAGTCCGGAAACAACAAACCACTCTTGAACTTGCCGGCCAGACTCGGCTCCAGCTCGGCGATGTCCGAGGCATCCAGTTCTTCCGAGCTGAACCCCAGGGACTTGCGCAATTCCAGATGGGGCCGCTCGTGAACCACGCCCTCCGCCGACTCGAAGACCTCGATGATCGGACGGTCGCCGAGCAGGCTCTTGTCCGAGCAGGCTTCCAGCAGCGGGGCGTAGTCCTCGTAGACGTTCTCGGTCAGGGTCGTCATCGCCTGGGCGATCTCGACGATCTTCGAATGACGGGCATTGGCGACGAAGCGCAGGAACCACGGCAGGATGCCCGGCAAGGCGCTGGGGCGCAGGGCCAGCGGGCCCTTCTGGTCGAGCAGCCAGGCGGGAATCTTCTTCAGGATGCCGGGCTTCGACAGCGGGATGACCTCGCTCACCGCCATCTGCCCGCAGCTCCACTTGGCCGTGCTGTCGCCGGGGGCAGCCGGGTCGACCAGGGTGACCCGGTAGCCTTCGCGCTGCAGGTACAGGGCGCAGCAGACACCGACGATGCCACCGCCGATGACGACTGCCTTTTCTTTCTCAAGCGTTTGCATGGGGCTCATCCGATACCTTCCCGCGACCGTTTGCAGTGAAATCACTCAGTAAGAATCCATCCCAGAACGGCTGCCCGGTATCCACCAGCAACTCCGCGCGCCCCGTGATCCAGGCACGACCCTCGACGCTGGGAAGAATGGCCGGCGTACCGTCCGAGAGCATAGTCGTGGCCTCTACCCGACCGGTGAAGCGGCTACCGATGATGCTTTCATGGCGGAATGCCGCTCCCGCCCTCAATAATCCCCGGGCGAAACGCTGGGCGACCCGTGCCGATGTCCCGGTCCCGCAGGGAGAGCGGTCGACCAGGTCTGCCCCGGCGATCACGACGCTGCGCCCATCGGAATCCGGCGACAAGGGATAGCCGGTCCACATGCAATGCTTCACGCCGTGGATCGAGGCATCGTCCGGGTGCACGATCTCGAAGGTGGCATTTACCAGGCGCTGCACTTCCCTGCCCCATTCGAGCAATTGCCCGGAGGTGAAGTGTCCGCAGCCGCCGTAGTTGGCTTGAATATCGACGATCGGATAGAAGTTGCCGCCGTAGGCGATGTCGAGTGTCAGCTTGCCCAACTGCGGCAGGTAGATTTGCACGTCCCGGTACAGCAGGAAGCTCGGCACGTTGGTGAAGCGAACCGAGGAGACCTTGTCGCCCTGCCACTCGTAGGTGGCCCGGATCTGCCCGGCAGGTACGTCCACCACCACCTGCCCGGGCTGCCGCGGCGTCACCAGCCCGGACTCCAGAGCGAAGGTGATCGAGCCGAGGGTGGCGTGCCCGCACATCGGCAGACATCCCGAGGTTTCGATGAACAACAGGCTGAGATCCGCGTCATCGCTGATGGGCGGATAGAAGATCGTGCCCGACATATGCGAATGGCCACGCGGTTCGAGCAGCAAGGCGCGGCGAATCCAGTCGTATTCCTCGACGAAGTGCCGGCGTCGTTCGCTCATCGTCGCGCCGCACAGTTCAGGGGCGCCGGCTACGACCATACGGACGGGCATGCCTTCGGTATGGCCTTCGATACAGGTGAAGCTGTGCCTGGTCATGTCTGTTCTCTCGTCGTCGCTGCCGGCCTCTCGCCAGGCCGGCAGCGGAAGGACATCACGCCTGAGAAGCCTCGAACACCTTGCGGAACTCGGCCTTTTCCTCGTCGGTCAGCGGCAGCAACGGCGCACGGGCGTTACCGGCCTCGAAGCCCGCCAGTTCGCAGCCGTACTTCACCTTCTGTACGAACTTGCCGCTTTCCAGATTGGCCATGATCGGGAACAGGTTGCGCATGACATCCTGCGCACCGGCCAGGTCGCCGGCGGAATACTTGCGGTAGAAGTCCACCACCTTCTCCGGGAAGATGTTGGCCGGCCCGCAGATCCAACTAGTGGCACCCCAGAGGAAGAAGTCCAGCGCCTGGTCGTCGGAACCGCAGGAGAGCTGGATCTTGCCCTTGTAGTTGTTGCCGATCTCGATGGCGCGCAGCAGATTGCCGCTGCTTTCCTTGATGCCGATGACACGCGGATGGTCCTTGAGCGCCTCGACCACGCCCATGCCGACCTCGACGTTGGTCCGCACCGGGTAGTTGTAAAGCACCACGTTGATTTCCGGGAACGCGTCGAGAATCGTCCTGTAGTGGCTGAGCAGCTCTTCCTGGGACGGCAGGGCGTAGTACGGCGGAGCGATCAGCAGGTTGGTGTAGCCGGCATCGACAGTCTGCTTCACCTGCTCCAGCACCTCGCGGGTGCAGGAGCCGTTGGCACCGGCGATGAGCACGCCACGGTCGCCCACCACCTCCTTCACGGTCGCCATCACCTGGCGGCGCTCTTCGTTGGTCAGCGCGTAATACTCGCCGGTGGAACCCAGCGGAACGAAACCGCTGACACCAGCCTTCAACTGGTACTCGACGATGGAGGCCAGGGTGTCGTGATCGACCGCGCCCGATTTGTCGAAGGGAGTGACGAGGGCGGGCAGGATGCCTTTCAGTTGCATGGGTTATCTCCAGATGGGGGCCGGTAGGGCTTGGGGTTAATAGGCGTAGCGCCGGAGCATGCGGGCTTCGATCACGCCGACCAGACGAGTCAGCGGGAAGGCCACGAGGAAATAGATGACGGCGACCGCAGAGAGGAACTCGACCGGTCGCGCCGTGCTGTTGGAAATGTTCTGGCCGACGAACATCAGGTCGGCGATGCCCACCGAGGAAATCAATGCGCTCTCCTTGAACAGGCTGACCACGTTCGACAGCAGCGGCGGAATCGCCCGCAGCAGTGCCTGCGGGAAGATCACGTAGAGCACCTTGACCCGCGCGGTCAGGCCCAGGGCGGTGCAGGCATCGTGCTGCTCGGCGGCGATGGACTTCAGCGCGCCGCGGAAGGTCTCGCTGGTGATGGCGGCCATGTAGAGCGTCAGCGAGATCACCACCGAGACATAGGGCGGGATGGAAAGCCCGAACACCACCGGGAAGCAGAAAAACACCCAGAACAACTGGATCAACAGCGGCGTGCCGCGGAAGAACTCCACGTAGAGCTTCGTCGGTAACGCCAGCACCCAGATCCGCGAGACGCGCAGCAGGCTGAGCAGGAAGCCGGCGAGACTGCCCATCAGGGCGCAACCGAGAGTGATGACGATGGTCAGCGACAGGCCCTTGAGCAGCACCTGCCAGTAGGACAACACGATGGAGAAGTCGATGGTCATGGGGTTCTCCTCAGCGCTGGGTCGCGGCGTCCTGGCGCCGCTCTATGATCTGCGCCAACTGGGCGATCGGCAGCGACAGGGCGAAATAGATCAGAGCGATCAGCGAGTAGGTTTCCAGCGGCCGGTACGCCTCGGTAGCCAGGCTTTTGCCCACGTACATCAGGTCCGCCACCGCGACGATGGCGACCAGCGCGCTCTGTTGCAGGGTGCCGATGCCGTTGGTCATGAGCACCGGCAGTGCACTGCGCAGAGCCTGCGGCAGCACCACATACAGCGTGCGCTGCCAGCGGCGCAGCCCTAGGGCGACGCTGGCGTCCAGGTGCTCGCGCGGCACCGCCTGGACACCGGCCCGGTAGGCCTCGGCGTTGAACGCGGTGAGATTCAGGCCCAGCGCCAGGAAACCCATGGCAACCGGATCGATGAAGACGTTGAACAGCATCGGCACGCAGTAGAAGAACCAGACGATCTGCAGCAGAGCCGGCGTGCAGCGGAAGAACTCGATGAACAACTGGGCTGGCCAGCGCAGGAAGAACCACCGGCTCATCGCCATCAGGCACAGGCCGAAGCCGCAGACCAGGCCAATGAGGTTGGAGACCAGGGCCAGTTCCAGGGTGACCTTCAGGCCCTCCCAGAGCGCAGCGGAACTGCCGCTCAGGAAATGGAAGTCGAATTGGTAATTCATGATTTCACCCCTCAGTCCAGATGCAGGACTTTTTCGAGAAACTCGCGGGTACGGGCTTCCTTGGGCTGGGTGAAGATTTGTTCCGGCGGGCCCTGCTCGACCACCTTGCCGTTGGCGCAGAACACCACGCGGGTCGCGATATGCCGGGCGAAGTGCATGTCGTGGGTGACGATGATCATGGCCATCTTCTGCTCGGCCAGTTGCATCATTACGTTCTGCACCTCGATGACCATCTCCGGGTCGAGGGCCGAAGTCACTTCATCGAACAGCATCAGCTTGGGCTCGAGCATCAGCGCGCGGGCGATGGCGACGCGCTGCTTCTGGCCGCCGGAGAGCTGGCTGGGATAGGCGTTCAGCTTGCTTTCCAGGCCCAGGCGCACCAGGTACATCCGCGCCCGCTCGGTGGCCTCGGCCTTGGACAGGCCATGCACCTTGGTCGGCGCCAGGATCAGATTGCTCAACACCGACAGATGCGGGAACAGTGTGTAGTGCTGGAACACCATGCCGATCCGGGTGCGCAGGTTTTCGTCCAGGGGCTTGCCGCGCACGGTGGCACCGTTGATGTACGGCTTGCCCTGGAAGTGGATGGTCCCGCCCTGTATGCCTTCCAAGCCCATCAGCACGCGCAGCAGCGAACTCTTGCCGCTACCGCTCGGGCCGATGATCACCAGGCGATCGTCGGCACGCATGTCCAGGTTCAGGTTGTCCATCACCACCAGCTGCTCGCCGTAGGATTTGCAGACGTTGCGCAGCTGGATGAAGTGGTCGGTAGCCGAATCGGGAGCGAGCGCAGGCTGTGGCTGGGCGGCCACCAGATAGGGAACTTTCATAAGGAGCTTCTCCGGGAGGGCTCCGAAGCGGAGCCCTCGGGGTCAACGAGAGATCACTGGGCGGATTTTTCGACGGCGTTGGCCTGCCGGGAGGCCTTGTCGACCAGGGCGTCGATCTCGCCGGTCTCGCGGCGCTGGGTGACGTAGATGTTCAGCACCTGCAGGTCGGCGGCACTGGCGTCGCGGCGCAGGCCGAAGGCCACACCCTGCTTGGCGAGCGCCGGCTCGGGCAGGACTTCCTTGGCCCAGTCGGGGTTGGCCACGGCGAAGAGGTGGTTGGTATCGCTGGCATCGACCAGCACATCGGCGCGACGGGACATCACCGCCAGGCGGGTCTCATCCATGCCGGGCAGGCGCATGATCTTGCCCTTCTTGACCACGGCGGAGATCGCCTTGTCCTGCGCCGTGCCGGACATCACGGCGAAGGTGACGCCTTCCTTGTCGTAATCGGCCACGCTGTTGCCGGCGCCGCTGAACTTCGGGTTGTCCTTGTTGACCAGCAGGGACACTTGGTAGTCAGTCGCCGGAGCCGAGAAGGACACTGCCAGGGCCCGCTCCGGTGTCTGGTTGAGAGCCATGGCCAGGTCCCACTTGCCGCTCTGCAGGCCCGCCACCAGGTTGTCCCAGTTGGTGTCGACGAATTCGACCTTGACCTTCAGCACCTTCTCGCCGAAGTCGCGACACAAGTCCACGAAATAGCCGCTGTACTGGCCGGTCGCGACGTCACGCATGACGTAGGGAGCCGCCACGGCCGCCCCGCAGCGCAGCACACCGGCGCTTTGGATGTCTTTCCAGATCTGCGTTTCGGCCGCCTGGGCGGGGGCCTGGGAGAGCAAGGCACCGAGTGCCGTGGCGCAAGCGATCACATTGCGGATAGAGCGGGAAAAGAACCTAGCCATTTTGAACCTCACCGTAGTTGTTTTTGTAGGCAGAAGTACAAGCTTTCGATTTTGCGCTTTTGCGTGCCGTCTTGTGTGCAGCGCTGCATGCAGACTAGGACCAGACAAAACAGACTGTCAACATGTCGATGCGATTTTTTTCCGGACGATGACCAACGGGTCGGCAGGTCCAGTGACCGGCCGACCGTTGCGGAAACGGGAGGGAAAGAGAGCTAGCGCGTGCGTTCCAGAGCGTCGAGAAAACGTTCCAGGATCAGATTCTGCCGGCGGCCCTTGCGGGTCGCGATGGCCAGCTTGGCGTCGAAGAACAGGCGATCCGGCCCAAGGGGCGCCATCAAGCCCTTCTCGACCCAGGCCGCCGCATAGTGATCCGGCAGGAAACCGATGTAGCTGCCGGTCAGGATGAGAAAGGCGATGCCTTCACGGTCCGTGGCCGAGGCGGCGAAGTTGAGCAACTGGTGCAGGCCGATCGCCTCGGCCGTCAGGCGGTAGTTGGGTACCACGGCATCCACCGCCTTCAGGTCTTCGTTGCTGACCTCGGCCGCCCGCGCGAACAGCGAGTGCTCGCGGCTGCAATACAGGTTCGAGCGCTCTTCGTAGAGCAGGCTGTATTCGAGGCCGGACAACGGCGTGATCAACGGCAGCGCGCCGACGTGCAGGCGCCCGTCCAGCAGGCCGCGCTCGATTTCGCCCGGCGTGCTCATGCTGAGATTGATCTTCACACCCGCCCCTTCCGCCCGCAGGGCTTTCAGCGCCCGGGTGATGCGCATCCTGGGCTGGGTCACCAGGTTGTTGACGATGCCGATGTTGAGGTCGCCGCGCAGCTGCTGGTGCATGAGATTGACCTCGCTGCGGAAGCTCTCGATGGCCACCAGCACCATCTCCCCCGCCCGCATCACCTCCCGGCCTTCGTCGGTCAGGGCGAAACCGGCCCGGCCCCGCTGACAAAGACGCATGCCGAGGCGTTTCTCCAGGTCGCTCATGTGCAGGCTGATGGCCGAACGGCTGATACCCAGCGCCCCCTCGGCAGCCGCGAAGCTGCCGCATTCGGCCACAGTCTTGAACACCCGCAGCAAGCGCAGATCGAAATCGCTCACTTGGCTCAGAGGCGTCTTTTTGGGCATGAATGAGCTTTACCTAACATGAACATAAGTAAATATAGCTTTAACTCACCCATTCCTTCAGCACAAGCTTGACGCACCCACCCCCTCCCCTGGGACACGTCATGAATCAGCCCTTTCAGGTCATCGCTGCAGCACCTCCATCCACGGCATCGGTCGCCAAGCGCCAGCTTCCAAGGCCATGCGCTGGGCGCCGCCCGGCACGCGCCTGAACGGCCTCCCGTACGAGCGGCGTCATCGCCCAATTGTGTCGGGCTGTCCGGGTAGACGCCGCTCGCACCCGCGGATCGTTCTCCAGTCCGCGGTTCCTCCGGGCTTCGAGTTTCTAAGACCGGGGCTCCTCGAGAAACGCTGAGCTTTGGCCGCCGCACACGGGCGGCCTTTTTTATGGGGACTCGATTGCACCTCCGGCAGCCTCCCCAGCCGTCGTGCCTCTCGTCCCAAAAGCCAACTGGTTAACAATTTGCCATCTCGTCAGGGGATAGAGCGATGACAGTGGCACGGACCGACCGCATCATGTTGCGCACCTTTCCGATCGTCCTGCCTCCGGAGCAAGGAACCATCCTGCATGCTGCGTATCGCTTCTTCCTCGTTGCTGGATTTCGCCGGGCTCACCTCACCCGGGCGGATGCGCGAGCACAATGAAGACGCTCTGCTGTGCTGCCCGGCGCTCGGCCTCTGGGCGGTGGCCGATGGCATGGGGGGGCATCAGTGCGGCGAGGTCGCCAGTGCGCTCGCATTGACAGCGCTGGAGCAGGCGATCGGGCGTGGCGAACGGCTGGAGTCCGCGGTCCACAGCGCCAACCGCGCCGTGCTCGACGCGGCGGCGCAAGGCGGCATGGGCACCACCATCGTCGCCGTTCGTTTCGAAGGCGCCGACTTCGAACTCGCCTGGGTCGGCGATAGCCGCGCCTACCGCGTCACTGCCGACGGCATTGCGCCCCTCAGTCGCGACCACAGCTGGGTACAGACCATGATCGACGCCGGCGAGCTGGACCCCGCCGAAGCCCAGACGCACCGCTGGCGCAACGTCATCCTGCAATGCCTGGGCCGCGACCAGGCGCTCGAAGTGGGTTTCCTGAGCGGCACCCTGCAGGCCGGCGAGGTGCTGCTGCTGTGCAGTGACGGCCTGACCGGTGAGCTCAGTGAAGCGCAGATCCATGCCCAGTGCACTGCCGCCGAGACGCTGGAAGAGATGGTCGAGCACTTGATCGAACAGGCGAACGCGCATGGCGGCCGCGACAACATTTCCTGCATCGTGCTCGGACACAGCCAGCCACCGCCGTCGGCCGAACCACCCCGGAACGGGCTCTTCCACAAGCTGTTGAAACCTTTCAAGTCGTAGGAACGAGGCATGGAGAGGACGCTGCAAATACCCGGTTATCGCCTGCACAAACGCCTGGGCAAGGGCGGCATGGCGGAAGTCTACCTGGCGACCCAGTTGTCGCTGGACCGGGAAGTGGCCATCAAGGTATTGCTGAACACCGAGGACGAAGCCTTCACCGAGCGCTTCATCCAGGAGGGGCACATCATCGCCTCCCTGCACCACCCCGCCATCATCACCATCTACGACATCGGCCAGATCGGCGATGGGCGCCATTACCTGGCGATGGAGTACGTCGGCGGCGGCGACCTGGTGCAGTACCGCGGCACCGTGCTCTCCCCCTCGCGGGCGCTGGATATCGTCCGCCAGTTGGCCGGCGGCCTGGCGGTGGTGCACGACAACGGTTTGGTCCACCGCGACGTGAAACCCGCCAACATCCTGTTCCGCAACGACGGCAGCGTGGTGCTCACCGATTTCGGCGTGGCCAAGGCCGTGGAGCTGGACAACGAACTCACGCACTTCGGCGTCGCCGTCGGCAGTCCGGCCTACAGCAGCCCGGAGCAGGCGCGCTGCGAGCCGCTCGACGGACGCAGCGATATCTATAGCCTCGGCGTCATCCTTGCCGAGATGCTCACCGGAACCAATCCGTTCCGTGCCGGCAGCTATCCGCAGACCGTGCTCAACCACATGCAGATGCCACCGCCGCGGTTGCCGCCAGCCCTCGCCGCCTACCAGCCGCTGCTCGAACGCATGCTGGCCAAGCAGCCCGACGAGCGCTTCGCCAACTGCCAGGAACTGCTGGAGGCCATCGAGGAAGCTACCGAGCCGGACATGGACATGACTCGCATCGCGCCGGCCATAGCCCTTAAGCCATCGGCTAAACCACGCGCCCATCGCCCCGTGCGACGCTGGCTGACCGCCACGGTCGCCACGCTGCTGCTGGCTGTGGCGCTGGGAGCGGGCGGCTTCAAGCTGTATCAGCAGCATCGTATCCATGACTACCTGGCCCGTGCCGAGCAGAGCCTGGTCAGCGGCAGGCTGGTGACGCCGGCGCAAGACAACGCCGACTACTGGTTCCGCCAGGCCCTGCGCCTGGATACCGAGAACGCCCAGGCCATCGAGGGCTTGAAGCGGGTTCTGGAGGCGCGCATCGCCGGATACCTGGAGTTGGCCGAAGCGCGGCTCGCCGAGGGCCAGTTGATCGAGCCGGTCGAGGATAGCGCGCTTTATTACTACCGCCAGGTACTCGGCTGGGTGCCGGACCATGCCGGCGCCCTCGACGGCATCCATCGCATCGCCCAGCGCTATGTCGACTTCAGCGAAGCGGCCTACCAGCAGCGCGAATACACCCAGGCGCTGGAGCATATCCAGCAAGGGCTCGACGTCGAACCCGACAACCAAGCCCTGCTCGCGCTGCGCGACGACCACGCCCGGCGCGTCGCCCAGGCCCAGGCACAAGCCCGCGCGAACCAACTGGCGACACGGGCACCGGCTCCGTCATCCACGCGCAGCACGCGCCCCGCCAGCCAACCGGCGCAAGAACAGAGCAATCCGATCAAGCGCCTGTGGAACCGAATCTTCCAGTGACACCCGATGCGAGGCCATCCGCCTCGCCAGCCCAAGGTAGAGGCAGACATGCTCAGGATTCACTTCGTTGACAACCGCCAGGGCCCCGTCTGGCTTGCCGATGAACACTTCACCCTCGGTGCGGACAGCCGCAACAACCTGGTGCTCGACGCCCCCGGCGTCGGCGCCTTCCATGCGGAGCTGCGCCAGGAAAACCGCTTCTACTACCTGACCGACCTGGGCACGCCCGGCGGCACCTACGTCAATGGCGAGAAGATCGGCGAGCACTATCAGATCCGCTCCGGCGACCGCGTGCGCCTGGGCACGCTGGAGCTGACCATCGACGACCCGGCCCGGACCGGTCCCAAGGTAGCCAACGCACCGCGCTGGCTGTTGCAGGTGGTAGAAGGCGAGAACCAGGGCCACAAGTACCACATCACCGGCTCGATGACTTTCGGCCGCTCGGTCAAGTGCGAGCTGTGCTTCAGCGACCCGGAACTGTCGCGCCGGCACGCCGAGTTCTACCTCAAGGGCGACAACCTTGAAGTGAAGGACCTGGCTTCGGCCAATGGCATCCAGGTGAACCGCCAGAAGGTCATCGCCGCCGTGCTGCAACCGGGCGACCTGGTGCAACTGGGCAACACCCGGTTGCTGGTCATCGGCCCCAAGGTGGCCGTGCCGGAAGCGGTCGATGAGGACGCCACGGTGTTCATGCGCGCCGCCGACCTGCCCGCTGCCGCCGCTCAGCCGACGCCGCCCCGCCCGGCCACGCCCAATCCCCTGCGCACTGCCTCAGCAAGCGTCTCGACACCCAAGCCGCCCGCATCGGCAGCCAGCGCGAAGAAATCCGGCTCGCGCCTGGGCCTGCTGCTGGGGGGACTGGTATTGGTCGCCCTGGCGGGCGTGATTGCCCAGCGGATGCTGTAGTGCCTGCTGGCGCTGTCTTCATCAAGACCGCAACCACCACGTTTGGAACAGTACTGCCGAAGCGCAACGGTCAGAGCCGAGGCCATCGGAAGTACTCAGGCTGGCAGCCGGATGACTCCCACAGGTGGACTCGCCTCACGCGCCCCACGGTATGGGCCCGTAGCGAAAATAGGCCGCCACTAACTCCAATCAGTGTCTGCCTTCCGCGTGCAGAGCCATCCATGCATCAGCCCAGCCTGAAAGAACTGCACCGGCGCCTCGAACCCAGCCACCTCGATGATGCCGGCGACCTGTGGCGCCGGCAGGATCGCCACATCGCGGGCATAGGCGGCCCGGGCCCGTTCCAGCATTTCCGGTTGCACGCCGGCTGAGGACATCAGCGCCATCCAGTCGCGTAGCAACGCCTCATAGGCGGGAGACTCGGTATCGGAGGCCAGGTCGGCATTTGCCAGCACTCCGCCCGGTGACAGCCGACGGGCGATCTCATGGAAGAAGGCAATTCGCGCTTGCGGTTCGAGTAAAAATTGCGACACCAGAAAACAGGTAGCACCGTCGTGGTTGGCTTCGGCGGGCAGCGTATCGAGATAGCCTTCGTGAAAACGACAACGCGAGAGGAAGCCGCCCTGTGCGGCCCGCTGACGGCAGATATCGAGCATGGCACCCGAGGGATCGACGGCCGTGAACCGCCAGCCGGGAAAGCGCTCCGCCAGGTGAGCCAGCTCCGCACCGGTCCCCACGCCGACACAAAGTATCCGGGCATTTTCCGGCAAGCCTGCGAAGAGGGAGTCGAGCAGGAAATACAGGGCGTCGCGAATGGGCGCCATCCCCGCCCATTGCTTGTCATAACCGGCAGCCTGCTGGTCAAACAAGGCTTTGAGTTCTTCATTGCGCATGGGAGCACCTTCCTTTTGTGTCGTGACGGAATGCACCGCGTTGGCCGCGGTGCCGCTTTCAGTATCCCAGGGCTGTCAAGCCCCCTCCGGTTCGACCCCGAAACAGCTAGATGAGAACGCTGGCTGATCTGAACGGGTATAAAACGAGGCATTTGCTGCATCGTCGGAGAAGCTGTCACAACCCTTGGCCAGCCTGCTGGCTTTGCTTGCCACGCTCTTGGGGCGCGCAACGAAAGCGCTTTCGAAAGGCCGCCGGCGAAATGCCGACACGCTGGCAGAACAGACGCCGGAATGAATTGCTGTCCTCGTAGCCCACGCGGCTAGTGATCACATCGAACCCCAGCCGCGTGGTTTCCAGCAATTGCTTGGCCTTTTCCAAACGTAATGCCTGAAGGTAGGCCAGCGGGCTGTAGCCAGTGGCGTCCTTGAAGCGGCGCTTGAAGTTACGCACACCGAAACCGAAATCCACGGCCAGTTCGTCGATGCCGCAGGGCTCGGCGAAGTGTGCCTCCATCCATTCCTGCACACGCGACACTGCCTCGTCGCCATGGCCACGAGGCATCGACCAACGGATGTAGACGGACTGCTCGTTGCGCACATCGTCGATCAGCAGGTAGCGACTGCATTGCTGCGCCAGTTCACGCGAGGCAAACCGGCGAATCAGGTGCAGCATCAGATCCATGGCCGCACTCGCGCCAGCACTGCTGATCAGGCGCCCCTCCTCGCAGAGAATGCGCCGTTCATCCAGACGAACCGCCGGGTAGCGGCGACGCATAAGATCCGCAAAAGCCCAGTGGGTGGTGGCCTCGACGCCATCCAGCAAACCTGCTTCGGCAAGCATGAAGGTAGCGGTACACATCGACGCGATGACCGCTCCCTGCTGGTGCTGGTGGCGCAACCAGGCGCAGTAGCGCTGGAAGGTTGGCAGGGCCTCACGCAAGCTGAAGAGAAAGCCGGGAATCAGCACCAGATCGGTTCGCTCGAGCGCATCGAGTGCTACGTCCACTGGCATGGCACGACCTAGAGGATTGCCCACAGGCTGCCCATCCAATGACGCCACGCTCACGGCAAAAGGTGCAGTGGCAGGCGCAGCGAAGCGGTTTGCCGCATCCAACACCTCAAGCACCAGCGCGGCAGTAGCGAGCGAGCTGTGTTCGGCTAATAGAAGCGTTATGTGCATAGTGAGCCTTATTGCGCAATCAGCATGATATTGGTCACTTCTGCATCTACCTTACCTCAGGCGTCCCACTTAGACTGCGACGCCGTCATTCAAACAGGTGTTTGTCGCATGAACCTATGGTTTCGCCTTTTGCTGATGTTGCTGCGCCGCCCCTGGCACAGACCAGTGCCCGGGCTCGCCACCACGGTAATCGCGTTGCGCGTGTGGCCATTGGATTTGGACTTCAACAGACACGTCACCAACGGCCGCTACTTCACCCTGGCCGATGTCGGCCGTATGGATTACGTGCTACGCAGTGGCGCCTTTCGCGTGGCGCTTCGGCACCGCGCCCTGCCCATCGTCGGCGATGTGTGGGGCAAGTTCCGCCGCGAGCTGAAGCTGTTCGAGCGCTTCGAAATCCACACGCGCATGCTTGGCTGGGACGACAAGTGGAGCTTCATCGAGCATCGCTTCGTCAAGGATCATCGGGTGATCGGAGTGGTGACCATGCGCGGGCTGTTCCGCGGGCCCAAGGGTAATGTCGCACCTGCCGAATTCGCCCGCGAACTCGGCCTGGAAGAACAATCACCGCCGTTGCCCCAGTGGCTGTGCGAGTGGTCTGCCAGTTGCGATGGCCTGAGCACATACCTGCGCGAAACAGAACACCTGCAGACACAGCAGCAACCGGTTGATATCTCTCAACAACTGGGGGCAGACCACTGAAGCGGCCGAGCCTCGTCTGCTCAGTGATCGACCGGGTACTCGTCCATTTCAGCCCTCGTTATCAAGCAAGTAATCGAGGATATTCATGCCCGAAGCCTCGCAACCTTACAGCGGACGGCTATGCCTCGCCGAAGACCTGACAGGAATCCCAAGGCCAAACTCAAAAATCCCAGGTTTTCACCTGGGGCTTTTTGAGTTTGGCTCCGCGACCTGGACAGACCAAAGGGCTAAGGGAGGACTCTGGCACTGGCGAAAATGCTGGCTTGGTCTGTCCCTATCCTCAGTCAAAAACCCACGAAAGCCCTACCTTGACGCCAAACACACCGGAGTCCCCTTCAGTCAGCGGACTATCAGTGATCCGGTCTGGCAGGCTCTGGTAGCTCGCCTCGGCATTGAGCAGCCAGCGTTCACCCAGTGGTTTCGCTACGCTGAGCGCCACGCCCGGAACGAAGGCGCTACCGGGACGGTATCGGGATACACCGCGAGCCTCTTCCTCGCTTAGGGTGCCGTAGTAGTAGTTCGCGAGCTTGTCCGATAAGTAGCTCATCGTTAACGATGGCGTTACCTCGGCACCGGCCACGGAAAAGGGGTAGCCATACTCGAGAGACAATTCGTAGCCATCGCTGGCCCCGCTGATATCGCCCCGGGCGCTGGCCTGCAGTTCACCGGCAGCGCCCCTCCAGGTCGCCCGAAGGCCAAGGTCCAGGCCATTGTCACGATCTTCCAGCAGATCGCGATCTATTCCATTCTCGAGCAACTCGTCACGGCCGAAATCGTCAGCGTCGATACCGTCGAAACGACCGGCAACTATCGCATCCAGGCCGAAACCCTCGTTCTGGTACAGGTGCATACCACCGGTCAGCCCCCGCACGAAAAGACGTTCGCTCTCATAATGCAATAGTGGCAGCAGCGACACGGAGCGATCCTCACCGGCATAGATCCCTTGCGAGACGGATAAGCCCAAACCGACGGATCGAAATCCACTTTCGTCGGCTTGGGCGGCAAGCGGTAACGCAACAGCGAGAAGAACCAAACGGCGATGTGTCATGGAAGAAAGTCTCTGATCGTGGGAGCGACAATGCGCTGGAAGGTCCGATGTAGACGGCCAGCAGCAAAGGTCTACGAGAATATAGTTAGGCATCAAATCAGAGTAAATCTGTACAAATTTCATCCATATATGGTCAAAATACTTACATCGGCCTTATGCGGATCTAGGCTGGCGGCGCGGCTGGCCGTGCCACATCCATAGCCATAAAACCGTTGGCTAAACACGATTTGTGAATCACCTGTTTCGGTATCTGCCATTGAACCTGCAGGCTCGCCTGCCTGATTGTTTCTGCACCGGGAATCAGCCGATTTCGCACAAACAATCAGCGGTGAGAATTGCGATGCCACGCCCGCTCACGCTTTACGAAAAGCACATCGAGTCCCATACGGTCTGCAAACTGGATGACCAAGGGCATGTGCTGCTCTATATCGACCGACAGGTTGCCAACGAATACACCAGCCCACAGGCCTTCAGCGGTCTAAGGGAAGCAGGGAGAATCCTGTGGCGGCCATCCTCCGTATTGTGCGTAGTGGATCACGTCAACCCGACCACCCCGGAGCGTGTAGCCGCCATGCCGGATGCCGGCGGTGCGCTACAGGTGTCCTACTTCGAAAGGAACTGCCGGGACTTCGGCATCGAGCTTTTCGACGTGCTGGACAAGCGCCAGGGCATCGAGCATGTCGTTGCGCCCGAGCAGGGCTTCATTTTGCCCGGCATGGTGGTCGCAGCGGGCGACAGTCACACCACGACCTACGGAGCGCTGGGTGCATTTGGGTTCGGCATCGGCACCTCGGAGATCGAGCATCTGCTCGCCACCCAGACCCTGGTCTACAAACGCCTCCGCAGCATGCGGGTTACCGTGTCTGGCGAAATGGGACCGGGCGTCACGTCGAAAGACATCATCATGGCGCTGATTCAGCGCATCGGAGCCTCCGGCGCGACGGGGTACGCCATCGAGTTTGCCGGCCCCACCATCGATGCCTTGAGCGTCGAGGCGCGCATGACCATCTGCAACATGGCGGTCGAGGCCGGGGCACGAGGCGCGTTCATGGCCCCGGATGAAAAGGTATATGCCTACCTGAAGGACAAGCCCCGCGCGCCCAAGGGCGCGCTATGGAATCAGGCGGTGGAAAAATGGCAAGAGCTGCATACCGATCCAGGCGCACGGTTCGACAAGGAAGTGCAACTCGACGCAAGTGCACTGGCGCCCATGGTCACCTGGGGAACCAGTCCCGACCATGCGGCCCGAATCGGCGAGCGGGTGCCGGATCCAGAGTTGGAGAGCGACCTGATCCGTCGCCAGGATCTGCAACGCGCCCTGCGCTACATGGGGCTCGAACCGGGTACCAGATTGGTCGACATTCCGATCAGCCATGCATTCATCGGCTCCTGCACCAATGCCCGTATCGAGGATCTACGCGACGCGGCACGCGTGGTGCGAGGGCGCAAGGTGGCTCCGAATGTGCGCGCGATGATCGTACCCGGTTCGACCCAAGTGCGCGATCAGGCGGAAGCCGAAGGCCTAGCGCAGATCTTCAAGGATGCCGGCTTCGAGTGGCGGCAGTCGGGTTGCTCCATGTGCTTGGCCATGAACGATGACGTGCTGTCGCCTGGCGATCGCTGCGCATCCAGCACCAATCGTAACTTCGAGGGCCGCCAGGGTGCCGGGGCCCGCACGCATCTGATGAGCCCGGCGATGGTGGCCGCCGCCGCGATCAGCGGCCATCTGAGCGACGTTCGCACACTGACGAGGGAAACCTGAAATGCAGCCTTTCACCTGCGTCTGCGGCATTGCCGCGCCGTTTCTCGCTGCCAATGTCGACACCGATGTGATCATGCCCAAACAGTTCCTCAAGGGTATCGACCGCCAGGGGTTGGATCGCGGCGTTTTCTACGACCTGCGTTTCCTGCAGGACGGCAGCTTGAATCCGGAGTTCATCCTCAATCGAAATCCCTGGGCTCACTCCAGCTTCCTGGTCGTCGGCCCGAACTTCGGCTGCGGCTCCAGCCGTGAGCATGCGGTGTGGGGCCTTCAGCAGTTGGGGATTCGCGCGCTGATCGGCAGCAGCTTCGCCGGCATCTTCCACGATAACTGCCAGCGCAACGGTGTTTTGCTCATCCAGCTGAGCAAGGCAGAGGTGCTCGATATCGCTCAGCAGGTCGCCTCCCCCGAGCATGCGCGGCTCACCATCGATCTGTCCCAGCAGGATATTCTGCTCGGCGATGGCCGGCTCATCCACTTCGAGATCGAGGGGCTGCGCAAAGACGCCTTGTTGCAGGGGCTGGATGCCATCGGCAGCACACTGCAGCGCACCACGCAGATACGTGCTTTCGAGGCCAGGCACCATCTCGCCAACCCCTGGCTGGCCTGAGCGGAGCGGGGTCTGGCACACAGTAAAGCGTTGCCGCCCCGCCGCCTTCACCGCGACATGCTCGCTTTGCTGCCCGGCGCGGCAAATTCCGCGAGCGAAGCGGCATCAGTCGCCCAGGAGCGTCATTGCAAAGTAGCGCTGCAAAAACTCCACGCAGACACGAAGCTTGGCGGAGTCAGCCAATCGGGTCGGATACACAGCCCAGACGTTCGCGCTCTGCGTGTATTCCGGCAGCACGCGAACCAGCCTGCCCTGCTCCAGCAACGGCTGAACGTCCCACAGCGAGCGCAAGATGATGCCCAGATCACTCAATGCCCATTGAAGAACGATTTCGCCATTGTTCGATGATAATCTGCTGCCTACTCGAACGATCTCTTCGCGCTCGACGGTATTCAGCCGCCATACGCCGAATGGATTGCTGCGCTCCTTGATGACCAAGCAGTCGTGGAGAGCGAGCTCGTTGATTGTCGTGGGAAGACCACGCTTTTGCAGGTACACGGGTGTTGCGCAAAGCACTCGTTGATTGCTGGCCAGCTTGCGGCCGATGTGATGCCCTGGAAGATCGTCTCCAACACGGATCTCGAGGTCGAATCCCTCGGCGACGATGTCGACCACCCGATCAAAGACATCCAGACGTACCTCAAGCTCTGGATAGGCGGATGACAACTGTGCGACCGCAGGCGCGACATAATTGCGGCCAAATCCAAAACTGCTGCAGATGTGCAACAAGCCGCGCGGGATCTGCCGCACCGTCGTCAGTTCGCTGACGAAATCATCCATCTCGTCGAGAAAACGAGTCGCCCAGCGTTGCGCCTTCTCCCCTGCTTCGGTCAGCGCTATGGACCGCGTGCTACGGTGCAGAAGTCGCGCCTGCAACGTTTCTTCGAGTATGCGTATGCGCTTGCTGATGAAGGCCGGTGACACGCCGAGCTCTTGTGCCGCGGCGGCGAAACTGGACTTTCGGATGACAGCGAGGAAAACCCGCAAATCCTCCGGCAATGGAGAAGAGCTCCTTGTGGTCATTGAGGCCTGCCTATGCATCTGGGGGACGAATGTCAGGAGAGAGGATCGTCATGCATGCCATGACTCCTGCGCGCCCCTCAAGACTCCTTGCTGAGTGACGTAGACAAGGCGGCACCCTCTTTCTCGATGAAGTTTCGGACCACTTGCGCCAGCTCACTAAAGCGCAGTACGCCATGAATGATGCCCGGTAGCACCAGCAGGGAAGCATCCACCCCGCAGGCCTCGAGCTTGCGGTGCAACTGGATGTTTTCATCCAGCAATGGGTCGAGGTCACCGATCACCAGCCGAGTCGTGGGCAACCCATGCAACTCGGCGTGCAGTGGCTGCACCCTCCAGTCATCCTGGCCATCGGGCAGATAGCTTTGCCAATACATGCGCATCGAATCGGCCGAGAGCCCATAACCGCCAAAATGGCCGAGGCGGCGCCACGAGCGGGCCTGGGTATCCTTCGAATAGACCCCGTAGAAGAGCAGCAGGTGGCGCAAGGCGATGCCCTGATCACGCAGCGCAAGCGCCGCTGCCAAGGCTAGGTTCGCGCCTGCGGAATCACCGCCTAGGGCAAAGCGATCCACCTTGAAGACGGATATCGCCTGCGCCTCGATTACCTGCCTGACGATCGCGACCACTTCCTCGAAGGCTGTGGGAAAGGGATGTTCGGGAGCCAGCGCATACTCGATCGACAGCACTGCCGCAGCACTTGAGCGTACCAGTTGCCGCAGCGGCGCATCCCAGCCTGCCAATGAGCCATGCCGGAAACCGCCGCCGTGACAATAGAACAGCAAACCTGCCGGGGCGGAGTTATCAGGCCAATAGAGCTTGCAGGGCACCGGGCGCCCATTGACCGAAAAGTCGATGAGCGGCTCGCACTCCAACGGCGTGCTGGTCGCCCCCACGAACTGCGTGACGCGCTCCAGATAAGCGCGAACGCTGCCAACATCCTCCTCTACAGGCGGAGTCAGCCCGACAGCTTTCAAGAGTGAGGCCACCCTGGCGACATCCGGGTGCGCCGATAAGCTATCGGTACCGATTTGAGTGGTATGTCCCTCGCCATCCGCAGTCATGTCAGTGCTTCACCATTGCCGCGAAGAGAGTCTCGAAGCCCTTCTGCTGATCAAGTTCGGACACGAACGCCAATACGGCCTGTTGAGCCTCCTCCTGCAGATGCACAGCGGCCATCTTCCTGAACTTATTCTCGAAGTCCTCCGCGGTCATGGGTGTCTCCACGGATCCCGGTCCGCTCAGCACCTCGCTGACAAGAACTTCACCGCTACGCAGGATCAAGGTCACCCGATTGGCCAAATGCCTGGGAAAGAGCCGGGTAATAGCTGGATCCTCGACGACGGTCGTCTTCGCCATGAGTGTGGCGACCAGTGGATCGGTAATCTTCTTCATCGAATAGGAATCGATGCTGATGTCTCCATCGATCAGCGCGCGAACGACGTTATAAGGCAGGCTGTGATCAGCGGTTTCCCTCGTTTGAGGTCGCCATTTTTCTGCTCCGTCAGCCAGGACCCGCTTGTTGAATTCGGATGTTTCGATCCGAATGGATTCAATAGCGAACAGGTCATCCAGTCGTTTGCTGAGCTCGATTCCAGCCCAGACAGCCGTATGAAGCTCGCCATTTGTTGGAAACGTCTTGGTCAATGAGCGCTTGATAGCAAAGTCGCCATTGTCCCGAGTAGCGAAAGCATCGACGTCCAACGAGAACGTGCCCGTAACCTGGTTAAAGAACCCCATCTCGCCTTCGAAGACGGGGGCTGGACCGGTCATTCCGTGCCGCGCCATCTGTGCGGCGAATATCGCGTTTCGTGCCGCGTTTGCGGCGGAACATCCCTTCCAGTCCGACAAGGCGCCAGAGCGAACCTGTCGCATCGCCAGATGCCCGCTGAGGGCGATATTGATGGCCTGCTCGGTCTGTCGAGAGTCAAGCTTCATCAATTTGGCGGCGGCGGCGGCCATCGACACGTTGATGTAGTTGACGTGATCCCAGCCCTGCTTGTTCAGACTCGCCGCATCCTGAAAGCGCATCTGAATTTCATAAGCCAGTAGGATCGAAGCGATCAACGCTTGCCCGTCTGCACCCTCTGCCTGCGCAACCGCTATGCAGGCCGGAATGTTGTCACTCGGATGCCCTGGCTCGAGGCCCATGTAGCCATCGTTGTAATCCAGAAAGCGGACCATGACGCCATTGGCGAAAGCCGCGCGTTCTGGCGTTGTTTGCAGCGACGTCCCGAAGACACTCGAATTGCCGGGTACCGATGCCGCGTACGCCAGGCATGCCTGAACTGGATCCGCATCATAGGCCCCAAGGATGCAAGCGAGACTGTCCAAAACACGATTACGCACGAGCGCAATCAGATCGCCCGAAAAACCGCTGCTTGGAAATTCGTAAGCATACTCAGCTATGCGCTGAGCAAGGGTGGTGTTTGACATTACTTCCTCGTGAAGCGAACAAAAAGGCAACCACCCCGCTCTGGATGCGCGGGATTGCAGAATCATTGAGACAACATACCGCTGACTCTGTACCTGAGCGGGGTGAGTGTTCGGACGGCTTAGCCCACATCGACATCCAGCAGCCGGACATACTGTTGGCCGGCATGCATGTCGCGCTCGACCATGCCCCCTTGAGGCGTCTGCCTGGGGTAGGAAATCTTGACCATGTCGAGCTGAGGAACCGGGATACGTTTGACCTGGGCAGCATCGGCACCGTATAGCTGCGCGAACGCCTCGACCGACAGGGCCTCGCTGTCATGGTAACGCTCGAAGTTTTCACGCCCGTCAAAGAAGATGTCGAAGGTAATCCAAAAAGGTCCGGCCTGTTTCGACCTAATGTAACGACAGACTTCGCGCAGCTTAGGCATTGTGGTGCTCCTCGTTATTGACTTCGACGGCCATGTCTAACCATTCGGTGCTGACCAGCTCGAAGGGATCGTCCAGCTTCACGACATGGTTCAGCTTGAACTCGTAGATCTGGCCGCGCGGAATGTCGGCGGGCGTGAACGCAAACCCATACGAAGGCAACTCCTTGCCCATGATGCTGGGGTAGTGGAAGAAATAGGGATTGCAGGTGTGGGCAATTGCGTTGGCCAGCTCCTGAGTGTCTGCTGTGGCAACGAAGAGAATTCCCAGCTCTGGAGGCGTAGGCGTTCCAGCAGGGGGCCTCACTCCGGTGACGGCGTTCCAGCCGTACATGCGCAGCGAGATATGGAACTCACCGAGTTCCTCGGTCGGGATGCACTGACGTGTGCGCGCGTAAAGCGCCTCTAGCAAGCGGTCGTGAAAACCATCGATATCGGCCAGCACGTCAGGGTCTTGCACCCCCACCAGCATGATCGTCTGGTACTGCCCTGCCGCAGCCCCCTCCAGCTTCATGGTGTACGGCTTGGGCTCCCAGCGCGACCCCGTCACCCGGACGGCCCTCTCGCTGCACATGCGATACTCGGCCTGGGTCACATCCAGAACGCCACCCGGTTCGATGAGACGATAAGGGTCACTGTTTTCGTACAACATGTGCCCCGATACGCTTTTCGGCGTGCAGCGATTGTTCTGGCCGAGCGGTTCGACCTCAAAGCCCTCGCTGTCGATGCTCAGCAGTACGCCGGCGCCAGCCACAGGGTTTTCTGCGCATTGCAGGCCGCACTCCGCGATCTTCCCCGCATGCCATGACGGCCCCCAGGGCGCTCCTTTCCAGATGGGAAAGGCAGCGATAACGGCAGTATCGGTCGCACGGCCGGCCAGCACGATGTCCGCGCCGCCTTCCAGTGCCGCCACGAAAGGCTCAACCCCCAGAGCGGCCACGATATGCTCACAGGAATCGATCGTTGCGTCGTCCAGCGGTTTGGATGGCGCAAGCGCGCTGATGCGCCCTTGAGCGTTGAGCTGCTTGAGAGTGGCCTTGTCCTGCTCACAATGAATCATCGCGATTTTCGGTGCGATATTCAGCTCCCGAGCAACCTCGAGCACGATGTCCCTCGTCCAGGCCAGATTGAGATCGCCCCCTGCCTGACCAGAGGTTCCCACGATGATGGGCACCCCCGTAGCCGCTTGTGCCCGCATCAGAATCGTCAGGTCACGTTTGACCGCGCCACGATTGTTCTTCGACTTACCCAACGCCAGATAGGCGGCACCGCTATCTGTCGATCCAGCGTCTGTCGCAATGGCCTGAGCGCCCCGCTCCAATCCGTAGGCGATTTCCTCTTCACGGACCCCTGCGCCCAGTGACCCGCAGGGCACAATTATCTTGATCGCGTCTTTTATTGGTTGACTCATAAAATCCTCTCTATGTGCAGCTGTCGATCTCAGGAAGCTGAGTAAGTCGAACTGAAAACCTGGCAGCCCGGCGGCGGCTCTTCTCCATTCAGTACGGAAACAACACAGTTGGCCGCGACTAGATTGGTGCGCTGCAGCCCCTCATGCGTCGAAGCGCCGGAATGGGGCGTTGCGATAACGTTGGGCAGTCGCACCAGTTCGTTCGTCACCCAGGCCAAACCCGGATCGGATTCGCTTTCGAAAACATCGAGCCCGGCGCCAGCGATTGCACCTTTGGTGAGTGAATCCAATAGCGCTTGGTCATCGACGAGCCCTCCGCGGGCGGTATTGATCAGAAAGGCACTGCTTTTCATCAGCGCCAATCGACGGGCATCGATCAGATGTTTTGTGGTTGGTTTTAGCGGTGCATGAAGCGATACGAAATCACTACGCTGCAGCAGCGTTTCCAGATCGACATACTCGATGTTCATCGCGTTGCCATAAGCGAAGGTCGGTCGAGGGGTGGAAACCAGAATGGTCGTTTCGAAGGCCCTCAGACGCTTGACGACATGCTGGGCGATGCGCCCCAAGCCGACCAAGCCGACTGTTTTGGCGTACAGGTCATTTCCGATCAGAATCGAGCCTGGCCCGTCAATCAGCTGTTGCTGGGACTCACGGAAGCGGTGAGCCGTAGCGAGCATTAGCCCCAATGTACGGTCCGCGACGCTCTCTTCATTTCCACCTGCTGCAATGGTGACAACCTTGCCTGTCTTCGCCGCCGCGTCGAGATCAACCCGTTCATAACCCACACCGCGACGAGCTATGATCTTGAGTCTGGGCAGCGCTTGGAGAAGACTCAAAGTCACATTGGCATGGCCAACGATCCAGGCATCGGCATCTGAAAGAACTGACAGCAACTCTTCTTCTGTCGCAACTGCATCCGATTTGCCATTTGGCAGTTTTGCCACGACCACCGAGCAACCATGTTCTCTCAAGAAATCGATCGTCGCATCGTCAAAAAAATTCGGAGTTACAACTACCAACTTTTCTCTCGGCACGGAGTTCACCCACTTAACCTGATCAATTACCAAGAACCACCCATCTAGAACGCATAGTCGATGTACATCCTGACTTCTTTGCCATTCACCACGTTATTGGGCTGAGCAGATACCAGCGCCACGAAGTCCTGATTGATCCAGTAGCGGGTATAAATCAAACCTACCGACACCCCCTGATAATCCTGTTCTTCGAATCGATAGTTGAGTCGATACTCCGCCTGACTTTCAGTGACATCGGCGCTCATGCCGGAAAAAGGATCATCGGCATCGAAACGACCGCGTTTGAACAGCGCCATGACGTTGAACCCATCCAATGGAATGCCGGCAAGGAACTTGCCATCGAACTCATACTTGCCGGCCAACTGCCAGGTCGTTTCACCATCGTTATTGAAGTCATTGCCCGAGCGCGTCCAGGCGTCCATCAGGCCGTCGACGTTTTCACCGTGATCGAAGAATGCGTAACCCAGTTTCCCGTTACTCAATTCGGCTCGTGTCTTTGAATAAGAAAGACCAAAACTCCAATGATCAAGCTTCAGGCCAAGATTAAGGTTCAGCCAGTTAGCCTTGTCGTCATAAGCGGCATCCCCACTCAACCAATCCCGATCCCAAATATCGCCATCACGCCGAAAGTCGTAGTACTGCGTTTCGAAGATCGCACCGCTTCTCTCTCCAAGTGGCGCACGAAGCGTCAGGCTGTAGCTGGTATTACGGTTGAAATCCTTAGCGACGCCCTGAGCAAACCTCAATGCAAATAGCTTGGCGTCGTACCCGATACTGAACGTCTGGATATCATCAACTTCGTATCCGCCGTTACTTCGAATGCGCTCAAAGTCTTCCCGGTCCCGTGGAGAAACCCTGTTGATATAGGCTCCATCCACGTTCAACACCCCAGGCAACGGCCCGATATCCAAGCCTTCAACCTGAACCTGGCCTCTTGCCCCCTGCAAGCTGCCAGGTACTGCCCTGGTGTCGAGCGTCACCACTGTGCCCGCATCGAACCGTCCGCGCCCAGTCTGCAGCAAAGCTGACCAGTTCTCCCCAGAATGACGGAGCTTGAGATTCGCCTGGCCCAGTTTCGCAAACCCCTCACTTTCGCCCGACGTGTCATCAAACAGGTCTCGGTTCTCTTGTCGCGCATCAAGTTTTGCAACGCCGTAAAAGGAGGCATCAAACCCGATACTGTCGCCCCAATAACCTGAGTTGTAATCAGCCACCAAACCCAAAGCGGTGCCGCCCAGCCGATCACCAAATGGAAAACCACCAAATCGATCCTCGATCAATCCATTTTCGATCCGGGTATCGATATGGACAGCCCGCAGATAGACATTGAACCTACCCTCGTTATTTGTTCTGTTGTAGTCATGAATATTTGAAGCGCAGACATTACCGGAAACCAGCAGCAGCAGAGAAGAACCCAGCAGAAAGACAGTATTCTTATTGTTCATTTCCTGTTCCTTTTAATTATTTTTGACGCAGGAGTTCACTGCGGTCGCCAATCGCAGCCGCACAATAAAACGCTATTAATTCAAACTATTAGATAATTGCGCCCGTCACACAGGCCCCAAGAATGAAGACCAGAGAAGAGCCAATGGCCGGGACCAAGGCAAACCTCTGTAGATCACCAACTTCTCGCTTGAGCAAGCCGCTCAGCACATAGATGGCGGCAATCAAGGGACTCAGCGCATGTACGGGTTGGCCGAGCATAGATGCCCGAGCGATGTGCAAAGGATCGACACCGTACTCCGCTCCGGCCGCCGCCAGAATCGGAACGATGCCGAAGAAGTACGCATCGTTAGACATGAAGAAGGTAAATGGCAGCGAGGCGAAAGCCGTGATCAACGCCATCTGGCTGCCCGCTGAGTCCGGGATGATCGAGACAAAGGATTTCGACATGGCATCGACCATGCCTGACCCCGTCAGTATCCCGGTGAATACACCGGCCGCGAAGATCAGGGTGGCAACTGTCACAGCATTTTCGGCATGGGCGGCAATGCGTTTTTTTTGCTCGGCAAGTCGCGGATAGTTAATCACCAGTGCCAAGGCGAATGTGACCACCATAACTACCGGCAATGGCGCCAGCCCAGTACCCATGGCTGCAGCCATCGACAGCATCAGCAACAGGTTGATCCATACGAGCTTCGGCCGCTGGTGACTACGATCCACCTCTGGCAGCTTCACGTCGGCCTCGGCTATCAGCATGTCTTTCCCCGGCTGCCAGCCCAGCCGCTTGCGCTCCCTGAGGCCTAGCCACCAAGCCATCGCCGCAGCGTATACGAGCCCCAGGGCAGCGGCAGGAATGAGGCCGACGAACACGTCCATGACATCCAGATGCAGGGCGCTGGCGACGCGAGCAGTCGGCCCACCCCACGGGATGATGTTGATCATCGTGTTGGTGAGCAGGATCAGCAACGCGATGATCAAGGGATTCATCCCGATGCGCAGGTAAACGGGCAGAAATGCCGTCACCACGATCAACACCGTACTGGTGCCGTCACCGTCAAGGGATGTCAGCGCACCCAGAAAGGCAGTGGCGAGACTAATTCGCAGGGGATCATGCCCGGCAAAGCGCGTGATCAGCTTGACCACCGGCTCGAATAGACCGGCGTCATACATGATGGAAAAAAGAAGTATCGCAAACACCAGCATGATCGCGATCGGGGCGACTTGTCGCATCCCGTCCATGATCATGCCTCCCATTCCGCCGCCCAAGCCAGCGAAAAGCCCAAACACCACAGGGACGAGAATCAGCGCAACTACTGCAGATAGTCGCCTGGTCATGATCAAGACCATGAACGTAGTGACCATCGCGAAACCTATCCAAGCCATATCGGTGCCCTTCTTATTGTTAGAAATGCGATCTACCTGCCTGGTGACCACGCCCGAAACGGTACATGTTGATAGATTCTTAGTAAATCTTGATTTATTTCATTCATATTTACATTAAAAATTAACGTGTGTTATAAGTGCACAAACCTCATTGCAGTTAACGAATCCACTGGCAAGCGCACCCCATGAGCGACGACCATCTCTACATGTCAGCCGAGCAGGCAGCAGAACGTCTCGGTGTGAACCTTCCAACCCTCTATGCCTATGTCAGCCGGAAAAACATCCGCTCCGTGAAGGTGGAAGGGTCTCGAAAGCGCCGTTACTGGGCGGCGGATATCGAGCGGCTGACCAAAGGGGAGCAGCGTGGCAGCGCTACGCAACAACCCGAACTTGGGCTGGGTATTCAGAGCAGTGCCATCACCCTACTGACGGACAACGGCGTCTACTATCGAGGCGTCAGCGCTACCGAGTTGGCCGATCACGCGACGCTGGAAGAAGCGGCGGAATTGATCTGGCAGTCCCCAGGAGCTTTCTCCAAAGCCTTACCTGTAATGCCGGAGAGTACGCCAGCTCTGCTCGGGCTGTATCAGCACATGACTGTGTCCGAAAAAGCCATTGCGCTTTTTCCGCTGGTTGAACGGGTCAACCCTCGCTCCTTCGATCTATCCCCTGATGCGTATGCACGAACGGGAGCCGACGTGGTGCGCATCCTGGCGTCCCTTCTGGTGGGCCACGGTGTGCCAAGCGCCCAGCCACTCCACGAATTTCTTTGCCAAGGACTGGGCGTCGATCCGGTCCTTCAGGATCTCCTCAGGCGCCTTCTGGTGCTGTTCATCGATCACGAGTTCGATCATTGCACCTACAGCGTGAGGGCAGCAGCACGAACTGGGGTTACACCCTACTACGCCGCGATAGCGGGTCTTACGACTTACCAGGGCAGGCGGACCGCCTATAGCAGGCATCAGGCGGCCAGCCGACTTCTCGCCGAGATATGCGTAGCCAAGGACCCCATTCCGGCGCTGCTGCAGTACTTCAGTCAGAGCGGTGAGATTCCGGGATTCAATCATTCCACCCACAAGGATGCGGACCCTCGCGTCGCCAACCTGATGACTGCCATGATCGACGTCCTCGAGGCTGACCCGGAATTCCGGAATCTGCAGAAGGCGGCGGAAGTGGCTGAAGAACTCGTGGGCAAACCACCAGAATTCGTTCTATTGGCCAGCTTCGTAGGCAGGAAATGCAACCTGGTCGGTGAAGAACTGGCGCTGGCTGGAATCGCCAGGGCGATAGGCTGGATCGCTCACGCCAGCGAACAATGCCAGCTCCCCGTAGCCAGACAACGGGCCAATTACACAGGAAAGCTTCCGAGCTGAGGCGTGCCCCTCCCTTCCCTTCACTCCATTTTCCGACGCTGCGCCTGAGCTCTGCCGGACGCTTGACCGCCAGCGCAACATGGCTACATATCCAGTACTTCTATTGACGATTTCTGTACAGATTTACGAACCATCAACCTGTGTAATAGATTCGCGCCAGCTATCGGGCCAGCCCGAAGAGTGATGGACGCGAATAGCCTTCAGCGCACTGATATTCCCGTTTACACGAATAAGACAGGCGATGTCCTGCTCCTATTTCGCAGCCGGTAGCCAAAGGATGGATCTCTCACTCTGTTGATGAGGCGAACGCCCAATGTCGATATCTCGTGCCGCACTGGCGGCTCAGGTTCTTGCCTGTGCGATTGCAGCTGGCTCCCCGATCTGGGGAACGCTTGTGGCTGACGAACTACCCTCCGGCCACTCGGTCGGCGATATGGATATATCGCCGTTCTACCGCTGGCATGGGGCAATGCCGACGGCGCCGGGAAGTGTATTGCGAAGCGAAGCCATAGCCGTGCAAAAGCAGATGCCTTCCAGTGCGCATGCAATTCGGATGCTTTACAGCTCGACGGACAAACGCTGGAACTCCGGGTCACTTGCGGTCAGCGGCACGCTGTTCCTGCCGTCCACGCCACCGCCACCCGGTGGTTGGCCGCTATTGAGCTGGGCCCACGGCACGCTGGGTATCGCTGATATCTGTGCGCCTTCATGGACCGGTTTCAAGGAACGCGATGCTGCCTATATCAATCGCTGGCTCGAGCGCGGTTTCGCAGTCGTGGCTACCGATTACCAGGGGTTAGGTGGCCCCGGACCGCATCCTTATACGGTTTGGCAGGCAGAGGGCACATCAGTACTAGATGCAGCCCGTGCAGCCCAGGCGATCAGACCGGATCTGATCGGAAAGAGCGTCATCCTCGCAGGGCAATCACAAGGCGGCGGGGCTGCATTGGGAGCTGCGATGCTTGCCGCTTCCTACGCCCCCGAACTCGATATCAAAGGAGCCATCATCACCGCGCCCAACAGCACCTTTCCCGAAGGCCCCGTACCGCTACCTCCCCGCCATTCGAATACGATGTTCCTGTCGTTCGCCACGGGCGGCTTAGGCCCGGACAGTCCGCCTGTCGAGGAGATCCTGTCCGACAAAGGACGAGAGCTGCTCGAGGTGGCCCGGCAAGACTGCACGGCGGAAATTGCTCGCAAGGCTCGTGAACTGAAAGTCGAATCATTCAGGGATCTTTTAGCGATCCCGATCGAGGCCCTTGATGAGCTGCGCATTGCCACGACGGACATGCCGCTGGCAAAGATTCCGTTTGCACTGCTGATTGCAACAGGCGATGCCGACCGAACCATTACACCGGACAGGCAGTACGCGGTCGCATCTGCGCTGTGCGCTGCCGGAAACCGAGTCACTTGGCGCAAATACCAAGGACTGGGCCATGACGGCGTCTTGCACGGCTCCCTCGAGGAGTCCTTCGTTTTCACCCAAGCCCAACTCCGCGGCCAAGGCTATGACTCGAACTGCGCCACTCTCCAGCCGCCCGGCCCTCCAGGCGAGAGGGATCAAACCGCAGCATTCAATGACGACTGAACGAGGGTAGACCTTTGGGCATCATCATGGTCCCCCGCTTCGTATGCAAACTCGCCTTATGGTTGATATTGGCCCTGTTGTCGGTTAGCTCATCTACCTTGATGTATCAGCAAGAGTTGCCGGGGGCGTTCATGTTGGGCCCCATGGGCGCGGCGCTAGCGATGGCTCTGTGCGGAGCAGGCTTACGCCTGCATAGGAATTTTACACTCGCTGCCCAGAGCGTCATGGGGTGTCTGATCGCTGCACTCGTCACTCCTCCCCTGCTTGCCGTGTACCTGGACTATTGGCTGGAGCTGAGCGTAATCAACGTTGTGACATTGGGCGTGATCACGCTGATGGCTGTCATCGTGACGCAGCGGCAGTGGTTGCCCAATACGACCGCCATCTGGGGACTCTTTCCCGGCGCCGCGTCCGCCATGGTCCTGCTGGCCGACACCCACCATTCAGATCCGCGCGTGGTGGCGCTCATGCAGTATTCACGCATTGCGCTGGTTACGCTTGCCTCGATTTCCCTGGCCGCCATGCTCGGACATGCAGGTGGAACGACGCAGGCCATCACCAGCCCGCTCAAGCTCACATGGTCTCTGCCTGAGAACTACTCGCCTGCGCTGGCAGGGTTAGCATTGGCACTCTGCGGCTTTTGCGTGGCCAAACTATCGGGTATCGGCAGCCTGGCGCTCTTGCTGCCCGCGCTAGGTGGAACCGTCCTTCAGGCTACGGGCACTACGGTCATCGACACTCCAACCTATGTTTTCGTACCCGCCTTCGTCATAACAGGCTGGTACGTGGGACTGACATTCAGTCGGAGCTCAGTGAGACAGTGCTTAAGCCTTTTGCCCGTGATTCTTTCAACACTGGTTGCGGTCATCCTTGTTTGCGGCTTGCTCTCGCTGGTTCTGGCGCTCCTGATTCCCCGCATCGACCCGCTCACTGCCTATCTGGCACTGAGCCCTGGGGGCATTGAAACCATTGTCATCATTGCCAGCGACGTGGATGTGTTTCTACCATTGATCCTGGCCTCGCAGTTCTTGCGCCTAATCATGGTGTTGTCAGTCGGGCCGGCTGTGGCCAAGACAGTTGGCTCTTGGATTTCAAAAAAGTGAAATGCCTCTAGCGGTGCAGCGCAATGCTTTGCACTGTTCACCGGAGCCGTGGACGGATTGATGCGACGCGACCTGAGGAAGTTCGGCGCGGGACGAGAATCGAGCTTCGTCTATCACCGCGCCAAACGTTTGCTGCTACCGCTTCTGGTTGCCCCGTGGCTGATCTACCTCGCCCTGCCGATATCGGTTTAATCTGGTGTAGGCACTACTGCCTTATGCGGGCATGCTGGGGTGGCAATGGCGGTAACGGCGGCGACATTCAAAAAGTATCTTTGACTAGAGTCGTTGATGCTAAATTAGGTCGATTACGCCTCTCTACAAGCTGAACAGAACTACTGCTTAGCGAGACAAAGGATTGCTGATGCTGATACTCACGAACTTCAGAACTAAAGCCGCTATCGCTTCACTTCTTTTAATAGGAGCACTCTCCGCAAATGCCGAAGAGGTTTCCGATGAACTCTACGGCATTCTATCGATCAATGTTTCAAACACTCACTACACAGCTGTCGTTAAGGATACATCAGCAGAGCTTATAGAAAACTATCAATCAAGCGAACCTGACGATACCAATAACCTCTTTTACAAGGCCTATCTCGTCAAGACGGAGATAATTGATGTCGTCCATGGTGAGCTGCCGAAATTCATTGAAATTATCGCTCAACAGTTAGCCTTTAAGGACTACACGGTGTCGTTGAAGCCTTATCTGCTAAGTTTTTGCAAAACCCCAGGCGGAAAATACTATGTTCCGGAAAACCTGACCAGGGCGAAAGCAACGCCGGCGATCATTCGTGCAGCTAAAGAACTTGCCTCCGAGTTACCGAAAGACGAGTCAACTCCCTGCATATCCAATACAAAACGATTCGTCCCCGCCGACTAATTTTCCAGTAAGCAGGTTAAAGTTCAACGCGACTCAGACACGCCTATCACCTAATTAAGAGTTTCACTGGGGAAGTCGAATGGCTGCCCATCTGATATGCCCATGCGCCCTTTCAGTTGATCAATAATCCGACACGCCACGAATCACCTTTTCCGCTGACGCCCGGGCCCTGATCTCGAAAGCTATCTCCAGCTTTTGAAGGGGGCTCGCATGCGGGTTCGATACGTCTCCTCCGCTTTCGCGCTGACACTGTTGCTGATGGCCTCGGCTAACTCCTCGCTGGGCGCCTCCGCCCATGAGCAGGCCCAGTTGGCCCTGATGCTGAAGCAACTGGATCACATCGATACGTTGGCTCGCGCGGTGGCGGCCAGTGCATCGAGTAGCACCAGTGAGCGCTACCGCTTCGACTACCGGCGTCTGGAAGCGGACATCCAGCGCATCCGTCAGGGCGTACGCCATCGCGCTGGAACTACGCCCCTGGCTGAAGCTGCTCCTCGATCAGGCCAAGCTGCTGAAATTCGAACCCCACGATCAGTTGTTCAATGTGAACCGCTTCAGCAACTAACACACCCGCAAGCTCATGACGATCTGGCAGGTGGAAAATTGCTTCAAGAAGATTTCCAAACGACTGAAGGTCAGTCCCCACCGTTTCAGGCACACGCTGGGGACCGAGTTGATGCGAAGGCCGAGCGCAACCTGCACGGGGTACGAGACCTGCTGGGCCATACCAATATCCGTACCACGCTCGAATACATCGATGTCGATCTGGCGATGCTGCGGCAGCTGGTCAACGAGCGGCAGTAACCACTGCCGGCATCGCCTTACCCGCCACCCCGTCGTCGGTGAGCAATTCCTGACTTGCCGGTGAGCTGCCTCAGCCATAGCCGCGCGTCCTTGTCAGGCTCTGTCATGACGTAGTGAACAGTCAACAGACTAGTCGCAAAAGGCCATCAAACCAACCGATCTGATGCATATTTGCGATTCTAGCCGTCACGATCACGCTGTTGGGCGCGGCAGCCGTATGGTGGTTTGCCAAGGCTCGCGGCCCCTTCGTCACCTCTGCCCTCAAGGCCGATCAGGAAATTGGCAATTGAACAGGAGCCGCATAGCGGCTTATAGACACACGGAACCATGCAGTAGCAACGGATATTGCCGCTACCACCGTTGACATCGGGGGGCTTTAGATGTTGAATGCGCACCCTATTTCATCCCCCTCACTTTCAGTGGTGAACGAAGTGCCCCGTACCAGCCAACTCGCCTGATACCGACGACGGTCCATCGTGCTTGATGGCTGCCCACGCGAACTGCGTGGCCGCTTCCCACATTTTGCTCGCCTGAATCTTGTCGTCGGTTTTCCCAATTCCTATGGAGAAAACCCATGAACATGGATTTCCGCGCCTATGCGCAAAACCTTGAACTGCATAAATACCCACGGACTCCACACTTGGAGAGTTCTCGCCTGCAGCCAGGCGACACAGATGCTGATCAAGTCCGTTATTCGTCCTTAGCGGGTCAATGGCTGGTCGTAGAGGAAAAATTGGATGGCGCGAACACCGGCATCAGTTTCTCGGCTGCCGGCGAACTACTCCTGCAGTCTCGTGGCCACTACCTTACCGGCGGTGGCCGTGAGCGGCAGTTCAACCTTTTCAAACAATGGGCCGTTGCCCATGAAGACTGGTTGATAAGCCGCCTTGAAGATCGATACGTGCTTTTTGGTGAATGGATGCACAAGAAGCACTCGGTTTTCTATGACCGCCTGCCGCACTTCTTCTGCGAGTTTGACATCTGGGACCGAGCACGGGGCCTGTTCCTATCGACAGCAGCTCGACGCCAGCTTCTGCGAGACGGTCCGGTTTTATCGGTTCCGATCCTTCATGAAGGTCCGGCGCCAGCGCGGCTTAAGGATCTGCTCGACCTCGTCCGTGATTCCCGGGCCAAGTCGGCGGATTGGCGCAGCGCGTTTGAAGCCACAGTGCGACGGGAAGGCCTGGATCTGGGACGTGCTTGGCGACAGTGCGACAAGTCGACACTGATGGAGGGCCTGTATTTGAAGCTTGAAGACGAGAAACAAACAACCGGGCGCCTTAAATGGGTACGCAAGGATTTCGTTCAGGCCATCTTGGATGCAGACCAGCACCATGCAAACCAGCCATTTATTCCGAACTTGCTGGCCGACGGGGTAGACCTTTACTCCCCGCGCCTCTCGATGGATTGGAGTGGTTTGCGGTTTGGCTACTAAGGAGAACACGAGACATGGACATGCGACAACTGAAAGGGCTGGTGCCATCACCCGGTCAACGCTTCGACGCGAAGGAGTGCCTGGAAGCCATTCCGGCCTTATCTCGGCTGGCGAGTACGCCTCAGGACCCTTACTACCACGCCGAGGGTGATGTGTGGACTCACACCTGCATGGTAGTTGAGGCGCTGCTCGCTCAACCGACCTACCAGCAAGCGACAGAGGAACAACGCTTTGTGCTGTTCATCTCGGCTCTGCTACACGACATCTCGAAGCCGGACACAACGGTGGTTGATACTGAAACTGGCCGGATCGGGCAACCAGGCCACTCACGTCGAGGCGCCGTAGATTCACGCCTACTGCTTTGGCGGGCAGGCGTGCCATTTGCACTACGGGAGCAGATCTGCCGAATCATCTCAGTGCATCAGCTCCCGTTCTTCGCGCTTTCGGGTAACCGCAACGGCCAGAGTCCGGAGTTCATCCTGCACAAGTTGTCTTGGGAACTCCCCGTCTGGATGTTGTGCGCAATCGCTGAAGCAGACATGCAAGGACGCCTCTACGAAGGGAAACAAGGGGCTCTTGACGAGATAGAACTGTTCCGAGAGTTGGCCGCAGAAGAAGGCTGCCTTTACGAGCCGCGTGCATTCGTAGATGACTACACCAGGGTCCAATATTTCCGCGGCGCCCGGGTACACCCCGATTACTCACTGCATGAGCCGGAAGGCTCTCGCGTCATTGTGCTATCTGGCATGCCCGCCAGTGGCAAAAATACCTGGGTGGCCAAACACCACCCGGATCTCCCGGTGATCTCATTCGACGACGCCCGCGAGGCGCTAGGCCTACGTCATGGCGAGAACGAAGGGGCCGCAGCCCACCTCGCAATCGATCAGGCAAAAATACTACTGCGCGAGAAAAGACCCTTCGTTTGGAACTCAACGCACCTATCGGCGCAAATGAGGAAAAAGACCCTAGACCTGTTGTACGCATACCAGGCGAACACTCAGATCGAGTACTTGGAAATGCCTGAGAAGGAGATCTATCGGCGTAACACCAGTCGGGATACCAGCCTGCGCAACGACGACATCCGAAGAATGCTGTTCAAGTGGGAGGTCCCCTTGCCAACCGAGGCGCACCAGGTTCGTTATCACTATGACCGGAGCGCATTTTAAGTAGCTAGGGACGGTACTCTTTTGGCAGCGAGCATTCACGAGAGGCAGGGCAGGGTCTGGCACCGAGCCTAGATACCGATAAGCTCGCCGCCGAAGGCATCGAGCGTGGACCAATCTGGGGACAGTTGCACAAGGGCCTGGACGTTCCTTACGGAAGCCGTCTGCTGCGTAGCCGCGACTACCTGTACTTTCCCCATCCGGCACGCCAGGCAGTAATCGGAGGCGATAACGATCAGCCCGATCTGCTACGGGAGGCCTGTGCAGGCGCACAAGTACTGGTGGGATGGACCATCAAAGGCTGCGCGGGTAATCCATGGGAGCGATCGCCCATATACTTTGCAAAAACGCCTCACCCTCCTGCTTCACCGGTTACAAGCCACCGATGCGAGCCAGAGGGCGGGAGAGAAGCCTAATCGATTGATTAGGCTTTGAATTTGGCTCCGCGACCTGGACTCGAACCAGGGACCCAATGATTAACAGTCATTTGCTCTACCGACTGAGCTATCGCGGAACAACGGGGCGTATCCTACTGATTAAAAAGGGGAAGTCAAGCGTGACAGCGAGACTTCCCCAGCATTTTTCAGAGTACCTGGGCGATGGCCCGGGTAACGCTTTCCAGATTGCTGCGGTTCAGGGCGGCGACGCAAATGCGGCCGGTGCTGACGGCGTAGATGCCGAACTCGCTCTTCAGACGCTCCACCTGCTCGGCGCTCAGGCCGGAGTAGGAGAACATGCCACGCTGGCGGGCGACGAAGCTGAAGTCGCGCTTGGCGCCCAGGGCGGCCAGTTGCTCGACCATGGCCATGCGCATGCCGCGGATGCGTTCGCGCATCTCACCCAACTCTTCTTCCCACAGGGCACGCAGTTCCGCGCTGTTCAACACGCTGGCGACCACGGTGGCGCCGTGGGTCGGCGGGTTGGAGTAATTGGTGCGGATGACGCGCTTGAGCTGCGACAGCACGCGCGTGGCTTCATCCTTGGAGCCGGTGACGATGGACAGCGCGCCGACCCGCTCGCCGTACAGCGAGAAGGACTTGGAGAACGAGCTGGACACGAAGAACGGCAGGCCGGATTCGGCGAACAGGCGCACCGCCGCCGCATCTTCCTCGATGCCGTCGCCGAAGCCCTGGTAGGCGATGTCGAGGAACGGTACGTGCTCCCGCTCGCGCAGGACGTCGAGCACGGCTTTCCAGTCGTCAAGGCCGAGGTCGACACCGGTCGGATTGTGGCAGCAGGCATGCAGCACCACCACGGAACGCGCGGGCAGCGCCTTCAGGTCGTCCAGCATGCCGGCACGGTTCACGCCGTGGGTGGCGCCGTCGTAGTAGCGGTAGTTCTGCACCGGGAAGCCGGCGGACTCGAACAGCGCGCGGTGGTTTTCCCAGCTCGGGTCGCTGATGGCGACGACCGACTCCGGCAGCAGGCGCTTGAGGAAATCCGCTCCGACCTTCAGGGCACCGGTGCCGCCGAGGGCCTGGGCCGTGACCACGCGACCTTCGCTCAGCAGTGCCGAGCCGGCACCGAACAGCAGGGTCTGCACGGCCTGGTCATAAGCCGCGATGCCTTCGATCGGCAGGTAGCCGCGCGGCGCGTGGGCAGCGATACGGGCTTTCTCAGCCTCCGCTACCGCGCGCAACAGCGGAATCCTGCCCTCTTCGTTGTAGTACACGCCCACGCCCAGGTTCACCTTGGTGGCACGGGTATCGGCATTGAATGCTTCATTGAGGCCCAGAATGGGGTCGCGAGGAGCCATTTCTACGGCGGAGAACAAACTCATGTCGGGGAAGCTCGAAGAGAGAGGTGGGAGGCCATGCAACACTCCCGCGGATGGGCGCTGGAGCGTTGCGCAAACGGGGCCGTATTATAGCGGCCATGCGTCCTGGCTGCGATATGCTGTCGGGAGTTTTCCTGGCTTTTCAGCCTGAGCGGAGCAATGCGCGATCAGCGGTCGCCAACCACGGCAAACCTGCCCGCACGGTCAATCTTCGAGGTCCGTCATGTCCGAGTTCCAACTCGTCACCCGCTACAAGCCGGCCGGCGACCAGCCGGAAGCCATCCGCCAGATGGTCGAAGGGCTGGAAGCCGGGCTCTCGCACCAGACGCTGCTGGGCGTGACCGGCTCCGGCAAGACCTTCAGCATCGCCAACGTCATCGCCCAGGTGCAGCGGCCGACCCTGGTGCTGGCACCGAACAAGACCCTGGCGGCGCAGCTCTACGGCGAGTTCAAGTCCTTCTTCCCGAACAATGCGGTCGAGTACTTCGTTTCCTATTACGACTACTACCAGCCGGAAGCCTACGTCCCCTCCTCGGACACCTACATCGAGAAGGACGCCTCGATCAACGATCACATCGAGCAGATGCGTCTGTCGGCGACCAAGGCGCTGCTGGAGCGGCCGGACGCAATCATCGTCGCCACCGTTTCCTCCATTTACGGCCTGGGCAGCCCCGATGCCTACCTGAAGATGGTGCTGCACATCGACCGGGGCGACAAAATGGACCAGCGCGCCCTGCTCCGCCGGCTGGCCGAGCTGCAATACACCCGCAACGACATGGACTTCGCCCGCGCCACCTTTCGCGTGCGCGGTGACGTGATCGACATCTTCCCGGCGGAATCCGACTTGGAGGCGATTCGTGTCGAGCTGTTCGACGACGAAGTGGAAAGCCTGGCGGCCTTCGATCCGCTGACTGGAGAGGTGATCCGCAAGCTGCCGCGCTTCACCTTCTACCCGAAGACACACTACGCCACACCCCGCGAGACCCTGCTGGAGGCCGTCGACCAGATCAAGGCGGAGCTGCGCGACCGCCTCGAGCACCTGCGCAACCAGAACAAGCTGGTGGAGGCGCAACGTCTGGAGCAACGCACCCGCTTCGACCTGGAGATGATCCTCGAGCTGGGCTACTGCAACGGCATCGAGAACTACTCGCGCTACCTCTCCGGCCGGGCGCCAGGCGAGCCGCCGCCGACCCTCTATGACTACCTGCCGGCTAATGCGCTGCTGGTCATCGACGAATCCCACGTCACGGTGCCGCAGGTCGGCGCCATGTTCAAAGGCGACCGTTCGCGCAAGGAAACCCTGGTGGAATACGGCTTCCGTCTGCCCTCCGCGCTGGACAACCGTCCGCTGCGCTTCGACGAATGGGAGGCGATCAGTCCGCAGACCATCTTCGTCTCGGCGACGCCCGGCCCCTACGAAGCCGAGCATGCTGGACGGGTGATCGAGCAGGTGGTCCGCCCGACCGGCCTGGTCGACCCGGAGATCGAAGTCCGCAAGGCCACCACCCAGGTGGACGACCTGCTGTCCGAGATCCGCAAGCGCGTCGCAGTGGACCAGCGGGTGCTGGTCACCACCCTGACCAAACGCATGGCCGAGGACCTGACCGACTACTTGGCCGACCACGACGTGCGGGTGCGCTACCTGCACTCGGACATCGATACCGTCGAGCGGGTGGAAATCATCCGCGACCTGCGCACCGGCGCCTTCGACGTGCTGGTCGGCATCAACTTGCTGCGCGAAGGCCTGGACATGCCGGAAGTCTCCCTCGTGGCGATCCTGGACGCGGACAAGGAAGGCTTCCTGCGCTCCGAACGCTCGTTGATCCAGACCATCGGCCGGGCGGCGCGCAACCTGCATGGCAAGGCGATTCTCTACGCGGATAACATCACCGGCTCGATGCAGCGCGCCATCGACGAGACCGAGCGGCGACGGAACAAACAGATCGCCTTCAACGAAGCCCATGGCATCGTGCCGAAGGGCGTCAAGAAGGACGTGCAGGACATCCTGGAAGGTGCCACCGTCCCCGGCTCGAGAAGTAACAAGCGGCGCGGCATGGCCAAGGCGGCGGAAGAAAGCGCCCGCTACGAGAGCGAACTGCGCTCACCCAGCGAGATCAACAAGCGCATCCGCCAATTGGAAGAAAAGATGTACCAGTTGGCCCGCGACTTGGAGTTCGAAGCCGCGGCGCAGGTGCGCGACGAAATCCAGAAGCTGCGCGATCGCCTGCTGGCGGTCTAAACCAGGGTTCGGGGCGACCGGACGGCAAGCCGAATGGGCGGCACGTCCGTGTGCCTCGGATGGGGAACGCCGCATGGTTGGCGTCCCCTCCCCGGTTCGTCACTTCATGCTGCCGTAGCGTGCCCGGTCTTCCAGGATCGGCGAGCGGTAGCGCGGCTCGGTCGGCGGCATGGACATCTCCGTCATCGGCCCCGCCGCCGTAGGCTGTTCTTCCAGTAATTGCGCGAAACGCTCGGAGTGGTCGACGGTCATCCGCTGACCGGTCAGCATCTGCTGCTTCATCCGCCACTCGCCCAGCCGCTCGCCACCGTCCTCGGCCCACACCATGGTCGTGCCCGTCATGGCCAACGCCATCAGTACACTCAGTATCGATTTCATCTGACACCTCCTCGGATGCGCCCCCATTCAGGGGACGAACGAGGCGGCCCGTTGTTACAGGCCGCTCGGCATCGGGAACGTCGATGGGAGGCAAAACCCGGACCGCATCGCGGCCCTGTATCCAGGGCTCAACTTTGGTCGGCCAGCGACTGCTTCTCCGCCTGGGGTGCGTCCAGCGTCCGCACCGTGGCCGCTTCGATCGGATGGATCGCCGCGCGACGGTGTTTCAGCATGCCGCCTTCGCGCCGGTTGAGCACCGCGGTGATTTCCCCCAGCGCTGCCAGCGCGACGCTTTCCGGTGTGTCGCCGCCGAGGTCGAGGCCCATGGGGTAATGCAGGCTGTCCAGACCCGGCAAGCCTGCACCCTGCGGATCGATTTCCGCCAGCAAGCGCTGGGTGCGGTCGCGTGGGCCCAGTTGGCCGATGTAGACGGGAGAAGCCTGCAATGTCTGGCGCAGCCAGCGGAGGTCCTGGCTGTAGCTGTGGCTCATCACCAGCACGACGGCACCGTCGAGCGACAGCAGCGCCTCACCGGGTGTGGCGCAGATCACCGCATCGGCTTCGGGAAAGCGTTCCGGGCGGGCGAAATGCGTGCGACCGTCCACCACAGTGACATGCCAATCGAGCATTTTCGCCATGCGCACCAGCGACTGGGCGTCGTAACCGCCGCCGAAGACCACCAGACGAACCTGCGGCGCCACGTATTCGAGGAACACTTCGATGTCGCCCCGCACATCGCTGTAAACGCGCAACTCGGAGCGCTGCCGGGACAGCACCTCGGCCAGATCGCGACGGACTGCTTCCTCCAACTCCGCATGCCACAACCGCCCGGCGAAGCGCCAGGACGGCTCCAGCATCAGCCGGTCGCCCACCTGGACGCGGGCATTGCGATACGAGGAGATCACCGTGGCCAGGGCGCCAGGCAGTTGGCTCCGGCGCACCTGTTGCAACAGCTCGACCACCGGCGACGAGGACGCTGGTACCAGGCGTTCGAGCAGCACATGCACAGTACCGTTGCAGCCCAGGCCGAAGGTCAGCGAGCGCTCCTGCTCGTCATCCGACTCGTCGGTGCCGGTGCTGTAGCGCCGCACCCTGGGCACACCGGCCTCGGTGAACCACCAGGCCTTCTTCGCCAGCTCGGCCTCCAGGCAGCCGCCGCTGACGGTGCCGACCGTACCGCCATAGAGCGGGATAAGCATCCGCGCGCCCGGCCGCCGATAGGCCGAGCCCTCGACCTTGACCACCGTGGCCAGGACCGATTCTTCGCCGGCCCGCTCGGCGCGCTGGATCGCCTCGAGCAGTGCACTGGTACCTGTCATCGCAGTTCTCCCGCCATCAGGCCAGGCGTCCCTGGGACAGGAACGGCAGCGTATGCACGCGTTTGCCGGTGGCGGCGAAGATCGCATTCGCCACCGCCGGGCCGACCGGGGCCACGCCCGGCTCGCCGATCCCGGTGGGCGCCTCGCCGGACGGCACGATATGCACCTCGACCTTGGGCATTTCGGCGATCCGCAGTACCTGGTAGCCGTCGAAATTGTTCTGCTCGACCTTGCCGTCCTTCAGCGTGATCGCACTGTGCATCACCGCACCGAGGCCGAAGCCGATGCCGCCCTCCATCTGCGCAGCGATGATGTCCGGGTTGATCGGCGTGCCGCAGTCCACCGCGCAGACCACGCGATCCACCTTGACCTGGCCCTTCTCATCCACCGTCACTTCCGCCACCTGGGCGACATAGGTGTTGAACGCCTCGGCTACCGCGATCCCACGCCCGCGCCCTTTCGGCAGCGGCTTGGCTGGGTCCCAGCCGGCTTTCTCGGCGGCCAGTTCGAGCACACCGAGCAAGCGCGGCTGCTTCGCGAGCAGCGCACGGCGGAAGGCGAACGGGTCCTGCCCGGCCGCCTGCGCGGCCTCGTCGATGAACGCCTCGACCGCAAAGGCGGTGTGCGAACTGCCGACCACCCGCCACCAGAGCACCGGCACGCCGGCCTGGGTGGTGGTCAATTCCACCGACATGTTCGGGATCGCATAGGGCAGGTTCGCCGCACCCTCCACCGAGGTGTGATCGATGCCCTCCTTGACCATCACCGGCTCGAACGGCGTGCCGGCGACAATCGATTGGCCGACGATGCGGTGCCGCCAGCCGACGAGCTTGCCCTCTGCATCCAGGCCCGCCTCCAGTTTGTGCACGTACATCGGCCGGTAAAGCCCGCCGTGGATGTCGTCCTCGCGGGTCCATTGCAGCTTCACCGGCGTACCGTTGGCGCCCAGCGCCTTGGCGATGGACACCGCCTCGACGATGTAGTCCGAACCCGGATTGGCGCGCCGGCCGAAGCTGCCGCCGGCGTACAGGGTGTGGATCGTCACCTGCTGCGGTTCGAGCCCGGCCGTCTTCGCCGCGTTCGCCTGGTCGATGGTCTGGAATTGCGCGCCGGTCCAGATTTCGCAGCGGTCCGCCGTCAGCTTGACCACCGCATCCAGCGGCTCCATTGGCGCATGCGCCAGGTAGGGGAATTCATAGCTGGCCGACACCGTCTTCGCCGCTCCGGACAACGCAGCGGCCGCATCGCCTTCCACCCGTGCCGGCAGGCCCGGCTTCTCGGCGAGCTGCCGGTACTCGGCAAGCATCTCATCGCTGCTACGTTTCTCCGCCTTGGCATCGTCCCACTCCACCTTGAGCGCATCGCGCCCCTGCTTGGCCGCCCAGAAACCCTGGGCGACCACCGCCACGCCACGCGGAACCTGTACCACCGAAACCACGCCCGGCACCGCTTTGGCCGCCGAGGCATCGAACGATTTCACCGTCGCACCGAACTGCGGCGGCCGCTGCAACAGCGCCACCAGCATGCCGGGCATCGTCACGTCGAGGGTAAACTGCGCAGTGCCGTCGGACTTCGCCGCGGCATCGACCCGCGGCGCCTGACGGCCGACCAGGCGGAACTCCTCGGGCGACTTCAGCGTGACTTTCTCCGGCACCGGCAGTTTCGATGCCGCAGCCGCGAGCGAACCGTAGCTGGCCTGGCGACCGCTGGCCGCGTGATGGACCACACCCTCGCGGGTGGTCAACTCGGAGACCGGCACGCTCCAGGCGGCAGCCGCCGCCGCGATCAGCATCGCCCGTGCCTTGGCGCCGGCTTCGCGCAACTGCATCCAGGAATTGGCCATCGCCGAACTGCCGCCCGTACCCTGCATCTTGCCCCAGGCGAGGTTGGCGTAGCGCTCCGCGTCGGCCGGCGCGCTTTCCACTCGCACCTTGCGCCAGTCCGCATCCAGCTCCTCGGCGACGATGGTGGCGATGCCGGTATAGGCACCCTGGCCCATCTCGACGTGCTTGGCGATGACCGTGACGCTGTCGTCGGGACCTATGCGCAGGAAGGCGTTCGGCGCGAAGGTATCGCCGGCCGGCGTAGCGGCCATGGCGCGCCCTCCGCTACCGACCCACTGGAAGCCGATCAGAAGACCGGCGGCCGCGACACCGGCGGATTTCAGGAAGGTCCGGCGGGACGGTTGCTGCAATTCCGGGAGATCGAGTCGAGTGGTCATGGGCTCAGGCCTTCAGCGTGTCGGCAGCTTCGTGGATGGCATCGCGAATGCGCGCATAGGTGGCGCAACGGCAAATGTTGCCGTTCATCGCGGCGTCGATGTCGGCATCGCTCGGCGCGGCATTGCGTTCGAGCAGCGCCGTCGCCGACATGATCTGCCCGGACTGGCAATAACCGCACTGCGGCACCTGCAATTTCACCCAGGCGGCCTGAACCGCCTTGGCGGGCTTGCTTTCCAGACCCTCGATGGTGGTGATGTGCTTACCCGCGACGGCGGACAGCGGCAACACGCAGGAGCGCACCGCCTGCCCGTCCATATGCACCGTACAGGCGCCGCACTGCGCCATGCCGCAACCGAACTTGGTGCCGGTCAGCCCGGCGACTTCGCGGATCGCCCAGAGCAGCGGCATGCTGGGGTCTGCATCGAGGGTGATGTTCTTGCCATTGAGCACGAGCGTTGTGGCCATGAATGTCTCCATACGAAAGCCAGGGCCTTGTCGGCCGATACAACGCAGGTTGCCGGATCGCCACGCTCCGGCGCTTGCACGATTCTGCGAATTTCTTGAACGATCCTGTCGATGTCGCCCATTCCGTGGCGGAGCTGCCTCTATTCCGCCCTGACCAGCCACTCGACCAGCGACCGCGCCACCGGCGTGACCAACAGCACCGCCGGAAAGGCGAAGAGCCAGGCCATCAGCCAGGCACCGCACCAAAGACCGGGAAACCCCGGCACCAGCCCGGCAGCCCGGTAGGTGGAAATCCCGGACACCAGCAGTGACATGAGGCCGGAGAGAATCAGGCTGAACAGCAACGGAACGAAACGCTTGGGAAGCATGGACACCTCCGCTCAGGCGAAGCCGGCGAGCCGGTGCAGGGTTTCGGAAAACTGCCGGCCGAATATCCGCGCGGTCTTGATATCCCCCGGCGCGAAGGCATCGGCCGGAGCGGAGTGGCTGGACTGGGCCATCAACCCCGACCAGGAGCCGAGCCGGTTGGCCGCTTCCTCATAAGGCACGCCCCCATGCTGTTCGGGCAGGATCGGATTGCCCACCCAGAGCATCCCATGCTGCATGCAGAACGCGAACAGCGACATGAGCGTCGACTGCTTGTCCCCCGCCGGCAGCGACGACACGGTGAACCCGGCCGCGAGTCGTCCCTTGAGCTTCTGCGCTCGCCAAAGCGGCCCAGTGGTGTCCATGAAAATCTTGAACGGGCCGGACACACCACCGAAATAGGTGGGCGATCCGAGGATATAGCCATCGAAGCCGAGCAGGTCGTCCGGCGCCCTGCCCAGGTCCTCGGCCTTGAGCAAATGGACCTCGGTGCCAGGCACGCCCTGGGCGCCTTCGCAGATCTGGCGGGCGATGTGTTCGGTGTGCCCGTAGGCACTGTGGTAGATGACGGCGAGTTTCTTCATGGCGATGTGTCCTTGCGGTTGGGAATGTCGTTCGGCAAGGCCGGCTCAAAAAACCAGCCAGTCGATCAGGAGCGCGGAGATGAAAAGTCCCAGGCCGAAGACCGTATGGTTGGCCAGGCTACGCAGGCAGTTCTTCAAGGGCGTCGGTGTTTTCGAGGCGGCAAAGCCGGCCCCCATCGCAGGTTGCATCACGAACAGCGGCGCCACGACGGTCCCCGCGCCGACCAGCACGGCGGGCAGCAGGGTCGGGTTGGCCGTCCAATCGATACCGGCGAGAGCCACCAGCACGCCGGCGAAGGCAACGCCAACGACATAGTGGGTGAGCCAGCCCAGGGCCAGTTCGCTGGGGATGGGTTGTGCCTTGGCGATGGCGGCGTGGGCGAAACGTCCACGAAACAGATGCCCGACCCAGCGCCCGATGAAGGCCATGCTCAGAGTCTGGACGCCCAGGCGCCTGAGCAGGCTGAGCCAGAGATCCATGACAGCGGTGGCGCCGATACCGATGAGAGAGACCTGGATGATGTCGTGCAGTAGCGTCATATGAGCCCCTTGATCGTTGACGAGTGAAGGTGTCGGGGCTCACTGTAAAAGTTGAAGTCAACTTCAAGTCAAGAGAACATGAATGGACATCGCCGAAGTCGCCAAACGCAGCGGAATACCAGCATCGACGCTGCGTTTCTACGAAAAGAAGGGCCTGATCGTCTCCCTCAGCCAGCAAGGGACCCGGCGCTGGTTCGGGCCCGGCATTCTCGACCAGCTGGCCCTGATCTCCCTCGGCCAGGCAGCCGGGTTATCGCTGGATGAGATTCGCTCGATGTTCTCGCCCGATGGCACACCGAACATCGACCGGCAATTGCTCGCGACGAAAGCCGACGAGATCGACACCCTCATCAAACGCCTCGAGGCCATGAGCAAAGGATTGCGGCACGCGGCGGCCTGTCCTGCCCCGAGCCACCTGGAATGCCCGACCTTCAAGCGCCTGCTCAAGGCCACCTCGTCGGGCGTCATCGAACGTCGCTGGAACAAAACCGCCCCCAAAAAGCCAGGCCCGTAGAGACGAACTCACTCGCCGGGCGAATGAATTCCTCCCACAACGGATCTGCTTTTCGTAGGAGCCAGCTCTGCTGGCGAAGCTCTTGCGAGGCCCCAATCGCAAGCACAGCTCGCTCCTACACAGGGGCCGTAGCCCGGATAAGCATCAGCGTAATCCGGGACCGTGCCCCCGGATTGCGCCCTGGCTTATCCGGGCTACGATCCAAAACTCACACTGTAGGGGCAAATCTTCACGCCTTGCGCCTCGACACAGCGCGTACCAGCGACTATCAGGAAAGGGGCCCGTCTCGCTCTGGCGGCCCCGAGGCCATCGTCTGCCCCGGCTCCCACCATCCACGAGGCCGCTCATGATCTTCCAGCAATGCATTGCAGGACATTGGAACCGCATCCCGACGCCCCCCGCCAGCCTGGGCTACTACGTCTGCGGCGACCGCAATTGCCATGGTCCACTGTCCGGCCCCGCGTACGAGATCGCGCCCGGCCCGGCACTGGCCGCGCAGCACTGCACCAGCGGCCCGTTCTATTACCGCTGTGCCAACGGCCACTGGTCGGTAACCGATGAACGCCTGCGGGGAACCGATGCCGAGCGCCTGGCGGTCTGCGGGCATCCCGGATGCGCCGCGGGGCTGGCCAGTCACGCCAGTACAGACCGCCCAACCGCCCCGCTCTATGCCCTCGTCAGTGCGATCGCCGACCTGCGCGATCTGCATGACCCGGTCACCGACAAGCACAAGACCGGCGGCGAGGTCGACCTCTACGACCAGCAAGTGTTCAAGTACCTCTTCAGCTTCGCCCGACAGAAGTTCACCGCCGACGGCAGCGTCGAATTCCTCGTCGGCGAAACCCGCTACGCCGTCTTGCGCTCACCGTCCAGGGAATTTCCGCTGCACCCGTACTGCTACCCCTCGCTGCGCGCCGACGGTGGCGATTGCCACGCCGACGCACGCTACGAAGACATCGGCCGCCAACTGATGCAATACACGCCGGACTTCATCGACAGCCTGCTCACCGTGGCCATCCGCGTGATGAAGCAGAAACACACCCGCGACGACATCGACTGCATCGCCAACATCTGCAACAACGTCGATCTGATCCTATCGCCCCGCCGCAATGCCCTCCCGGTACGCTGGCATCCGCTCTCGCTGCTGTGCGTCCTGGTGGGCAGCGCCGCCGCCGAAACCGGCCGGGGCCTGGTGGGGTTCGTCAACGTGCTGGCGGCTTTCCATCACATCAAGCACGACGCAAGGAAAGCCTGGAACAACTGGGCCCATGTGATCGGCCAGCCCGGCGCCGACTTCGACAGGAACACCAACCGTTTCCTGGACCAGACGAAACAAGGGATCGAGGACGTCTATCCCAGCAGCTATTCATTCAATGGCAGCGAACCAAAGCGAAACAGCGTCGGCTTCAGCGGCTCGGAACGCATGATCAAAGCCGCCAGCGGCGAAGTCCCCGGAACCAGCATCCCGCCGGAAAACGAGAGCAAGTGGCGCGCCTACAAGGAATTCGTCAAACGCGACATCAACCACTTCGCCAAATGGCAGGGCCCGGACTACCGCATCCTCGGCCCGGGCAGCCCGCCGTCAGCGGATACAGCGGAGAACTTCGAACGCAAGGTGCTGCGGCATTTGCAGCTCCTGTTCGGCGGGCGGGGCCATTAACCCTTGGCGGCCGCCAGGTAGGCTCCCAGACGCCGCCCCATTTCCTCGCCGAGCGCCTGCAAGCCGCTCATGGGACGGACCATGACTTCGAACTCGACGATCTTGCCCTGCTCGTCGAAACGGATCATATCGATGCCCTTCAATTCACGCCCGTTGACCCGGGCACTGAACTCCAGCACCACGCTCAGGCCATCGGCCGTGGCCAACTGGCGGTGATAGCGGAAATCCTCGAAAACCTGGAGCACCGTATTGAGGATGGTCGAAACCACCGCCGCCCCCGGGTATGGCGTATGCGCCATGGGCGAACGGAACACCACGCTCTCTGCCAGCAGCTCGGGCAGTGCCGACAGGTCGCGCCGGTCGATCATCCCGTGCCAGTGTTGCAACGAAGCGGCGGCCTGGGGGGGCAGGTTCAATTCGGACATCGTGTCTTCCTCTCGATCGTTGTTCTTGTGAGGCCCGCCCCGGACCGATACGCCGTCCGTGCGGTGTGAACGGACGATACGACCCGGACCAGACCGGCTCAATGATCGAAAATGACAAATGAATGATCCTGCCGCGCAGCGTATCCGGGACCGCCAAGCAGCTCGAAGTGAGTCGTCCGAGGGTATGAGACAGACACGCACGGCGACGCCCGCCCCGGCAGCAGGCTTCCGCCAGGGCGAGGGTGTGCTACCGCGTCATTGCTTCCTGGGATCGTCAGCCGGATCGAGGTAGCTGATGCCCCAAGGGCCCGCACCGTGCAACTGCAACTCGGCCTCTCCCTCTTTGGTGCCGGCGAACATCGGCATGCCGGCCGGAATGACCAACATGTCACCCGCCTGATAGGCCGCAGCCTGGGTATCGTCGAACGTGTCGCCGGTAGCGAAGTAGAACGTGCCCGAGATCACCGTGACACGCTCGGTCACCGGATGGGTATGCACGCCGATCCGGGTGTTCGCCGGCAGCTTCAGGCGCATGGTGAAGGGGTCGCCGGTCTTGGGATCGCCTTCGATCACAGCGAGCATCGCCCCGGGCCCCACCGATGGCGCAGGAACCCAGTTCAGCTCGGACGATTTGGCGGCAATGAAGGCGGGTTCCGCCGCCCAGGCGCCGGCCGTCACGAACGAAGCGCCGAGCAAGGCCAGTAACGCGGCTTTCTTGGGAGTGGTCATCACAATCTCCTTCTGTTGGCTTGAGCAACGCCGGGCCGATACGCCACCGCAACCGAGGCAACCCGGAAAAGCCCTCCCGGCGGCAACGCGAACCTCCTGTAAAGCGAGCGGAAACGCCCACCCTCCGGGAACCCGACCCGCCCGCTGCAATACGGCCGGCGCGGGGTAAAACGAGCGAACGAGGAGAAATTCGACGGTATACCCGTGACGATAGACGAAGCGGAACGGCCGGTTATGCCGTTTGGGAGCAGCTTAAAACCTTGGGTTATGGCGCTATGCCATCCGCATGGGGGGCGAGTACATTTGATCGTTCCCACGCTCCGCGTGGGAATGCCTCCCGGGACGCTCCGCGTCCCATGGGCGAATGAATTCGCCCCTACAACCCCACTACCCCGCTCACGACTCCAGCCACCATAATTACCCCCTGTCCCTCGTCAGGAACCACATACATGGACCGTTCTCGCCGCCTTCCCGCCTGGACATCCGCTTTCCTGCTCACCTGCACCTGCCTGAGTCAGCCAGCCTGGGCCGATGATGCTCAGCCGTGTAGCAGCGAGTTGCTTTATTCCCTCGGCAGGCAACTGGGCCAGGAGGGGTGGAACGTACCCGATGAGTCGGACAGCCGGGTCATCGCTGCGGCCTGCAAGCGTTGGCCGGACGATCCGGCACAGACAGTGGTGGCGGTCGCCTATCTCGATTCGACGGACGATGCGCCGCCCGGCGAACGGTCCCCTCGCCTGCTGTTGGCCAAGGTGGAGGGTGCAGCCAGTACGCTCCGGGAGCGCTACGAGACGCGCCTGGAAGAAGACGCAGCCACCGAGGTCGATAGCGGCAGCCTGTGGCTGGACACCGCGCGCTATCACCTGGCGCCGGGGGTTCGGGCGTTCGGTGTGGTGTTCCGCAGCGTTGCCCGTGGTGCCAGTTGCCCGGACGGGGGGTTTGACGATCTGCTTACCCTGGTGGTGCCCGACGGCGGCCAATTGCGCCCGGTGTTTTCCACCTACCTCAGCCAGTGGACGACAGTGAAAGGCACGTCCTGCGTTGCGGACAGCGACTTCGAAGTGGAAGCCTCGCGCCTGACGCTCGGTATCGGCCCGAACCGCTCCAACGGCTATGCGGACCTGATCGTGACCTCGCGGGTACGCAACGATTTCGAAGACGGCAAAGTGCTGCGCACCGCCAGCGAGACCGTCCGCTATGACGGCACCCGCTATCCGTTCGAGGAATATTCGAAGTTCTGGCAGCGGCAGTAAGAGAATTTCTGGCATCGCGCACTCAGCGAAGCTGAAACAGCTCCTGATGGAAGTCCGCCTGGTCCAAGCCATGTTCCACCAGATCGTCACGCAGCGCTGTGCCGAAGCCGGGCGGGCCGCAGAACCAGAAGCTCGCGTCGCGCCAGTCCGGCAGTTCCTCGCGTAGCCGCTCGCCACTGAGGCGGCCGTTCTGGTCGGCGATCAGCAAATGCAGCCTGACCCCTGCCGCCTCCGCATCGGCGCGCAGTTTGCCGATTGCCTCGGGCGAATACTGCCCGGTGGGGTGGAACAGGTCGATGAGGTGCTGGCGGTCCGGCGTCCGGGCGAGTTGCTTCATGCGGGCGACGAAGGGTGTGATGCCGATGCCGGCGCCGATCCATATCTGCCGCTTCTTGCGGTCCTCGAAAGTGAAGCAGCCATAGGGGCCCTCCACCGTCACGGAGGCTCCCACCTTTAGGGTGCGCGGCAGGCGGCGGGTATGGTCGCCCAGCGCCTTGGTGATGAAGGTGATTCGCGGCCGGCGGGCATCCCAGGCCGAAGCGATGGTGTACGGGTGCGCGCCTTCGCGCCGGGACGAGGTCACGAAGGCGAACTGCCCGGCCTGGTGCCCCGCCCAACCCGGCTGCAGGTCGATGCAGGTTTCCAGTACATCCAGCTCCGGGTAGTGGATCAGCGAGCGGATCGCGCCCCTCACCTTGCGTCCGGCACCGATGCCCTTGGCCAGCGACCGGAACGCCGCGAGGCTGCCGCCGAGCATCAGCAGCGCTATGACCAGGCCGACCGGCTGGGCCCAGTAATCGATTTCGATCAGTACCACCGAGTGGAACACCAGCACGAGGTAGAGCGCGGCCAGGAGCCTGTGCGTCTTGGCGAACCAGTGATAGGGAAAGCGCTTGGCCAGGGCCAATACGATCAACAGCACCATGGCATAGAACGCCCATTCGCCAAGCGTTTCGGCCAGCCCGCGCTGGCCGCGCAGTAGCTGCTCCAGGGTGCCCAGGCTTTGCCCTCCGCCCTGCCCGCGCGCCGGACGAGTCAGCCAGCCCCAGCCCACCGCCCATTTAGTGCCCTTGGCCCACAGCCAATGGACGCCGCCGAACACCAGCGCGCCGATGCCGAGCCACTTGTGCAGCCGGTACATCTTGTCCAGGCCACCCAGCCAGCGCTCGGGCATGCGGGGCCGGACGGCCAGCAGCACGGCCACGCTCATCGCCGCCATGGCCATGACGCCGGTGTACTGCACCAGCACATGGCGCAGGGAAAAGTAGGTCAGCGGTTGCGGCAGGAAGGTATCGGCGAGCGCCCAGAGCAACGTCATGCCGATCAACAGCGCCCACAGGGTGATCTTGATGTTTTTCATGCGAGATGCCGGAAGAGCCCGAGAACAGCTGCGTTGGAAGATGTCACGCCTGGTTCGGCTCTTCTTCCTTCACCTCGATCACTTCGATGCCCCAATCGCCGAACTTGTACCAATCCTCGCCCATCATTTCCGCCGGGTGCATGGTGCGGGTGGTGCCGTTTCCGCAGGCGAGATCGCTGGTCGGGCAGTAGCGGTCGCAGCCCCAGCAGATGCGCTCGGGGTGGCTGGGGTTGAGGGGGAATTTCTTCGCCATGTCGGGCCCTCCCTTGGGTAGAGGTAGGCCCACCATAGACCGATTGGTCAGGAACGGCCTTGACCTCGCTCAACTCCGGGGGAGATGGCGAGAACCGTCGCCGCGCCATCCGTGGCAGTGCGACAGTCCATCCAGCGCGCGCAGTCTATCCGTCTCGGAGACGTTCGTCGCGTGGAGAAATGTTTCAGATCGATCAATGACTTACTCTGAATTCGCCGTTGGTTTTCTGACGTATCGGTCCAGTCTCGATCGTGGTCATGCAGGCGTGTCGATTCGCCCCAACGGAGCCCCCTTACAGGGGCGAATTCACTCGCCCACGGCTTCTCCGGCAATCCGTGAAGAACCATAAAAAAGCCCGGTCGGGGCACCGGGCAAACGCTCACCTCGGTCCGCTCAGGTGCCGGTGGGCGAGACGATGATCTTCACGTTGTGCTCCTTGTTGTGCACCAGCTCTTCAAAGCCCTGGCTGACAATCTGCTCCAGGCCGATGCGGCCGGTGACCAGGGGTGTGATGTCCAGACGGCCATCGGCGATGAAGGCGATCACGTCGGCGAATTCGCCGTTGTAGGCCAGCGCGCCGATCACCTGCTTCTCGGTGGAGACCAGCTCGAAGAAGTTGAACTCGCTGGGCTCTTCGAAGATGCCCACCAGCACGCAGGTGCCCGCCTTGCGGATGGTGTCGATGGCCAGCTTGGCGGTGCGCTTGTGACCGATGCACTCGAAGCTGACATCCGCGCCCAGCCCGCCAGTGAGTGCGCGGATTTCGGCGAGGACGTCGCATTCGTTGGGGTCGAGCACGTGGCTGGCACCCACCTCCTTCGCCTTGGCCTTGCGCGCCGAGGACATTTCCAGGGCGATCACCTGCGCCGCGCCGGCCGCCTTGGCACACATGATGGTGCACAGCCCGATGGTGCCGGCGCCGACCACCACCACGTTACGCCCGAGCAGGCTGCCGGCCTTCTTCACCGCGTGCATGCCCACCGCCAGCGGCTCGATCAACGCGCCGGCCTCGCTGGGGAAATCCGCCGGCAACTTGTAGAGCAGGTTGGCCGGCACGTTCACCCATTCAGCGAAGGCGCCGTTGTTCATCAGGCCGGTGAAGGCCAGGTTCTCGCAGAGGTTATACAGGCCATGGGTGCAGTAGTAGCAGGTGCCGCAATGCTGGCAGGCGTCGGCAGCGACCCGCTCGCCCACGGCGTAACCCTGCACGCCATCGCCGAGCCGGGCGATCTCGCCACAGAATTCGTGGCCGAGGATGCACTGGCCCTTGATGCCGGTGAGCGGGTGCGGCGCCTCCACCGGGATGAACACCGGCCCGGCGAGGTATTCGTGCAGGTCCGAGCCGCAGATGCCGCACCAATGCACGCGAATCTGTACCCAACCGGGCGGCGGGTCGCCCGGCAGCGGGACGTCTTCCACGCGGATGTCGTTGCGGCCGTGCCAGACCGCCGCACGCATGCTGGCGGTATCGATAGAAGCTGTCATGACTCATCTCCACTCAAGCTGACCAAACCCCGGCCACCAGGCGGCCGGAGCATTCCCTTCATTCATTGCGCCTGGAGAAACGCCTGGATCAGGCCGTTGACCCGCTCCGCCGCCTCCATCTGCACCATGTGCGCCTGGCCGGGGAGAATCTCCACCTGCGCCGGCAACCCCTCCGCGTGGCGGGCCGGAATGATGGCGTCGTCGGCCCCCCAGACCACCAGCACCGGGCGCTCGCCCTGCTCCACCACCGGGCGCAGGTCGATGCGCTGGCGCCCCTCGGCGAACAGCGTGCCGGCCAGTTGGCGCAAGGCGGCCTCGACACCTTCGAGGCGCTTGTACTTGAGCATGTCCTCCAGCATCTGCCGGGTAACCAGCGCCGGGTCGGAAAAGAGCTGCGCCAGTTGCGGTTTCAGCGCGTTGCGGTTGGCCGCGTCGACGAAGCCGTGCAGGTAGGCGCCGTTGATTTCCGGGCCCAGGCCGGCACTGGCGATCAGCACCAGCGAACGCACCCGCTGCGGTGCCAGGCACGCGGCGTTCAACGAGACGGCGCCGCCCATGGAATGCCCGGCGAGGTGAGCATGCTCGATGTCCAGGTGATCGAGCAGCGCCAGCACGGTGCGGCTCAGCTCGTCCAGATCGCCCTGCTCCAGCGTCTTGGTCGATTCGCCATGCCCCGGCAGGTCGAGGGCGATCACCCGGCGCGCGGCGGCCAGCGCCTCGTGGTTGAACAGCCAGTTGTTCAGGTCGCCGCCGAAGCCGTGCACCAGCACCAGCGGCGTACCGCCCTCACCACGGTCGAAGAAGCGAATGCTGCGGCCATCCAGCTCCACCTTGCGCGGCGCCGGGCCGGCCTCTTCGCCCTCCTCGCCACCGGGGACGAATTCGGCCTGGAAGCGCTCGACCACCGCGTCGATCTCGGCATCGCTCACCTCGCCGTCCACCACCACCGCCAGCAGCGCGCCCACCGGCAGGGTCTCGTCCTCACGGGCCACCTTGCGCCGCAGCACACCGGAGAACGGCGCCTCGACGCTGCTGGAAATCTTGTCGGTCTCGACGTCGAGCACATCCTCGCCCTTCTCGATGAGATCGCCCTCGTTCTTCAGCCAGGCGTCCACCCGGCCCTCGGTCATGGACAGGCCCCACTTGGGCATGGTCAGGGTATGGATCTGGCTCATGCCACCTTCCTCCCTTCGATCACCCGGCGCACTTCGGCTTCGATCTTCGCCGCATCGGGGATGTACAGGTCTTCCAGCGCATCGGAGAACGGCACCGGCGTGTGCGGCGCGGTGACCAGGCCGATGGGGGCACGCAGCGCGCCGAAGGCATTACGCGCCACCAGGGCAGCGATATCGGTGGCCATGGAGCAGCGCGGATTGGCTTCGTCGATCACCACCAGGTGACCGGTCTTCTCCACGCTTTCCAGGATGCTGTCTTCATCCAGCGGGCTGGTGGTGCGCAGGTCCAGTACCTCGCAATCGATGCCCTCGCGCGCCAGGCGGCCGGCCGCTTCCATGGCCACGTGGACCATCCGGCCGTAGGTGACCAGGGTCATGTCATCGCCTTCGCGGAGGAAATTGGCCTCGCCGAAAGGCACCGTGTACAGCTCTTCCGGCACATCGCCCTGCATGCCGTAGAGGAGCTTGTGCTCGCAGAAGATCACCGGATCGTTGTCGCGGATCGCCTGGATCAGCAAGCCCTTGGCGTCGTAGGGCGACGACGGACAGACCACCTTCAGGCCGGGAATATGCGTCCACAGCGCGGTAAGCATCTGCGAGTGCTGGGCGGCGGCGCGCAGGCCGGCGCCGACCATGGTGCGCAGCACCAGCGGGGTGACCGCCTTGCCGCCGAACATGTAGCGAAACTTGGCCGCCTGGTTGAGGATCTGGTCCAGGCAACAGCCGGCGAAGTCGACGAACATGAGTTCGCACACCGGGCGCATGCCCTGGGTCGCCGCGCCGACGGCGGCACCGACGTAACCCACCTCGGACAACGGGGTGTCCAGGACCCGGCCGGGGAACTGGTGGTAGAGCCCCTTGGTCACGCCCAGCACGCCGCCCCAGGCATCCTGCTCGCCCGGCGCACCGGCGCCGCCGGCGTTGTCTTCGCCCATGATAAAAACGCTGCTGTCGCGGCGCATTTCCTGGGCCAGGGCCTCGTTGATCGCCTGCTGGTAGCTGATTTTTCTCGCCATGATGATTGTCCTTCGCTAGTCGTTCGGTGATCAGGGATAGGTCACGTACACATCGGTCAGCAGATCGGCCGGCTGCGGTTTCGGGTCGGTCTTGGCGCAGCGCACCGCGTCGTCGATCTGCGCCTCCACCTCGCTGTCGATGCGATCCAGTTGGGCGGCGTCGAGCAGGCCGGCGCGGGTGGTGCGCTCGCGGAACTGCATCAGGCAGTCGCGCTGCTCGCGGTAGTGCTTCACCTCGTCGGGGTCGCGGTAGGTCTGGGCATCGCCTTCGAAGTGGCCGTAGTAGCGGGTCAGCTTCACTTCGATCAGCGACGGCCCCTCGCCGGCCCGGGCACGCTCGATGGCGGCGCCGGCCGCCTCGTGAACGGCGAAGAAGTCGAAGCCGTCCACCGTCACGCCGGGCATGCCGAAGCCGGCGGCGCGGTCGGCGATGTGGTCGCAGGCCACCGACCAATTCGACGCAGTGGCCTCGGCGTAGCCGTTGTTCTCGGCGACGAAGATGCACGGCAGGTTCCACACCGAGGCCAGGTTCATCGCCTCGAACACCGCGCCCTCGTTGGAGCCGCCGTCGCCGAAGAAGGCCACCGCCACGCCTCGGCTGCCCTTGAGCTTGGCAGCCAGCGCGGCACCGGCGGCGAGCGGCGCACCGGCACCGACGATGCCGTTGGCGCCGAGCATGCCTTTCTCCAGGTCGGCGATGTGCATGGAGCCGCCCTTGCCCTGGCAGACGCCGGTCTTTTTGCCGTAGATCTCGGCCATCATTCCGTGCACGTCCACGCCCTTGGCGATGCAGTGGCCGTGGCCACGGTGAGTGGAGGCGATGCAGTCCTCGTCGGTGAGGTGCGCCATGACGCCAGCGGCGGACGCCTCCTCGCCGGCGTAGAGGTGGACGAATCCGGGAATCTCGCCGGTGGCGAATTCCACGTGGAGCCGTTCTTCGAAGGCACGGATGGTGCGCATGACCCGGTAGGCATGCAGCAACTGGTCAGCGGACAGGTGAGTGGACATCTTGTTTTTCTCCAGGGTTGTCTTCAGGGAAACGGTTGACGGGGTGTTGCGGGTGATCGCGGCCGACACACAGCAGGCGGTGGCGTGCCGCATAGGCCAGGACGGCCTCGACATCGATGCTCAGCGGGCCGTAGGCATCCAGGGTGACGGTGGGGCGGTCGGCGGGGCCGAACTCGATCTCGCGCTCGCCATCCAGCGCCAGGGTGCCGCAGCCGAGCGCCAGCGAACGCGGCACACCGGGCTCCAGCGGCCCTGCCGCGACCACGCCGCATCCCTCCAGCAGGCCGGGGGCAAGCGGTGCCAGCAGCGCTTCGCGGGCCTCGGGGTGCAGGCGCATCCAGGCCCCGCCCGGTGCTTGGCGCGACACCGGGAACCACAGCCCGCAGAGCGCCGACAGGCCGATGGCCCAGGGCTCGGCGAAGGTCACGAAGACTTCCGCCAAGTCCTCCGCGCGGCTGATGGCGCGGGCGCCGATGAACGGCAGCGGCGATACCGCGACATCCACCAAAGCCCACTCGCACAATCCCCGCTGGGGCTCGCGCACCAGCAGGCGCTTGTTGCGGCGCAGGCCGATCTCGGGCGGTATCCGGCCGCTGGCGCAGAGCCCGCCAGCGAGTCCGGCGCTGGTAGCCTCGCGCAATTCGGGGAAGGCATTGTTGGTGCCGGTGGAAAGGGTCAGCAGCGGGATGTCGCCCACTTCGGCGGCCACCGCCTTGTGCGTGCCGTCGCCGCCGAGCACGGCGATCAGCGCGACGCCCCGCTCGGCCATCCGACGCGCCGCCAGGCGGGTGTCCTCGACGCTCTGGCGCAGCGAGATATCCAGGAACTCTACCTCCGGCCAGCGGCCCTCCCGGGCCTGACGGCTGTCGCGGGCCTTGAGCACGGCGGCGGCGATGCCGGTCATGTCCGGCGGCATCAGCACCCGTTCGATGCCGGTGGCACCGAAGGCGCCGAGCAGGCGCTGTACCACCGCCGCCTTGTCGGTGCTGGAAAACAGTCCGGCCTTGGCGGTCAGGCGGCGCAGGTCGCGCCCGGAAGCCGGGTTGGCAATGATCCCAACGGTCAGCGGAATACGGCTCATGGCGGGCGAACGCTCGGCCATGCCACACCTCTCTTGTTCTTGTTCGGAGGTCCGGCGCTCGACGGCGCCGGTGTCGGGAGGGCTAGAGCAAGGCCGGTGCCAGATCGCACCCACTTCGCCGCAAATCCCCATGGCAGAGCGGCTCCGCTGGATTGATAGGGAGATGGACGAAGGCGATGGATGAGACGCTGCATTTCACTTTGCCGGGCCGCCAGGCGAGACGCTGAGACGCAGCGTCTCATCCGTGCCGTTCAGCCACGTCGCGCTTGTCCGGGCTCCGGGGACGGCGCTTAATGGGCGCACAAGAACAAGATGCAGAGAGGGAGGCCCATGCTTTCCGCACACTCGAAAGCCCACGTGGATTGCGTCAGCCGCGTGCTGAAGAACGCCGCCCGGCTACCCGAAGCGCCGGTGCCGTCGCTGATCCTCGACTCCTGGCGCCGCTCGATGGAGCAATACCGCCTGGACCCCGGTTCCCTGCAGGGGCCGCGCATCCTGTCCCAGCCCCAGCTCAACGAGTGCCGGGAGCGCTCCGAGCTGTTCCTGCGCATCGCCAGCGAGGAAGTCGCCCGCCTGCACGGCCAGGTCCGCGGCGCCGACTATTGCGTGTTGCTCACCGATGCCCACGGGCAGACCATCGACTACCGCGTCGAATCGGCGATCCGCAACGATTGCCGCAAGGCCGGCCTGTACCTCGGCACCTGCTGGTCGGAGGGCGAGGAAGGCACCTGCGGCGTCGCCGCCGTGCTGGTCGGCGGCGTGCCGGTGACGGTGCACAAGCGCGATCACTTCCGCGCCGCGTTCATCGACCTCACCTGCTCCGCCGCGCCGGTGTTCGATCCGCAGGGCGAACTGCTCGGCGTACTCGACGTCTCCGCCGTGCGCTCTCCCGACGACCGCCGCAGCCAGCACCTGATCCGCCAGATGGTGGCGCAGAGCGCGCGTCAGATCGAAAACGCCTACTTCATGCACAGCGCCCAGGGCCACTGGGTGCTGCGGGCACACAGCGCGCCGGGCTACGTGGACAGCCAGCCCGACTACCTCTTCGCCTGGGACGACGACGGTCGCCTGCGGGCCCTCAACCCGGCTGCCCGGCGCTACCTGCAACAGCGGCTCGGCCAGGTGCCGGAACACATCGGCGAAGTATTCGACCTGGACACGCTGCATGCCGCTGCCGACGAAGCACCCCGCGTTTTGCGCGGGCATGGCACCGACGCCGAACTGCACGTGCGCCTGAGCGCACCGCGCCGGACCAGCCGGGCGGTGCGGCGGCCTGACACCGCAGCCGCCGAGCTGGACCCACGTATCGCCGAGAGCCTGCGCCTGGCGGTGCGGGTCAAGGACCGCCACCTGCCGGTGCTGATCCAGGGCGAGACCGGCGTCGGCAAGGAAGTCTTCGCCCGCCAGCTCCACCAGGCCAGCGCCCGCCGTGACCAGCCCTTCGTCGCGCTGAATTGCGCGGCAATCCCGGAGAGCCTGATCGAGAGCGAGCTGTTCGGCTACGTCGCCGGTGCCTTCACCGGCGCCTCCAGCAAGGGCATGCGCGGGCTGCTGCAACAGGCCGACGGCGGGACGCTGTTCCTCGACGAGATCGGCGACATGCCCCTCGGCCTGCAAACCCGTCTGCTGCGCGTGCTGGCCGAAGGCGAAGTGGCGCCCCTGGGCGCGTCGCGCCGGGAGAGCGTGGACATCCAGGTGATCTGCGCCACCCACCGCGACCTGGCGGCCCTGGTGGCGGCCGGAGAATTCCGCGAGGACCTCTACTTCCGCCTCGGCGGCGCCTGCTTCCAACTACCGCCGTTGCGCGAACGCAGCGACCGGCTGGCTCTGATCACCCGCCTGCTGGACGAGGAGGCGGCACGCTGCGGCGTGCGCGTCGGCCTCAGCGCCGCCGCCCTCGAATGCCTGCTCGGCTACCGCTGGCCGGGCAACGTGCGCCAGCTACGCCACGTGCTGCGCTATGCCTGCGCGCTGTGCAGCGGCACCTCGATCCAGTTGGAAGACCTGCCGCCGGAGCTGCGCGGCAACGGTACGCCGCCCACCGCCGACCCCGGCGACGTCTGCGACGACCCGGAGCGCCAGGCCCTGCTCGATGCCCTCATCCGCCATCGCTGGAAACCCGTACCCACGGCGCGGGCGCTGGGCATTTCGCGGGCGACCCTGTATCGCCGGGTGCACCGCTACGGCATCGACATGCGCGGCTGACACAACGCCAGCCGCATGACGACCTGACTCCGTAGCCCGGATAAGCGAAGCGCAATCCGGGGGCGATTTCCCGGATTGCGCCAAGGCTTATTCGGGCTACGAGCGTAAGCCGTCTCGCCTTCAGCCCTCGAAGGCGACGTGAACCTGGCTGATCAGAATCTGCGGCTCGATATCCGTGTAATTGGCGACATCGGCCATCAACGGTTGCCCGCCAGCCGCCATCGCCGCCTGGAACGCGGCAACGTCGTCGAAGAGCATGTGGGCCGCCGCAACCACCGGGGCCGGGTTACCGGCGGCGTCGGACAGCGCCTGGTCGATCTCCAGCCGGCGCAGACCGTGCGCACCGAGGTGCTCGCGAATCAGCGCGGCATGCCGGTTCTGGTAGTAAGCGTGGTCGAAACGCGCGCCTTCGCGGGCGGCATAGGAGACGGTGACGCGAATCATGGCTACTCCTTGGAAAGTCCTCGATGAACCGGCACGACGAAGCGGCCGGCCAGTCACCATAGCACTGCTTCCGCCCCTCGGTCGGCACATGGCGCAGTGCACAGTCCCGATCCACGCTTGATGTGGATCAATGGCCCGGATGAGCCATGCTGTAAGTTCGAACCATCGTCGAAAAGGAATCGCGGAATGACTTGGTTTCGCAACCGCCTGCCGCAGCTGATACGCCTGGCCCTGGTGCTCTGGCTGTTGGCCTTTGCGGTGGCCGCGGGCCAGGGCTGCCTGAGCCAACCGCCCCATGATCCGGCTGCCGGCCATGCGCTGCTCGAACACGCCGGGCCTGATCATGACCACGCCGCGCACGCCAGCGGTTGCCTGCAATTCTGCGAAGACACCTCCGTGTCGCTACTGTCCTCCCTGTCCCTGCTCTCCCTCGGTCACGCCCTCTGGGCGGTACTGCTGCTGCCCGCGTTGCCGATCGTCGCGCGCGGCACCTTGCCGTTCGCCTTCCTCGCCTTGCAGCTTCCGGCTCCGCCGGCGCCCCCTGCCCGCTTGCGCTTCGTCCGCTTCAACGATTGAAACCCCTCCCGGCGTGCCGGAGTTTCCGGCCGCTCCTGCCCGGCTGCGCTGCATGCAGGTGGCCGGTTACCCGCTGACTCCTCACTTTCTGGAGATTCACCATGAACACACCCGTCAAAGCACTCGTCGCCGCCCTCTTGATCGGCAGCCCGTTGTTCGCCCTGGCCGTCGACGAACACCATCCCGAACAGACCCCGGCGGCACCGACAGACGCCGCCCCCGCGCAGGATCAGGCCATGACCGAACAGATGCAGAAAATGCAGGCCATCCACGACAGGATCGCCGCCGCCAAGACCCCGGCCGAACGCCAGGCCGCGATGCAGGAGGGCATGCAGGCGATGCGGGAAGGCATGGCCATGCTGCAGAACAATTGCCCGGGAATGGGCATGGGAATGGGCATGTCCGGCGGCAAGGGCGGGGGCATGGGCGGCGGCATAGGAATGATGAACATGATGATGAAGATGATGGATCAGCAGTCGGACATGATGAAGCAGCCGACCAACCCTTGAACCACGCGGAAGTTCCCGGCCGTAGCGGCGTGCACGCCGCGGCGGCCGGGAGCTTCCGGCACAGGAGCAGCCATGAGCCCTTCTTCCACCCCGCCCCCACCGTTCTGGCGCAGCCGGCCCGGCATCGTGCTGGGCATGCTGCTGGTCATCGCCCTGTTCTACCTGGCCCGCGAGCATTACGGCCATCTATCCCAGGCGCTGCCCTATCTGATTCTGCTGCTGTGCCCGCTGCTGCACCTGTTCGGTCACTCCCACGGTGGCCATCACTCCAAGGACGGCGACAGGAACTGACTATGCACAACCATGAGCATCACCATCACACGCCAACCGCTCCGATGGCGGTGGTGCCCCCGGCAGCCGACGAAGGCGAATACACCTGCCCTATGCACCCGGAGATCCGCCAGCGCGGCCCCGGCACCTGCCCCAAGTGCGGCATGACCCTGGAACCGGTGCTGCCCGAGCTGGAGCAGGAGGAGAACCCGGAACTCAAGGACTTCAGCCGGCGCTTCTGGTGGACCCTGCCGCTGACCGTGATCGTCACCCTGCTGGCCATGGGCGGACATGCCCTGAACCTGTTCCATGGCACTACGCAGAACTGGGTCGAACTGGCCATCGCCGCCCCCGTGGCGCTCTGGGCCGGCTGGCCGTTCTACGTCCGCGGTGTGCGCTCGGTCATCCAGCGCAGCCCGAACATGTGGACGCTGATCGGCCTCGGCACGTCCGCCGCCTTCCTCTACAGCCTCGCCGCCACCCTGGCGCCCGGCGTGTTCCCGGCCACCTTCGAGGTGGACGGCCGGATCGGCGTGTATTACGAGGCGGCGGCGGTGATCATCTCACTGACCCTGCTCGGGCAGATGCTTGAACTCAGGGCCCGCTCGCAGACCTCGGCCGCCATCCGCTCGCTGCTCGGCCTCGCGCCCAAGACCGCGCGCCGGATCGCCGCCGACGGCAGCGAAGAGGACATTCCACTGAGCCATGTACACAGCGGCGACACCCTGCGCGTACGCCCCGGCGAGAAGGTACCGGTCGATGGTGTGGTGCTGCAGGGCGAAAGCGCGGTGGACGAATCCATGCTCACCGGCGAGCCGCTGCCGGTGATGAAGCGAACCGGCGACACGCTGATCGGCGCCACCCTCAACACCCACGGCAGCCTGGTGATGCAGGCACAGAAGGTCGGCTCGGCGACCATGCTCGCGCAGATCGTGCAGATGGTGGTGCAGGCGCAGCGCTCCAAGGCGCCGATGCAGCGCCTGGCGGATGTAATCGCCGGTTACTTCGTCCTGGCGGTGATCGCCATCGCCGTCCTGACCTTCTTCGGCTGGGGCCTGTGGGGGCCGCAGCCGAGCTGGGTGTTCGGCCTGATCAACGCCGTGGCGGTGCTGATCATCGCCTGCCCCTGCGCCCTCGGCCTGGCCACGCCGATGTCGGTGATGGTCGCCACCGGCAAGGCCGCCGGCAGCGGCGTGCTGTTCCGCGATGCGGCGGCCATCGAGAACCTGCGCAAGATCGACACCCTGATCGTCGACAAGACCGGCACCCTCACCGAGGGCCGCCCGGCCTTCCACAGCGTCGAGGCCGTCGCCGGCTTCGGCGAGGAGGAGGTGCTGCGTCTGGCCGCCAGCCTCGACCAGGGCAGCGAACACCCGCTGGCCCACGCCATCGTCGAGCGGGCACGTAGCGCCGGCCTGGCCTTGAGCCCGGCGGAAGACTTCGAGTCCGCCTCCGGCATCGGCGTGCGCGGGCAGGTCGAGGGCCGCCGCCTGCAACTGGGTAACACGGCGTTGATGGCCGACGCCTGCGTAGCCACCGACGCCTTGCAGGCCCGGGCCGAGCAATTGCGCGGCGACGGCACCAGCATCATGTACCTGGCGGTGGACGGCCGCCTGGCGGGCCTGCTGGCCGTGGCCGACCCGATCAAACCGACCTCCCGGCTGGCGGTGGAGCGCCTGCAGGCCGACGGCGTACGCGTGATCATGGCCACCGGCGACGGCCTCACCACCGCCCGCTCGGTCGCCCGCCAGCTCGGCATCGAGGAAGTCCACGGCGAGGTCAAACCGCAGGACAAGGAACGCCTCGCGGCCAACCTGCAACAGGCCGGACACCGCGTGGCGATGGCCGGCGACGGCATCAACGACGCCCCCGCCCTGGCCCGCGCCGATGTCGGCATCGCCATGGGCACCGGCACCGACGTGGCGATGAACAGCGCCCAGGTGACCCTGGTCAAGGGCGACCTGCTGGGCATCCTGCGCGCCCGCAGCCTGTCCGTGGCCACCGTGCGCAACATGCACCAGAACCTGACCTTCGCCTTCGCCTACAACGCCATGGGCATACCACTGGCCGCCGGGTTGCTGTACCCGCTGACCGGGCACCTGCTGTCGCCGCTGATCGCCGCCCTGGCAATGAGCGTCAGCTCGGCCTCGGTGGTGTTCAACGCGCTGCGCCTGCGCCGGGCGACCATCGAATGAGTGAATGGAGCGCGTGCTCAAGGATGAGCACGAAGCCCACTTAAATAACAATAAAGAATAAATAAATTTATATTTATTCTTTTTAATTTGAATCGCGCCTGTACATAGTGAGCCCTCCCAACACATTCACCGCAGGAGCACCCCATGAGCCTCAGACTCGGCGATACTGCCCCCGACTTCGAACAGGATTCCAGCCAGGGCCCGATCCGTTTCCATGAGTGGCTGGGCGATAGCTGGGGCGTGCTGTTCTCCCACCCCGCCGACTTCACCCCGGTATGCACCACCGAGCTGGGCTTCACCGCCAAGCTGAAAGACGAATTCACCGCCCGCAACGTCAAGGCCATCGCGCTCTCGGTGGACCCGGTGGACTCGCATGTGCGCTGGATCGATGACATCAACGAAACCCAGGGCACCACAGTCAACTTCCCGATCCTCGCCGACGCCGACCGCACGGTGTCCGACCTCTACGACCTGATCCACCCGAACGCCAGCGATACCCTCACCGTGCGTTCGCTGTTCGTTATCGACCCGAACAAGAAGATTCGCCTGATCATCACCTACCCGGCCAGCACGGGGCGCAACTTCCACGAGATCCTGCGGGTCATCGATTCACTGCAACTCACCGACTCGCACAAGGTGGCGACACCGGCCAACTGGCAGGACGGCGACGACGTGGTGATCGTGCCTTCACTGAAGGACGAAGACGAAATCCGCCAGCGCTTCCCCAAGGGCTACCGCGCCGTGCGCCCCTACCTGCGGCTCACCCCGCAACCGAACAAGTGAGGCGTCGAGATGCATGTCGTCCTGCTTTCCGGCAGCCCGTCGGCGCGCTCGCGCAGCGAGTTGCTGCTGGGTCGCGTGCGTGAGCGGCTGGAGGCGCGGCAGGTGGAAACCAGCCTGCTGCGGGTCCGCGATTTTTCCGCCGAGGACCTGCTCCACGCCCGCTTCGACAGCCCCGCCGTGCAGTATCTGCAAACGTTGATCGCCAGCGCCGACGGCCTGGTGGTCTCGACGCCGGTGTACAAGGCCTCCTTCGCCGGCGCGCTCAAGGTGTTGCTCGATCTGCTACCGGAGCGCGCCCTGGCGCACAAGGTAGTCCTGCCACTGGCCAGCGCCGGCAGCCAGGCCCATCTGCTGGCAGTGGACTACGCACTGAAACCGGTGCTGGCGGCGCTCAAGGCCCAGGAGCTGCTCGCCGGCGTATTCGCCACCGACGGGCAAATCACCTACCCGGACGGTGGCCTGCCGGCGAGTTTCGACGAAGAACTGGGCACGCGCCTGGACGAAGCGACGGAGCAACTGCTCGCCGCCCTCGCCCGCCGCCCGCGTCCACTGGAAGCCCACCTGTTGAGCGAACGGCTGGCAACGGCCCGTTGGAGTATTTAAAGCAGCTACGAGCGGCAAGCTATAAACCTCAAGCCAAAGCCCATCGGCTTACCGCTAGAAAAAGCCTTACTGGCCCGCCAACGGGCAAGCAGGAATCCCTGACACACAGCAAAGGAGAGGCGCCATGCGCACCATCACTTTGCGTCGGAGTCTGGTCGCCCTGTTTGCCGCGGCCCTGTCTTTCGGCGCAATCATCCACGCACAGGCCGAACCCCTGCGGATCGGCTACCAGAAATACGGCAGCCTGGTGCTGCTCAAGGCCAGCGGCACGCTGGAGAAGCGTCTCGCCGACAAGGGCATCGAGGTGCAATGGACCGAGTTCCCGGCCGGCCCGCAGTTGCTCGAAGGATTGAACGTCGGCTCCATCGACTTCGGCACCACCGGCGAGGCACCGCCGATCTTTGCCCAGGCGGCGGGGGCGGACCTGGTCTACGTCGCCTATGAGCCGCCGGCGCCCAGCGGCGAAGCCATCCTCGTTTCCAAGGACTCGCCGCTCCGCTCGGTGGCCGAGCTGAAGGGCAAGAAGATCGCTCTCAACAAAGGCTCCAACGTCCACTACCTGCTGGTCCGCGCGCTGGAAGACGCCGGCCTGTCGAGCCGTGACGTCACCCCGGTGTACCTGCCACCTGCCGATGCCCGTGCCGCCTTCGAACGCGGCAGCGTGGACGCCTGGGTGATCTGGGACCCGTTCCAGGCCGCCGCCGAGCACCAGTTACAGGCACGTATCCTGCGCGACGGCAACGGACTGGTGAGCAACCACCAGTTCTACCTGGCCGCCCGGCCTTATGCCGAACGCCACCCCGAGGTGATCGCCGTGCTGGTGGAGGAAATCCGCGCCATCGGCGAGTGGACCCGCGCCAACCCCGACGCCGCCACCGAGCTGGTCGCACCGTTGCTCGGGCTGTCAACCGAGATCACCCGCCAGGCGGTGCTGCGCAAGGGCCATGGCGCCCAGTTCCTCGATACGCGCGTGATCGCCGAGCAACAGCGCATCGCCGACACCTTCGCCGCCCTCAAGCTGATCCCGAAATCCGTGAGCATCGCCGAGCGCGTCTGGACGCCCCCGGCCCAGGCCACCGCCGCGCGCACCGCTCTCTGAGCGAATAAGGAGAATTCCCCATGAGCCTCAATGTGTTCTGGTTCCTGCCCACCCATGGCGACGGCCACTACCTCGGCACCGCCGAAGGTGCACGCGCGGTCGACCACGGCTACCTTTCGCAGATCGCCCAGGCCGCCGACCGGCTCGGCTTTGGCGGCGTGCTGATCCCCACCGGCCGCTCCTGCGAGGATTCCTGGCTGGTGGCCGCCTCGCTGATCCCGGTGACCCAGCGTCTGAAATTCCTGGTCGCGCTGCGCCCCGGCGTCGTCTCACCCACCGTGGCCGCACGCCAGGCGGCGACCCTGGACCGGCTGTCCAACGGCCGGGCGCTGTTCAACCTGGTCACTGGCGGCGACCCGGACGAATTGGCCGGCGACGGCCTCGACCTGTCCCACGCCGAGCGCTATGAAGCTTCGGTGGAGTTCACCCGCATCTGGCGCCGCGTGCTGGAGGGCGAGGTGGTGGATTACGACGGCAAGCACCTCCGGGTGAAGGGCGCCAAGCTGCTTTACCCGCCGATCCAGCAACCGCGCCCGCCGCTGTACTTCGGCGGCTCCTCGGATGCGGCGCAGGACCTCGCCGCCGAGCAGGTGGAGCTGTACCTGACCTGGGGCGAACCGCCGGCCGCGGTGGCCGAGAAGATCGCCCAGGTGCGCGAGAAAGCTGCCGCCCGGGGCCGCCAGGTGCGCTTCGGTATTCGCCTGCACGTCATCGTCCGGGAAACCGACGAAGAGGCCTGGCGGGCCGCGGATCGCCTGATCAGCCACCTGGACGACGACACCATCGCCCGCGCCCAGGCATCCCTCGCGCGCTTCGACTCGGTAGGCCAGCGGCGCATGGCCGCGCTGCACAACGGCAAGCGCGACAAGCTGGAAGTCGCACCCAACCTCTGGGCCGGGGTCGGCCTGGTACGCGGCGGCGCCGGCACCGCCCTGGTCGGCTCCGGGGCGACCGTGGCCGAACGCGTCCGCGAGTACGCCGACCTGGGCATCGACACCTTCATCTTCTCCGGCTACCCGCACCTGGAAGAGGCCTACCGCGTCGCCGAACTACTGTTCCCACACCTGGACCTGGCCCAGCCCAGCCAAGTACCGGCACGCGGCTACGTCAGCCCCTTCGGCGAGATGGTCGCCAATGACATCCTGCCCAAGACGGCGGCAGCGAGTTGAAGGGGGTGGGGAGTGAGAGGTGAGGAGTGAGGAGCGGTGGACCGCGTTCACCCAAGCATCCCGCCCCGATTCAAGCCCCACGCGCACCAACTCCTCGCCCTTCTGGGAAAGGGCCGGGGTGAGGGGTGGAGTCTCAGCCCCACACCCAACGACAAGACTGACCGGGAGCACATTATGACCCTCCATTCCCTCAGCCAGCGCCTGGCCCCCTGGGCGCTGCCCATCGCCCTGCTGGCGCTCTGGCAGACCGCGGTGGCCGGCGGCTGGCTGTCCAGCCGTATCCTTCCGGCCCCCAGCGCTGTGCTGGAAGCCGGCTGGGCGCAGGTGGCCAGCGGCGAGCTCTGGACCCACCTGGCCGTCAGTAGCCAGCGCGCGGCCATCGGTTTTCTCATCGGCGGCGGGCTCGGCCTGCTGCTCGGTTTCATCACCGGCTTGTCGCGCTGGGGCGAGCGGCTGCTGGACAGCTCGGTGCAGATGATCCGCAACATCCCGCACCTGGCGTTGATCCCACTGGTCATCCTGTGGTTCGGCATCGACGAGACGGCGAAGATCTTCCTGGTCGCCCTCGGCACGCTGTTCCCGATCTACCTCAATACCTACCACGGCATCCGCAACGTCGACCCGGCCCTGGTGGAAATGGCGCGCAGCTACGGCCTCTCCGGCTTCGCCCTGTTCCGCGCGGTCATCCTCCCTGGCGCGTTGCCATCGATCCTGGTCGGCGTGCGCTTCGCCCTCGGCTTCATGTGGTTGACCCTGATCGTCGCCGAAACCATCTCGGCCAACGCCGGCATCGGCTACCTGGCGATGAATGCGCGGGAATTCCTGCAGACCGACATCGTGGTGCTGGCGATCCTGCTCTACGCCGTGCTCGGCAAGCTCGCCGACCTCGCTGCCCGCGCCCTGGAACGCGCCTGGCTGCGCTGGCACCCGGCCTACCAGCCCCACGGAGGTAATCCATGACCGCCCTGCACAACCTGCACCACGGCCTGCCGCTGAGCCTGTCCGGCCTCGTCCGGGACTTCGGCGAGCGCCGGGTGCTGCATGGCATCGACCTGCAGATCCCGGCCGGCCAGTTCGTCGCCGTGGTCGGCCGCAGCGGCTGCGGCAAGAGCACCCTGCTGCGCCTGTTGGCCGGGCTCGACAGCCCCGGCGCAGGCCAGCTCAGCAGCGGCAGGCGCGCCCTGGCCGAGGCCCGCGAAGACATCCGCCTGATGTTCCAGGACGCGCGTCTGCTGCCCTGGAAACGGGTGATCGACAACGTTGGCCTGGGCCTCTCGGGCGATTGGCGGCCGCGCGCCCTGGAAGCCCTGGAAGCGGTCGGCCTGGCGGACCGCGCGGGCGACTGGCCGGCGGCCCTGTCCGGAGGACAGAAGCAGCGCGTCGCCCTGGCCCGTGCCCTGATCCACCGGCCGCGCCTGTTGCTTCTCGACGAACCGCTCGGCGCGCTGGATGCCCTGACCCGGATCGAAATGCAGCAACTCATCGAGCGCCTCTGGCAGCGCCATGGCTTCACCGTGCTGCTGGTCACCCACGACGTCGGCGAAGCCATCGCCCTGGCTGACCGGGTGATCCTGATCGAGGACGGCCGAATCGGCCTCGACCTGCCGGTACGCCTGCCGCGACCGCGCCAGCGGGGCTCGGCGGCCTTCGCCGCGCTGGAAGCAAACGTGCTCGAACGGGTCCTCGCCCACCCGGCGCTTCCGCCGGAAACCGCTTCACCGCTCCCGACGCACCTGCGCTGGGCGCTTTGACCAGGGATGCCCGGCATCCATCACGTTCAGGAGAGAAACCATGACCATCAAAGCCATCAACGTACGCAACCAGTTCAGGGGCACCATCAAGGAAATCATCGAAGGCGACGTGCTCTCGGAAATCGACGTGCAGACCGCCGCCGGAATCGTCACCTCGGTGATCACCACCCGCTCGGTGCGCGAACTGGAGCTTGGCGTCGGCAGCGAAGTGATCGCCTTCGTCAAATCCACGGAGGTATCCATCGCCAAGCTCTGAGTACACAGGACACAGCCGGCCGGAACAACGGCCGATATTTTCGAGGCGGGAAGCTAGAGGCAGGCTCCCGCCTTTTTTTATGGTTCTTCACGGATTACCGGGGAAAGCGGCTTTGATTTTCATGAAGAAGAAGCTGCTGTCCCGGTAGCCGTAGGCCATGCGCTTGATCACCTTGATGC
>NZ_MUJY01000089.1 GCF_002286785.1 Pseudomonas sp. PIC25 | reverse complement strand
TCCCACGCAGAGCGTGGGAACGATCCGCGAGTTCATTCACTCCTAGCGGTTTGATTTGATGGTTCCCACGCTCCAGCGTGGGAACCCCTGTCAGGACGCTCCGCGTCCGCTCACTGACGTGGACGCGGAGCGTCCTAGGCTGCACTCCCACGCAGAGCGTGGGAACGATCCGCCAGAAGTATCGCCAGCAGAGCTGGCTCCTACAAAAAGGCACGCGCCCGTCGGGGGGGCTCAGGTCCGGAACTGCCCTACCAGGCCCTGTAATTCGATGCCCAGGCGCGCCAGTTCGGCGCTGGAGGCGGCGGTCTGTTCGCTGGCCGAGGCACTCTGCTCACCGATGTCGCGTACCCGCGTGACGCTCTCGTTGATGGCCTCAGCCACGGCGCTCTGCTCTTCCGCGGCGGCGGCGATCTGCTGGTTCATCTGCTCGATGGTCGATACGGCCTGGGTGATCCGGCCGAGCGCGGCGCCGGCCTGACCGGCAAGGTCGACGGTGCGCTGGGTCAGGCTGCGGCTGGCATCCATCTGCTCCACCGCCTGGTGGGCCATCTGTTGCAGAGAGCCAATCAGCGTCTCGATTTCCTGGGTGGAGTCATGGGTGCGCCGGGCCAGGGCACGCACCTCGTCGGCCACCACGGCGAAGCCACGGCCTTGCTCGCCGGCACGCGCCGCTTCGATGGCCGCGTTGAGGGCCAGCAGGTTGGTTTGCTCGGCGACATTGCGGATCACCTCCAGCACGCTGCCGATGCGGCTGCTCTCCTGGTGCAGTTGCTGGAGCGCTTCGGCGGAATGCTCCACTTCATCGGCCAGCCGACCGACCTGGCCGACCGCCTCGCGCACCACCTGATCACCCTGCTGCGCCTCGCGGTCGGCATCACGCGCGGCCAGGGAAGCCTGTTCGGCGTTGCGGGCCACTTCCTGCACCGTGGCCGCCATTTCGTGCATGGCGGTGGCAGTCTGTTCGGTTTCCAGCTTCTGCGTCTGTACGCCCTGGCTGGTCTGCGCAGTGATTGCCGACAATTGCTCAGCGGCACTGGCGATCTGGCCGACGCTGCCGCCGATGCGGCCAACCAGGGTGCGCAGGCTCATCGTCATGCTTTGCATGGCGCTCATCAGTTGGCCCAGCTCATCGCGTCGTTCCATGCGCAGGTCATGGGTCAGGTCGCCCTGGGCGACGCGCTGGACGAAGGCCACGGTTTCCCGCAGCGGGCCGACGATCAGCCGGGAAATCAACAGGGCGGCACAGATGCCCAGCAGCACGGCCCCCAGGCTCATGCCGCCGAGCAGGACGTAGACCTGACGGCGCTCTCCGAGCATCTCGGCCTGCTCGTTGGCCTGGGCCTCATCCACCAGGCCGATGACCGCGCGTGCCTGCTCGACCATGGCGGCTTCACTGGCACGACTCTCGACGCGCAGCCGATGGTAGTTGTCGAAAGCCTTCTGGTAGCTGTCGAGGGCAACCAGGGCGGTGTCGATGGAGCGCTTCTGGTCGTCGTCGAGCCAGACCTTCAGGCTGCTCGCCACGCTCTTCAGGTCGTCATAGACCTCTGCCCAGGTCTTCAGCGCTTCTTCCGAGCCGTCGATGATGTACAGGCTTTCGTTGCCGCGCAGATCAAGCATGCGCTTGCTCAGGCCGGATGCGGTTTCGGCGAGGGTCAGCGGATCGCTGCCGCGCAGGCGGTCGCCTTGCAGACGCAGCTCGCGCACCGCGTCGTACATATCCAGCTCGATGACTTCGAACTGATCGCGCGCCTCGGCGGCCGCCTCTCCCATAGTAATGCGCGCCGCACGAGCCTCGTCGAACAGCTTGACGAACCGCTCGAACTGATTCAGATAGCCGGCGCTCGCCTCGTCCATGCGCTGCAACCGCTCCCGGTTGCCCGCCGAGGTGGTTTTCCGCAACTGCTCCAACCGCTCGCGCACCGTCGCCAGCCGCTCACGGACCTGCTGGGCCGACTCGGCCTTGGCTGTCAGTGCGAAATCCTTTTCGAAACGGCGGGCCTGGGCAATCTCCACATCCACTTCCGCCAGCAGGGCGTTGTGAGAAAAGCGCTCCAGGATCGCGTTCACGGCATAGAACCCGGTGCCAGCCACGGCGATGGTCAGCAACAGGACCAGCGCGAAGCCGGACAGCAGCTTCTTGCCCACGGCAAGATCGGCAAACACGCGAGAGGCGGAACGCAACATAACAACTCCTTCGAGCGGGGCTTGGCGACCCCTGTTTTCGCCTCGTGATGGAGGCGGATGAATCCGGCGCAGGGCGAATGGTGTGAGAGGGGCGGCTCGTGGCCGACCCTTCGTTGCCTTTTCATCGGCAGCAAGGCGGCAGAGTTTAGCGGCCGAAAAATAAAAAGGGCGCACAGATTAACTGTGCGCCCTTTCTCTTTTTATTACGCAGTCAGCGATTGGCCAGCACCAGCCTCACGCGCGGCGCGAACAACTCGCCGAGGATCGCCAGCAAGCCGATGGCGCCGGCGATCCAGTACCAGCGGACCAGCGGATCGAAGCCTAGCCAGCCGAGGGCATGGAGGAACACGATCATGATCAGCACCGGGCTGACGTAGCGCACCATGAACAGCCAGAGCGCGTAGCCGGCCGGCGGCAGGTTCAGTTCGTCGCGCATGATCTCGCCGCGCAGTGCATAACCGGCCAGGACGACCATGAAGATCCCGCCCAGCGGCATCATCCAGCGCGAGGTGAGATAGTCCAGCCAGTCGAAGAAGTTCTTGCCCAACGGCGTCCAGCCGGACAGCAGGTTGAACGAGAGCATGGCCAGCAGGCTGATCGCCAGCAGCACGGCGCCAGAGCCCATTGCAGCCTTGACCCGGCTGATGCCGTACTTCTCGTTCAGGTAGGCCACGGTGGCTTCGATCATGGAAATCGCCGAGGTCAGCGCGGCGATCGACACCATGGCAAAGAACAGCACGCCGAAGGCCGTGCCGAACGGCATCTGCTGGAAAGCCAGCGGCAGGCTCATGAAGATCAGCCCCGGACCGGCGGCCGGGCTCATGCCGTTGGCGAAGATCACCGGAAAGATCGCCAGGCCGGCGAGCAGCGCCACGCAAGTATCGGCGATGGCCACCATGAAGGTGGTGCGGGCGATCGACTGGCCGTCGGGGATGTACGAGCCGTAGGTGAGGATGGCGCCGGAGGCCAGGCTGAGGGTGAAGAAGGCATGGCCGAGGGCGGCCAGCAGCGCTTCGCCGGTCAACTTGGAGGCGTCGAAGCTGAACAGGAAGGCGAAGCCTTCGGAGAAGCTGCCGCTGGTGAAGGCGTAGCCAACCAGGATCAGCAGCATCAGGGCCAGGCCTGGCATCATCCAGCGCACCGAATTCTCGATGCCCTTCTGCACGCCCTTGGCGACGATCCACAGGGTCAACAGCGCCACCAGCACGCTCCAGCCGCCAAGCAGCCAGGGGTTGGCGTTGTGCTGCTCGAAGACCTGGCCGAGCGCCTCGACACTGGTCGCGGCCAGCGAGCCATCGAGCATTTTCCAGGTGTAGGCGAAGGCCCAGCCGGCCACCACCACGTAGAAACAGAGAATCATGAAGCCGGCCAGCATGGCCATCAGGCCGACGCCGCGCCACAGCGGGTTGCCGCCGTTCTCCCGGACCACCCGGGCGATAGCGTCGATGGGGCTGCCACGGCCGCGCCGGCCGAAGGCGATCTCGGTCATCATCACCGGGATGCCGATGGCGAGGATGCAGGCGAGGTACATCAGGACGAAGGCGCCGCCGCCGTATTCGCCGGTGATGTAGGGGAATTTCCAGATATTGCCGAGGCCCACGGCGGAGCCGGTTGCAGCGAGGATGAAACCCCAGCGCGACAGCCAGAGGTTCTTCGGTTTTTCACGGGTCATGCGTCACCTGTTTGTTTTTGTCTGTGACGTAAATCGGACCCGCCGCGCTCGTGACGCGGCGGAATGCAAGGCGGGTAAACCTTATTGAGCGTCGGGCTGCACCTCCGGAGCGGCGTTCCTGAACGCCTCAAGGGATTCGCAGCGCGCGACCATCTCGAGGATGCGTGGGTACGCAGTGAGGTCACAGTCGAAACGCCGCGCATTGTACACCTGCGGAATCAGGCAGGCTTCCAGGTAGCCCGGCCGTTCGCCGAGAGACAGACGACCGGCGAATGCCGCCAACCCCTCCTCGACCGCCGCCAGGCCGGTGTCCACCCAGTGCCGGTACCAGGCGTTCTTGGCCTCGTCGCTTGCCCCCAGTTGGCCGCCGAGGTATTGCAGCACGCGCAGGTTGTTCAGCGGGTGGATGTCGCAAGCGATGTGCAGCGCCAGCGCACGCACCTGGGCCCGCTGCACCGGATCGGCCGGCAGCAGCGCCGGCACCGGGAAGACTTCTTCCAGGTATTCGAGGATCGCCAGGGACTGGGCGATGCGTACTTCGCCCGCCCCGGAGCCGGCATCCACCAATAGCGGCACCAGCTCCTGCGGATTGAGCGCCCGGTACTCGGCGGCGTGCTGCTGGCCGCCGTCCTTCACCAGGTGTACCGGCACTTGGCGGTAGGCCAGGCCCTTGAGATTGAGGGCGATACGCACCCGGTAGGCGGCGCTGGAGCGCCAATAGGAATACAAGGTCAACACGTCGGTTGCTTCTCCTGATACGAGCCTGAAAACGGTAGGGCGAGGCGGTCAGTTCCGCTTCACCCCTTGAGCACTCCACGACGGATCTGGTCTTCCTCGATGGACTCGAAGAGTGCCTTGAAGTTGCCCTCGCCGAAGCCCTGGTTGCCCTTGCGCTGGATGATCTCGAAGAAGATCGGCCCGATCACGGTATGGGTGAAGATTTGCAGCAGGATGCCGTCGTCGCCGGGCGCTCCATCGATCAGGATGTTCAGCTCGCGCAGCAGCGCCAGCGGTTCGCCATGGCCGGGTACGCGGCTGTCCACCTTCTCGTAGTAGGTGTCCGGGGTGGTCATGAATGCCACGCCGTTGGCACGCAGGCGGCGCACCGTCTCGTAGATGTCGTCGGTGGACAGGGCGATGTGCTGGATACCCTCGCCATGGTACTCACGGATGAATTCCTCGATCTGCGAGTTCTCGTCCGCCGACTCGTTGATCGGAATGCGGATTTTGCCGCAGGGCGCGGTCATGGCGCGGGAGACAAGGCCGGTGAGCTTGCCCTCGATGTCGAAGTAGCGGATTTCGCGGAAGTTGGCGATGCGCTGGTAGAAGCCGGCCCAGGTGTCCATCTGGCCACGGCGGACGTTGTGGGTCAGGTGATCGATCTGCTGCAGGCCGAGGGCGTTGTCATTGGCGCCGCGCCCCGGAATGAAGTCGAAGTCGACGTCGTAGATGGTCTTCTCGCCGTAGCGGTCAACCAGGTACAGCAGCGAACCGCCGATGCCTTCGACGCAGGGGATGTTCAGTTCGCCGAAATTGGCATGACTGCCGACCAGCGTCGCGCCCTGAGCCTCGACATAGGCGGCGGCCTGGGCCGCATTCTTCACCCGGAAGGCCATGGCACAGGCACTCGGCCCATGCCTTTCGGCGAACGCATGGACCTGCCCGCTGGGGCTGCCGTTGAGTACGAAGTTGATATCGCTCTGTTGGAACAGGAAGACTTCCTTGGAGCGGTGCCGTGCGGTCTCGGTAAAGCCCATGGCGGTGAACAGTTCGCGCAGCTGCTGGATGCCCTCCGCCGTCGGCGCGGTGAATTCGACGAACTCGAAACCGTCGGTGCCGATGGGATTGCGCTGTTCGATCTTGGACACGGCGTTCATTGCGCCTCCTCTTGTTATGCGTTTGCCCGGTGCACGCAAGTGGGCTCTGTCATCACAACCGAGGGGTGAAGGCGGAACAAGGCGAGGGTGGAGGCTCCCGTCGACTCTCCGCGCTCCGATCTGGCAATTTTTCTTTACAGCAGACCAAGGTCCAGCAGCGGCTGTATAGGCACGACAACAGCCGTAAGATTTTCTTTACAACGCGGTGCGACAGGCTGCCGCAGATGAAGCCGGAAACCGCGACCGCGCGGTCCGGCTACTTACTGCTGGAGATGACCGTAAAGCTTGGCGTAAAGCCCACCCTCGGCGATCAGCTGCTGGTGGTCGCCGTCTTCAGCGATGCTGCCGCCATCGAACACCAGCACCCGGTCGGCCTGCTTCACCGCCGACAAGCGGTGGGCAATGATCAGCGTGGTGCGCCCTTCGAGAAAACGCGCCATGGCCTGGTGCAAGGCATATTCGGTGGCGGCGTCGAGGGCCGAAGTGGCTTCGTCGAGGATCACCACCTTGGGCTCGGCGAGTACCATGCGGGCAACGGCCAAACGCTGGCGTTGCCCGCCTGAAAGACGCACGCCGGAACGGCCGACCATGCTGTCCAGGCCCTGCGGCAACTGGCGGATGGTCTCGGCCAACTGGGCGGTCTCCAGGGCACGCCAGCAGGCCTCGTCGCTGCGCTCGCGCCCCATAGTCAGGTTGGCGCGCACCGTGTCGTTGAACAGCGCCGGGTGCTGCAGCACCACGGCTACATGCTCGCGCACGGTCTCCAGGCCGATTTCCTCCAGGGTCGAGCCGCCGAAGCGGATGCTCCCGGCCTGGGCGGTATAGAGGCCGAGCAGGAGTTGCACCAGGGTACTCTTGCCGCCACCGGACGCACCGACGATAGCCACCTTCTCCCCCGGCGCGATGGACAGGTCGAGGCCATCCAGCACCGGCTCTTCCGCGTAGGCGAAGCGCAGCCCGCGGACCTCGATCCCCACCGTGTCGCGGTTCTTGAACGGATCGACGCCACCGGCATGCTGCGGTTCGTCCGCCCGGGCCAGCAGCTCGTTGATCCGCGCCAACGCTCCACCCGCGGCATAGAAGGAATATTGCAAGCTGAGCAGTTGCTCCACCGGAACGATCATGAACCAGAGGTAGTTGAACACCGCCAGCATCTGGCCGATGGACAGGTCGGAAAACAGCACGGTGAGCATCGCCGCGGCACGGAACACGTCGATACCGAGCTGGAACAGCAGGCCGCTGGCGCGGTTGGAGGCATCGCTCTTCCACTGCGAGGCAACCGCATAGTCGCGTACTTCGCGAGCACGCAGACCCAGCCGGCCGAGAAAGAAGCCCTGGCGGTTGCCGGCCCGGACTTCCTGAATGGCTTCGAGCGTTTCGGTCAGTGCCTGGGTGAAGCGCGAGGTGCTGTCGTTTTCCAGCTTCTTCAGGTGTTTCACCCGCTTGCCCAGTTGCACCGTGGCGTAGATCACCAGCGGATTGAAGAGCAGGATCAGCAACGCCAGTTGCCAGTGCATCCAGAGCAGGATGGCGGCGGTACCGGTGAGGGTCAGCGCCGCCACCAGGAAACGGCTCAGCGTTTCGCCGACGAATTTGTCCAGGGTATCCAGATCGGTGACCAGATGGGTGGTCACGGCACCGCCGCCCAGGGTTTCGTACTCGCCGAGGGAGATGCGCTTGAGGCGCTCGATCAAGCGAATGCGGATGCGGTACACGATGTCCTTCGACAGCCGCGCAAAGAGACGCGCCTGGAGCACGTTGAAGACCAGCGAAGAACTGCGCAGCAACATGCTCACCAGCAGCATCAGGCCAATGTAGCCGGCCGCGGTCTGCCAACCGACGGGCAGGAAGTTGTCCATGACCTTGAGCGCGGCATCGCCGTCGCGCAACAGGACTTCGTCCACCAGCAGCGGCAAAAGCAGCGGGATCGGCACGCTGCACAGCGTTGCCAGCACAGCGATCAGGTTGGCCAGCACCAACGCCTTGCGATGACGCAGGGCGAGTCGGCGGATTTCTGTCCAGGTCAGGCGATCAGGCATGGACACCACGCTCCAGCCAACGTCCCAGCAACGGTTGCAACTGCTCCAGCGGCTGGTAGCCGTTGGTCAGCAATGCAAGTTGGCCGTCGCGCTCGGCCAGGAGTGTGGGGAAACCGGCGATGCCCAGGTCCTGCACCCAGGCGAAGTCGGCGGCGGTCGCCTCGCGCATGGCCACGCTGTCGAATGCCTCGGCGAACTCGATGCGCGGAATGCCCGCGCGCTCGGCAAGCTCGACCAGCACCGCGGCCTGGGTGACGTCGAGCCCCTCGGTGTAGAACGCCTGCTGGATCAACCGGGCCAGCGGCCAGGCACTGGCACTGTCCAGGTTGCGCACGGTGACCAGGGCCCGGCAGGCCGGCTCGGTGTCGTACACCAGCCCTTCCGGCAGGCCGCGGTCGAAGTCGAACATCTGACCGGTCGCTGCGTTCACCGCTTGCCAGTAGGCCAGGTAACGCACCCGTGCCGCCGCGTCGATGGCGACCCGGTCGCGGCGCAGCCCACCGGCCACCAGGTGCAGAGGCACACCCGCCGCCTTCGCCTGGTCAGCCAGGGCCTCCATCACCGGGGAGAAACCCCAGCACCAGGAACACATGGGGTCCATCACGTACAGCAGGCGGGCGCTCATGAAAGCTCCTGTGTCAGCGGGTGCGCGAAGCACCGGTCATGCCGGGCCCTGTCCGGGCCGATTCACTCTAACGGCTGGCGCGGATCGCGGCCGATGGGGTGAGGTTGATTGCGGGCCTTGGCCAGTTCGATCTGTTTCTGCCGTTCGCGGGCGCTGGCCCGGGTTTTCTCGGAAAGCGAGTCCCAGCAATGCGGGCAACTGATGCCCGGCGCGTAATGCTCGGACTGGCGGTCCTCCGAGGAAATCGGATTACGGCAGGCATGACATTGATCGTAATCACCCTCGGACAAATCGTGGCGCACCGTCACGCGGTTGTCGAAGACGAAACAGTCCCCCTGCCACTTGCTCTGCGCCTCAGGCACTTCCTCGAGGTATTTGAGGATGCCGCCCTTGAGGTGATAGACCTCTTCGAAGCCCTCGCTCAGCATGAAGCTCGAGGCTTTCTCGCAGCGGATGCCGCCAGTGCAGAACATCGCCACCTTCTTGTGCCGGGCCGGATCGAAATGAGCCTTCACGTACTCGGGAAACTCACGGAACGACTTGGTCTTCGGGTCGATGGCGCCTTCGAAGGTGCCTATGGCCACTTCGTAGTCGTTGCGCGTATCGATCAGCAGCACCTCGGGGTCGGAGATCAGCGCGTTCCAGTCCTTGGGTTCGACATAGGTGCCGACCCGCTGGTTCGGGTCCACCCCGGGCACGCCGAGGGTGACGATTTCCTTTTTCAGCTTGACCTTGGTGCGGTAGAACGGCTGCTCGTCGCAGTAGGACTCCTTGTGATCGATATCGACCAGACGCGGATCGCGCCTGAGCCAGCCGAGCAAGGCGTCGATGCCGGCGCGGGTGCCGGAGACAGTGCCGTTGATCCCCTCTTCGGCGAGCAGCAGGGTGCCTTTCACGCCATTGTCGAGGAGGGTTTGCAGAAGGGGTTCGCGGAGCGCGACGTAGTCCGGCAGGGAAACGAACTTGTACAGCGCCGCCACGACGATCTTATCGGTCATGGGGACTCTTTCCTCAGGTGGTCGCCCCCGCAAAGGGCGGACCGGATGAAACGATAGCGCCGGTCGGGCCGGCGCGGCGCGGATTCTATCAGAAAGCCCCTGTGCGGCAGTTCATAGACTGATCAAGCGTCCTGTTGGTTGCAGGGCGAATATTGGCTGTATCTGCATTAGCTGTAGAGGGGAGTTATCTGGCACGACCTTTCCTCTGTGCGAGGCAACCCCTCCCCCTAAAGGTGAGAGGGGCGATATTCGTGCCGCTGTCCTGATGAAGCGACCCTGACGCTTTGGGCATTGCCAGGAAGGTTGCAGAAGAGGTTCGACTAACTCCGACGCCCCGTCAGGAGACCGAGCGGAGCGATATCCGCGTCAGTGCCCGCCGCGGCACGTCGGAGAGTCCGGCGCCTGGCCCAACTGCGCCCACTCGTCCGGGGTGTAGGTGTGTAAGGCCAGGGCGTGGAACTGTCCCATCAGCTCGCCGAGGGTGCCATAGACCTTCTGGTGGCGCTTGACCGCGTTCAGGCCGGCGAAAGCCGGGCTGACCACGACCGCCTTGAAATGGGTTTCCAGTCCGCGGCTGTGCATATGGCTTTCGTCCAGGACCTCGAGGTGCTGGGGTTCCAGGGCGCCCAGTGCCGTCTGGATACGCTCACGCATGCTGGCCACGGTTTACTTTGCCTCCAGCTCTTTGTTCATGTCGCCCAGCAGCTTGTTCACTTCCGGGACGGCGGTCTCCAGCTTGGCCTGGGTCAACTGGGCGGATTGCGCGGTCAGCGCCGGCATCTTTTCCATGACCTTCTTGCCGAGCGGCGACTGGTAGAAGGCGATCAGGTCCTTCAGCTCGCTCTCGCTGAAATTGCTGGTGTAGAGCTTGACCATGTCGGGCTTCAGCTTGTCCCAGCCCACGGCGCGGTCCAGCGCGGCGTTGGCCTTGGCCTGGTAGCTTTCCAGCACGGCCTTTTTCGCCTCCGGTGCCTTCGACTCGGCGAAGCGCTGGGCGAACATCTGTTGTACCTGGGCGTAGACCGGCACGGTCAGCTTGTCGGCATGGGCCAGCTTGAGGAACTGCTCGGCATTGGCGGCGTGGCTGGCATCGTCGGCCAGTGCCTGGCCTCCGGCGCAAACGAGCAGCGCGGCGGCACAGAGGGCGCGAAAACGGGTCATGGCGAATCCTTAGTTCAATCGAAGGGTCGGGCGGGTTAGACAGCGGAATCCCCGGATTGTGCGCCCGATGGCCCCGACTACTCAACCGGCCGCTTCTTTGCACACCAATTCACATAAAAAATGTGCCGCGACTCACCCGCCTATCAGTTGCCAAAGTGCCAGCACTTGCCCATGCTTCGCGGGGCTGGGCATTCTGCCGCCAAACACGATGCCACTCCGCTGTAGAAAACCCTTCTACGGACCCAGGCTGCTGTTGGCAGCGCGCCTTGCCCGGCTCAGCACACACATGGACGTGTCCGATGAACAGTTTCGCCTATCCGCTGGTTTCCCCTCCCTCGCAGCCGCTTTGCGACGCTCGCGGCAAGCTGTGCCCAGAAGCCGTCGGCTGGTCGGCCCGTCCCCATGTCCATTGCGCCCTGCCCGGCCCCATCGGCCGCCGCAAGCGCTGGAACCACTGGTGCATCACTACGCCGCACTGGATGCTGGCTCTGACCGTCGCCGACTTCGACTACGTGGGTTACGGCGCCGCTTATTTCCTCGACCTGGAGACCGGCCAGGGCTCCGCCCATTCGCAGGTCCGCCCCTTCGCCCGTGGCTGCCGGTTGCCGGACACCCCCATCGAGAGCCACGCGTTCGACCATCCCCGCCTGCAATTGAAGGCCGACGAGCAGCCCGGCCGGGTACGTCTCACTGTCGCCGCGCCGGATATCGGCAGCCAGCCCCTGCAGGTTTCCCTGGATATCCAGCGCCCCGCGCACCTGGACTCGGTGAATCTGGTAGTACCCTTCGCCAGCGGCGGCTTCCACGCCACCAGCCGCCAGCTCGGCCTTCCGGCCAGCGGCAGCGTGCAACTGGGCCAGAAACACTACGACTGCGTTGCCGGGCAGAGCTTCGCTGCACTGGATTTCGGCCGTGGCGTCTGGCCCTTGCACAGCCACTGGACACGCGCCGCCTTCGCCGCGCCCGGCGGCATCGCCGGCAACTTCGGTTCCGGCTGGAACGACGGCAGCGGCCTCAGCGAAAACGCCCTCTGGTTCGGCGGCGAACTGCTGCCGCTGGACTGCCCCATCGCGATCGAACAGGTTCCCGGAAGCGCCTTGCCCAACTGGCGCCTGACCAGCGCGGACGAACGGGTCGACCTGATCTTCACTCCGCGTCAGCGCCACCACGCCCGGCCGAAGTTCGGTCTGTTCCATGCCGATACCAGCCAGTGGTTCGGCCACTTCGACGGTACGCTACGCGGCCCCGGCGGCGAGTGCGTGCCGGTCGGCGGCGCCCTCGGCTGGCTCGGCGCCACCCATGCGCGCTGGTAGGCCTATCGCGGCGATAGCGGGCGCTGGGGAACCCACCCGCCTGCGGACGGCCTAAACTGCCGGAAACCTGTCCGGAGAACATCCATGAGCCGCATCGAAACCGACAGCCTCGGGCCTGTCGAGGTCCCCGAAGACGCCTACTGGGGCGCCCAGACGCAACGCTCGCTGGTCAACTTCGCCATTGGCGACCAGCACATGCCGCTGGCCGTCCTGCATGCCCTGGCGCTGATCAAGAAAGCCGCCGCGCGGGTCAACGGCCGTATCGGCGACCTGCCGGCAGACGTCGCCCGGCTGATCGAGCAGGCCGCCGACGAGGTGCTCGCCGGGCAGCACGACGACCAGTTCCCTCTGGTGGTCTGGCAGACCGGCAGCGGCACTCAGAGCAACATGAACGTCAACGAAGTGATCGCCGGCCGCGCCAACGAACTGGCCGGCGGCCAGCGCGGCGGCAAGCGTCCGGTGCACCCGAACGATCACGTCAACCGGGCGCAGAGTTCCAACGATTGCTTTCCCACCGCCATGCACATCGCCGCCGTCAAGGCGGTACAGCATGACCTGCTGCCGGCCATCGCCGAGCTGTCCGGCGGCCTCGCCGAGCAGGCCGCGCGCCATGGACACCTGGTGAAGACCGGACGCACCCATCTGATGGATGCCACGCCCATTACCTTCGGCCAGGAACTCTCTGCCTTCGTCGCTCAACTGGACTACGCCGAACGCGCCATCCGCGCCGCTCTGCCGGCTGTCTGCGAACTGGCCCAGGGCGGCACCGCCGTCGGCACCGGCCTGAACGCACCGCATGGCTTCGCCGAGGCCATGGCCGCCGAACTGGCGGCGCTGTCCGGCCTGCCCTTCGTCTCGGCACCGAACAAGTTCGCCGCCCTCTCCGGCCATGAACCGCTGGTCACGCTCTCCGGCGCCCTCAAGACCCTGGCCAGCGCGTTGATGAAACTGGCCAACGACCTGCGTCTGCTCGGCTCCGGACCGCGCGGCGGGCTGGCCGAAGTGCGCCTGCCGGCCAACGAGCCGGGCAGTTCGATCATGCCCGGCAAGGTCAATCCGACCCAGTGCGAAGCGCTGTCGATGCTCGCCTGCCAGGTATTCGGCAACGACGCCGCCATCACCTTCGCCGCCAGCCAGGGCCACCTGCAACTGAACGTGTTCAAGCCGGTGATCATTCACAACTTGCTGCAATCGATCCGCCTGCTGGCCGACGGCTGCCGCAACTTCAACCAGCACTGCATCGCCGGCCTGGAGCCGGATGCCGCGCGCATGGCCGAACATTTGGAGCGCGGGTTGATGCTGGTGACGGCGCTCAATCCTCATATCGGCTACGACAAGGCGGCGGAAATCGCCAAGAAGGCCTACGCCGAAGGCACTACCCTGCGGGAAGCGGCCCTGGCCCTCGGCCATCTCACCGAAGAACAGTTCGACGCCTGGGTTCGCCCGGAAACCATGCTGGAGGCGGGACAACGTGGCTGATACGGCAAAGAGCGGCGCGACGCCGCTGGAAGGCGACGGCAAGCGCATCCTGGTGATTCTCGGCAGCCCCAAGCACGACAGCCTCTGCCACGCCCTGTGCGAAGCCTTCTCCCAAGGGGCGCGGCGCCAGGATCACGTGGTGCGCCACCTGCGGCTCGGCGACCTGGCTTTCGACCCGGTGCTGCATGGCGGCTACGACCAGAACCAGACGCTGGAGCCCGACCTGCTCGAAGCCCAGCGGCAGATCCACTGGGCCGAGCACCTGGTGTTCGTCTACCCGGTCTGGTGGGGTGGCCTGCCGGCGCTGCTCAAGGGCTTCTTCGACCGGGTCTTCCTGCCCGGCTTCGCCTTCAAGTTTCGTGGACGCTCCCAGGCCTGGGACAAGCTGCTGAGCGGACGCACCGCGGATTTGCTGGTCACCCTGGACACCCCGCGCTGGTACTTCCGCTGGATCTACGGCGCCCCCGCCCATCGCCAGATGGTCCGTACCATCCTCGGCTTCTGCGGCATCCGCACCCGCCGTCTGGTGGAGTTCTCTCCCGTGCGGATTTCCTCGGAAGAACAGCGCCAGGGCTGGCTGCGCAAGGCGGAGGTGTTGGGGAGTCGGGTGTAGGTGTGTGAGGGGTTAGGTGTAGGGGCGATTCATTCGCCCGACGATGCCGAATTGGGCGAATGATCGCCCCTACCTGATCGGCGTGGAGCGGGCCCTCGCAGCTACTCGCCGATGTCCTCGCTCCACAGCTCCGGCCGGTTGGCGATGAAGTCCTGCATCAGACGGATACAGGTTTCGTCCTGCAGCACTTCGACCTCCACGCCGCGCGAACGCAACAGCGCCTCTTCGCCGAGGAAGGTGCGGTTTTCACCGACGATCACCTTGGGAATGCCATACAGCAGGATCGCCCCGCTGCACATCGCACAGGGCGACAGGGTGGTGTAGAGCACCGACTCTCGGTAGACCCGGGCCGGCTGGCGTCCCGCGTTTTCGAAGGCGTCCATCTCGCCATGGCGGATCGCACTGCCCTGCTGCACCCGCCGGTTGTGGCCACGTCCGATGATCCGCCCCTTGTGGACGATCACCGAACCGATGGGAATGCCTCCTTCGGCCAGCCCTTGCTGCGCCTCTTCGATCGCCGCCTGCATGAACGCGTTCATGATGTCCTCACCGGTAAGGGCTCGACCGCCGTCTGGCGGAATACGGAGGAAGCCTAGCAAACCGGCACTAAGCTCATGCCCATCCAGCAACGGGAAAGCGGCTGTTTCCGCTCCGACGACATCTATCTCGCCCGTTTTTTCACAACAGGGACTGTCATGCGTTCCTCATGACAGCACGACCCGAGTCGTGTGTTCATCCACAGGGAGAAACAAACATGGCAAACGTGAATGAAATGATCACCGACGCAGTCACCCAGTCCAACGTGAAAGTGGTCGCCGAAGCGCCGGCCATGGCCATGGGCTCGATCTACCAGACCATGGCCCACTCCACCGGCATCCTGTTCCAGAACGCCGTTTCCGCGCAGCAGCAGCAGAACACGCTGTCCCAGGCCTCCACCACCATGGGCGTGATGCAGATCTACAGCGTCGACACCGCCGCCGATGCGGGAGCGACGGAGAAAATCGGCCAGTTGGGCGTCGCCGACAACCTGACCAGCCTGCTCACC
>NZ_MUJY01000088.1 GCF_002286785.1 Pseudomonas sp. PIC25 | reverse complement strand
GGTTCTTCGCGCATTTCCGGGGAGCCCTGAACAAGAACGGCGATTTGGTTGAAGATGTTTGTGCGACCAAACCCCTAAAACCAAAACCGCCGTTCTGATGCCGAATGCTACTGCTTTCCCTCCGTTTTGGGAGGGTTTTTCTATTGTTGCCATCGACGCCGAAGCTGAAACGCTGCAGGTCGAGCTGAAGCCCGCCCCACTGCAGGTCCCGCGTTGTGGTGACTGCCGGCAGCCCTGTGCAGCCGTCCACGAATACTGCATACGACACATTCGCGACCTGCCGATGCTGGGACGCCCGGTCCGGCTGAGGGTGCACTTGCGCCGCCTGGCCTGTGGCAGCTGCGGTCGCCGGGCGGAGTGGGTCAGCTGGCTAGCGCGCCATGCCCGCCTGACCCGACGCCTGGAGGAGGCGGTGGCGCTCTGGTGCGCACGCCTACCGACCCAGCATGTCGCCGAGCTGTTTGGTCTCCATTGGGGTACGGTGCGCCGGCTTGAGCAGCACCGCTTGCAAGCCCAACTGGACGCTTTACCGCGCCCGCAGCCGAGACGGCTGGTGATGGATGAGTTCGCCCTCTACAAGGGGCACCGCTACGCCAGCGTGGTGCTGGATGCCGAGACCCGTCGCGTCCTGTGGATTGGCGAGGGCCGCAGTCGTGAGGCCATCCGGCCGTTCTTCAAGGAACTGGGACCGGCCGGGTGTGCGCGGATCGAAGCCGTGGCGATGGACATGAATACTGCCTTCGACCTAGAAGTCCGCCAGCACTGCCCCAACGCCCGGGTGGTCTACGATCTGTTCCATGTGGTGGCCAAATACGGCCGCGAGGTGATTGACCGCGTCCGCGTGGACGAAGCCAACCGACTCCGGCATGACAAACCGGCGCGTCGGGTAATCAAGCAGGCGCGCTGGCTGTTGCTGCGCAACCCAGAGAACCTGCGCCAGCCCGAGCAGCAGATCCACCTGCAGGAGTTGCTCAGCGCCAACCAGTCACTGATGACGGTGTACTTGATGAAGGCCCAGCTCAAGGCGCTGTGGACGGCCGCCAGCGCCTGGCAATGGCGAACGGCCTGGAGGCAGTGGTTACGTCATGCCCAGGAAAGCCAGATCCCTGCCTTGATGCTGTTTGCCAAACGCCTGAGCAGCTACTGGCGCGGCATCCTCAGTCGGGTGCGTTGGCCCATGCATACCGGCCAGTTGGAGGGGATCAACAACCGCATCAAGGTGATCAAGCGCATGGCCTACGGCTACCGGGACAGCAGCTTCTTCTTCATGAAAATCAAAGCCGCTTTCCCCGGTAATCCGTGAAGAACC
>NZ_MUJY01000087.1 GCF_002286785.1 Pseudomonas sp. PIC25 | reverse complement strand
GTGGTATTCCGTGGACAGGCACTCGCCGCCTCGCTGCCGGGCCATCGCTTGCAGCCGCGACAAGCCATCCGCCAACAGGAGCCGGCCATCACGCTTGGAAGCCAAGTTACAGTGCGGACACCACGTACCACGGAGGATGGACGTGCCGGGCGCCAGCCATTCGTGACCAGCCCCGCAGCGGAAGTGGTACTTCTCCCGTCCCCCCATATAGGTGTCGGACAGGCAGCGACCACCGCGCTTCTCCGCCACGGCCTGCAACCGCTCCAGGCCATCTGCCAGCCGGTAGCTCTTGCCCCTGCGTTGGCCCGCACAAGCCCGGCACCATGAGCCCTTGTTGAGGATGCTCACCCCTCCCGCCGACCACTCATGACCCTCGGCACAACGGAAGCGGTAGTGCTGGGCAACGCCTTGGTAGTTGTCCGACAGGCATTCGCCACCCCGCAACTGCGCAGCCTGCCTCAGACGGGCCAAGCCATCGGACAGTCGCTTGCTCTTGTGGATGTGCTGGTGAAGGCAGACGGGACAAGCGGCATTCTTATAAACGTGGTCTGGACGGCGCTGCCGAACGTGGCCCTGTTGGCAGCGAAACCGATAAAGAACCTTGGAGCCACGCCACTGATTGTCCAGGCATTCGCCCCCTGCCTCGCGGGCAACGGCACGCAAGCGGTCCAAATGCCCTTGTCCGATACACTCCGGGCAGACGGCTGCAACCGTGGCATTAACGAGCGACTTTGGCGTCCGTTTGAACACATGCCCCTGCGCACAACTGAAACGGTGCAATACCTGCCAACCGAGCCAGGCTGTATCCGGGCACGACAGGTTGAAGCGCTCGGCGGCAACGCGGACTGCTCTTGAGTGATCAAGCACAGGATGGAGCTGACCCTCAGTGTACGTATCGATATCCCTGTTCATGTCCGAGCCCGAAGCATCCAAGGCCAAAGCCTACCAATGCGTTCGGCACGAGTAGCTGCGGTGTTCGACATCGCAGGAATGAAGGCCATCGCAACGGCGGCACATCCCGCCAAAGAGCAGCAGCACTCTGAGATCACACCCGAAAATTCACTAAATTATAGTAATTTGAAGTGCCGCACATGCATTTTGAGACACGCCTTACGCCCACTCGACCTCAGACATGCAAGAATTTCTTACATGAAACCCGGAACAGATTTATTGTCAATGTATCTATTTATCCCCGCCAAGATTGAAGCTCCACTTGGACTGAGCATATTAAAAAATTATGCAACTTTAGTGGCACTTCAGCCTGGGTGGAGACTGAGTCTCTGCTCTCGCTTTCCTACTCTTGTTTCAATCCCCAGTTACCTCATCTACCTTCTCAACTCCACATATTCATCAAAGAAATCAGTAAAACTTGAATAAAGTATTTTTTCGTATTTTCGCTTATGCAGACTATAACTTCTCACAACCCATGCATCTTGTTCCTTACACAAGCACCAACATATCTCTTCGTCTCGGAAGAATATCACTACTCCATTTACAGGAAGGCCGTACTCTTCGCGACAACGGAGGGTGTCACCGTAGACTGTGCCGCCATTAGAGTTGGCTGCATCGCCATCCTCTATTCCAGATATTTCAGAATCAATAAATCCTCCCCCGCCTGAGGCTTCCAGAAAGCATCTAAAATCGTTAGGAAGCCTACACCCAAGGAGTTCTTCAAGCTTCTCCACCTCTGAAATAGGTACCGGACCATTCCAGAAAGTTTCTTCTGAAGATGCTTTTGCAGAAGCCAGAATCTCATTAATATCTTTCATTCTGATACCTTGAAATCTTTCGCCCTTGTCTTCCAATAGTTCTTACGGAATTGTTCATATTGGTACTCAAGCTTGGGATCGTTTCGGAAGCTGTTTCCATCCTCTATTAGACCGTGCAATTCAGCGTGATACTTCTTATGCGTAGACGCTACCAGCTCTACCATTGATCCTGGCTCCTGCCCAATTAAATGGTGCAGGTTAATTTGCTTTCCATCTGGCCCAATTGGGGCGTATCCATGCTCCATTAAGTCCTGGTTGGTCCATCCGGCCTCAATCTTTTCCCTGATGCTCTTGTTTACAGACTTATCGACAGAATCCGGCGCTTCCGGACTAACATCAGCGGTGTTTTTATAGACTTTCCTTCCATTTACCTGCTCTGGCTTATATTTCGAAACTGACGGAACAATACACTCCAACCCCAACGGATCAACCCACCCCGTGGGATTGTTCACGTACTGGTAGTTGTTCAACCCACCCGAGAGTTTGATCGGGTCGGGGGTGAGGAAGCAGCCGGTGTTGGGATTGTAGTAGCGGTGGCGGTTGTAGTGCAGGCCGGTTTCGGCGTCGAAGTATTGGCC